>NZ_JBHSHD010000021.1:0-1061 GCF_042652785.1 Dokdonella ginsengisoli | reverse complement strand
TCACGGCAAGACGACGCTGACGGCGGCGCTGACGAAGATCGGTGCGGAGCGTTTCGGAGGCGAGTTCAAGGCGTACGACCAGATCGACGCGGCGCCGGAAGAGAAGGCGCGCGGCATCACGATTTCGACGGCGCACGTGGAATACGAGAGCCCGACGCGTCACTACGCGCACGTGGACTGCCCGGGTCACGCGGACTACGTGAAGAACATGATCACGGGTGCGGCGCAGATGGACGGCGCGATCCTGGTGTGTTCGGCGGCGGACGGTCCGATGCCGCAGACGCGCGAGCACATTCTGCTGGCGCGCCAGGTGGGCGTGCCGTACATCGTGGTGTTCATGAACAAGGCGGACATGGTCGACGACGCGGAGCTGCTGGAGCTCGTCGAGATGGAGATCCGCGAGCTGCTGTCGAAGTACAACTTCCCGGGCGACGACACGCCGATCATCAAGGGATCGGCGCTGAAGGCGCTGGAAGGTGACCAGAGCGAAATCGGCGTGCCGGCGATTCTGAAGCTGGTGGACGCGCTGGACAGCTGGATTCCGGAGCCGCAGCGCGACATCGACAAGCCGTTCCTGATGCCGGTGGAAGACGTGTTCTCGATTTCGGGTCGTGGCACGGTGGTGACGGGCCGAATCGAGCGCGGCATCATCAAGGTGGGCGACGAAATCGAGATCGTGGGCATCCGTCCGACGGTGAAGACGACGGTGACGGGCGTGGAGATGTTCCGCAAGCTGCTGGATCAGGGCCAGGCGGGCGACAACGCGGGCCTGCTGCTGCGCGGCACGAAGCGCGACGAAGTGGAGCGCGGTCAGGTGCTGGCCAAGCCGGGCACGATCACGCCGCACACGAAGTTCGAGGCGGAAGTGTACGTGCTGAGCAAGGAAGAGGGCGGTCGTCACACGCCGTTCTTCAAGGGCTACCGTCCGCAGTTCTACTTCCGTACGACGGACGTGACGGGCGCGTGCGAGCTGCCGGAAGGCGTCGAGATGGTGATGCCGGGCGACAACGTGAAGATGGTGGTGACGCTGATCGCGCCGATCGCGATGGACGAAGGTCTGC
>NZ_JBHSHD010000020.1:0-761 GCF_042652785.1 Dokdonella ginsengisoli | reverse complement strand
ACGGTGTGGCTGCCGCCGCCGCCGTTGGCGCCGCTGGCACCGCCGGGCAGATGCACGGTCTGTCCCGGATAGATCAGGTTCGGATTCTTGATCTGCGGATTGGCCGCGATCAGCGAAGACAGCGAGACGCCGTTGCGCTCGGCGATGCCGCTGAGCGTGTCGCCGCTGCGCACGGTGTAGTTGCCGCCGCCGCCGGGGGTGGACGGATTGGGCGTGGGCGTGTCGCCGCCGCCGTTCGGCTTGCCGGGCGTGTCGGCGCCGGGCTTGGTCGGCGTGGCGTTGTTGAAGATCGCGTTCGCGTTGGCGATACGCGTCTCCATGTGCGGGATGCCGGGACGCTCGTACTTGTTGCAGACGATCTGCGCCGCCTCGGAGGCGGTGGTGGCACCCTTGAGGGCGTTGCCGGCGCCGCGCTCGCTGGTGGTCAGCTCGTGCTGGATGAATTCCAGCTGCTCGCGGAAGGTGGACTGGTGGATGTCCTTGCCGGCCCACGCCTTGAAGTCGGCCTGGCGCGGCGCTTCCCACTGGGCCAGGCCGTAGCCCGGTCCGCCGCCGTTCTGCGCGCGGTTCGGATCGACGCCGCTCTCGGCCTGCAGGTTGCCGACGATGCCGGCGGCCTGGGCACGGGTCCAGCCCTGGCTTTCGAAGAAGCCCATGGCCTCGTTGATGCGGCCCTGCAGCGAACCGGGCGTGGCGCCGGAGACGCCGCTGGGTCCCTGCACGCCCTGCGCGCCGCCCGAACCGTTGGAACCGCCCGAGCG
>NZ_JBHSHD010000019.1:0-72702 GCF_042652785.1 Dokdonella ginsengisoli | reverse complement strand
CGAGCCGGCGCGCAGCAGGTCGAGGTGTTCCAGCGTCAGTTGCGGCGAGGTCAGCGTGCCGGTCTTGTCGAACACCACGTGGGTGGCGGTCGCCAGCGCCTCGATCGCGTCGGGCCGCACCACCAGCACGCCGCGGCGTGCCAGCACGGCGAGCGCGCGCGTCAGCGCGGCGGGCACTGCCAGCGCCAGCGCGCAGGGACAGGACACGACCAGCACGGCCAGGGTCGCGGTGAACGCACGCGACGGATCGACCACGCTCCAGCCCAGCGCGGTCAGCGCGGCCAGTGCCAGCACGCGCGCGACGAAGCCGGCGGCGGCGCGCTCGCCGGCGACGGCCAGGCGCGGTCGTTCGGTCTGCGCGCGCGAGACCAGGGCGAGGATGCCGGCCAGCACCGTGTCGGCGCCGACCTGCTCGACGCGCAGCCGCGCCGGGCCCTGCACGACCAGGCTGCCGGCGACCAGCGCGTCGCCGCTGCGCTTGGCGACCGCGGCCGACTCGCCCGACAGCAGCGCTTCGTCGACGCGGCAGGCCTCGCTGTCGAGCGTGCCGTCGGCCGGCACCACGCCGCCTTCGGCGACGTGCACGCGATCGCCCGGCGCGAGTTCGGCGGCGGCGACGCGTTCGAGCGAGCCGTCCGCGCGCAGGCGGTCGGCGAACATCGGCGTCAGCCGCGCGAGCGCATCGCTGAGGTCGCCGGCGCGGTGGCGCGCGCGCATTTCCAGGTGGCGGCCGACCAGCAGGAAGAACACGAACATGCTGACCGAATCGAAATAGACCTCGGTGCCGCCGCGGATCGCCTCGACCAGGCTGGCGAGGTAGATCAGCGCGATCGCCAGCGCCACCGGCACGTCCATGCCGAGCCGGCGCGCGTGCAGGCCGCGCATTGCGCCGGCGAAGAACGGCGCGGCCGAATAGAACACCACCGGCGTGGCGACGAGCAGGCCGAGCCAGCGGAACAGGTCGCGCGTGGAGGTGTCGGCCGCGTCGAACGCGCCGAGGTAGAGCGCGCTGGCGTACATCATCGCCTGCATCGCGCCGAAGCCGGCGACGAGCAGGCGCTTGAGCGCCAGGCGCGCCTCGCGCCGGCGCGCGTCGTCGAGCGCGGCGACGTCGAGCGGCAGGCCGCGGTAGCCGGTGCGCGCCAGCGTCTGCAGGATCGCCGGCAGCGTGCAGCGCGTCGCGTCCCAGGTCACGCGCGCGCGCTGCGCGCCGGCGTTCACCTGCACGCGGTTCACGCCGGGCAGGGCGCCGAGCGAGCGTTCGATCAGCCACACGCAGGCGCTGCAGCGCAGTCCGTCGACGAGCAGGAGGGTCTCGCGTTCGTCGCCGTCGAGTTCGCGCACGACGTGGCGGGCGAGTTCGGCACGGTCCCAGACCACGCTGTCGGACGCTGTCTGCGCCGGCCGCTGCGCCGGCTCGCTGCGCAAGCGGTAGTAGTCGGCGAGGCCGAGGCGGTCGATCCACTCGCTCGCGGCGAGGCAGCCCTGGCAGCAGACCGGGCGCGCCGCGCCGCCGACCATCGCCTGCGGCGCTCCGGCCGCCGGCAGCGGTTCGCCGCAGTGCCAGCAGCCGTTCGCGTTCATCGGGCGGTTTCGTCCTGCGGCGGCGCGGGCGGCGACGGTCGCGCGAGCGGCACCTTGAACAGCTGGCCGCCGGTCGGCACGGCCTCGTCGGCGTGGCGCACGCCGAGCACGATCAGGCCGATGCAGCCGCCCAGCGAGGCGGCCAGCAGCAGCGCGCCGAGCCACAGGATCGGCTGGCGGTACCACGCATCGCGCGTGGAGTCGGCTGCCTGCATGGCCGGGGTGTGCTCCACCATGCGCTCGTCAGGGCGCGCCGGCCGTGGCGGCGGGCGCGGCGTCGGCGTGGGACTGGGCGTAGACCCAGGCCGCGATCAGGCGCACGTCGCTCTCGGCCAGGCGCGAGCGCCAAGCCGGCATGACGCCGCTGCGACCGTTGCGGATGGTCTGCTGGATCGTCGCGAGATCGCCGCCGTAGAGGCGCCTGGGCTGGGTCAGGTTCGGTGCGCCGAGCGCCGGATTGCCCTTGCCCTCGACCCCGTGGCAGGCCGAGCAGACGGTGAACTGCGCCTTGCCCTCGGCCGCGCGCGAGGGCGACTGCGGCGAACCGGACAGGCTCTGCACGTAGTTGGCGAGCCGCTCGATGTCCTGGCTGGCGATGCTGCCCTGGAACGGCGGCATCGTGCCGCGGCGGCCGTCGAGGATGCTGGCGGTGATCGCCTCCGGGCTGCCGCCCCAGAGCCAGTCGCGGTCGGTCAGGTCGGGCGCGCCGATCGACGTGTTGCCGCGGCCCTGGATGCCGTGGCAGGCGGCGCAGTTGTCCACGAACAGGCGATGCCCCATGCGCGTGGCTTCGGGCGTCGCGGCGAGCTGCTCGATGCTGCGGCCCGCGAAGCCCTGCAGCACCGGCGTCAGGCGGGCCTGGTTGGCGGCGCTCTCGCGCGCGAGCTGGTCGTGCGCGCTCCAGCCGATCAGGCCCTTGTAGCTGCCGAAGCCGGGGTAGAGCGTGAGATAGACGATGCCGATGGCGAACATGCCGGCGGACATCAGCACCCACCACAGCGGCAGGCGCCGCACGCCCTCGCGCAGCACGCCGTGCGCCCAGACGTGGCCGCTGGTACCGTCGGGCTGGGTCGGGATCGCGACGAACTGTCCCCACACGAACAGGAACAGCGTGATGCTGAAGTTGAGAACGACCAGGAACATGATCCAGGCCGACCAGAACGTGCTCATGGTTTGCTCCTCACGGTTGCGTCTTGCCTCGGCTCGTCTTCCATGGGCAGGCGCGCGAGCGCGTCGAACTTGGTCTTGTGGCGGCCGTTCCAGACCCAGATCCAGATGCCGACGAAGCTCGTCATCATCAGCACGATCAGCACGCCGGTGAGATGACCCCAGGCGTCGCTCACGGTGCGGTCTCCGGCGCTGCCGGATCGGCGGGCTGCGTGCGCCGGGTTATGCCCAGGCCCTGCAGGTAGGCGATCAGCGCCTCCATCTCGGTGCGCCCGGTGACGGCGGCGCCGGCGCCGGCGATGTCCTCGTCGGAATACGGATCGCCCAGCACGCGCAGCACGCGCATCTTGCGCACGATCTCGTCCGGGTCGATCAGCGCCTGAGTCAGCCACGGGTAGCCGGGCATGTTCGACTCCGGCACCACCGCGCGCGGATCCTTCAGGTGCACCAGCTGCCACTCGTCGCTGTACTTGCCGCCGACGCGCGCGAGGTCCGGTCCGGTGCGCTTGGAGCCCCACTGGTGCGGGCGGTCGTAGACCGATTCCTCGGCGGTCGAGAACGGGCCGTAGCGTTCGGTCTCGGCGCGCAGCGCGCGGATCATCTGCGTGTGGCAGAGGTAGCAGCCCTCGCGCACGTAGATGTCCTTGCCGGCCAGGCGCAGCGGGTCGTACGGCTTGGTGCCCGGTGCGGCCTTGACCTCGTGCGCGCGCATGAACAGCGGCGTGATCTCGGCCAGTCCGCCGATCGACACCATGATCGCGGTCAGGATGCCGAGCAGACCGGCATTCTTCTCGACCGCCTCGAAATACTTGTAACCACCTGCCATGGTCGTCTCCTCAACCCATCGCCGGCAACGGCGCCGGGACCTGGTGCGGTTCGGGCTCGGGAATCGGCACCGGAATCGGCTTGATCAGGTGCGCGCGCGCGTCGGCCGCGGTGTGCCACAGGTTCCAGGCCATCACCACCATGCCGCCGACGACCAGCACGCCGCCGAACCAGCGCACCACGTAGTAGGGCTTGGCCGCGAGCAGGCTGGCGATGAACGAGTGCGTCAGCGAGCCGTCGGGCTCGGTGGCGCGCCACATCAGTCCCTCGGTGACGCCGGCGAACCACATCGCCAGCACGTACAGCAGCAGTCCCACCGTGTGCATCCAGAAATGCACGTTCATCGCGCGCGTGGAATGCATCGCCGGCCGGCCGAGCGCGCGCGGCGCCATCGCGTAGAGCGAGCCGATGGTGATCATCGCGACCCAGCCGATCGAACCGGAGTGCACGTGGGCGACGGTCCAGTCGGTGTAGTGCGACAGCGCGTTCACCGTCTTGATTGCCATCATCGAACCTTCGAAGGTCGAGGCGGCGTAGAACACCAGCGCGATCACCATGAACTTCGCTGCCGGATCGGTGCGCAGCTTGTGCCACGAGCCGTTGAACGTGAGCAGGCCGTTGGCCGCCGAACCCCAGCTCGGCATCAGCAGCACCAGCGAGAAGGCCATGCCGACCGACTGCACCCAGTCGGGCAGCGCGGTGTAGATCAGGTGGTGCGAGCCGGCCCACATGTAGACCGAGATCAGCGCCCAGAAGTTGACGATCGAGAAGCGGTAGCTCCACAGCGGCTGCTGCGCCTGCCGCGGCACGAAGTAGTACATCATCCCGAGGAAGCCGGCGGTCAGGAAGAACGCCACGGCGTTGTGCCCGTACCACCACTGCACCATCGCGTCGACGACGCCGGAGTAGATCGGGTACGACTTCCACAGCGACACCGGCGCGACCAGGTTGTTGACGATGTGCAGCAGGCCGACGGCGATGATGAACGCGCCGTAGTACCAGTTCGCCACGTAGATGTGCTGGATGCGGCGCCTGGCCAGGGTGGCGAAGAAGACCACGCCGATGGACACCCACACCACCGCGATCAGCAGGTCGATGATCCACTCCGGCTCGGCGTATTCCTTGCTCTGCGTGATGCCGAGCGGCATCGTCACCATCGCCAGCACGCAGATCAGCTGCCAGCCCCAGAAGGTGAAATGCGCGAGCCGGCCGAGCGCCAGACGCGTGTGCCCGGTGCGCTGCACGACGTAGTAGCAGGTACCGATCAGCGCCGAGCCGCCGAAGGCGAAGATCACGCCGAAGGTGTGGTCCGGCCGCAGGCGGCTGAAGGTCAGCCACGGAATGCCGAAGTTCAGCGCCGGCCAGGCGAGTTCGGCGGCGATGTACACGCCGATCGCCATGCCGATGATGCCCCACACCGCCGCGGCGAGCAGGAACAGGCGCACGACATGGTCGTTGTAGGTTTCGACGTTGCGCATGAAGCCCCCTTGTTTCGGAGACCGCATTCTCGTCCATCGAGACGGCGCTTCATCTGATCGAGATCATGGCAGGATGTCGCAGGACCCGTTAGCCTGTGCGGCTTAGCGACGCAGCGGGACTTCGCCCGCGCCACGGAGTGCACATGTCGGGCAAGGCCGATTCCCTCAGGACCATCTTCTTCGCGCTCGGCGCGAACTTCGCGATCTTCCTCGCCAAGGCGTTCGCCGCCGTCGTCACCGGTTCGGGCGCGATGATGGCCGAGGCCGTGCACTCGCTGGCCGACTGCGGCAACCAGGGCCTGCTGCTGATCGGCATGAAGAACGCGAAGGCGCCGCCGACGCCCGATCATCCGCTCGGCCAGGGCAAGGCGATCTATTTCTGGTCCTTCCTCGTCGCGCTGCTGCTGTTCTCGGTCGGTGGCGCGTTCTCGATCTACGAAGGCCTGCACAAGCTGCAGTCGCCGCAGCCGCTGTCGTGGCCGTGGCTGGCGATCGGCGTGCTGGCGTTCGGCATCGCCGCGGAAAGCGTCTCGATGTGGGGCTGCCTGCGCGAGGTGAACAAGGCGCGCGGCGAGCGCAGCCTGTGGCGCTGGTTCCGCGAGAGCCGGCAGAGCGAGCTGATCGTGATCTTCGGCGAGGATCTTGCCGCGCTGCTCGGCCTGGTCTTCGCGCTGGCGGCGGTGCTGCTGACCGTGCTCACCGGCAATCCGCTGTTCGACGCGATCGGCACGCTGGCGATCGGCGTGCTGCTCGTCGTCGTCGCGCTGTTCGTCGCGATCGAGGTGAAGGCGCTGCTGATCGGGCAGAGCGTCGACCCCGGCGTCAAGGTCGAGATCCTGCGCTTCCTCGACGCGCGCCCGGAGATCGCGCGCGTGTTCAACCTCGTCACCCTGCAGCTGGGCGACGACGTGATGGTCGCGGTCAAGGCCGAGATGAGCCGCGATCTCTCGACCAAGGGCATCGTCGATGCGATCAACGCGGTCGAGAAGGACCTGAAGGCGCGCTTCCCGGAGATCCGCTGGTCGTTCTTCGAGCCGGACGTGGCCGACTGAAATCGATCCGTGCGGTAGTGCGCCGGTCAGCCCGGCCGCTCGAACACCAGCAGGGTCGACGTCGCCGACGCGTACAGTTTTCCTTCGCCGTCCCTCAGCGCGGCCTCGGCGAACGCGGCGCGGCGGCCGAAGCTCAGCACGCGGCCTTCGGCGCGCAGGCGGCCGGTGTCGCGGGTGATCGGCTTGTGATACGCCACCTTCAGCTCCAGCGTCGTGTAGGCCTGCGTCGGCGACAGCCGCGAATGCGCGGCGCAGCCGCAGGCGGAGTCGAGCAGGGTCGCGGCATAGCCGCCGTGCACGGTGCCGATCGGGTTGTACAGGTCGATGCTCGGCGTGCTCTCGAACGCGGCGAAGCCTTCGCCGGCCTCGACCAGCACGAAGTCCAGGGTTTCGCCGATCGGCGGCCGGCCGCCCATCGCGATCAGTTTGCGCAGTTGCTCCAGGCCGGTCAGTCCCGCCGGCAGCGTGGCGACGATGTTCACGACGGATTCTCCAGGTCGAAGCGGACGAGCAGGGCACGCTTGCAGTGCGCGAGGATCTGGTCGGAGCGCTCCGGATCGGTTTCCGCGCGCGCCATGGCGAGCGCGCCGACCAGTTCGGCCAGCATCGAATCGGCTCGCGCCTCGGCGTCGGCATGGCCGAGCGCGGCGAACGGCGCGGCGATCAGCGCACGCACGCGCCGCACACCTTCGGCGTAGCGCTCGCGCGCAGCGGTTTCGAGGCGGGGCAGATCCGAGGCCAGCGCGGCGATCGGGCAGCCGCTGTGCCTGGCGTCGCGATGCGCGCGCGACAGGTAGTAGCGGACGTAAAGGCCGAGCGCTTCGACCGGCCCGCGGCCGGCGGTCGCGTCGAGGATCAGCGCCTCGCGCTCCTCGAACATCGCGCCGATCGCGGCGGCGACCAGTGCGTCCTTGGACGGAAAGTGCGCATAGAAGCCGCCGTGGGTGAGCCCGGCCTTCGCCATCACGTCCGCCACGCCGACGCGATCCGGGCCGTCGACGCGGATCGCCGCGGCGGCGGCCTTCAGCAGCGTGCTGCGGATGTTCTGCTTGTGTTCGGCGCTGTAGCGCATGCGTGGATTGGTTTTTGTATGATGATCATCATATCATGATTCGCAGCGCACCAACCCGCGTTCCAATCCTCTCCAAGGAGCCGTTCGATGTCGGACATCTATCTCGTTCCCGGCCTGCGCACGCCGTTCGTCAAGGCCGGCGGCGTCTACGCGAAACATTCCTCGATCGATCTTTCGGTGCCGCTGGTGCGCGAGATGGCGGGCAGGGCGCGGCCGGACTTCGTGGTCTGGGGCCAGGTCATCACGCATCCGGACGTGTCCAACATCGCGCGCGAGGTGGTGCTCGACGCCGGCGTCGATCCGACCATTCCGGCGTTCTCGACCACGCTGGCCTGCTCGACGAGCTTCATGGCGGCGATCGAGGCCGGCGCGATGCTCGGCCGCGGCGGTGCGCATCTGGCTTTGGTCGGCGGCAGCGAATCGATGAGCCACGTGCCGATCGCGCTGAAGCAGCGCGTCGCCGACGAGCTGATGTTCCTGTTCGCCAAGGACAGGGCGGCCGCCGCCGAGCGTCTGGCCCGCATCGGCGCCGGCGACTTCAACCTGCCGGCGCGCGGCTGGGCCAACCGCAAGAGCGGCCGCTCGATGGGCGAGCACACCGAGGACACGGTGAAGCGCTTCGCCATCTCGCGCGAGGACCAGGACGCGCAGGCGCTGGCCAGCCACCAGGGCGCGATCCGCGGCTGGGACGAGGGCTTCTTCACCGATCTCGTGCTGCCGTTCGACGGCGTCGCGGCCGACAACCTGCCGCGCCGCGACACCTCGCCGGAAAAACTCGCCGGCCTGAAGCCGGCGTTCGACCCCGCGAACGGCACGATCACCGCCGGCAACGCTTCGCCGCTGACCGACGGCGCCGCCGCGCTATGGGTAGCCGATCGCGAAGGCCTGGCGCGCCTGGGCGCCGAACCGACCGTGCGGCTGGTCGACTGGGAACTGGCGGCGATCGACTACCTCGACGGCGACGAAGGCATGCTGATGGCGCCGGCGCGCGCGATTCCGCGCCTGCTCGCGCGGCACGGACTGCGCTTCGCCGACATTGCGTCGTGGAACGTGCACGAGGCGTTCGCCGCGCAGGTGGTGGCCAACCTGCGTCTGGCCGCCGATGCGAGCTACCGCAAGGAACGCGCCGGCGTCGACGTCGACCTCGGCGAATTCCCGTGGCAGCACGTCAATCCGCACGGCGGCTCGATCGCGCTCGGCCATCCGTTCGCGGCGACCGGCGCGCGCGTGCTCAGCCAGGCGGCCAAGGAACTGGCCGCGCTGCCGAGCGGGTCGCGCGGCATCGTCTCGCTGTGTGCCGACGGCGGCTCGGGCACGGTGGGGCTGCTCGAACGCGTCTGATCGCGGCGGGCGCATCCCGCTCGCCCTTGCGAAAGTCCCGCCGGCCACGCGCGCGTTGTCAGCGCGCGGCGGCTGCGGTCCAATCGCGGCTCCTGCGCGACGGGCGATCGATGGACGGCAAGCGATACACGGGCGCGAGCGGACGCTTCTGGCTGGCCTACGTCGCCGCCTGGCTCGCGCTCGGCCTGTGGAACGGCGTCAACGCGATCATCGGCCTGCGCAACTGGGACCGCGCGATTCCGGCCTGGCAGCCGATGAGCTGGGAGCTGAGCAGCGTCGGCGTGCTCGCCGTGCTGGCGGTCGCGGTGGCGCGCTTCGAGCGGCGCGTGCCGCTGTCCGGAGCGGGCTGGGCGCGGCGCCTGCCGCTGCACGTGCCGGCCGCGCTGGCGTTCTCGCTGGTGCACACGCTGTCGATGGTCGGCATCCGCAAGCTGGTCTATGCCGCGCACGGTGCGCGCTACGACTTCGGCGACTGGGGCCTGGGCCTGGTCTACGAATTCCAGAAGGACCTGATCACCTACGCGATGATCGCCGGCGTCTGCGTCGGCTGGCGCCTGTGGTGCGAGCGCCGCGCGCACGAAATGGCGGTGGTGCGGCTGGAACGCGATCTCGCCGGCGCGCGCCTGGCGCAGCTCACCGCGCAGATCGAGCCGCACTTCATGTTCAACACGCTCAACGCGATCTCCAACCGCATGCACGAGGACGTCGACGCGGCCGATCGCATGATCGCTGCGTTCGCCGACCTGCTGCGCGCCGCGCTGGTCGAATCGGGCGACGCGCAGGTGCGCGTCGCCGACGATGCGCTGTGGCTGGAGCGCTACTTCGAGCTGATGCGCGAACGCTTCCGCGGCAAGCTGGTCGCCACCGTCGCGGTCGATCCCGCGGTCGCCGACGCGCGCATTCCGCGGCTGCTGCTGCAGCCGCTGGTCGAGAACGCGTTCGAGCACGGGTTGGCCGACGGGCGGGGGTGCGTCGAGGTCGCCGTGGCGGCCGTCGGCGGGCGCCTGCTGTGCACGGTCGAGGACGACGGCGCCGGCATCGCCGCGTCGCCCGCAGCCGGCGTCGGCCTGGCCAACGTGCGCGGACGGCTCGAACTGCTGCATCCCGGCGATCATCGTTTCGCCATCACGCCGCGCCAAGGCGGCGGGACGCGCATCGAGATCGAACTGCCGCTGCGCCGCGATGGCTGAGGCGCGCGTCGTCATCGTCGAGGACGAGCCGCCGGCGCGCGCCAAGCTGCGCCGGCTGCTGGCCGCGCAGCCGGGCTATCGGGTGGTCGCCGAGGCCGAGGACGTCGCCGGCGGCCTCGCCGCGCTGCGCGAGACGCAGCCGGATCTGCTGTTCCTGGACATCCGGCTCGGCGCCGAGAGCGGTTTCGATCTGCTCGCGCGCGCCTCGCCGCCGCTGCCGCTGCTGGTGTTCACCACCGCGTACCACGAACACGCATTGCGCGCATTCGAGGTCGCCGCACTCGACTACCTGCTCAAGCCGTTCGACCGCGAGCGCTTCGTGCGCACGCTCGAGCGCGTCGCGCAGCGGCTGACTGAGCGGCGCGAGGACGACGGCGCGAGCCTGGCGGAGGAGCGCCTGCGCCGGATCGGCACCGAACTGACGCGCGTGCCGCGGCTGCAGCGGCTGGTCGTGCACGAGCGTGGCCGTTCGCTGGTCGTGCCGCTGGCCGACGTGCAGCGGTTCGCCGCCGCCGGCAACTACGTCGAGGTGTACACGTCGGCCCGACGTCACCTGATCCGCGCGACGCTGGCGCGGCTGGCGCAGCGGCTCGATCCGGCGCAGTTCCTGCGCGTGCACCGCTCGCATCTGGTGCGGGCGGATTTCGTCGCGTCGATCGCGCCGTGGGCGCACGGCGACCTGAAGCTGACCCTGCGCGACGGCCACGAGCTGCTGCTGAGCCGCCGCTATCGCGCCCTGCTGCCGGACGTGTTCGCCGGGGTGTAGCGCCGCTCGTCCCGCCGCGCGTCCCCGTCGTCACTCTTTGGTTGCCCGATCGGCGCGCGCTCGCTGCAATCGCGCCGGGACCTGGAGAGAGAACGACGATGCGAAACCTTCTTGCGATCGGACTGGCGATCGGATCGGCCGGAGCCGTATCCGCGCAGACCGCGTCCGACTGGAGCGCCTACGGCGGCGACGGCCGCGGTCAGCGGCACGTGCCGCTGGCGCAGATCACGCCGCGCAACGTCGCGCAGCTGGAGCTGGCCTGGAGCTTGCGCACCGGCGAACTCGGCGAAGGCTTCGCGCGCGCCGGCGAGGCGCTGACGTTCGAGGCGACGCCGCTGAAGCTCGGCGACACGCTGTATTTCCCCACGGCGACCGGCGTGGTGTTCGCGCTCGACGCGGCGAGCGGGCGCGAGCGCTGGCGCTTCGACGCGCGCGTCGACCGCACGCGCGACTACTCGGAAATGGCCACGCGCGGCGTCAGCGCCTGGCGCGACGCGAACGCCGCGGCCGGTGCCGCGTGCGCCGAGCGCATCGTGTTCGCGACGATCGATGCGCGCCTGATCGCGATCGACGCGAAGACGGGAAAGCGCTGTGCGGATTTCGGCGCGGATTCGGGCACGCCGGGCGAAGTGGATCTGTCGCGCAACGTGCGCAGGATCGAGCGCCGTCTCGGCCAGTACCAGATCACCTCGCCGCCGGCGATCGCCGGTGACGTCGCGGTGGTCGGTTCCTCGATCGGCGACAACGGCGGCACCGCCCTGGAGCTGGGCGTGGTGCGCGGCTACGACCTGCGCAGCGGCGCCTTGCTCTGGCACTGGGACCCGATTCCGCGCACGGCGAGCATTCCGCCCGACGCGGCGAACCCCGACTTCGGCGAGATCGACGCGCAGCAGGCGCGCTGGACCGGCGCGGCGAATGCGTGGGCGCCGTTCGCGGTCGACGCCGAACGCGGCCTGGTGTTCGTGCCGACCGGTTCGGCCAGTCCGGACTTCTTCGGCGGCGTGCGTCCCGGCGACAACCGCTGGGCGAGTTCGGTGGTCGCGCTGCGCGCGGCCACCGGTGAACTGGCCTGGGGGCGCCAGCTCGTCCATCACGACCTGTGGGACTACGACACCGCCTCGCCGCCGATGCTGGTCGATCTCGATCGCGGCGGCGCGAAGGTGCCTGCGCTGGTGCAGCTGACCAAGACCGGCCAGGTGTTCGTGCTGAACCGCGAGAGCGGCGAGCCGCTGTTTCCGATCGAGGAGCGCGCGGTGCCGCAGGGCGCGGTTGCCGGCGAGACGCCGTCGCCGACGCAGCCGTTCTCGTCGCTGCCGCCGCTGGTCTCGCACGCGAAGGTCACGCCGGACGATGCCTGGGGCCTGACGTTCTGGGATCGCGGCGCCTGCCGCGATGCGATCGCCGCGCTGCGCAGCGAGGGCATCTACACCCCGCCGAGCCTGCAGGGCACGATCGAGCGGCCCGGCTACGCCGGCGGCTCGAACTGGGGCGGCGGCACCTGGGATCCGCAGCGGAACCTGCTGATCGCGAACGTGATGGACCTGCCGTTCGTGGTCGCGCTGATCCCGCGCGACCAGCTCGACGCGCAGTACGACTCCGGTCTCTATCGGGGCTGGGAATTCGCGCGCCAGAGCGGCACGCCGTACGCGATGCGGCGCGCACTGCTGAAGTCGCCGCTCGGCGCGCCGTGCACGGCGCCGCCGTGGGGCAGGCTGGTCGCGCTCGACCTCGGCAAGGGCGAGATCGCCTGGTCGAAGCCGCTGGGCACCTCGCGCGATCGTGCGCCATGGCCGTTCTGGAGCATCGAGGGCGCGCCGAACATGGGCGGTCCGCTCAGCACCGCCGGCGGCCTGACGTTCATCGGTGCGACCACCGACAATTTCCTGCGCGCGTTCGACAGCGCCAGCGGCGTGGAAGTGTGGAAGGCGCGGCTGCCGGCCGGCGGCCAGGCGACGCCGATGAGCTACGAGGCCGGCGGACGCCAGTACGTGGTGATCGCCGCCGGCGGTCACGCCAAGCTCGGCACGGCACAGGGCGACTACGTGCTCGCCTACGCGCTGCCCGCGACGCGGTGAAGCTACGCGCCTTCCTCGCCGGTGACGGATTTCCGCAGCGGCGGGTAGGTGCAGGCGAGGGAGATCAGCAGGATCGCCGCGAGGACCAGCGACGAGCCGATCGTGCCGAAGCCGAGGCCGCCGTGGTCGGCCGGCTTGGTCAGCAGATCGCCGAAGGTCGCGCCGAACGGGCGCGTCAGCACGAACGCGATCCAGAACAGCAGCACGCGATCGATGCGGGTCAGGTACATGGCGGCGGCGGTCAGCGCGATCGCGCCGCCGATCAGCGCAGCGCCGCCGAGGAAGCCGAGTCCGGAATCGTCGGCGAGGAAGTCGCCGAGCGCGGTGCCGAGCGTGTTGGAGAACAGGATCGCCAGCCAGTAGAACAACTCCGCGCGGCGCGTGCGGATCGCGTCGACGGAAAGGCTGCCTTCGACGAGCCGCCAGACCACGAGCACGGCGGCGAGGCCGGCCACCAGGATCGCGGCGCCGCGCGCGTAGCCGAGGCCGAGCGTGCGGTCCATGAAGTCCGACATGGTCGTGCCGGCGGTGCTGGTCGACAGGATCACCGCCCAGTACAGCAGCGGGTGGAAGCGGCGGGCGGCGAGTTGCGCCGCCAGCGTGGCGAGGAAGAAGCCGAGCAGGATCAGCGAGCTGAGCGCATAGCCGATGTCCAAGGTCATCGACAGCAGGTCGCCAGCCGTCTCGCCGAGCGTCGTCGCGCAGATCTTCATGATCCAGAACGCGAGCGTGATCTTCGCGACTTTGCTTGCCGTCATCTGCGGGGCTCCGGTGGATTCTTGCGATCGTTGCGGGCCTCGATCGTGCCCTGCCATGCTTAGACGAATCTTAGGGATCGGTCTGCGCGGCAGCGTTCCGGAGGCGCGCCGACGAGAAGGAGCAGGACATGAGCGAACGACACGAGCGCCGCGAAGGCGGGATGCTTTTCTCCACCGACCGCGCGCGCCTGGACGTGGACCTGATCCACGCCTTCCTCCGCGACGAGTCGTACTGGGTTCGCGGCATCCGGCGCGAACTGCTCGAACGCAGCCTCGCCAACTCGATCTGCTTCGGCGTCTACGAGGACGGCCGCCAGCTCGGCTTCGCGCGCGTGGTGACCGACGGCGCCGGCTTCGCCTACCTCGCCGACGTGTTCGTCGTGCCGTCCGCGCGCGGACGCGGCCTCGGCAAGCGCCTGGTCGAATTCGTGATGGCGCATCCGGACCTGCAGCACATCCGCCGCTTCCTGCTGGCGACGCAGGACGCGCACGGCCTGTACGCGCAGTACGGCTTCGCCGCGCTGGCCGCGCCGGAGCGCTTCATGGAGCGCTACGACGCCGGCGCGCTGTCGCGCTGAGCGGCGTCTGGGCCGGCATGCTGCGACGCCGGTTCCTGCGGCGACGCCGGAATGGCCGAAGACGGCTTTCTCGCAGAGGCGCAGAGAACGCGGAGGAAAAGCATCCGGCGAGAGTTTTTCTCTGCGCCTCTGCGAGAACCGGCTCTCCGCGCCGACGTTGCGATCATCCCGGCGGGGCGTCGTCCGGCGCGCGCTTGAGCAGCGCCGACAGCACCGGCGGCGTGACGATCGACGTCAGCAGCGACATCGCGACGATGACCGCGTAGGTCTCGCCGGTGAACACGCCGGCGGCGAGGCCGAGGCTGGCGATGACCACGCCGACCTCGCCGCGCGGCACCATGCCCACGCCGACGATCAGCGCGCCGCGGCGGCCGAGCGACAGCGCGCCGAGGAAGCCGCCGATCAGCTTCGAGACGATCGCGATGACGGTGACCACCAGCAGCGTCCACAGCGCGGCGCCGCTGGCGAACACGCCGAGGTCGATCTTCGCGCCGGTGATGACGAAGAAGAACGGCGTCAGCAGCGCGAGCAGCGGCTGCATCTGGTGTTCGAGTTCCTCGCGCTGGTGCATTTCCGAGGCGATCATGCCGGCGAGGAAGGCGCCGATGATCGCGGCGAGGCCGAATTCGGTGGAGAGGTAGGCCAGGCCCAGGCAGATCGCCAGCGCGATCGTCAGCGGCGACAGCGGATTGATCGGCCGGTCGAGCCAGTGCGCGCGCTTGCGCATCACGCGCGTGCCGACCCAGCCGATGACCGCGACGAAGCCCACCGCCTGCGCCAGCACCAGCAGCAGGCCGACGACGTTGACGCCGGCGTCGCCCTGCAGCGAGGTGACCACGCCCAGCAGCAGCATGGCGAGGATGTCGTCGATGACCGCGGCGCCGAGGATCACGCGGCTCTCCAGGCGCGTCAGCACGCCCAGCTCCTGCAGCACGCGCGCGGTGATGCCGGCCGAGGTGGCGACGAACGCGGCGGCGACGAACATCGACTTGGTCCATTCGAAGCCGCTGCCGTGGGCCCACAGCGCGCCGAGCACGAACGGCACGATCACGCCGAGCACGCCGACCAGGAACGCGCTGCGGCCGACCTTTTTCAGGTCGTCGAGACGGGTTTCGAGTCCGACCGAGAACAGCAGCAGCACCACGCCGATCTCGGCCAGCACGTCCAGCGGCATTCCGCTGGCGATCTGCTCGCTGCCGATCAGACCGAGCGCGGCCGGCCCGATCGCGCAGCCGGCGACGATCTCGCCGACCACGCCGGGCAGCTTCAGGCGCTGCGCGATTTCCGCGCCGACCTGCGCGGCGACGAAGATCGCGAACAGGGCCAGAAGGATTTCGGCGCCGTGGTGCATGCTGGGACTCCTCGGATTCGGCGGAAAAGGTGTTTCAGGGATGCGCCGGCGCTTCCACGCCGGCGCGATGCCGGGCGTCGAACTCGCGCTGCGCGGCCTGCACGGATTCGATGTTGCTCTCCGACCATTGGATCAGCGCGCCCAGCGCACCGGCCAGGGTGCGGCCGAGCGGCGTGATCGCGTACTCGACCGTGACCGGCACGGTGGCGAAGGCGGTGCGGCTGACCAGGCCGTCGCGCTCCAGGCGCTTGAGCGTCTGCGACAGCACCTTCTGCGACAGCCCTTCGATCTTGCGCAGCAGCGCGTTGAAGCGCCACGGATGCTCGCCGAGCAGGCCGAGCACCAGCACGGTCCACTTGTCGGCGATGCGGTCGAGCACCATTCGCGTCGGGCATCCGGAGGCGTAGGCGTCCCAGGGCAGGGCGTTCATGCGGCGGTTTCTCGAGGGTAACCAGGTGGCGTGACGGTGCGTCCTTTGCGGCGCCGGTTCGGGCCCCTATAGTTTCCAGTGGAACCCAGATGACTTTTGGATACTACCAGCCTCCACCGGCGCCGCGTACCGTGATGCAGCCGCCGGGGAGGCCTTTTTCGCTCAACAGGAGAATGAAGCCATGCACATCGCCCTGATCGGCGCGTCCGGCAACGTCGGATCGCGCATCCTGAAGGAATTGTCCGGCCGCGGCCTCGCGGTCACCGCGATCGCACGCGATCCGGCGCGCATCGCCAGCCTGCCGCATGTCGCCGCCAAGGCCGGCGACGTGTTCGACGGGCCGGCTCTGGCCGCGCTGCTGAAGGGCCACGACGTGGTCGTCAGCGCCGTGCATTTCAGCGCCAGCGATCCGCGCGTGCTGATCGACGCGGTCAAGGCCTCCGGCGCGAAGCGCTACGTGGTGGTCGGCGGCGCCGGCAGCCTCGAGGTCGCACCGGGCGTCGCGCTGGTGAGCACGCCGGATTTTCCGGAGGCCTACAAGGCCGAGGCCCTGGCGGGAGCGCGCTTCCTGGAGCTGCTGCGCGCGGAGCAGGATCTGGACTGGACCTTCCTGTCGCCGTCGGCCGTGCTCGAGCCCGGCCAGCGCACGGGCCGGTTCCGCCTCGGCGGCGACCAGCTGCTGGTCGGCGAGAACGGCAGCCGCATCTCGATGGAGGACTACGCGATCGCGCTGGTCGACGAGATCGAGCGTCCGGCGCACAGCCGCCGCCGCTTCACCGTGGGCTACTGAGTGGACGCCGGCGCCGACCGATGGCAACCACGATGAATGCCGCCTTCGCCGACCTGCCGCCGACGCCGCGCATGCCGGCGCTGTTCGTCGGCCACGGCAGCCCGATGAACGCGATCGAGGACAACACCTGGAGCCGCACCTGGCACGCGCTCGGCGAGCGCCTGCCGGGGCCGCGCGCGATCCTGTGCGTGTCCGCGCACTGGATGACCCGCGGCGCCAGCCTGGTGCACGTGGCCGCGCGGCCGCGCACGATCCACGATTTCGGCGGCTTTCCGGCCGCTCTGTACGCGCAGCAGTATCCGGCGCCCGGCGCGCCGGACGCGGCCGCCGCGGCCATCGGTCTGGTTCACTCGGCGCACCTGCAGCCGGACGTGGAGTGGGGCCTGGACCACGGTGCCTGGTCGGTACTGATGCGCCTGTTCCCGCAGGCCGACGTGCCGACGTTCCAGCTCTCGCTCGACCTGTCGCGCCCGGCGCGGGCTTTGTTCGAACTTGCGCGCGAACTCAAGCCGCTGCGCGAGAAGGGCGTGCTGATCGTCGGCAGCGGCAACCTCGTGCACAACCTGCGCCGGCTGATGCCGGGTGGACGACCGTACGACTGGGCCGAGGAATTCGACGCGCGCATGACGGAAGCGCTCGACCGGCGCGACTACGGCGCCGTCGTCGAGGCGGAGAAGCTCGGCGAACTCATGCGCCTGGCGCATCCGACGATCGAGCACTTCCTGCCCGTGCTGTTTCCGCTCGGCGTCGCCGACGCCGCCGACGAGCTGGGCTACTTCAACGAAGGTTTCGACCTGGGCTCCATCTCGATGCGCTCGTTCGTGCTGTCGTAGGCCGTCTTCGCGCGGATCGGCGCGCGGCGATCGGTTGCGTTTTCGCGAGGCCGCGTCGATGCTAGGGCGAGAAGCGCCCGGCACGTACCGGACGCATGGGGAGGCGCCATGACCGATGCGGAGCGCGGCACGCGCGAGGCCATGTCCAAGGTCGACACGGCCTGGCTGCGGATGGAACGGCCGACCAACCGCATGATGATCACCGGCATCCTGATGTTCGCCGGGCGGCTCGATCCGCAGGACTTCAAGCGCCTGCTGCAGGAGCGCTTCCTCGCCTTCCGTCGCTTCCGCCAGCGCGCCGGCATCGGCGTCAACGGCGCCTGGTGGGAAACCGACGCCGACTTCGACATCGACTGGCACGTGCGCACCGCCGCGCTGCCCGGCGCGGGCGACAAGGCCGAGCTGGAGCGGTTCGTCAGCGAACTGGCGTCCGAGCCGCTGGACCGCTCCAAGCCGCTGTGGCAGTTCCACGTGGTGGAGAACTATCTCGCCACGGACGGTGGCCGCGGCAGCGTGCTGGTCGCGCGCATCCATCACTGCTATGCGGACGGACTCGCCCTGGTGCAGGTGCTGCTCTCGCTCACCGACACCGCGCCGCAGCCCGAAGCGCACGCGGAACTGGCCAGGACCTGGCTCAAGCGCGATCGCGGCACCGTGCTCGAACGCCTGCTCGAACCGATGCAGGGCGGCCTGCAGAAGGTGTTCACGGTCGGCGAGAAGACCTGGGGCAAGGTCGCGCAGATGCTGGCCAACCCGGGCGTCGCCGCCGAGATCGCGCACGAGGGCAGCGAGATCACGCGCGAGCTGGCGATCGCGCTGACCCTGTCCGACGACCCGGCCACCGCCCTGAAGGGGAAACTCGGCGTGGTCAAGCGCGTGGCCTGGGCCGAGCCGCTGCCGCTGGAGGAGGTCAAGCTGCTCGGCAAGGCGCTCGGTTGCACGGTGAACGACGTGCTGCTGGCCTGCGCCGCCGGGGCGATCCGCGGCTACCTGCGCGACCTCGGCGAGGACGTCGACGGCCTGACGATCCGCGCCACCGTGCCGGTCAACCTGCGCCCGCTCGAGCACGCGAAGAAGCTGGGCAACCATTTCGGCCTGGTCTTCCTCGACCTGCCGATCGGCGAGCCCAATCCGCTGCGCCGGCTCGAACGCGTCGCCGCCTGCATGCGCGAACTGAAGGGGCGGCGCCAGGCGATCGTCGCCTTCGGCCTGCTCGCCGCGCTCGGCATGGGGCCGGCGGTGCTGCAGCAGCCGGCGCTGGAGCTGTTCAGCCGCAAGGCCACCGCGGTCGCCACCAATGTGCCCGGTCCGCAGCAGCCGCTGTACCTGAGCGGGGTGGAGGTGCGCGAACTGATGTTCTGGGTGCCGCAGACCGGCTCGATCGGCCTGGGCCTGTCGATTCTCAGCTACAACGGGCGCGTGCATTTCGGCGTGATCGGCGACAACCGCCGCGTGCGCGACCCCGACGCGATCGTGCAGCGCTTCGGCGCCGAATTCGAGAAGCTGCTGCTGATCCCGCTGATGGAGGACTGGGCCGAGGACATCACCCCCGGCGACGCGGCGGCGACGCTGGCGCGCTACGCCTGACGCGCGGTTCCTTTTTCTCTCCCCCGCGCCTGCCGGCGCGACCTCTCCCGCGAGCGGGAGAGGTGAGGGCGGCGCTGCGGTTCCGAGGACGAGCTTTTCTCCCTCTCCCGCTGGCGGGAGAGGGCTGGGTGAGGGCGGGTTCGAGACGGCGCTTCGGTTTTCCCTCCGCCGCGCCTGCGGCGCGACCTTGCGCGGGAGAGGTGAAGGCGGGGAGGGCAGACCGCATGCGCCGAACCGCGTAAAATGGGCTGTTTCCGGTAGCCCGCCCGCATGAGCAAGCCCGACAAACCCGTCCCCGTGCTCGCCATCGACGGCCCGTCCGGCTCGGGCAAGGGCACGATCAGCCGCGCCGTGGCCGAGGCGCTGGGCTGGCATCTGCTCGATTCCGGGGCGATCTACCGCGCCGTCGGCTACGCCGCGAGCATGGCCGGCATCGACCTGTCCGACGCCCAGGCGGTCACGCGCTGCACCGAAACGACCAGGATCGTCTTCCGCGACCCCAAGGACGGCGGCGAGACGCGCGTCGTCGTGAACGGCCACGACGCCACCGACGAGATCCGCACGGAAACCTGCGGCGCGGCGGCCTCGGCGATCGCCGCGATCCCGGCGGTGCGTGCCGCTCTGCTCGACAAGCAGCGCTCGTTCCGCAGGCCGCCCGGCCTGGTCGCGGACGGCCGCGACATGGGCACCATCGTTTTCGCCGACGCGCCTTACAAGGTGTTCCTGACCGCCAGCGCCGATGAGCGCGCGCGCAGGCGCTATAAGCAGTTGAAGGAAAAGGGGTTGGCTGTTACACTTTCAACCCTTTTGCGCGAAATAGAAGCGCGCGACGAGCGCGACGCGACCCGCAAGGTCGCTCCGCTCCGGCCGGCGACAGGGGCGCTGATCATCGACACGACCGGAATTCCGGTGGACGCGGTGATCGCGCAGGTGCTGGCCGTCGTTCAACCGGCTTGAGCTTTTCGCACCAGAAAGGATTGCCCGCGAGGGCATGCCCGGCGTCGCGCCGGAACGCGTTCGATGCGGGCGTTTCCGCATCCATCGAAGGTGGGTTGGCGATCCCGCGGGACGCCGGCCTGTTCACTCACTGGAAATTCAAATGACTGAAAGTTTTGCTGAACTGTTCGAACAGAGCCAATCGCTGGCCAAGCTGCGCTCCGGCGCCATCGTCACCGGTACCGTGGTCGAGATCCGCAGCGACGTGGTCGTCGTCAACGCCGGCCTGAAGTCCGAAGGCATCATCCCGATCGAGCAGTTCAAGAACGAGCGCGGCGAGCTCGAGATCCACGTCGGCGACGACGTCAAGGTCGCGCTCGACGCGATCGAGAACGGCTTCGGCGAGACCATGCTCTCGCGCGAGAAGGCCAAGCGCTCGCTCGTCTGGGACGAACTGGAAGAAGCGCAGACCGCCAATGCCGCCATCACCGGCCGCATCTCCGGCAAGGTCAAGGGCGGCTTCACCGTCGACATCCGCGACGTCCGCGCGTTCCTGCCCGGCTCGCTGGTCGACGTGCGCCCGGTGCGCGACCCGTCCTACCTCGAGGGCAAGGAACTCGAGTTCAAGATCATCAAGCTCGACCGCAAGCGCAACAACGTGGTCGTCTCGCGTCGTGCGGTCGTCGAGAGCGAGTTCAGCGCCGAGCGCGAACAGCTGCTCGACCGCCTGCAGGAAGGCGCGGTCGTCAAGGGCGTGGTCAAGAACCTCACCGACTACGGCGCGTTCGTCGACCTCGGCGGCATCGACGGCCTGCTGCACATCACCGACATGGCGTGGAAACGCGTGCGTCACCCGAGCGAAGTCGTCAACGTCGGCGACGAGCTGGAAGTTCGCGTGCTGAAGTTCGACCGCGAGCGCAACCGCGTCTCGCTCGGCCTGAAGCAGCTCGGCGAGGATCCGTGGGTGCAGATCGCACGCCGCTACCCGACCGGCACGCGCCTGTTCGGCAAGGTCTCCAACGTCACCGACTACGGCTGCTTCGTCGAGCTGGAGCCGGGCGTCGAGGGCCTGGTGCACGTTTCGGAGATGGACTGGACCAACAAGAACGTCAACCCGGCCAAGGTCGTGCAGGTCGGCGACGAGGTCGAGGTCATGGTGCTCGACGTCGACGAGGAGCGTCGCCGCATCTCGCTCGGCATGAAGCAGACCAGCGCCAATCCGTGGGAAGCGTTCGCCGCGATCCACAAGAAGAACGACAAGGTCTCCGGCACCATCAAGTCGATCACCGACTTCGGCATCTTCGTCGGCCTGGACGGCGGCATCGACGGCCTGGTGCATCTGTCGGACATCTCCTGGCAGACCACCGGCGAAGACCTCGTGCGCAACTTCAAGAAGGGCGACGAGATCGAGGCCGTGGTGCTGGCGGTCGATCCGGAGCGCGAGCGCATCTCGCTGGGCATCAAGCAGCTCGAGCAGGATCCGTTCGGCCAGTTCATGGCGGCGCATCCGCGCGGCAGCATCCTCAACGGCACGGTGCGTGAAGTCGACGCCCGCGGCGCGACGATCGACCTCGGCGACGGCGTGGAGGGCTACCTGCGCGCCAACGACATCGCCAAGGAGCGCATCGACGACGCGACCCAGCACCTCAAGGTCGGCGACTCGGTCGAGGCGAAGTTCATCGGCATGGATCGCAAGGGCCGCAGCCTGCAGCTCTCGATCCGCGCGAAGGACGAGGACGAGCTGCAGAGCACGCTGGAGGAATACCAGAGTGCTTCGGGCGGCACGACCAAGCTCGGCGCGCTGCTGAAGGAACAGCTCAACCGCTGATGCAGTAGCAGTCCCGCGGCGCGCGGATCGTTCCGCGCGCCGCAACGATCGATCGGGTCGGGCGGGCGCGGCAACGCGTCCGCCCGGCGACGGCAAGACCCGACGCGCGCATCTTCGACGGTGCGCGCTTTTTTTGACGAGACACACCACAACCGCGATGACCAAGTCGGAGCTGATCGAGTCCCTGGCCGAACGGCAGAAGCATCTGGCCGCCAACGATGTCGAGCTGGCCGTGAAAAGCGTGCTCGAACAAATGAGCCAGTCCCTGTCGAACGGCGAGCGCATCGAGATCCGCGGCTTCGGCAGCTTCTCGCTGCACTACCGTCCGCCGCGCATGGGCCGCAATCCGAAGACCGGCGACTCGGTCGCGCTGCCCGGCAAGCACGTGCCGCACTTCAAGCCCGGCAAGGAGCTGCGCGAGCGCGTCAACGAGTCGGTGGCGAAGGCGGGCGAATCGGACTGATTCGTCGCGCGGACGGCGCTGTCCGCATCATCGAGCGCCGCCGCGGCATGCTAACGTTGGTGCGCCGCCGCGATTCCGGCGGTGGCTTCGGCCCGAACCCGGCATAGCGGTCCATGCGTCTGATCCTGATTCTGTCGATTCTTCTCGTCGTGGTCGCCGGCGCCTGGTTCGGCGCGCTGAACGCGACCTCCGTCGACCTCGATTTCCACTTCTTCCGCCTGCAGGCGCCGGTCGGCTTCGCCCTGCTGGCGGCCCTGCTCATCGGCTGGTTGCTCGGCGGCCTCGCCGCGGTGGCCGGACCGGTGCCGCGCCTGCGGCGCGAGCTGCGGCGCCTGCGCCAGGAGCTGCGCGAGACGCGCGCGGCGCCGCCGGCCAAGACGGATCAGGCATGAACGAACTGGCGTTGCTGTTCCTGCTGCTGCCGGTGGCCGCACTGTCGGGCTGGATGCTCGGCCGGCGCGGCAGCGAGCGAACTTCCGGCGCGCGCGTGAGCGAGCTGTCGACGAGCTATTTCCGCGGCCTCAACTACCTGCTGAACGAGCAGCAGGACAAGGCGATCGAGGTCTTCCTCAAGCTCGCCGAGATCAACCGCGACACCGTCGAGACGCATCTGGCCCTGGGCAACCTGTTCCGCCGCCGCGGCGAAGTCGATCGCGCGATCCGCGTGCACCAGCACCTGATCGCGCGCCCGAACCTGAGCCAGGAGGAAAAGACCGTCGCCCTGCTCGAGCTCGGCGAGGACTACATGCGCGCCGGGCTGCTCGACCGCGCCGAGACGCTGTTCACCGACCTGGTCGCGATGGACGCGCTGGCGCCGTCCGCGCTCAAGCACCTGATCGCGATCTACCAGCACGAGCGCGACTGGAACAAGGCGATCGAGCACGCGCGCCGCCTGGAGCAGCTCACCGGCGAGTCGCAGGGCGCGACGATCGCGCAGTTCTACTGCGAGCTGGCCGAGCAGGCGCGCGCGCAGGGCGCGAGCGAAGAGGCGCAGGCGCGCGTCGCCGACGCGTTCGCCGCACAGGCCGACTGCGTGCGCGCCAGCATGATCGAGGGACACATCGAGTCCGCCGCCGGGCACCTGGATGCGGCGATCCGCGCGTTCGAGCGCGTCGCCGAGCAGGACGTCGACTACGTGCCGGAGATCCTGTCGCCGCTGCTGGACTGCTACGCGCGCGCGCAGCAGATGCAGCGCGCCGAGCGCTTCCTGCTGGAGATCACCGAGCGCTACCAGGGCGTCTCGCCGGTGCTGGCGCTGGCCAAGCTGTACGCGACCACGCGCGGCGAGGACGCGGCGGTCGAATTCCTCAACCACATCCTGCGCCAGCGTCCTTCGGTGCGCGCCCTGATGGCGCTGATCGACGTGAACCTGCACACCGCCAGCGGCGACGCGCGCGACAATTTCCTGATCCTGCGTGACCTCACGCGCAAGCTGGTCGAAGGCAAGGCGATGTACCGCTGCAACCGCTGCGGCTTCGGCGCCAAGGCGCACCATTGGCAGTGCCCGAGCTGCAAGACCTGGGGCTCGGTGCGGCCGATCCACGGCGTGGTCGGCGAATAACCCAATGGGCTCCGGGTTGCCCGGCACCGGCTTTCCCCTTGCGGTCGTGGCCGTGACGGGCGGTCTGTCCGCCTTCCTCACGGTACTGGCGATCCGCTACGCATTGCGCCGGCAGTTGCTCGACCTGCCCGGGCAGCGCCGCTCTCACGTACGACCGACGCCGCGCGGCGGCGGCATCGCCATCGTCGCCGCAATGCTCGCAGGCGGTATCGCCCTGGCGATCGGGGAGGGCAGGACCCAATACGTGCCCCTGCTGTTGCCGCCGATGCTCGGCGTCGCCTGGGTCGGCTGGCTCGACGATCACGGCGGGCTCTCGGCGCTCAAGCGCCTGGCGATGCACGTGATCGCGGCCGCATGGGTATTCGCCGGGCCTTTGCTGCTGTTGACCGCGTTTCCGGTGGCCGACGCCGCCGGCACGAGCCTATTCGCCGTCGTCGCGGCGTCGGCGGTGACGTTCGCCATCGTCTGGTCCATCAACCTGCACAATTTCATGGACGGCATCGACGGACTGCTGACCCTGCAGGCGATGTTCGTGCTGGTCGCGCTGGCCGTGGTGGCGGCCCTGCGCGGCGTGCAGGGAAGCGCGTTCCTCCTGGTGTGCGCCGCTGCCTGTGCGGGCTTTGTGCCTTTCAACTTTCCGCGCGCGCGCATCTTCATGGGGGACGTCGGCAGCGGGGTGCTCGGCTTCGTCGTCGGAGTGGGCGTGCTCTGGCAGATCGCCGATCCCCGGATTGCCGCGACGAGCGGCCTGATTCTCTGTTCGGCCTTCGTCACCGACGCGACCTGCACCCTGCTTTCGCGCATGCTGCGCGGCCGGCGTTGGTATAGTGCGCACCGCGAACATCTCTACCAATGGCTGGTGCGCAGCGGCTTCTCGCACGCGCAGGTCGTCGCGCTGTACATGACGTGGAACCTCTTGCTCGTGCTGCCTGTCGTCTGTTGGATGAATCGTCCTTCCGCTTCTTCGATCACCCCGGGCGCCGCCGTTGCCGCGGCGGCGGCGGTGTACGCCTTGGCCACGGCGGTATGGTGGTTCGGCAAGCGCTGGTGCCTGGGTGCGGCGCGCACGCGGAGGCGGCATGCTGCTGCGTAAGCTGATCGCCGGCATCCATCCGCGCCTGGCCGTCGTCGTGCACGACATGCTGATGGTCTGGCTGGCCTGGACCGCGGTCAGCATGCTGCGCTGGTCGCTGGCGCCCAATCCCTCGCCGGTCTCGCTGTTCGATACCGAAGTCTGGCTGGTGCTGGCCGCACAGGGGCTGATCTTCTGGTGGACCGGCCTGTATCGCGGCCTCTGGCGCTTCGCCAGCGTGCCGGACATCTGGAACATCTTCCGCGCCTGCGTCCTGGGCGCGTTCGCCGCGGCGATCACGCTGTTCCTGTACAACCGCCTCGTCACGGTGCCGCGCACGGTGCTGGTGATCTATCCGCTGGTGCTCGCCATCCTGCTCGGCGGGCCGCGCCTGCTGTACCGCTACTGGAAGGACAGCCGGCTCGACTTCGTCACGCGCACGCCGAGCCAGCGCGTGCTCGTGCTCGGCGCGGGCAAGGCCGGCGAGGCGCTGGTGCGCGACCTCAAGCGCGAGAACCGCTACGCGCCGGTCGGCTTCCTCGACGACAACCCGCAGCTGCGCGGTGCGCGCCTGCACGGCATTCCGGTGCTCGGCACGCTCGACCAGCTGCCGCAGATCGCGCGCGAGACCGCGGCCGAGATGCTGGTGATCGCGATGCCGGCCGCGAACAAGGTGCAGATGCGCCGTGCGGTGGAGCTGTGCGAGAGCAGCGAACTGCCGTTCCGCACCGTGCCGCGGCTGGAGGACGTCGTCGCCGGGCGCTCGAGCTTCAACGAGCTGAAGAAGGTCGCCATCGAGGATCTGCTCGGCCGCGAGCAGGTGCAGCTCGACTGGACCGCGATCCGCACGCGGCTGGCCGGCAAGCGGGTGCTGGTCAGCGGCGGCGGCGGCTCGATCGGTGCCGAGCTGTGCCGCCAGATCGCGCGCCTGGGCGCCGAATCGCTGACCGTGCTGGAACTGTCGGAATACAACCTCTATTCGATCGAGCAGGAACTGCGCCGCGATTTCCCGGACCTGCTGTTCAACGCCTGGCTCGGCGACTGCGGCGACGCGGCCACCTGCGAGCGCGTGTTCGCCACGGCCAAGCCGCAGATCGTGTTCCACGCCGCCGCCTACAAGCACGTGCCGCTGCTGCAGGGCCAGATCCGCGAGGCGTTCCGCAACAACGTGCTCGGCACCAAGGTCATGGCCGAGGCGGCCGACCGCAGCGGCGTGGAGAGCTTCGTGCTGATCTCCACCGACAAGGCGGTCAATCCGACCAGCGTGATGGGTGCGTGCAAGCGCGTGGCCGAGATCTTCTGCCAGAACTTCGCGCAGCACTCGCAGACGCGCTTCATCACCGTGCGTTTCGGCAACGTGCTCGATTCGGCCGGTTCGGTCGTGCCGCGCTTCCGCGAGCAGATCCAGGCCGGCGGTCCCGTCACGGTGACGCACCCGGAGATCACGCGCTATTTCATGACGATTCCCGAGGCCTGCCAGCTGATCCTGCAGGCGTCGGTGCTCGGCAACGGCGGCGAGATCTTCGCGCTCGACATGGGCGAGCCGATCAAGATCCGCGACCTGGCCGAACAGATGATCCGCTTGGCCGGGCGCCAGGAAGGCCACGAGATCGCGATCGTCTACACCGGCCTGCGTCCGGGCGAAAAATTGTTCGAGGAACTGTTCCACGCGCAGGAGCGCTACAGCGACACCGCGCATGCGAAGATTTTCCTGGCGCAGCCGCGCAGCATGGCCTGGAGCCTGCTGCTGGCGCAGCTGCGCCACGGCGAGCAGGCGATGCGCGATTTCGACGAGGAGGCCCTGCGCCGCGTCGTCGAACAGCTGCTGCCGGAATTCGCCAGCGGAGCCGGCAGTGGCGGCGCGACGGTCGTCGCCTTCGACTCCAAGGCGGTCTGAGCGACGCCCGCGCGGCACCGAATCCGAATTTGCGAACTGTGCATCCGACGAGAAGGATAGGGAATGAGCAAGCGCTTGCGTAAAGTCGTCTTTCCGGTCGCCGGTCTCGGCACGCGCTTCCTGCCGGCGACCAAGGTCGTCGCCAAGGAAATGCTGCCGGTGCTCGATCGGCCGCTGATCCAGTACGCGGTCGACGAGGCGGTCGACGCCGGTGCCGACACGCTGATCTTCGTGACCAACCGCTACAAGCACGCGATCGCGGACTACTTCGACAAGGCCTACGAACTGGAAAGCAAGCTGGCGCAGTCGGGCAAGAACGACCTGCTGGCGATGGTGCAGGGCACCCTGCCGAAGAACGTGCGCTGCGTGTTCGTGACCCAGCCCGAGGCGCTGGGCCTGGGTCACGCGGTGCTCTGCGCCAAGCCGGTCGTCGGCGACGAGCCGTTCGGCGTGATCCTGCCGGACGATCTCATCACCAACGGCGACGGCGCCGGAGCCCTCCGCCAGATGGCCGAGCTGGCGGCGAACGAGGACGCCGGCGTCATCGCGGTCGAGGAAGTGCCGCGCGAGCAGACCAACAAGTACGGCATCGTCGACGCCACGCCCGTCTCCGAGCGCGCGGCGAAGATCAAGCTCGTCGTCGAGAAGCCCAAGCCCGAGGTCGCGCCGTCGAACCTCGCCATCGTCGGCCGCTACGTGCTGCCGGGGCGCATCTTCGAGCACCTGGAAAAGACCACGCCCGGCGCCGGCGGCGAGATCCAGCTGACCGATGCGATCGAGAGCCTGCTCGCCGAGCAGGCGGTGCTGGCCTACCGCTTCGAGGGCACGCGCTTCGACTGCGGCAACAAGCTCGGCCTGGTGCAGGCGACCTTGCACATGGCGCTCGCCGACGCGCAGATCGGTGCGGCGACGCGCGAGCTGCTGCGCAACACGCGCCCGTGAGCCGCTGGCCGCTCCTGCTGCTGGCGGGGCTGTGCGCGCTTCCGCTGCGCGCGGCCGAGAACGTGGCGGAGCGTTTCGAGCGGCTCAAGACGCTGGCGGCCGGCCAGTGGCAGGGCGAAACCGGAAACGGCACGGCCGTGCGCGTCGACTACCGCACGATCTCGCGCGGCACCGTGCTGGTGGAGGTCTGGCAGCCGGCACGCGCGCCGAGACGATGACCGTGTTCCACCGCGACGGCGAGCGCGTCATCGCCACGCACTACTGCGCGCAGGGCAACCAGCCGCGGCTGGCGCTGGGCGGCAATGGCGGCGACGGCTTCGCCTTCGACTACGCGACCGGCCTGAAGGACGGCGCCTCGCATCTGCACCGGCTGGTCCTGGCGCCACTGGCGAACGGCGGCCTGCAGCGCGAGGAAACCTATCGCGCTGCGTCCGGCGACGAATCCGGCCGGCTGAGCCTGCGCCGGCTCGCGGCGGCGCAATGAGCCGATCCATGGACCTGAGCTACATCCTCAATCACCTGGGCGAGGACCGCGAGCGCTATTTCGGCGCGGTGGCACCGCCGATCGTGCAGTCTTCGATTTTCGCGTTCCCGAGCGTGGCGAAGATGCGCGAGGGATTCCGCGACGAACTGGGCCGCCACGTCTACACGCGCGGCAACAATCCGACCGTCGAGATCCTGCGCCGCAAGGTCGCCGCACTCGAGGGCGCGCAGGACTGCCTGATGTTCGGCAGCGGTGCGGCGGCGATGTCGGCCGGCGCGATCGCCTGCGTGTCGGGCGGCGATCACGTCGTCTGCGTCGCGCGTCCGTACAGCTGGACGCGTGCGGTGCTGCGCGACCTGCTCGGGCGCTTCGGCGTGACCACCACCTTCGTCGACGGCACCGATGCGTCGAACTTCGAGTCGGCGCTGACCGACCGCACGCGGCTGATCGTGCTGGAAAGCCCGAACTCGATGACCTTCGAGCAGCAGGACCTCGCCGCGGTCGCCACGCTTGCGCGCGAGCGCGGCATCCGCACGCTGTGCGACAACAGCTACGCGACGCCGCTGAACCAGTCGCCGCTGGCGTTGGGCATCGACCTCGTCGCGCACTCGGCGACGAAGTATCTCAACGGCCACAGCGACGTCGTCGCCGGCGCGCTGTGCGGCAGCGCCGAGCTGATCGGGCAGGTGTTCCGCGGCCCGTACATGACGCTCGGCGCGATCCTCGCGCCGCACGACGCCTGGCTGATGATCCGCGGCCTGCGCACCTTGCCCATCCGCATGCAGCGCATCGCCGCGACCACGGCTGCGGTGCTCGACTACCTGCAGGCGCATCCCCGCGTGCGTCACGTGTACTCGCCGCGCGCCAGCGCCAATCCGCAGCTCGCCCTGACCGAGCGGCAGCTGCACGGCGCCAGCGGCCTGCTGACGATCGAGCTGGACGCGCCCGACGTCGCCGCGATCGAGCGCTTCTGCGACGGCCTGGCGCGATTCCTGATGACGGTGTCGTGGGGCGGCTACGAATCGCTGGCGTTTCCGGTCTGCGCGGTGTATCCGCAGGATGCGCCGCTGCACCCGGCCGGAGCGCTGCCGCTGAGCCTGGTGCGCCTGTCGATCGGCCTGGAGGACGCCGACGTGCTGATCGCCGATCTCGAGCAGGGATTCGCGCGGCTGTAGGCCGCCGCGCGCGCAGCTCAGAAGGTCAGGGCGAGCAGGCGCCAGCTCAGCACACCGACGCCGAGCGCGAGCAGCAGCAGTGCGACGGCGGTCGCGGTGAGCAGGCGGCCGCGGCGCATCGCGGCGTCGCCGCGGCGGACCGGCGTATCGCGCAGCACGCGCGCCTCGGCCAGCGGCCAGCGCCGCTGCTGCGTCACGCGCCTCGCGGTGTACGCGCAGTGCGCGGCGAGCAGCAGCAGGCAGAGTCCGCTCGCCGCCGTGGCGAAGCCGACCCAGTGACGCAGGCGCACGACCAGCTGTTCGACGGACAGTGCCGCCGTCTGCTGCACCATCCATTGATGGAACGCGAACACGCACCACGCGGCGACGGCGACGGCCGCCGCCAGCACGACGGCAGTCAGGCGGCGCAGGCGCAGGTCGGCGCGCTGGATCTCGAGACTCATCGGCGACTCCCCCGGCACGCGGCGACTATAGTCGCCCGCATCGGCGCACGGTGTGCCGTTCGTCGCCGATTCCGCACCACTGTTATCCTTGCGCGATGAAACCAATCCTGTTGTTCGCGCTGCTGTTGCTGGCAGCGTGCCAGTCGCAGCCGCACCGATCCGACGAAGCGGCGACGGCGGCGACGCCCACGACGATCGAGGGGCAGTACGACAACCATGAGCAGGTCTGGGCCGTGCGCGAGGGCGGGGCGAATCCGCCCGCGCACGTCGTCGTCGCGATCGAGCCGACGCGCCGTCCGGACTGGACGATCTGGCACGTGCGCCTGGACGCCGTGCCGCCGCTGTCGGCGGCCTGGGCGATGCAGCGCGTCGACGCGGCGACCTGGCTGCCGCATCGCGCGATGGTCGCCGCGCCGACCGGCGGCGACGCCTTTGACGCGCAGCAATGGACGCCGCTCGACGCCTGCGCGCTGCGCGGCGAGTCGTCGTCGGGCGGAATACGCGCCAGCGCGGACGTGGCCGCGTGCAGCGCGATCGCGCCCGGCATCGGCGCGCAGGCGGCGCTGCTGCCGATCGCACTCGAAGCCGAGGGCGAATGGCTGCGCCTGCGCCTGTACGCCGACCAGGCGCGCGGCGCGCAAGCACGCTCGGAGGCGCGTCGCGTGGCGTATTTCAGCGGCTGGGCCGCGATCAACGGCGGCGGCCCCGGTGCGGCGGCCGACAGCCGCGACTGGCACATGGACCGCAACGTCCGCCTCGGCAGCGAAGGTGGGCGAGCGCCGCTGCTGTGGCGCGACGGCAAGCGTTCCGGCTACTCGCTGGCATTGGAGCGGCTGACCTACCGCGACGGCAACGTGCCGGTGTTGAAGCTGTCGATCCTCGACGACGCCGACGGTCACGCGCTGGCCTACGCGTGGGCGAACCCGCAGGCGACGCGGATCGGCATCAACCTCGGCTGGGTGCAGGTGGGACTGGATCGGGTGACTTCTTCGCCGTGACAGGATCGGCGAAGGCCGGGAGCGGGTGATACGGAGTGTCAAGCTTCGAGGGTTTTTCCTTCGTACGCTTCGCGTTCGCCGTTTCGTCCCGACGGCTTGGCAAGGAGAATCCATGGAGCAGATCACCTGGAGCGACTTCGAGAAGGTGCTGATCGTCGCCGGCACCGTCTTGCGGGTCGAACCGTTCCCGCAGGCGCGCAAGCCGGCCTACAAGTTCTGGGTCGACTTCGGTCCGTACGGCGAGAAGAAGACCAGCGCGCAGGTGACCAACCTGTACGCGCCGGAGCAGCTGGTCGGCCGGCAGATCGTCGGCGTGATCAATTTTCCGCCGAAGCAGATCGGCCCGTTCGTGTCCGAATTCCTGCTGACCGGCTTCCCGACCGACGACGGCGTGGCCGTCACGGCGATCGAGCGGCCGGTGCCGAACGGGACGCGGATGGCGTAGGCACCAAAGAAGCTTTTCTCGCAGGGACGCAGAGAGCGCAGAGAGAGAAGCGTTTTCTGCAAAATGCTTTTCCTCCGCGCCCTCTGCGCCTGTGCGAGATAACGCTCTTCAGACCGCCTCGAAGATGCCGGCGGCGCCCATGCCGGTGCCGATGCACATCGTCACCATGCCGTACTTCTGCTGCCTGCGGCGCAGGCCGTGGATCAGGGTCGCGGCGCGCACCGCGCCGGTGGCGCCGAGCGGATGGCCGAGCGCGATCGCGCCGCCGAGCGGATTGACCTTGGCCGGGTCGAGGCCGACGTCGCGGATCACCGCCAGCGCCTGCGCGGCGAAGGCTTCGTTGAGTTCGATCCAGTCGAGCTGGTCCTTCTTGAGGCCGGCCTGCTCGAGCGCCTTGGGGATCGCCGCGATCGGTCCGATGCCCATGATCTCGGGCTGGACGCCGGCGACGGCGAAGCCGACGAAGCGCGCCAGCGGGGTCAGGCCGTAGGCCTTGATCGCGTGCTCGCTGGCCAGCAGCAGGGCGCCGGCGCCGTCGGACATCTGCGAGGAGTTGCCGGCGGTCACGCTGCCGCCGTTGCGGAACACCGGCCGCAGCTTGGCCAGTCCTTCGAGGCTGGTGTCCTTGCGCGGGCCCTCGTCGGCGGCGATCACGCGTGCGTCGTCGCGGATCGTGCGCGTGGCGAGGTCGGGGTAGTGGTCGGCCAGGGTGAACGGCGCGATTTCCTGCGCGAATTCGCCGGCGGCCTGTGCGGCCAGCGCCTTCTGGTGCGAGGCGAGGGCGAACGCGTCCTGGTCCTCGCGGCTGACCTTCCACTGTTCGGCGACCTTCTCGGCGGTGATGCCCATGCCGTAGGCGATCGCGACGTTGTCGTCGACGAAGGCGGCGGGATTCATCGCGATCTTGTGGCCCATCATCGGCACCATGCTCATCGACTCGGTGCCGCCGGCGAGCATCAGATCGGCTTCGCCGAGGCGGATGCGGTCGGCCGCCATCGCGATCGCCTGCACGCCGGAGGAGCAGAAGCGGTTGATCGTCACGCCGGGCACCGTGTCCGGCAGGCCGGCCAGCAGCACGCCGATGCGCGCGACGTTCATTCCCTGCTCGGCTTCCGGCATCGCGCAGCCGATGATCGCGTCGCCGATGCGCGCCGGGTCGACGCCCGGCGTCTGCGCCATCGCCGCGCGGATCACGTGCGCGAGCAGGTCGTCGGGGCGGGTGTTGCGGAACACGCCGCGCGGCGCCTTGCCGACCGGCGTGCGCACGGCGGAGACGATGTAGGCGTCCTGGATCTGTTTGGTCATGGATTGCTCCGGGAATCGGGAGTGGGGAATCGGGAATCGTCGAAGCGGGTCGATGGGATCGTGGGCGCCTGGCGCTCCTGACGATTCTCCATTCCCGCTTCCCGATTCCCGGCTTTTTTTCAGTTCCGCAACGGCTTGCCGGTCGTCAGCGTGTGCGCGATGCGCTCCTGCGTCTTGGGCATCTGCGCAAGCTCGAAGAAGTGCTTGCGCTCGAGGTCGAGCAGCCACTGTTCATCCACTTGCGCGCCGCGCTCGATCGCGCTGCCGCACAGCACGTCGCCGATGCGCGTGGCGATCACCTCGTCGTGCGCGGAGATGAAACGGCCTTCGAGCATGTTGACCAGGGCCATCCGCAGCGTCGCCAGGCCGACGTCGCCGGCCACGGTCACGCCGTTCGCCGGCAGCGGCGGGCGGTAGCCGGCCTCGGCCATCGCCGCGGCGACCTTCTTCGCGACGTGGAGCAACTCGAAGCCGTTGAACACGACGACGTCGTCCGGGCGCAGCAGGCCGAGCTGCTTGGCTTCCAGCGCGCTGCCGGAAGTCTTCGCCTGCGCGACGGTCTCGAACAGGCGCTTGATCTCGGGGAACGGATCGCCGTCGGCCGCGCGCTGCGAGGCGCGCACGGCGAGCTCCTTCAGGCCGCCGCCGGCCGGCAGCAGGCCGACGCCGGCCTCGACCAGGCCGATGTAGCTTTCCAGCGCGGCGACGGTGCGCGCGCAGTGCATCTGGAATTCACAGCCGCCGCCGAGCGCCAGGCCGCGCACCGCGGCGACGACCGGCACCAGAGAGTACTTGATGCGCTGGCTGGTGCGCTGGAAGTTCGCGATCATCGACTCGAGCTTGTCGATCTGGCCGCTCTGCACGAAGCCGACCATGCCCTTGAGGTCCGCGCCGGCCGAGAACGCCTTGTCGCTGTCCTGCCAGATCACCAGCGCCTGCAGGTTGCGCTCGGCGTAGTCGATCGCCTGCTGGACGCCGTCGAGCACGGCGTCGTTGACCGTGTTCATCTTGGTCTTGAACGAGACGATGCCGACGCCGTCGTCGCCGAGCGACCACAGCCGCACGCCGTCGTTCTCCCACAGCGTGGTGCCGGTGTCGAAGGTCTCGCCGAGCAGGGCGTCGGGGAACAGCTGGCGCGCGTAGACCGGATGCGTCGAGCGCGGCTCGTCCTTGCCGCTGCGCGGCGAGTAGGAGCCGTCGGCGTGGTGCACGCCGTCGACCTTGCCGACCCATTCGGGCAGCGGCGCCGTGCTCATCGCCTTGCCGGCCGCGATGTCCTCGGCGATCCAGCCGGCGATCTCGCGCCAGCCGGCCGACTGCCAGGTCTCGAACGGGCCGAGCTTCCAGCCGTAGCCCCAGCGGATCGCGAAGTCGACGTCGCGGGCGGTCTGCGCGATGTCGGCGAGGTGGTAGGCGCTGTAGTGGAACAGGTCGCGGAACACCGCCCACAGGAACTGCGCCTGCGCATCGCCCGAGGCGCGCAGCTTGGCGAACTTCTCCACCGGATTGCGGATGGCCAGGATCGCCGCGACCTCGTCGCTCGGCTTGGCACCCGAGGGCACGTAGTCCTGCTTGGCGAGATCGAGCACGACGATGTCCTTGCCGCGCTTGGTGTAGATGCCGGCGCCGGTCTTCTGGCCGAGGGCGCCTTTCTCGATGAGTGCGGCCAGCCAGGCCGGCGAGGCGAAGTGCGCGTGCCACGGATCGTCCGGCAGCGTGTCCGCCATTGTCTTGATCACGTGCGCCATCGTGTCCAGGCCGACCACGTCGGCGGTGCGGTAGGTGGCGCTCTTCGGTCGGCCGATCGCAGGTCCGGTCAGCGCGTCGACGAGGTCGAAGCCGAGGCCGGACTGCGCGGTGTGGTGCATGGTGGCGAGGATCGAGAACACGCCGATGCGGTTGCCGATGAAGTTCGGCGTGTCCTTGGCGTAGACCACGCCCTTGCCGAGCGTGGTGGTGAGGAAGGCTTCCAGGCCGGCGAGCACGTCGCGGTCGGTCTCGCGGTCCGGGATCAGCTCGACCAGGTGCATGTAGCGCGGCGGATTGAAGAAGTGGATGCCGCTGAAGCGGGCGCGCAGCTTGACCGGCAGCGCGTCGGCGAGGGAGTTGATCGACAGGCCCGACGTATTGCTCGCGATAATTGCAGAATCAGACACATACGGCGCAATCTTCTTGTACAGGTCGAGCTTCCAGTCGAGCCGTTCGGCGATCGCCTCGATGATCAGGTCGCAGCCGCGCAGGGCCTCCAGGTGCTCGTCGTAGTTCGCCGGGGTGATCCCCGCGACCTTCGATTTCTCCGCCAGCGGCGCCGGCGAGAGCTTGGCGAGGTTGGCGATCGCCTTCACGGCGACGCCGTTCTTGTCGCCTTCCTTGGCGGGAAGGTCGAACAGCAGGGTCTCGACGTCGGCATTCGCCAGGTGCGCGGCGATCTGCGCGCCCATGACACCGGCTCCGAGTACGGCGGCCTTGCGGACGCGAAGGGGCGGATGACTCATGGAAAACTCCGGATTGAAAAAGTGGTTGGGAAGAGTGCGGCCGTCGACGGCAGCGGATGGACGATACGAAGACGCGACTTGCCGGTTTGTCCGATCCCTTGGCGGATCATCGCGATCCCGCAGGGATCGCGAGAGTCAAACCGTGACGATCAAGGCATCGGCGGACCTCACGCACGCAGTCCGGCCGCGGCGAAGCGGATCAGGTGTTCCGCGGTGCGTTCGCGATGGGTGGCCTCGGACGTCTCTCCGCGCCGCTTGATCATGCCGAAATCGGCCATGGCGTAGGTGAGGGCGCCGGCGACGATGTCCAGCCGCCAGTACAGTTCCTCCTTGTCCAGGTGCGGCAGCTGGCGCGCGAACGCGCTGGCGAACTCGCGCAGCACGTGGCCGTAGTTGTCGGACAGGAACTTGCGCAGGCGCTCGTCGTGCTCGGCGTAGGCGCGGGCCAGCACGCGCACGAAGGCGGCGCCGCCGGCGGTGTCCATGGACTGCTCCAGGGCAGGGCGCACGAACGCGTCCAGCACGTCCTCGAGGGTATGCTGCGGATTCTCGGCGACGGCGGCGAGCGCGGCGAGGCGGTGGCGGTTGAGTTCGTCGAGGCGGCGCCGGAACACTTCCTCGATCAGGCTTTCCTTCGAGCCGAAGTGGTAGTTCACCGCGGCGAGGTTGACCTTCGCCGCCGCGGTCACCTGGCGCAGCGAGGCACCGGCGAAACCGTGGCGGGCGAACAGGGTCTCGGCCACGCCGAGAATGCGTTCTTTGGTGGAGAAACTCGGCTGGCTCGGCGGCATGTTCGTTCCGATGCGCGTCAAACGATCGTTTGAATACTAGCCAGCCTGGACGTCCGGGTCAAATTCGTCGCGCGCGCGGTGTAAAACTCCGTGAAAACTAGCTAGAATCTTGCGCGATAATGTGAGCTAAGCCTGCGGATCGCCGCGGATTTGGCGCTATAACGGCATCCGCCGCCTTCCCCCCGATTCAATCCCACGGAGACACCCTGCAATGGCGCTGGAGCGCACGCTTTCCATCATCAAGCCCGACGCGGTCGCGAAGAACGTCATCGGCGAAATCTATTCCCGTTTCGAAAAGGCGGGTCTGAAGGTCGTCGCGGCGAAGATGAAGCATCTTTCGCGGCGCGAGGCCGAAGGGTTCTACGCGGTGCATCGCGAGCGTCCGTTCTTCGCCGCGCTGGTCGATTTCATGATTTCCGGTCCGGTCATGATCCAGGCGCTCGAGGGCGACAACGCCGTGCTCAAGCACCGCGACCTGATGGGCGCCACCGATCCGAAGAAGGCCGCGCCGGGCACGATCCGCGCTGACTTCGCCGACTCGATCGACGCCAACGCCGTCCACGGCTCGGACGCGATCGAGACGGCAAAAGTGGAAATTGCGTACTTCTTCGCAGAAACTGAACTCTGCCCGCGCTGAGCATCCGAACTTTCGTGAGCTGCATTCCGTGACGACGGCCAAGGTCAATCTGCTCGACTACGACCGCAAGGGGTTGCGCGACCTGTTCGCGCAACTCGGCGAGAAGCCGTATCGCGCGGACCAAGTGATGAAGTGGATCTATCACCGCCACGTCACCGATTTTGCGCAGATGACCGACGTCGGCAAGGCGCTGCGCGAAAAGCTCGCCGCCGCCAGCGAGATCGTGCCGCCGAAGACGCTGTTCGAGAAGCAGGCCGCCGACGGCACCTACAAGTGGCTGCTCGGCATGGACGGCTCCAACGCGATCGAGTCGGTATTCATCCCGGAAACCTCGCGCGGCACGCTGTGCGTGTCCTCGCAGGTCGGTTGCGGGCTGAACTGCCAGTTCTGCTCGACCGCCACGCAGGGCTTCAACCGCAACCTGTCCGCCGCCGAGATCATCGGCCAGGTGTGGGTCGCGGCGAAGCACCTGGGCAACGTGCCGCATCACCAGCGCAAGCTCACCAACGTCGTCATGATGGGCATGGGAGAGCCGCTGCTGAACTTCGACAACGTGGTCGCCGCGATGAGCGTGATGCGCGACGACCTCGGCTTCGGTCTGGCGAACAAGCGCGTCACGCTGTCGACCGCCGGCCTGGTGCCGATGATCGACAAGCTGTCCGAGTCCAGCGACGTCTCCCTGGCGGTGTCGCTGCACGCGCCCAACGACGAGCTGCGCACCGAACTGGTGCCGCTCAACAAGAAGTATCCGATCAAGGAACTGCTCGACGCCTGCGGCCGCTACGCGGCGCGCCGGCCGCGCACGACCATCACGTTCGAGTACACCATGCTCAAGGGCGTGAACGACCAGCCCGAGCACGCGCGCCAGCTGGTCAAGCTGATGCGCAAGGTGCCGTCGAAGGTCAACCTGATCCCGTTCAACCCCTTCCACGGCACGCGCTTCGAGCGTTCGGAGGAGAGCGTGATCCGCGCGTTCCAGAAGATCCTGCTCGACGCGAACGTGCTGACGATGGTGCGCCGCACGCGCGGCGACGACATCGACGCGGCCTGTGGCCAGCTCAAGGGGCAGGTCACCGATCGCACACGGCGCCAGGCCGAGTTCCGCCGCAAGCTGGAACAGGGAGTGGCCGATGCGGCTTGAGCGTGCGGCGGCCGCGGCCGCCCTGGCAATTGCGCTGTCGCTGCTCGCCGCCTGCGGCGGCGGTTCGGCCGGCGGCATCAAGAAGCAGGACGGCGCCACGCAGAAGCAGGAAGCGGCACGCACGCGCACCGACCTCGGCCAGAAATACATGCAGCAGGGCAAGCTCGAGATCGCCCTGGAGAACCTCACCAAGGCGCTCGAATACGATCCGAGCTACGTCGACGCGCACACCGTCATCGCCGTGCTGTACGAGACGATCAACGAGCCGGTCAAGGCGGGCGAGCACTACAAGCGCGCCACCGAGCTGAAGGTCAAGGGCGGCGCCGAGGCGAACAACTACGGCTGGTTCCTGTGCCGCGAAGGGCGCTACGACGAATCGCAAACGTACTTCGACCGCGCGCTCGCCGATCCCTTCTACCAGACGCCGGTGGTCGCGCTGACCAATTCCGGTACCTGCCTGCTCAAGGCCGGCAAGCGCGACGAGGCCGAAGCGCGGCTGCGGCTCGCGCTGGAGCGCAATCCGGGCGACGTCGAAACCCTGATCCAGCTCGCTTCGCTGGCGTACGACAAGGGCGAGTATCTGAAGGCGCGCGGATTCATGCAGCGCTTCGAATCGGCCTCGCCGCCGCCGCGTCCGGACGCGCTGATGCTCGGCCGCAACATCGAACTGCGGCTCGGCAACGGCACCGCGGCGAGTGAATACACGCGCCGGCTGCTGCAGGGGTTCCCCGATTCGGAGCAGGCGCGTGCGCTGAATGTGCAGGGGTCTTCGTGATGTCGGTACACAACCGTCAGTCGATGACGGGCGTTCCACCGCCAGGGGGTAGTACGACGGCCGACGAGCGCGCGCACGACGCGCAGGCGGCCGACGCAACGAGCGAGGGGGGCGGCCAGATGACGCTGCCATTGTCCAGAGATATCGACGTCACGAGAGCCGCAGAGGCCTACGAAATGAACGAATTCAATCCTGAGACCGTGCGCGACGAGGGTGCCGTCGCCATGATCGGGGGCGGGGAGGGCGACGCGTCGCTCGGCCAGCGCCTCCGCGCCGGGCGCGAGGCGCACGGCTGGAGCCGCTCCGACGTCGCCGCGCGGCTGAAGCTGCCGCTGAGCCTGGTCGGCAAGCTCGAAAGCGACGACTACGAAGGTCTGACCCAGGGCGTCTTCCTGCGCGGCTATCTCGGCAGCTACGCCAGGCTCGTCGAGGTTCCGATCGAAGAAGCCACCACCGTCGCCGCGGCGCACTCGCAGCCGGCGCCGCTGGTCGCGACCGGCACCATCTCGCGCTCGCGCTATCTTTTCGATCGCTACTCGGTCAGCGCGACCTACCTGATCCTGACCGCGATCATCGTCGTGCCGGCCGTCTGGCTCGCCACGCACGGCGGCCTCGAACAGAATCTCGCGCGCACCACGCCGCTGGATCCGCCGGCGAACGTGAGCGTGCCGCTGCAGTCCGGTTCGCCGGACGCCGCCGCGACGAATCCGGCCGACGCAGCCACGACGGATGGCGCCGTCGCCTCGACTGCGGGCCAGACCACGACCGAGCCGGTGGCGGTTCCGCCGCCGGCGCCGGTCGAGCAGGCACCGGTGATCGCTTCGATGACGCCGTTCACGACGGCGCCGAGCCAGCCGGCGGCCGAACCGCCCAAGCCGGCGGAAGATGCGGCCGGCACCGGTGCGCACACCCTGCAGCTGAAGCTGAGCCAGGCGAGCTGGGTCGAGATCCTCGGTGCGAACGGACAGCGGCTGGAGTACGGCACGCTGACCGCCGGCAGCGAGCGCAGCTACCGCAGCGACGGTCCGCTCTCGGTCCGTCTCGGCAACGTGCAGGGCGCCGAAGTGCGCTCCGACGGCAAGCTCGTCGACCTGGCACCGTTCCAGCGCGGCAACGTCGCCCACGTCAAGCTGTTCGACGGCAACGCCAGCCGCGTCGAGCAGCAGTAGCCGCTGGCTGAACTCTTCCGCACCCGCGGCCGCCTCGGGCGGCCGCGGCGCTGCGGTTTCCTGATACCCTTCGCTGTCCCGTCCGCCGCCCCGGCCGCGAGTCCGGGTGCGCGCGTTTTCGTATTTCCTAGGTGAAAGGCATGGCTTTCGACGTTCTCGACGAACACGAGCAAGGCGAACTGGTCCGCAAATGGCTGCGCGAGAACGCGATCTCGATCGCGGTCGGCGTGCTGCTCGGCATCGTGCTGATTTTCGGCTGGCAGCAGTGGAAGGCGCGCCAGGCGCGGCAGTCGCTGGAGGCCGCCTCGCAGTTCCAGGCGCTCAGCGATGCCGTCGAGGCGAAGCGTGACGACGACGTCGGCAAGATCGCCGACGCCCTGCGCAAGGATTACCCCAGCAGCGCCTATGCGGTGTTCGCGGCGATGCACCAGGCCGACATCGCGACGAAGAAGAACGACCTCGCCGCCGCCGCGACTGCGCTGGAGTGGGCGCGCCAGAACGCCAGCGTGGACAGTCTCAAGGCGCTGGCCGCGGTGCGGCTGGCGCAGGTCAAGCTCGCGCAGGACGACGCCGCCGGCGCGATCACGCTGCTCGACGGCATCACCAAGGGCGAGTACGAGGGGCTCGGCAGCGAGATCCGCGGCGACGCCCTGGTCAAGCTCGGTCGCACCGACGATGCGCGCAACGCCTATCAGAGCGCGCTGACCCATCTCGATCCGCAGGCGCCGAACCGCAACTACGTGCAGATGAAGCTCGACAACCTCGGCGCACCGGCCGCCGGTGCCGCGAGCGCGCCCGCCAAGGAGAAGCTCGGCTCATGAAGCGCTCTGCGTCTTTCATCAAGAACGCTCCCGTCGCCGCATTTGTCGTCGCCGCGCTCGCCACGGCGCTCGGCGGCTGCAACTGGATCAAGGGGCTCGGCAAGAAGGACAACGTCGAGCCGCCGACGCCGCTGACCGAAATCGCGCCGACCGCGCAGGTCGATCGCGTCTGGAGCGAAGGCGTCGGCAAGGGCGCCGGTGAGTCCGGCGCGCGCCTCGTGCCGGCTGCCGCCGACGGCCGGCTCTATGCGGTCAGTGTGGACGGCACGATCGAGGCGCTCGACGCCGCGACCGGCCGCACCGTCTGGCAGCAGCGCCTGGGCAAGCGTTCGGGCAGCAGCTGGCGGTTCTGGAGCCGCGGCGACAATTCCCTGCGCTGGAGCGGTGGTCCCACCGTTGCCGGCGACCTGCTCGTCGTCGGCGGTCTGGACGGCCAGCTCTACGCGCTGTCCTCGCAGGACGGCAGCGAGCGCTGGAACGTGCAGATGACGTCGGAAATCATCGCGCCGCCGGCGATCGACGGCGACGTCGTCGTCGTGCGCACCAACGACGGCCGCCTCAGCGCGGTCAGTGCCGCCGACGGCAGCCCGAAGTGGGTCTACAACCAGCAGGTGCCGGCGCTGAGCCTGCGCGGCGCATCGGCGCCGCTGATCGTCAGCGGCGTGGTCTACGAAGGATTCGACAACGGCAAGGTCGTCGCGGTACGCCTGCAGGACGGCGTGGAACAGTGGACGCAGACCCTGTCCGGCGCCGAGGGCCGCACCGAAGTCGAGCGGATCGCCGACGTCGACGGCAATCTCGTCAGCGACGGCGGCGTGCTGTACGCGGTCGGCTATCGCGGCCAGGTCGCCGCGCTCGCGCTCGACAGCGGCCGTCCGCTGTGGCAGCGCGACCTGTCCAGCTACGCCGGCGTCGCCGTCAGCGGCGCCACCGTGGTCGTGGTCGGAGCCGACGGCAACGTCTGGGCGTTCGATCGCGAGACCGGCGTCAACCTGTGGAAGCAGGACCAGCTGAAATTCCGCTGGCTCAGCGCGCCGGCGATCGAAGGCAAGCACGCCGTGGTCGGCGACCTGGAAGGCTACGTGCACTGGCTGAACCTCGAAGACGGCAAGTTCGCCGCGCGCGAGCGTTTCGGCAAGAAGCCGATCGAGGGTGCGCCGCTGGTCGTCGACGGCACCGTCTACATCGAAGACACGAAGGGACGCATCGGCGCCTATCGCGCGAGATAGCTGTCCGATCGAAGGAATTTTTCTCGCAAAGACGCAGAGAGCGCGGAGAAAAACGAAGGACGTTCTTTCTTCCTCTGCGATCTTTGCGTCTGTGCGAGAGGACCGCTTCCCCATGACCGCCGACACGCTCTGGAGCGTTCGATGCTTCCGGTAGTCGCCCTGGTCGGGCGCCCCAATGTCGGCAAGTCGACGCTGTTCAACGTGCTCACGCGCACGCGCGACGCGCTCGTGCACGACCTGCCCGGCGTCACGCGCGATCGCCACTACGGCGTGTGCCGGCTGGTCGAGGACAGGCACTTCGTGGTCGTCGACACCGGCGGCCTGGTCGATGACGCGGCCGGGCTCGACGCGCAGACCGCGCGCCAGGCCGAACTCGCCGTCGAGGAAGCGGACGTCGTCGTGCTCACGGTCGATGCGCGCGACGGCCTGCTGCCGACCGATCGTTCGATCCTCGACCGCCTGCGCCGCGCCGGCAAGCCGACCCTGCTGGTCGTCAACAAGGTCGACGGGCTCGACGAACAGGTCGCACTGGCCGAATTCGCCGCGCTCGGGCTCGCTTCCGTCTTCGGCGTCTCCGCCGCGCACGGCCGCGGCATGGGACCGTTGCTCGACGCGATCGTCGCGGCGTTGCCGGAGCCGGGCGCCGATCCGCTTGCGGCCGAACCCGACGACGGCATCCGCGTCGCCATCATCGGCCGCCCGAACGCGGGCAAGTCGACCCTGGTCAACCGCCTGCTCGGCGAGGAGCGCGTGATCGCCTCGGACGTGCCGGGCACCACGCGCGACTCGATCCGCATCGCGCTCGAACGCGACGGCAAGCGCTACACCCTCATCGACACCGCCGGCGTGCGCCGCCGTGCGCGCATCGAGGACGCGCTGGAGAAGTTCAGCGTGATCAAGTCGCTGCAGTCGGTCGAGGCAGCGCACGTGACGGTGCTGATGCTCGACGCGCGTGAGGGCGTGTCGGACCAGGACACCTCGCTGCTCGGCCACGTGCTCGAATCCGGCCGTGCACTGGTGGTCGCCGTCAACAAGTGGGACGGCATGGACAAGTACCAGCGCGAGCAGTGCGTCGCCTCGCTCACGCGCAAGCTCGATTTCGCCGCCTGGGCGCGGCAGGTCTTCATCTCGGCCCTGCACGGCAGCGGCATCGCCGAGCTGATGAAGGCGATCAACCGCGCCTACGCCTCGTCCAACCACAAGTTCACCTCGTCGGAGCTGACGCGCGCGGTCGAAGCCGCCTACCAGGCCTACCAGCCGCCGCTGGTGCGCGGCCACACGCCGAAGCTGAAGTTCGCCCATCCGGCCGGCACCAATCCGCCGATGATCGTGATCCACGGCGCGCGCACCAAGCACATCGCCGAAGGCTACCGCCGCTATCTCGAGAACTTCTTCCGCAAGCGCTACCGCCTGGAAGGCACGCCGATCCGCATCGAGTTCCGCGACAGCGACAACCCGTACGCCGGCAAGCGCAACGAACTCACCGAAGGCCAGCAGCGCCGGCGCACGCGCATGATCCGCAACGCCAAACGCGGCAAGCACTGACGCGGGGCGATGACGCGCGCGTCGCTCACGGTCGCGATCCTCGCCGGCGGCGCGGCGACGCGCCTGCAGGGGCGCGACAAGGGGCTCGAACCGCTGCTCGGCCGGCCACTGGTCGAATGGGTGCTCGAGGCGGTCGCGACGGCGCAGGCGGCACGCACGCTGATCGTGGCGAACCGAAATCACCAGGCCTATTCGGCATTCGCGCCGGTCGTCGCCGACGATCTCGCCGGTTTCCGCGGTCCGCTGGCCGGCGTCGCCGCCGCGCTCGCCGCTGCCGCGACGCCGTGGCTGATGACGGTGCCGGTCGACTGCCCGCGGTCGCCGGCCGATCTCGCCGCACGCCTGTATACGGCCGCCCAGGAAAATCCGGCCGATGCCGTCGTCGCGCACGACGGTGCTCGGCGGCAGCCGCTGTTCGCGATCTACCGGCGCGAGCTGACCTCGTCCGCTGCCGCGGCGGCGGCGCAAGGGTGGGGCGTGCAGCATTGGCAGACGACGATCGGCGCGCGCGAGCTTGATTTCGCCGATCGCCGCGCGCAGTTTCGCAACTTGAATACGCCCGAGGAGTTCGCCGCCTATGCCGCCGAGCATGCCCGCTGAGTTCGCGACGCGCCTGTCGGTCGCCGACGCGCGGCTGCGCGTACTCGAGCTGTGCGCTACCCGCAGGCTTCCGGCCGAAGCCGTCGCGCTGGAGTCGGCGCTCGGCCGCGTGCTGGCGGAAGATCTGATCGCGCCCCACGACCAGCCGCCGTTCGCGAACTCGGCGATGGACGGCTTCGCCTTGCGTGGTGAGGAGCTTCCGCGCACCGGCGAACGCGCTTTCCGGCTCGTCGGGCAGGTCCTCGCCGGCGCCGCTTCGGCGCCGGACTGCGGCGAGGGTGAATGCGTGCGCATCACCACCGGCGCGCCGCTGCCGCGCGGTGCGGACACCGTCGTGATCAAGGAAAACGTGCGCGTGGAAGGCGAGGCGGTCTTCGTATCCGCCGGCGAGTCCGCGCATGCCAACGTGCGTCCGGCCGGCGAGGACTACCGCGCCGGCGAGATCGCGCTGCGCGCGGGCGAACGCCTGACGCCGGCTCGGCTCGGCGTGCTCGCCTCGCTGGGGCAGTCGCAGGCGAACGTGGCGCGTCTTCCGCGGGTCGGCCTGTTCGTGACCGGCGACGAACTCGTGCCGCCTTCGCAGGCGCTCGGCTTCGGTCAGATCCACGACAGCAACCGCTACAGCCTCGGTGCGCTGCTGCGCCAGTGCGGCATCGAGCCCGAGCCGGTCGCGCATCTGCGCGACGATCCGGCGGCGCTGCGCGAAGCGCTGCGCGCGGCCGGCGAGCGCTGCGACGTCGTCGTCAGCAGCGGCGGCGTCTCGGCGGGAGAGGCGGATTTCCTGCCGAACCTCGTCGCCGAGCTGGGGAAAGTGCATTTCTGGAAAGTGCGCATGAAGCCCGGCATGCCGATGCTCTGCGGCGAGGTCGGCCGTGCGCTGGTGTTCGCGCTGCCCGGCAATCCGGTGTCGACGATCGCGACGTTCCTGGCCCTTGTGCACCCCGCGCTGACGGCGCTGCAGGGTTCGCCGGGAACCGCGCAGCGGACCTGGCGGGCGCGTCTGGCCGAACCGCTGGCGAAGAAGCACGAGCGCGCCGAATTCCTGCGCGCCTCGCTGCAATCGCGCGACGACGGTGGCCTGTGGGCGAAGCCGTTGCGCAAGCAGGGCTCGGGCATGCTGCGCGGCGTCGCCGAGGCGGACGCGCTGATCTTCGTGCCGGAAGAAGCGCACGAACTGGACGCCGGCGCGGTGGTGGAAGTGCTGCCGTTGCCGGGACTATTCTGAGCCATGAACGCCTTGCCGGATTCCGTTCCTCCGTTCGCCGCCGACTCGCGCGAGATCGATCCCGCGCAGGCGCTGTCGCATCAGCGCGACGGCGCGCTGCTGCTCGACGTGCGCGAGGACGACGAGCGCGCCGCCGGCCTGCCGGCCGGCGCGGTCGGACTCGCGCGCGGCGAGATCCAGGCGCGCATCGCCGCGATCGCGCCGGAGCGCGACCGCGAGATCCTCGCCATCTGCGCCAGCGGGCGGCGCTCGCTGCTCGCGGTCGAGACGCTGCGCGGGCTCGGCTACGCGCGCAGCCTGTCGGTGCGCGGAGGCTTCGCACGCTGGAAGCAGGAAGGCCTGCCGGTCGAGCAGGGTGCGCTCGACGCCGACTCGGCCGAACGCTACGCGCGGCATCTGGTGCTGCCGGAAGTCGGCGTCGCCGGTCAGCAGAGGCTGGCCCAGGCCCGCGTCGCGCTGATCGGCGCGGGCGGCCTCGGTGCGCCGGCGTCGCTGTACCTCGCCGCCGCCGGCGTCGGCCGCCTCACGCTGATCGATGACGACCGGGTCGAGCGTTCGAACCTGCAGCGCCAGGTGGTGCACGCCGACGCGCGCGTGGGCATGCCCAAGACCGAGTCGGCCAAGCTCGCGCTGAACGCGCTCAATCCCGGCGTGCGCATCGAGGCGATCGCCGAGCGCGTGGACGCTTCCAACGTCGAGCGCCTGGTGCGCGGCCACGACGTCGTGATCGACGGCGCCGACAATTTTCCCGTGCGCTACCTGCTCAGCGCGGCGAGCCTGCGGCTGAAGTTTCCGCTGGTCTACGGCGCCGTGCACCGCTTCAGCGGCCAGGTCAGCGTGTTCGATCCGCGGCGCGCGGATTCGCCGTGCTACCGCTGCCTGTTTCCGCAGCCGCCGTCGGCGGAAGATGCGCCCAACTGCAGCGAAGCCGGCGTGCTCGGCGTGCTGCCGGGCATCGTCGGCCTGCTGCAGGCCAGCGAGGCGCTCAAGCTGCTGCTCGGCATCGGCCAGCCGCTGGTCGGGCGGCTACTCTGCCACGACGCGCTGGCCGGCTCGTTCCGCGAACTGCGCCTGCCGCGCGACCCGGACTGCCCAGGCTGCGGCGCAAACGCGGTATTCGCCGGCTACGAGGACATCGCGCGGATCTGCGCTTCGAGCTGAGCCGCCGGTTCAACCCGGATCGTCCGGAATCAGCGAGTACGTTGCCGCGTCGTGCGTCGTTTCGCCGACACACAGCCGCCGGCGCTGGATGCCCTCGAAATGCGCGCCGATGTGTTCGGCCGTGCGCCGGCTGGCGAGATTGCCGGTCGCGGCGAGGATTTCCAGGCGACCCAGGCCCAGGCGGTCGAAGCCGAATGCGGCGACGCGACGGGCGACGCGCGCGGCGATCGCGTGGCCGCGCGCCGACCGCCTGACCCAGTAGCCGATGCCGGCGTAGTTGTAGCGGCGGCTGCGCTGGCTGATGCCGACCGCCCCCAGAAAGCGATCCGTGTCGGCGTCGAACACGGCGAAGGCGTACTGATCGCCGCTGCGCCAGCCCGATTCGCAGATCGCGATCCACTGCTCGGCGTCCGCCAGGCCGTATTCGGGATGGCACCAGTCCAGCCACGGCGACAGGCTCGCCAGCGATTCGCGCACGGCATCCGCCAGCGCCGGCGCATCGCCCGGCCGGTAGGGGCGCGCGACCAGTTCGTCGATGACGAACTCGATCCTCCCGATCGCTTCCGTCTCAGCCATGCCGTTCCTGCGCCTTCGCGAACGCGGCCAGCTGTTCCGGCGTCGCCTCGGGCTGGTGCTTGGCCTTCCATTGAGCGAACGGCTCGCCGTAGATGCGCTCGCGCGCGGCGTCCTTGTCGAAATCGATGCCGCGCTCGGCGGCCGCTTCGCGGTACCAGTCGGCCAGGCAGTTGCGGCAGAAGCCGCCGACGATCATCAGATCGATGTTCTGCACGTCGGTGCGCTCGCGCAGATGGGCGAGCAGACGCCGGAACGCGGCGGCTTCCAGTTCGGTGGCGGAGTCGGTCATTGCGGCATTCCTCGATGCGGGAACTGCGAGCCCGGTTTGAGCGCGTCCCGGTGGGCGTGGGATAATGCGCGTTTTACACCGGATCCCCAATGGCCGCGCGACTGCTGGATGGACGCCGCATCGCCGACGACGTGCTCGACACCGTGGCCGCACGCGTCGCGGCGCGGCGCGCAGCCGGCCTGCGCGTGCCGGGGCTGGCGGTGGTGCTGGTCGGCGCCGATCCGGCCTCGATGGTCTACGTGCGCAACAAGCGCCGCGCCTGCGCCCAGGTCGGATTCCGCTCGTTCGACTTCGACCTGCCCGCGGCGACGCCGGAAGCCGACCTGATCGCCCTGATCGACCGTCTCAACGCCGATCCGGACGTGCACGGCATCCTGCTGCAGCTGCCGCTGCCGCCGGGCGTCAACGCGACCGCCCTGATCGACCGCATCGACGCGCGCAAGGACGTGGACGGCTTCCAGGCCGAGAACGTCGGCCGCCTCGCCCTGCGCCAGCGCGGCCTGCGCCCGTGCACGCCGAAGGGCGTGATGACCCTGCTGGGGCACACCGATCGCCCCGTGCGCGGGTGCAAGGCGGTTGTCATCGGCGTGTCCAATCATGTCGGGCGGCCGCTGATCCTCGAATTGCTGCTGGCCGGATGCACGACGACCGGCTGCCATCGTTTCACCACCAGCCTGGAAGCCGAGGTGCGGCAGGCCGACATCGTGGTGGTCGCGGCCGGCCGTCCCGGGCTGGTCAAGGGCGAGTGGATCAAGCCCGGCGCGGTCGTCATCGACGTCGGCATCAACCGGCTCGACGACGGGCGCCTGGTCGGCGATGTCGAGTTCGCGCCGGCCGCCGAGCGCGCCTCGTGGATCACGCCGGTGCCGGGAGGGGTCGGACCGATGACGGTGGCGACCCTGATGGAGAATACGCTGGAAGCCGCCGAAACCTTCTTCGACCGCACCTGACCTCAACCTCCGTTCACCTGCGCCGTGCAAACCTGCGCGCCGGCCGCGCTGCGCAGGCCACGTCGACGAGAATCCCCAACGCCATGCCATCCATCTCCGTTCCACGCCTCGGTCTCGCGCTCGCGCTGCTCGCGCTCGGCGGGTGCGCGACGATCGTCAACAACGCCACGCAGAAGTTCGCCGACAACCTCACCGCCGGCATGCTCGACCAGGAAGACGTGACGACCGCGCGCGACGGCATTCCGGCCTGGCTGCTGCTGGTCGACGGCCTGATCCAGGGCGATCCGCAGAACGCCGGCATGCTGCTCGCCGGCGCGCGCCTGTACGGCGCCTATGCCGGCGGCTTCGTCGACGATCCGGAGCGCGCGACGCGGCTGTCCGCGCACAGTTTCGACTACGCTCGGCGCGCGACCTGCATCCGGCTGCCGGGGCTGTGCGCGCAGATCGACCAGCCGTTCGAGGGCTTCCAGGCCGAGGTCGCCAAGGCCGGCCGGAACGACGTCGGCGTGCTCTACGGCCTGGCTTCCGCCTGGGCCGGCCGGATCCAGAACAACAGCTCGGACTGGAAGTCGATCGCCGACATCCCGAAGGTGCAGGTGCTGTTCGAGCGCGTGGTCGCGCTGGCTCCGGACCACCAGCAGGGCGAGCCCTACATGTACCTGGGCGTGCTCGACACCCTGCGGCCGGCCTCGCTCGGCGGCAAGCCGGAGGAGGGCAAGGCGTTCTTCGAGAAGGCTCTTGCAATGTCCGGCGGCAAGAACCAGATGGTCCGGGTCCTGTACGCCGAGCGCTACGCGCGCCTGGTGTTCGACCAGGAGCTGCACGACAGGCTGCTCAACGAGGCGATCGCGGCCGATCCGCGCGCACCGGGCCTGACCCTGATCAACAGTCTGGCGCAGCAGCGCGCGAAGAAGCTGCTCGCCTCGGGCAAGGATTTCTTCTAGCGCCCGGCGCAAGGCGCCGCGGCTTCGCCGCAACGACGACGGCCTTTCATTCCAGGAGGATGACGATGAACCCCCTCAGCAGAATTTCCCTCGCGCTTGCGCTCGCCCTGGCCGGTGCCGGCGCCCAGGCCGCGACGATCAAGATCGCCACGCTGGCGCCCGACGGCACCAGCTGGATGAAGGAGATGCGCACCAGCGCCGAAGCGATCAAGACCAAGACCGAAGGTCGCGTCGAGCTCAAGTTCTATCCCGGCGGCGTGATGGGCGACGACGCCACGGTGCTGCGCAAGATCAAGATCGGCCAGCTGCAGGGCGGTGCCTTCACCGGCGGCGAGGCCAGCGCGATCACCAAGGACGCCGAGGTCTACACGGTGCCGTTCATGTTCCGCAACCAGGAGGAAGTGGACAAGGTGCGCGCCAAGGTCGATCCGCTGATCAAGGAGCAGTTCCGCAAGAACGGCTTCGAGCTGCTGGGCATCAGCGGCGGCGGCTTCGCCTACCTCATGAGCACGCGCGAGCTGAAGACGCGCGACGACCTCAAGAGCGCCAAGGTGTGGGTGCCGCAGGGCGACGAGATCGCCGCGGCGACCTTCAAGGCAGCCGGCGTCGCGCCGATCCCGCTGCCGCTGTCGGATGTCTACACCAGCCTGCAGACCGGTCTGATCGACACCGCCGCCAACACCACGGCCGGCGCCATCGCGTTCCAGTGGCACACCAAGATCAAGCACGTGGCCGACCTGCCGGTGATCTACGTCATCGGCGAACTCGCGGTGGACAAGAAGGCGTTCGACGCCCTCACCGCCGCGGACCAGAAGGTGCTCGGCGACGAGATCGGTGGCGCGTTCGAACGCATCGACAAGCTGGCGCGCAGCGACAACGCCTCCGCGCGCACCGCGCTCGAACAGCAGGGCATCAAGTTCACCGCGCCGAGCGAGGCCGAACGCAAGAGCTGGGAGGCGATCGGCGCGGACGCGAACAAGCAGCTCTCGGCCGGTGGCGCGTTCTCGCCGGAAGTGCAGAAGACGCTCGACGCCACGCTGGCCGAAGCGCGCGGCGGATCGGCCAAATGAGCCGGCCGGCCGGGCGCGCCCTGGTCTGGCTCGACCGCGTCGAGACCGGGCTGATCGCCTTGCTCGTGCTGGCGATGGTCGTGCTCGCCGGTGCGCAGATCGTACTGCGCAATTTCTTCGAGACCGGCCTGGAATGGGCCGATCCGCTGCTGCGCGCGATGGTGCTGTGGGCGGCCATGCTCGGCGCGCTCGCCGCGGCGCGCGACGACAAGCACATCGGACTCGACGTGCTCGCGCACTTCGTGCACGGCAAGACGCGCCGGGCGATACGCATCGTCACCCTGCTGTTCGCCGCCGGCATCTCGGCGACGATGGCCTGGTACGGCTACGGCCTGGTGCAGCTCGATTTCGGCGGCGGCAACACCGTCGCCGGCATTCCCACCTGGCTGGTCGAGGCGATCATCCCGCTCGGCTTCGGCCTGCTCGCGCTGCGCTTCGCCCTGCGCGCGTTCCTGCCACCGCGCAACGAAGACATGCCGGTGCTGGCGCCGGAGCTGCCGTGATCGCGCTCGCCGTCGTCGCGCTGCTGATTCTCGCCGCGCTCGGTGCGCCGCTGTTCGCGCTGATCGCGGCTGTGGCGCTGCTCGGCTTCCATGCCGCCGGGCAGGAGGGCATCGCGGTCGCGGTGGAGTTCTACCGCCTGGCCGACATGCCGGCGCTGATCGCCATTCCGCTGTTCACGCTGGCCGGTTACCTGATGGCCGAGAGCCAGGCGCCGCAGCGACTGGTGCGCGTGACCAACGCGCTGCTCGGCTGGCTGCCGGGTGGCCTGGCCATCGTCGCGGTGCTGGCCTGCGCGATGTTCACCGCGTTCACCGGCGCCACCGGCGTGACCATCGTCGCGCTCGGCGCGGTGCTGTATCCGGCCCTGCTGCAGCAGAAGTACGGCGAGCGTTTCTCGCTGGGCCTGCTGACCGCGTCGGGCAGCCTCGGCCTGATCCTGGTGCCGTCGATGCCGCTGATCCTGTACGGCGTCGTCGCGCAACAGTTCCACACCACGCCGCCGGTCACCATCGACGCGCTGTTCAGGGCCGGCGTGCTGCCGTGCGCGCTGATGGTCGTGCTGCTGTCGATCTACAGCATCTGGCACGCGCGCCGCGTCGGCGTCACGCGCGAGAAGGTCAGCGGGCGCGAGCTGGTCGACGCGCTCAAGGGCGCCGCCTGGGAGCTGCCGCTGCCGTTCGTGATCCTCGCCGGCATCTATTCCGGCAAGCTCGCCGCCTCGGAAGCGGCCGCCGCGACTGCCTTGTACGTCGCCGTAGTGACGGTGCTGATCCGCCGCGAGATCCCGCTGTCCAAGCTGCCGAAGGTCGCGCGCGAGGCGATGCTGCTGGTCGGCGCGCTGCTGGTCATCCTCGGCTTCTCGCTGGCGCTGACCAACTGGCTGATCGACGCCGAGGTGCCGGAGAAGCTGTTCGGCGTGATCCAGGACAGCATCACCAGCAAAGGCATGTTCCTGCTCGTGCTGAACGCGTTCCTGCTGGTGTTCGGCATGCTGCTGGAAGGCTTCCCGGCGATCATCATCCTGGTGCCGCTGGTGCTGCCGGTCGCGCTGAAGTACGGCGTCGACCCGATCCACCTCGGCATCCTGTTCCTGGCCAACCTGCAGCTGGGCATCTTCCTGCCGCCGGTCGGCATGAACCTGTTCATCGCCAGCATGCGCTTCAACAAGCCGGTGCTGACCCTGGTGCGTGCCAGCGCGCCGTTCTTCCTGATCCTGCTCGCCGCGGTGCTGGTGATCACCTACTGGCCGGAGCTGTCGCTGGCGCTGGCGCGCTGAGTGCGCGTCAGGAGTTCCGTTGGCGCCAGCGCGCGAGCGCAGCGTCGACGGCCTCGCGCTGGCTCGGCGCCAGCGCCGGGAGCTCGGGTGCGGACAGCGCGTCGATCAGCGGCCGCGCGCGCGAGCGCTGGCCGATCTGGATCCAGCAGGCCGCCAGGGTGGCCTGCGCGTGCAGGCGATCGGCCGGTTTGGACGTGGTTCCGCGCAGCTCGACGGCCTGGGCGGCGTCAGCGCAGCTCTCTCCGGCGCTGCCTCGGTCGAGCGCCAGCCAGCTGCGCTCGATCAATCCTGCAGCCTGAGCCTCCTGGCCGTCGACCTGCGCGAAATAGGTGGCGAGCGACGCCTCCGCGTCGGCGTGGCGGCCGGCGTGCCGTTGCGCACGCGCCAGCAGCAGCCAGGCTTCCGCCTTTTCCGCCGCCGAAACGCCGTCGATCTGCTCGCGCTCCCGTTGCATGCGCTGCAGCACCTCGATCGCTTTTTCGCTCTGGCCGGAGGCGTCCAGCGCAAGGGCGTGGGCGCGCAACTGCTTGTCCGGCCGCAGCAGCTGCTTGCGCTTGGGGTTCGCGGTGCGCCACTCGATGACGCGGCCGAGGACCTGCGCCGCTTCCTCCATCTCGCCGTTCTGGTACAGCGACAAACCGAGGTTGGACAGGATGCTGTAGTAGTCCGGGTGATCGTTGCCGTAGATGCGCTCGCTGGCCGCCAGCGCTTCGCGATGCAGGGCGACCGCGTCGGCGTAGCGGCCGCTGCGATTGAGCGCATAGGCGCGGGCGTCGAGCAGGTAGCCGCGCTGCCAGTCGCCCGGCTCGGTGCGCGCGACGATCGCGTTCCAGGCCGGGTCGAGCAGGGCCAGCGCCTCGTCCGCCCGCTGCTGCGCGGAGAGGTTGAAGCTCAGCGGGATCAGCACCTGCCAGTACGGCTCGCTGTCCTCGCCGAACAGCAGCGCGCGCGTCTTCGCGCTGCGGCGCAGCCGCGGCTCGGCTTCGGCCCAGCGGTCGAGGTTCGCCAGCTCGATGCCGGCGTGCAGGTCCGCGGTGGCGCGCAGCTCGGCCGCTTGGCGCGAGTCGTCGTCGCTGAGCGCGTAGGCGCGCTCGGCTTCGGCCAGGCTGTCGTCGCTGCGGTTCAGGCGGCTGCGCGTCGCGCTCAGCGCCAGGCGCACGCTGGCTTCGGCCAGGCGATCGTCGCCGGCGGTGCGCAGCGCCAGCGCCTCCTCGAGCAGCGGCTGCGCCTGGGTGGGCGTGCCCAGGCCGTTGCGGGCGCGGCCCAGCGCTTCGAGCAGGGCCGCGCGCTGCACCGGCTGCGCGCCGAGCTTGCGCCGGACCTCGCGCTCGCCCTCAGCGAGCAGGTCGGCCGGCGTGACGGTTTCGCCCGGATGCGAACCCGGATTGGCTGCCTTGAACACGCCGACCAGCACGTCGACGGTGCGGTGCGCGGTCTCCGCTTCGCGCAAGGCGATGTCGCGCTGCGCGGCGGCCTCGCGTCCCTGCCACAAGGCGACAGCGAGTCCGGCGGCGAGCGCGAGCACGCCGGCGGCCGATGCCGCCAGCGCCCAGCGATGCCGCCTCACGAAGCGCCCGGTGCGATAGCTCCAGCCATCGCGGCGCGCACGCACCGGGCGGTCGCGCAGGTGGCGTTCCACGTCGGCGGCGAATTCGCCGACGCTGGCGTAGCGCTGCTCCGGCTCGCCGCGCAGCGCCTTCATCACGATCGCGTCGAGGTCGCCCTGCAGGCGCCGCCGCAGCGTGCCGGGCGCCAGTCCGCGTCGCGCCGCCAGCTGTCCGGCGTCTGATTCCTTTCCGTCGCGCAGCGTGGTGGCGCTCGGGCGAGGCGGTTCCGCTTCGCCGTTCGCGCGGGCCTCGCGCGGCCGCCGTCCGGTCAGCAGCTCGTACAGCAGCAGGCCGAGCGCGTAGACGTCGACCGCGGTCGTGATCGGCTCGCCGCGGATCTGTTCCGGCGCGGCGTAGTCGGGCGTGAACATGCGCGTCGCGGTTTCCTCGCCGGCGCGATCGAGCAGCTTGGCGATGCCGAAGTCGAGCAGCTTCACCACGCCGTCGCGGCCGACCAGGATGTTCGACGGCTTCAGGTCGCGGTGCACGACCAGGCGCTGGTGCGCGTGCGCGACGGCGTCGCAGACGACCCGGAACAGGCGCAGGCGTTCGGCGATGCCGAGGCGGTGCCCGTCGCACCAGTCGAGCAGGCTTTCGCCGTCGACGTATTCCAGCGCCAGCCACGGCTTGCCGTCGGCGGTGACGCCGCCGTCGATCAGATGCGCGATGTTGGGGTGCTGCAGGCCGGCCAGGATCTGCCGCTCGGCGAGGAAGCGCCGCTGCGTGTCGGCGGCGTCCCAGCCGCTGCGGATCAGCTTGATCGCGACCGTCTGCGAGAAACCGCCCTCGACGCGCTCGCACAGCCAGACCGCACCCATGCCGCCGCTGCCGATCTGGCGCACCAGGCGGAACGGGCCGAGCCGCAATCCGGCGTGCGCGGTCGCGGCGGCGGCTTCCTCCGAGCCGATCTGCTCGGCCAGTCCGGCGATGATCTGTGGTGCCGCCTGGGCCAGTGCGCCTCCGGAGGTCGCGGTGCGGTCGGCGCGCAGCAGCGCGAGCGCTTCGTCGCGCACCTCCGCGTCGTCGGGGCAGGCCTCGGCCAGCCGCGCGTCCCAGTCCGACGCCGACGCGTCGGCCAGCTGGTCGAACAGTGCGCGCGCGCGGCGCCAGCGTTCGGCATCCATCATCGGCTCCGGGATTCCCCTGCTTTGAGGCATTCTATACATTGCACGGCGGCGCTTTCGTTCCTCGCGAACGGAGCCGCGCCTCGCCGCAGCGGGTGCACAGAGGACATTGCCATGGTCGACACTCCAGCGGACCTGACCCGGGCGATCGCGGCCGGCGCGGACGATCCGGCCGCGCGCGAGCGCGCGCTAGCGCTGGTCTACGAGGACCTCCTGCGCATCGCGCGGTCCGAGCTCGCCCGCCACCGCCGCGGCGATACGCTGAACACGCGAGCCCTGGTCAACGAGGCGTACCTGAAGCTCTTCCACGGCAGCGGCGGCGTGTTCGAAAGCCGCGTGCATTTTTTCGCCACCGCCGCGCGCGCAATGCGCCAGGTGGTCATCGACTACGCCCGCGCGCATCTGGCCGGGCGGCGCGGCGGCGGCGCCGAGCACGTTCCGCTCGAAGCCCTCGAAGGGATGCCGCTGCCGGTCGACGCGCAGGCCGAGCAACTGGTCGGCATGGATCGCGCACTGCAGAAGCTGGCCGGCCTCGACGAGCGGCTGGTGCAGGTCGTCGAGCTGCGCTTCTTCGCCGGCCTGGAGGTCAAGGACATCGCCGAGCTGCTCGGCGTGTCCGAACCGACGGTCAAGCGCGACACGCGCGCGGCGAAAGCCTTCCTGCAGAAGGAACTCGACGCCGCCTGAGCTTCCCCGCCGCGGCGGAACGCCGGCGGCGGCGCGGGAAAGACGGGCGGTGGGAGGGATGGCGGCGGGCGGCACGAAGAAGCCTCGTCGGAGACGGATCGTTTCCACCTACGCGAAAGCGCAGGCGCAGGGATCATCCCTGCAAGCGCGGTTGGCATTGCCGCTAGACTTCCGCGATGAGCGTTCCCGCCCCGCTGCAGCTCCTGCATCTCGACGAGCACCTCGTCGCCGTGAACAAGCCGCACTCGCTGGCGGTGCACCGCAGCCGCCTGGTCGGCGAGGACGAGGATTACCTGATCGACCGCCTGCGTCTGCAGGTCGACGGCCGCCTGCACGCCGTGCACCGGCTGGATCGCGCGACCAGCGGCGTGCTGCTGGTCGCGCGGTCGCAGGAAATCGCCGCAGAACTCGGCCGCCAGCTGATGGCGCGCACGGTGGGCAAGTCCTATCTCGCGGTGGTGCGCGGCTGGCCGGCGGAGCAGGGCGAGATCGACTACCCGCTGTCCGGTTCCAGCCTGCGCGGCGAGGCGAAACCGGCGCTGACGCGCTGGCGTCGGCTGGCGACGGTCGAGGTGCCGATCGCCTCCGGGCGCTACGCGCAGCAGCGCTACGCCTTGCTTGAGGTGCAGCCGCAGACCGGCCGCTATCGGCAGATCCGCCGCCATTTCCATCACGTCTCGCACCATCTGCTCGGTGACACCAGCCACGGCCGCGGCGATCACAACCGCCTGATCCGCCAGCACTACGGCGTGCACCGGCTGCTGCTGCACGCCTGGCGGCTGGAAGTCGTGCATCCGGCGACACAGGCGCCGCTGCGGTTCGAGGCTCCGCTGGACGACAGCTGGCAGCGCCTGCTGGGCACTTTCGGGTGGAGCGGGGCGCTGCCGGCCGACGACGTCGCGTTGCGGCATCCGGCCGCAGCCGCCGCCCACGAGTAGCGAGGCGGCCGCGCAGTCTGTAAAATACGGCATGCGCATACTCTCCGAAGCTCTCACCTTCGACGACGTCTCCCTGGTCCCCGCGTTCTCCGCCGTGCTGCCGCGCGACGTGGACCTAGGCGCCCGTCTCACCCGCAACATCCGCCTCAACCTGCCGATCGTGTCCGCCGCGATGGACACGGTGACCGAAGCGCGCCTGGCCATCACGATGGCGCAGTGCGGCGGCATCGGCATCATCCACAAGAACATGTCGATCGAACGCCAGGCCGCCGAAGTGCGGCTGGTGAAGAAGTTCGAGGCCGGCGTGATCCGCGATCCGGTCACCGTCGGGCCGCAGACCTCGATCCGCGAGGTCATGCAGATCACGCGCGCGAACAACATCTCCGGCGTGCCCGTCGTCGACGGCGAGCAGCTGGTCGGCATCGTCACCAACCGCGACCTGCGCTTCGAGAAGAAGCCGGAGGATCCGGTCAAGAACATCATGACGCGCAAGGAGCGCCTGGTGACGGTGAAGGAGGGCGCCGAGGACGACGAGGTGCTCGCCCTGCTGCACCGGCACCGCATCGAGAAGGTGCTGGTGGTCGACGACGCGTTCCGCCTGCGCGGTCTGATCACCGTCAAGGACATCCAGAAGGCGCGCGACAATCCCAATGCCTGCAAGGACGACCGCGAGCGCCTGCGCGTCGGCGCGGCCGTCGGCGTCGCCGGTGACACCGAGCAGCGCGTCGCGGCGCTGGTCGAGGCCGGCGTCGACGCGCTGATCGTCGACACCGCGCACGGCCATTCCTCCGGCGTGATCGAGCGCGTGCGCTGGGTGCGCACGAACTTCCCGAAGATCGACCTGATCGCCGGCAACATCGTCACCGGCGACGCGGCGAAGGCGCTGGCCGACGCCGGCGCGGACGCGGTCAAGGTCGGCATCGGCCCCGGCTCGATCTGCACCACGCGCGTGATCGCCGGCGTCGGCGTGCCGCAGGTGTCGGCGGTGGACATGGTCGCGACCGCGCTGCAGGGCAGCGGCATCGCGCTGATCGCCGACGGCGGCATCCGCTACTCCGGCGACATCGCCAAGGCGCTGGCCGCCGGCGCGGACTGCGTGATGATCGGCGGCCTGTTCGCCGGCACCGAGGAGGCACCCGGCGAGGTGGAGCTGTATCAGGGCCGCAGCTACAAGAGCTACCGCGGCATGGGCTCCCTCGGCGCGATGCAGAAAGGCTCGAAGGACCGTTATTTCCAGGACGACGAAGGCGACGCCGACAAGCTCGTGCCGGAAGGCATCGAGGGGCGCGTGCCGTACCGCGGCCCGCTGCGCAACATCGTCCATCAGCTCAGCGGCGGCCTGCGCGCGGCGATGGGCTACGTCGGCTGCGCGACGGTCGAGGACATGCGCACCAAGCCGCAGTTCGTGCGCATCACCTCGGCCGGCATGCGCGAGTCGCACGTGCACGACGTCGCGATCACCAAGGAACCGCCGAACTACCGTCCGGACTAGCCGCCTGAAACCGACCTCTCCGCTTCGCCAGTACCTGAGCGCTGCCTTCCGCTGGCGCGCGGGCAGGCAGCGGTCGGGGTACGACAAGATGCTGCTGTTGCAGTCGATGTGGCCGTTGCCGTTCGACGTCTACGTGCTGCGGTTCCGGACGGGCAGCGAGATCGCACCGCATACCGACCCGGTCTCGATCGGACGCCACTTCCGTTGCAACGTCGTGATATGGCGCGCGCAGGAGGGCGGCGAATTCGTCTGCGCAGCCCCGATCTTCGCCAGCCGGCGCATCAAGCTGTTCCGCCCGGACGCCTGCGAACACAGCGTCACCCGCGTCGTCCGCGGCACGCGCTACGTGCTCAGCATCGGCTGGGTGCGCCGTTCCGATTCCCTTTCCGCTCGCCGACCGCGCTCCTCCTGACCATGTCCATGCCGAACATCCACACCGACAAGATCCTCATCCTCGACTTCGGCGCGCAGTACACGCAGCTGATCGCACGACGCATCCGCGAGATCGGCGTGTACTGCGAAATCTGGGCCTGGGATCACGACCCGGCCGAGATCGCCCGCTTCGGCGCGAAGGGCATCATCCTGTCCGGCGGTCCGGAATCGACCACGCTGGAAGGTGCACCCGTGGCGCCGCAGGCGGTGTTCGACAGCGGTCTGCCGATCCTGGGCATCTGCTACGGCATGCAGACCCTAGCCGCGCAGCTCGGGGGCGCGACCGAGGCGGCCGACGCGCGCGAGTTCGGCCACGCGCGCGTCGAGATCGTCGCGCAGGACCGGCTGCTGCACGGCCTGACCGACCATGCGCCGGCGCAGGCGCTCGACGTCTGGATGAGCCACGGCGACCACGTCGCCGCCGCGCCGCCGGGCTTCGTCGTGACGGCGAAGACCGAGCGCATCCCGGTCGCGGCGATGGCGAACGAGGACAGGCGCTGGTACGGCGTGCAGTTCCATCCGGAGGTCACGCACACCAGGCAGGGCACGGCGCTGCTGCAGCGCTTCGTCACCGAGATCTGCGGCTGCGCGACGCTGTGGACCGCGGCGCATATCATCGAGGACCAGATCGCGCGCGTGCGCGAGCAGGTCGGCGAGGACCGCGTGCTGCTGGCGCTGTCCGGCGGCGTCGATTCCTCGGTGGTCGCCGCGCTGCTGCATCGCGCGATCGGCGACCGCCTGACCTGCGTCTTCGTCGATACGGGCCTGCTGCGCTGGCAGGAAGGCGACCAGGTCATGGACATGTTCGCCGAGCACATGGGCGTGAACGTGATCCGCGTGAACGCTGCCGACCGCTACTACGCCGCGCTCGCCGGCGTCACCGATCCCGAAGCCAAGCGCAAGATCATCGGCCGCCTGTTCGTCGAGGTGTTCGACGAGGAAGCGCACAAGCTCGAAGGCGTGAAGTGGCTGGCGCAGGGCACAATCTACCCCGACGTGATCGAGTCCGCCGGCAGCAAGACCGGCAAGGCGCACGTGATCAAGTCGCATCACAACGTCGGCGGCCTGCCGGAGCAGATGAAGCTCAAGCTGGTCGAGCCGCTGCGCGAGCTGTTCAAGGACGAGGTGCGCCGCATCGGCGTCGAACTCGGCCTGCCGCGCAGCATGGTCTATCGCCATCCGTTCCCCGGCCCGGGCCTGGGCGTGCGCATCCTCGGCGAAGTCCGCCGCGAGTACGCGCAGATCCTCGCCCGCGCCGACGCGATCTTCATCGAGGAGCTGCGCAAGGCCGATCTCTACGACCGCACCAGCCAGGCCTTCGCCGTGTTCCTGCCGGTGAAGTCGGTCGGCGTGGTCGGCGACGCGCGCGCCTACGAGTGGGTGGTCGCGCTGCGCGCGGTGGAGACGATCGACTTCATGACCGCCCACTGGGCGCATCTGCCCTACGATTTTCTCGGCACCGTTTCCAGCCGGATCATCAACGAGATACCGAACATTTCTCGCGTGGTTTACGACATCAGCGGCAAGCCGCCGGCGACGATCGAGTGGGAGTGAAATCCGGTCGACGAGGCAATTGCTCCGGAAGAACTAGGCGTCTTGCATCGCCCGGTTGACGAACAGCGTGTCGGTGAATTGCTCGAAAGCCACGATCTGGCCGTCCTGCAACTTCCAGACGTGGGCCACACGAGCCTGCATTGCCTTGCCCGTGGCGCGGAAGGTGCCGTGGTAGGTTCCCACCCCGACGATCTGGTCGCCTCCGTCGATGAGGCTTTGCAGTTCAAAGCGATAGCCAATCCAGTCCCTGCCCAGAACGGCAAAGACGTTGTCGGCCACGGCTTGCGATCCTACCCATGTGCCTGCGCAGGGAAAGCCGGCCATCTCGGTCCAGCGCACCTGTGGCGACACGCAGGCCATCATCTTCTCGATGTCCCCCTGCGCCGACGCCGCGTAGTGGGCGCGAACGATGTCGATGTTGGTCGTCATCGCCTCAACCCCACTTCATCTCGCCCTTGGCGACCTTGGCCCCGATCTGCAGTGCCACGCCCATGCCCGCGTTCGGATAGCGCTTGGTCATGGCGGCGATCAGCGCGGCGCTGTCAGCGGCCTTGGCAAGCTCTTCCTCGAACGCCGCGAGATAGTCGCGGGTGTAGCGAACCGCCGTTGCGTCGGTCGCGGCGCTGGGCACCAAATGGCCGGGGACTACCACGGCAGGCTTGCGCGCAGCGATGGCGTCGAGCGTCTTGATCCATGCTGCACGTGCTGGCGCACCCTGCATGTCGGCCGTCCAGACGTGAACGCCGGAGAACAGCAGCACACCGCCGAAAACGGCATTGAGCGAGGGCGCCCAGATGTAGCGCCGGTTCTCCAGACCTTCGGCATCGACGATCTCAAGGGTCTGCCCTTCCAGGGTGAGGGCCCTGCCGTCGAAGGCTTCGGGCATCACGACGTCTGCCAGGACTTGTGGGCCGTTTTCCTTGAGCTGCGGACCCCAGGTCGCCAGCTTCTTCTCCACATTGGCCTTGATGGCCGCGATCGTGGCCGATGCGGCGATCACCTTGGCTTCGGGAAATGCGGCCTTGATGGGCGCAAGGCTGAAGTAGTAATCGGGATCGCTCTGGCTGATGTAGATGGCGGTGAGCTTCTTGCCGGTGGCCTTGATGGCTTCGGCGAGTGCCTTGCCATCGGGCAGCGTGAAGCCGCCATCGAGCAGGACGGCTTCGCGCGCGCCGGAAATCAGCACCGGGGCACGGAAGAAGCCGTTCTCGCCGGCGGGGAAGTGTTTCCAGGTCAGCTGGGTCGTCGCAGCCATGGCGGTTTTCACTCCTGGGAAGGCCGTCGCGACAGCCGCGGCGGCTACAGTTTTGATTGCGTCTCTTCGCGTCGTTGACATGGGGTCCGCTTTCTTCAAGGTTGAATGGACAGGGCTTGTCGGAACAAGACCGGCGGTGGGTTTGGGTTGCTCAGGCCGCTTCCAACTGACTGATCAGCGCCCGCGGGTTGGAATAGGCGGCAGCGTGATCGAGCAGCTGGCGCTTGGCGCCGGATCCGACGATCAGGGTAGGCACTCCACGGGCACCGAATTCCCGCATCAGCGCCTGGGCGCGGCTCATCCGCGCCTGGTTGGCTCCGAGCAGCTCCGCATCGGGGTGTGAAAGCTTCGCGGCCGCGTCGTCAAGGCCAAGCGCCCTGAGCAGATCGGCCAAGGTCGCCAGCGAGATGACGTCGTTGCCGTCCACATAGCGTGCATGCTGGATCGCCTCGAGCGCTTCGAGTTCTCGCGCGGGCTCGGTCAGCGACACGGCGGTCAATGCCACCGTGGCCGGACCGCTGTCGAACAGTTGCCGGCGGTCGCCAAGAATCCGGTCGCGATACTTCTCGGAAAAGCGTTGCCCGGTCAGACGTTCGATGCGCTGGTCGTTGGACCACGCGTAAGCCGCGAAGGCATCGTCCAGTGGCCTCGCGCCTTCGCCGGAGAACAGGCCTGTCGGCAGCAGCTCAAGACTGACGCCGCCAGATTCCAGCAGCCCGGAAACGGCGGGCGCCGCGCCATAGCACCAGCCACACAGCGGGTCGAACAGATAGTGCAGGGTCTTGTCCATGGGCGTCCTTATTCGTGATGGACTCATGGTAGGCATCATCGATTGACTGTTAAATACACACGTGATAAACGAAACGTATGTTAAAAACATACAATCTCGCCGAGAACAGCTTGGGAGGGCTTGGCAACCTGAGGCGACTGACCTATTTCGCGGCCGTCGTGGAGACCGGCTCTTTCACAGCGGCAGCACAGCGCCTGGGCATCACCAAGGCGGTGGTCAGCCAGCAGGTCGCCCGGCTGGAGAGCGAGTTCCGGACTTCGCTGCTGGTTCGCACCACGCGCAAGGTACAGCCTACCGAAACCGGGCAGGCCTTCTACCTGCGCTGCGCCATGATCCTGCGCGAAGCCGAGGATGCCTTCGACGAATTGGCCGAGGGATCGGCAGAGCCGTCCGGCACCTTGCGGCTGACAGCCCCGTTCGACTATGGGGTCGGCGTCGTCGTGCCGGTCATCGCCGCCTTCATGCAGCGCTATCGTGCATGCAAAGTCGACGCGATCCTGAGCGACCAGACGCTCGACATCATGTCCGGCAACATCGAACTGGCGATTCGGGTCGGCTGGCTGGCAGAGACCGGGTTGCAGGCGCGCAGGATCGGCACCTTCCGGCAATTGCTCGTGGCGTCACCCGCCATGGCGCCGCAACTCGCGCAACTCGCCAAACCGGAAGACATCGCCAAGCTTCCGTTTGTCGCCAACACTGCATTGCGTGATCACCTGCACTGGGACTTCTCGCTCAACGAGATCGAACGCCAAGACGTGACCGTGCAAGCATCCGTCTTTCTCGACGCGACGCTTGCCGTGCGCGGAGCCGTATGTCACGGCATGGGACTGTCTGTCCTCCCGGACTTCGCGGTTGAAGAGGATCTGACCGCGGGGCGCCTCATCCATGTGCTGCCGCAGTGGCGTTTGCCTTCCGGCGGCATCCATGCGGTGTTTCCGGCGGCGCGCTTTCGCCCGGTGAAGGTTCGGGCTTTCGTTGATTTGTTGGCGGACAGGGAGCAGCAACGGCAGGCCCTCAATGGGCCCACTGTGTAGACACCGGCAACCCCGGCAGGCGCCGTTGCGAACGGAACGCTTCCGGGATCAACGGCTGCAAGCCTGACCAATCAGTGTGGATAGCTGGATTTCCGATATTTGACGAATATCTTTTATTCGGGTAATTTTCTTTTACTCGAATTCCAGGTAAGCGCCATGTCGCCACGCCCCCAGATCCTGCTCACGGCCGCACAGCTCGGCTCGACCCTGCAGGCCGCCCGCAAGGCGCAGGGTTGGACCCAGGCGGAGCTGGCCGGCCGCATCGGGCTCAGCCAGTCGCGGGTTTCCCATCTGGAGCTGCACGCCGGGGAACTGAGCGTGGAGCAGCTGCTGGCCTGGTGCGCGGCGCTCGGCCTGGAACTGGCCGTCGGAACGCGCGGCGCATCGGCATCTTCTTCCGGCGGCCCGGCGGACTGGTGACGTGGGCCGCCGGTCGCACAGCCGCAGCCTGTCCGTGTGGACCAACGGCGTCCGCGTCGGGCGCTGGACGATTCCGGCGCGTGGCGAGACGGAGCTGCACTACGACGCGGAGTGGGTCGCCTCCGACGCCGGCCGGCCGCTGTCGCTGTCGCTGCCGTTCAACCTGCAGAACCTGCCGCTGAAGGGCGAGAGGGTCGCCAACTACTTCGACAACCTGCTGCCCGACAGCGACGCGATCCGCCGCCGCGTGGCCGAGCGCTTCCGCACCGGCTCAACTGATTCCTTCGCTCTGCTGCAGGCCGTCGGCCGCGAGTGCATCGGAGCGGTGCAACTGCTGGCGGAGGACGAAAGCCCGGAGGGTTTCGATCGCATCGAAGGCATCGCGCTGTCGGAGGAGGACGTCGAGCGGCATCTGATCGAGACGGTTTCGCCGCGCGCATTCGGCGCCGCCGGCGATCCGGATGCGGATTTCCGCATTTCGCTGGCCGGCGCGCAGGAGAAGACCGCGTTCCTGTGGTGGAACGGACGGTGGCACGCGCCGCGCGGCGCCACGCCGACCAGCCACATCTTCAAGCTTCCGCTCGGCCTGATGGGCGGGCGGCAGGCTGATTTCACGACCTCGGTCGACAACGAATGGCTGTGCCTGCGGCTGCTGAAGGCCTACGGGCTCGACGTCGCCGACGCCCGCATCGCGCGCTTCGGCCGGCAGCGCGTGCTGGTGGTCGAGCGCTTCGACCGGCGCGTCGCGCCCGACGGACGCTGGCTCATGCGGCTGCCGCAGGAGGACTTCTGCCAGGTCGAGGGGTGTTCGCCGCTGCGCAAGTACGAGAACGAGGGTGGGCCGGGCCTGCGCGCCCTGTTCACCACGCTGCGCCAGTCGGTGGACGCGGCGGCCGACATGAAGACGCTGATGGCCGCGCAGGTCCTGTTCTGGCTGCTGCGCGCGCCGGACGGACACGCCAAGAACTTCAGCCTGCGCCTCCTGCCGCGCGGCCGTTTCCGCCTGACGCGCCTGTACGACGTGATGTCGGCCTATCCGGTGCTGGGCGAGGGGCCGAACCAGTGGTCGCCGTACGACGTCAAGCTGGCGATGGCCCTGCTCGGCAAGAACCGGCACTACGCCATGCACGGCATCCGGCGCCGGCATTTCAACGACACTGCGCGCAAGGTCGGCTACGCGCCGACGGCCGAGCCGGTCATCGAGGAAATCCTGGCGCGCACGCCGGCGGCGATTGCCCAAGTGCGGGCGGAGCTGCCGGACGATTTTTCCCCGCGCGTCGCCGAGACGGTCCTGCGCGGCCTGGAGCAGGCGGCGGCCGCGCTCGAGGGAATGGCGGCCTAGCCGGTGCGAGTGCGGCAACGCATCGGCCTCGTCCTCGCCGCCTTCCACGTAGACTACCGCCGCGCGGCGCGACCGCGCGCTCCAGGAGAATGCCGATGACCGCGCAGCGCCCGCCACTGCCTCCCTTCACGCTCGAGACGGCGACGCAGAAGGTGCGCCTCGCCGAGGACGGCTGGAACGGCCGCGATCCCGAAAAGGTCGCGCTGGCCTACACCGTCGACAGCTATTGGCGCAATCGTGCCGAGTTCCTGCAGGGGCGCGAGGCGATCGTCGCGTTCCTCACGCGCAAGTGGCAGCGCGAGCTCGACTACCGCCTCATCAAGGAACTGTGGAGCTTCCGCGAGAATCGCATCGCGGTGCGCTTCGCCTACGAATGGCACGACGACAGCGGCAACTGGTTCCGTTCCTACGGCAACGAGAACTGGGAGTTCGACGAGAACGGACTGATGCGCCGCCGCCTGGCGAGCATCAACGACGCGCCGATCCGCGAGTCCGAGCGGCGCTACCACTGGCCGCTGGGCCGCCGCCCGGACGACCATCCCGGCCTCGGCGAGCTGGGTTTCTGAGTTGCACGCAGCCGTTCCGTTATCCTTGCGCATGGACGTTTCCGCCGAACTGCCGCCGCCCGATGCGGACGAGCGCGACCGCTACTGGATGGCCCGCGCGCTGGAGTGCGCGCGCCGCGCCGAAGCCGAGGGCGAAGTGCCGGTCGGCGCGGTGGTGGTGCTCGGCGGCGAAATCGTCGGCTCCGGCTGGAACCGCAACATCGGCGCGCACGATCCGAGCGCGCACGCGGAAATCGTCGCGCTGCGCGAGGCCGGGCGGCGGCTGGGCAACCATCGCCTGCTCGGCGCCGAGCTGTACGCCACGCTGGAACCGTGCGCGATGTGCGCCGGCGCGATCATCCACGCGCGCATCGCGCGGGTGATCTACGGCGCGGCCGATCCGAAGACCGGCGCGGCCGGCAGCGTCTTCGACATCCTGCTCGACGAACGGCACAATCACCGCGTCGCGCTGACGCCGGGCGTGCTGCGTGAGGAAGCCGCCGAGCTGCTGACCGGCTTCTTCCGCACGCGACGTTCCGCCGAGCGCTGTTCACAGGGGCCTGCATGAAGCTTGCGTCGTCGCGCATACCCGCGCGCCTGAACGTTGTCCTCGGCAGCGTGCTGCTCGGCCTGCACCTGCTGGTGCTGCTCGCGTTGCCGCTGCTGCCGCTGCCGACGGCGTGGGCCGCGGCGGCGCTGGCCGCTGTGGCGCTGCTGAGCCCGACCCTGTGGGCGCTGGTGCACGAGGCGATCCACGGCCTGCTGCTGCCGCAGCGGCGCTGGAACCAGCTCGGCGGCCGCGTGCTGGCGATCGCGTTCGGTGCGCCGCTGCGCGCGCTGCGCTTCGCGCATCTGCGCCATCATCGCTACAACCGCACGCCGTGGGGCCGCGACGAGGTCTACGATCCGGCCGAGCAGCCGCGCTGGTTCGCCTACGTGGCGCACTACGTGCGCATCACGTTCGGCCTGTACGCCGCCGAGCTCGCCGTGCTGCTGGCCTGCTGGCTGCCGCGCTCGCTGCTGCTGCCGCCGCTGCGCCGGGCCTGCCCGGACCTGCCCGACGGCAGCGCCGGCATGGCGACGATGCTCGAGCGCGACCTGCTCGCCGCGCAGGGCGTGCGCGAGATGCGCATCGACTCGCTCTGCGTGCTGGCGCTGTACGGCTCGGCGATCGCCTTGTACGGCAGCCGCGCCTGGCTGGTCGTCGGCTTCCTCGCGATCCGCGCATTCCTGGCCTCCCAGTTCGATCACGCGCCGCACCACGCCACGCCGCTGGAGCAGCGCGACCACGCGCTCAACCTGACCGCGCCGCGCTGGCTGCATCGCGTGCTGCTGAACTTCCCGCTGCACCGCACGCACCACCAGAACCCGAACCTGCCGTGGGTGGCGCTGCCCGAAGCGAGCACGTTCCAGCCCGGCGACGTGTCGTTCGTGCGCGGCGTGCTGCGCCAGTGGCGCGGCCCGGTCGCGGTCGGCGACGCGCCGCCGATGGACGTTCCTTCGCCGTTGCGCTGAGCAACGGTTCCGTCGCGGCGCGGAGCGCGCGCGCCACGCGGAAACGCAGAAGTCCGCCGGATCGTCGCGCCACGTGCCATTGCAGAGCGTGACGCGAGCGCCGAATCCGCGATCGATCGTCGCGCCCCGCGCATCATGTGGCCCCACAGGTGCGGACACTGGACCAAGCCCATCCTGGGGCATGCGAAGTGTCATGCCATGGCGGAAGAGAACTCGACCGTGAGGCCGTCGCCCTGTCCGACGGCCCGGGCGAACGTATCCCGAGCGGACGGCATGGAGTCGGAAGACGACGCGCCGTCGCTCGCGACCGGGAGCGGCGGACGCCGGGGATGGAGTGGCGCGGCGGAAGGAGCGGGATTCTTCCGCGGGAACGGCGCGGGACTCCTTGCGGGATTGTCCGCCATCCTGCCTATGACATGGGAAGGGGAGCATTCGCTGAGAAGGACTCATCCGTTACATGCGGCATTCCGGCAGCGCGGGACCGCATCTCATCCCATTCGAGGAAACCAACGCATGTCCAGCCGTCTTCTCGGCGCGATCCTTCTTGTCGCGGGCATCGCCGGCGCCGGCACCGCGTCATCCCATCCACTCTCGCCCGGACTCACCGCAGACGGTCGCACGGTCCCCATCCTCGCCGGCAGGGAGGACCCGGCGTGCGAGGAGGACTTCGACGACGTGCCCGAGCTGCTCGCCGTGGACGGCTGGCACGTGCAGGTCAACAGCAGCGGCGACCCGCCGTTTGGCGGTGTTCTGGCGCTCAACTGGAACTACGGCATCGACACCTACGGCTTCGGATCGCAGTCGGGCCGGCCGGGGTCGTACGTCGCCGCCAACCATCTCAGTGCAGGCGGCGCAGCGCCCGACGGCGGCGGCAACACGGCGAGCACCTGGCTGCTGACGCCGCGCATCGATTTCCAGCCGGGGGCGTCGCTGAGCTTCTACACGCGCTCCATCTGGTCCACGAGCGGATGGCCGGACCGGCTGTACGTGCGCCTGTGCAGCGGAGATCCGTGCACCGACGTCGGCAGCGGTCCGGACGACACCGGCGATTTCGGCAGTCCGCTGCTCGCGATCAATCCGAACCTGGTGCAGGCGATCGACCCGACCGGCGAGAACGGCTATCCGATCGACTGGACGCGCTTCGACATCGAGGACCTGCCGGAGTCGGGCAGTGGGCGCATCGCGTTCCAGTACCACGTCACCGACGTGGAGGACTATTTCGCGGGCGTCGGACACAACGGGACCGTCGCGGCGATCGACAGCGTCGCGCTGCACGGCGTGGACCGGTGCCCGCTTCGTCACGACAAGCTGTTCGCGAACGCGTTCGAAGGCGCGATCGACCCGCTCGCGATCACGCAGAACGCCGACACCACCCAGATCGTCAACGACATCACGCCATCCTGCTATCAGGGACCGACTTCGTGGCTGCGTCGGTTCGACCTGGCAGGCCAGCACGGATTGTCGGGCGCGGTTCACGTCGCCGCGGTCGACTTCGGCATCGATGTCACGCGCAGCAACCAGAACGTCGGCGTGAGGCTGCACTCGATCCCACGCGGGGCCGAGCTCAGGTGGGAGAACATGACCCTCGTCGGCTCGTCGGTCGTCGCCGTCGGCGTCGATGAGGACGGCACCGTCAAGCGGGCCGAGGTCACCGGCGCCATTCCGGATGCGGGTACGGCGGATCTCGTCGTCGAGGTGTCCGCAGGGCCGTACGGCGGGGACTTTTTCATGGGCTCCAACACGGCGCCGCAGACCGGACCGAGCTACATCGCCTTTCCGGTGTCGCAGACGTGCTCGATAGACGTGACCGATCCCGTTCTCGATCCGACTCAGCCGACCGACATGTCCCCGTACGTGCCCGACACGCATCTGCTCATGGTGGTCCACCTCGCGGATACGGCCAACGGCGCACCCGGAGTCGTGCAGTGACGCGACATCGATGAACGTCGTCACCTCGACGACACCCCGCGGTCGACACGGCGGCGGGGTATCGGATGCCCGGCGCACTCCATCGTTGCGATCCGCCGCGCCGCCGGGCGGCGAGCCGTCTGGACAGCGGTCGCGTGCGCCAACACTATGGTCGGGGTCGATGGTCGCAGCGAACCCGCCCGTGCAAGAGGAGATCACCGCGCTGCTGGCGCGCGCGCGCGCCGGCGAGCGCGACGCGTGGGAGCGCCTTCTGCGGCGGCACTATGCCGACATCAAGCGACTGGCGCGGCGCCAGCTGGCGCAGGGGGCGACGATGCCCACGCTCAATACGACCGGACTGGTCAACGAGTGGTACGTGCGCGTCGCCGAGGCGGGCGAAGGAATCCCGGAAGAACGTCGCCATTTCTTCGCGCTGACCGCGCGCATCATGCGCCAGGTGATCTGCGCGTACGCGCGCGAGCGTGCCGCCGAGAAGCGGGGCGGCAACCAGCAACGGGTCGACATGGGCCTGGTCGACGAGGAGATCGGAGAGGAAGCCAACCGGTTCGTCGCGCTCGACCAGGCGCTTGACCGACTGGCGGCCGAACACGCGGACATGGTCCGCGTCATCGAATGCCGGTTCTTCGCCGGCATGACGGAACCCGAAACCTCGGACACGGTTGGAATCCCGTTGCGGACCGTCCAATGGTTGTGGTCGCAGGCGCGCGAGCGCCTCGCGCACATCCTGGAATCGCCGTGAACACGCTGACCTTCGAGCCCGGCGGCGCGCTTCGAAGCCGCCTCGTCGCCTCCATGCTCGCCGATGATCCGGCTCTGCTTCAGCCCGGCAGCCGGGTCGGCCCGTTTCGTGTCCTTCGTCGACTCGGCCACGGCGGACTCGGTGTCGTCTATCTGGCCGAGCGAGCCGACGGGGCGTTCGAGCAGGAAGTCGCGCTGAAGGTGATCGCACCCCAGGCGGAGCCGGCCACCGCCGAAGCACTGCTGGTGCGCGAACGAAAGCTCCTGGCGCGCCTGATCCACCCCAACATCGCGCGCCTGCTCGACGGCGGGAGCAGCGAAAGCGGGTTGCTCTGGTTCGCCATGGAACGGGTCGAGGGCGAGCGCATCGACCACTATTGCCGGCGCGCGGAGCTCGACGCACGCCAGCGCGTCGCCCTCTTCGAGGTCGTGTGCAGCGCCGTCGTGCATGCGCATGCGCGACTCGTCGTTCACCGTGACATCAAGCCGTCGAACATTCTGGTCGACGTCACGGGTGCGCCGAAGCTTCTCGATTTCGGCATCGCGGCCGCGCTCGACGAGGCGATCGACACGCCCGCCCGGACGGCCGCCACGCCGGCGTATGCCAGCCCGGAGCAGGTCCGCGGCGAGCCGGCGGGCGTCTTGCAGGACGTCTACCAGCTGGGACGATTGCTCGAAACCGTGCTCGGCACGACCCGGCCGGATGCGGATCTCGCGGCCATTTGCCGGCGCGCGGTGGCCGATCAGCCCGAGGCGCGCTACCCGACCGTCGAGAGTCTGCGAGCCGACGTGCGCGCCTATCTGGCCCGGCGTCCGGTCTCGGCTCGTGCCGGCGGCGTGGCGTACCGGGTCGGCCGGTTGATTCGGCGGCGGCGGGCCGCCGTCGTCGGGATCACGGCCGCTGCTGCGCTCGTGTGTGCAATGGTGGTCGCCTTTCTCTGGCGGCTCGAGCACGCGCGCGTACGCGCCGAACGCGAGGCCACGACGGCCCGTCACGTCAGCGGATTTCTGGCGAGCCTGTTCGAGCAGGCCGATCCCGCCGCCAATCACGGCCGAAAGCCTGATGCAGATGAGCTGCTGTCGATGGGAGCGGAGCGGATCGGCATCGAGTTGCAGTCCGAACCGGAGGTCATGGGCGAATTGCTGACGACGCTGGGCGTCGTCTATCTGAAGCTGGACGACAATCATCATGCGGCGCCGCTGCTGGAGCGGGCCGTTGCCGTCGCCGAGGAAACCGGCGCACCGGCCTTGCAGTTTGCTCGCCGCTGCTGGCTCCTGGCGATGGCGATCGGGCAGACCGAGGGGCAGCGAGCGGACGTGCTGCTCGCCCGTGCGAGTGCGCTGGTGGAAAAGGACGCGGCACGCGCCGGGTCGGAGTCCGCCGGGCTCTACAACCGCATCCTGCACGCACAGGCCACGCGCGACGGCGCGCGCGGCGATACGGACGGCAAGCTGCGCCGTTTGCGCAAAGCCGTGGATCACGCGCGCAGCGCCTTGCCCGTCGGCGATCCGGCGACCACCGTCGACATCCTGACCCTGGGCCAGGAGCTGCTGGATACCTCCCACCATCAAGACGCGATGCCGCTCCTCTCCGAAGCGCTGGCGCTGGCGAAGGAGCATCAAGGCATCCGTCATCCCTACACGCTCAAGGCGCAGGCGATCATGGCATCGGCGCTCGACCACGACGGGCAGCATGCCGCTGCCATCGAACTCATGGACGAGGCGCTGACCGCGACGGGTGACCTGTACGGGGAGCAGTCTTCGCCCTATGCCGTCCTGCTGATCCAGAAGGGATCGATCGCGATCCATCGGGAGGCCTACGATGCGGCGGTTCCGGCCTTGCTGCGGGCACTGGAAATCAACGAAGCGCTGCCTCCGGAGAACGACGTCAGCAGCGTCGACGCATTGGAGATGCTGGGCGATGTCGCGATGACGCGAGGCGACCTGACGTCCGCCGAGACGTGGTACCGCCGGATGCTCGCCCGCAACGACGGCGGGCGACACGCGCAGGTCGCGGACACGGGCCAGCGGACACTCAAGCTCGCCATGACGCTGGCGAAGTCGGGACGGTGCGAGGAAGCCGCGACGGTCTTGCAATCGCGCCGCTCGCACACGGCGCTGCCTTCATGCGACGAGCTCTCCCGGAAATGATCCGATGCGCACGATTGCCGGCGAAGGATTCACCGGATTGGACGTTGCGGACATCGGCCGGTGGCGTGCCGACGGTTCCGCGCCGGCGGCGCCCCGGAAGTCGCACGCGGCATGGAGCTGACCTGCGTCGGTTTTTTGTAGCCAATCAGGATGTGAGTCCGAGGGTCATGTTGGCCGTTTCGCGCCACGCTCGGCGCACCGTCGCCGGCGGCTGATAGCGATGGGCGCTGTGGGGTCGTCGCTCGTTGTAGAACCGCCGCCATCGTTCGATCAGCACACGCGCCTCGGCGCGGCTGCGGAACCACTCACGGTTGAGCAGTTCGTCGCGCAGCTTGCTGTTGAAGCTCTCGCCGATGCCGTTCTGCCAAGGACTTCCCGGCGCGATGAAGGCCGGCCCGATGGCCTGATCGCGCAACCAGCGCATGACCTTGGCGGCAGTGAACTCGCCAGATACTCGCGCGTGTATTCGTCGGCAACGCACAGGAGCTTGAGCACGCGGCCGTCGACGAGCTGATCGTGCACGAAGTCGATGCCGCCATGCGCCGGTAGCCGAAGCGCGGCACCTCCTGCGCGGCACCGATCAACCGATCGCCGAGCACGCGATCCTTGTCCGGTTGCCGCAGGACGTAGCCGGCGACCCGACGGCTCAGGCCCAGATAGCGACAGGCCCTGCGTTGCGATACGCCCCGGCGAGTCAGGTGCGCGAGCGCCTGCCGTCGTCCCGACGGGGCCGTCATTTTTTTGGCTGAATTCCTTCAGCCCATCAATCACCAGCATCTGTTCGGCCACCAGTCGCTTGAGCTTGGCGTTCTCCGCTTCGAGGTCCTTCAGGCGACGTGCGTCCGGCACATCCATCCCGCCGTACTTGTTGCGCCAGCGGTAGAGCGTCTGTTCGATGATGTTGTGCTGGCGGCAGACCTCGCGGATCGAGGTCTCGCCGCGTTCCGCTTCGCGCAAGATGCGGATGATCTGTTCTTCGCTGTGCCGCTTTTTCATCGAGTTCTCCTTGCCGTAGGGTAAGAGAACTCACATACCGATTGGCTACACGAAACGTCTCAGGTCACGGCTTCGAACATCTGGAGTACTGGGAGCGAGAGCACGAAGCGCTACGTATTCTCATGGAGAAGGAACGGGCGGCAACGCTCGGGCGCTCAGACCAATAGCGACGTACCAACCTCAGCGCGAATCTCTTCGGCATCCACGCTATCAGGAACGCTTGGCCGGATGCATGAGCGCGCGGTACTTGGAGCCCTCCTTGCAACGACCGGGGCGCGAGGGCTGCGATGGGCGTACGATGTGGCGCCTGCGCCGCCTCGTCGAGACTCCCATGCACGCGACTGGAAGCGTTCACCGCTCGTTTCCGAAGCGGCCATTGGTGGCGGCGCTCGCCACCATGTTCACCACCGCTCCGCTTGCACATGACGCGCATGCGCACGCACCGGCTGCGGCCCGCATCGGCTCGACCCTCTCGGTCACCACGTGCAGCGAAAGCGCATTGCGCGACGCCGTCGAGGGCGCTTCCAAT
>NZ_JBHSHD010000018.1:0-16357 GCF_042652785.1 Dokdonella ginsengisoli | reverse complement strand
GCTTCGCGATCCGCGAGGGCGGCCGTACGGTCGGCGCGGGCGTGGTGGCCAAGATCGTCCAGTAAGCCAGCGACAACGCGGAAGAACACAGGGAAGCCGCTTCGCGCTGCGAAGCCGCTTCCCTTCCGCGTTCCTGGACCTTTTCAAACGGTCGGCACGGATGCCGGAGCGATCATCGCCGTCACGGAGGACGGCAGGAAGTACACCCACACGCCAGTAGCTCAATTGGCAGAGCAGCGGTCTCCAAAACCGCAGGTTGGGGGTTCGAGTCCCTCCTGGCGTGCCACTTAATTCGTGCGGTCTTCCGTGGCCGCAAGGAAAAGCGGCCCTTCGTGGCCGCACTCTTTCGAAGAGAAGCATGAATACGAAGGTCGAAAAAGCAGGCGGCAGCAACGCGCTCGACATCGTCAAGCTGACGCTCGCGGGCGTGCTGCTGGTGGCCGGCATCGTCGCCTACTACTACTTCGCCGACACCTGGAACGGCTGGGCGCGCGTGGGCGTGATGCTGGCCGGTGCGATCGCCGCCGTCGCGGTTGCGGCGTTCACCGCGTTCGGTCGTTCAGTGCGCGAGTATCTGGCCGAATCGCAGTTCGAGCTGCGCAAGGTGGTCTGGCCGACGCGCGAGGAAACGCTGCGCACGACGCTGGTCATCATCGTCGTCGTCATCATCCTCAGTCTGCTGCTGGGCCTGATCGACCTGACCCTGAAGTGGGTGGTGCTCGACAACCTGCTGAAACTGGAAGGCTGAGGACGGCATGAGCAAACGTTGGTACGTGGTGCATGCCTATTCCGGATTCGAGCACGCGGTCGCGAAGTCGCTGAAGGAACGCGTCGCGCGCGCCGGCATGCAGGAGAAGTTCGGCGAAGTGCTGGTGCCGACCGAGGAAGTGATCGAGATGCGCGGCGGCCAGAAGCGCCGCAGCGAGCGCAAGTTCTTCCCCGGCTACGTGCTGGTGCAGATCGAGACGCACGACGAAGGCAAGGCGATCAAGATCGACGACGAATCCTGGCATCTGGTCAAGGAAACGCCGAAGGTCATGGGTTTCATCGGCGGTACGGCGGATCGTCCGCTGCCGATCAAGGATTCGGAGGCCGACGGCATCCTGCAGCGTGTGCAGGAAGGCGTCGACAAGCCGCGGCCGAAGGTGCTGTTCGAACCGGGCGAGATGGTCCGTGTCATCGACGGCCCGTTCAACGACTTCAACGGCGTGGTCGAGGAAGTCAACTACGAAAAGAGCCGCCTGCGCGTGGCGGTACTGATTTTCGGGCGTTCCACGCCGGTCGAGCTGGAATTCGGTCAGGTCGAAAAGGCGTAAGCGTCGCCAGGCAGGCGGCGTTTTCATGAAAAGTCCGGCACGGATGCCGGTCCGTTCTTCGCGGTCATGGAGGATCGCATAAACAGGCGGAGGAGTCCCGCAGTTCGCGAGAACGTGCAGACGCTTGAACTCCAGGAGTCATTCCAATGGCAAAGAAAGTAGTCGGCTACATCAAACTGCAGGTCAAGGCCGGTCAGGCCAATCCGTCGCCGCCGGTGGGTCCGGCCCTCGGTCAGCGCGGCCTGAACATCATGGAATTCTGCAAGGCGTTCAACGCCGCGACGCAGAAGCTGGAGCCGGGCCTGCCGATTCCGGTCGTGATCACCGCGTACTCGGATCGCACCTTCACCTTCATCACGAAGACGCCGCCGGCGACCATCCTGCTGAAGAAGGCGGTCGGCATCACGTCCGGCTCGAAGCGCCCGAACACGGAGAAGGTCGGCAAGGTCACGCGCAAGCAGCTCGAGGACATCGCCAAGGCGAAGGAGCCCGATCTGACCGCCGCGGACCTGGACGCTGCCGTCCGCACGATCGCGGGCAGCGCGCGCAGCATGGGCCTGGTGTCGGAGATCTGATGATGAGCACGAAGATCAGCAAGCGTTACAAGGCTCTCGCCAAGACCGTCGCCCCGGGCAAGGTCTATTCCGTCGAAGAAGCGCTGAAGATCGTCAAGGACGGCGCCAAGGCGAAGTTTCCGGAATCGGTCGACGTCGCCATCCGCCTCGGCATCGACGCGAAGAAGTCCGACCAGGGCGTGCGCGGTTCGGTGATGCTGCCGCACGGCACCGGCAAGACCGTCAAGGTCGCCGTGTTCTGTCCGGCCGGCGAGAAGGCCGAAGCGGCCAAGGCCGCCGGCGCCGACGCGGTCGGCATGGAAGACCTGGCCGAGCGCATGCAGGCCGGCGAACTCGATTTCGGCCGCGTCATCGCGACCCCGGATGCGATGCGCGTGGTCGGCAAGCTCGGCCAGCTGCTCGGTCCGCGCGGCCTGATGCCGAACCCGAAGGACGGCTCGGTCGCCGCCGACGTGGTCACCGCGGTGAAGAACGCCAAGGCGGGTCAGGTCAAGTTCCGCAACGACAAGGCCGGCATCATCCACTGCTCGATCGGCAAGGCCAGCTTCGAGGTCGCCGCGCTGAAGGACAACCTCAACGCGCTGCTGGGCGACCTGGTCAAGGCCAAGCCGGCGAGCGCGAAGGGCGTGTTCCTGCAGAAGGTCTCGCTGTCGAGCACGATGGGCGTCGGCGTGCCGGTCGACCCGTCGACCGTCTCGGCTTAAGCGATTCGTTGTCCCCTCTCCCGCTCGCGGGAGAGGTCGCGCGGAAGCGCGGGTGAGGGCAAGCGAAGTGGGGTGCCTCACTCCGACTTCCCTCATCCGGCGCTATGCGCCACCTTCTCCCGGTGGGAGAAGGGAAGGAATTTTGAGGGCGCCTCGTGCGAACGAGGGCCGTCAAAGACCGCAGGCGGCGGAAGCCTTAAACGACAAGCCTGCGTAGATGGTGCAGCCCTACAGGAACATCCTGGAACGGCCACCAAGCAGACGTCGAGAGACGTCGGCGGATCCGAAGGAGTCGGAACCGTGAACGCTTCAGGGAACCGGGCGCAGGAGCGCCTCGGAACCCGGTTCGGAGAAAGCAATGGCGCTCAATCTTGCGCAAAAGAAAGAGGTCGTTGCCGAACTGGCGAATGTGGCAGCCAAGGCACATTCCCTGGTCGCCGCCGAATACGCCGGTCTTACCGTCGGGCAGCTCACCGAGCTGCGCAAGAAGGCCCGTCAGGGCGGGGTTTTCCTCAAGGTGGCAAAAAACACCTTGGTGTCCCGCGCTGTCGAAGGCACGGACTACGCATGCGTCCAGGACGCACTGACGGGTCCGCTGCTGTACGCCTTCTCGAAGGAAGACCCCGGCGCAGCCGGCCGGTTGATCAAGGATTTCGCCAAGGCCAACGACAAGCTCAAGGCCAAGCTGGTCGCCATCGGCGGCAAGGCGTACCCGGCGTCGCATCTCGACGTCCTCGCCTCGCTTCCGACGCGCGATCAGGCGCTCAGCATGCTCCTCAGCGTGCTGGTGCAGCCCGCGACCATGCTGGTCCGCGTCCTTTCGGAGCCCGCCGCCCAGCTGGCGCGCGCCACGAATGCGGTCGCCCAGCAGAAGCAGGCCGCTTGAGCCATTCGTCACTCGGTATTCCACTAACACAGTCGTATCCAGGAGTTTGAAATCATGTCTCTCAGCAACGAACAGATCATCGAAGCGATCTCGTCCAAGTCCCTCGTCGAGGTGATGGAACTGGTCAAGGCGATGGAAGAGAAGTTCGGCGTCTCCGCGGCCGCTCCGGTCGCCGTGGCCGCCGCTCCGGCCGGCGCCGCCGCCGCTCCGGCCGAAGAGCAGACCGAGTTCACGGTCGCCCTGAAGGCTTCCGGCGAGAAGAAGGTCGAAGTCATCAAGGTCGTCCGCGCGATCACCGGCCTGGGCCTCAAGGAAGCCAAGGACCTGGTCGAGTCGGCTCCGGCCACCGTCAAGGAAGCCGTCAGCAAGGACGACGCGGCCAAGTTCAAGAAGGACCTGGAAGCCGCTGGCGCGACCGTCGAGGTCAAGTGACGGCAGAATGCCGTCATCCCGTGCAGACGAAGGATGGTCGACGACACGGGATCCAGCTCTCGATTTTGCTTCAATAGACAGTCACTGGATTCCCGCTCCGGCGGGAATGACGGCAACGAAGCCTGGGGGCGCGAGCCCCCGGGCTTTGCCCGTTGCGGTCATTCAGACAGCGGCCATGGGAAAGCGCAGAAACGACTCCATATGAGCTCCCTGCGCTTTCCGATGTCCGTTTCCCCCTCCCGGTTTTTCTCCCCGGCGATTCGCCGTCGCCGCACGTTGTACGAGGTGTGCTCCTCATGACCCAGACGACCTACTCCTTCACCGAAAAGAAGCGAATCCGCAAGGATTTCGGCAAGCGTCCGCCGGTTCTGGACGTTCCTTTCCTGCTCGCCATCCAGGTCGACTCGTATCGTGAGTTCCTGCAGGCCGACACCGATCCCAACCAGCGCGAAGACAAGGGCCTGCACGCCGCGCTGCGCTCGGTGTTCCCGATCACCAGCTATTCCGGCAGCGCCGCGCTGGAGTACGTCAACTACCGTCTCGGCGAGCCGCCGTTCGACGAGCGCGAGTGCCGCTCGCGCGGCATGAGCTACGGCGCGCCGCTGCGCGTGACCGTGCGTCTGGTCATCTACGACAAGGAGTCGTCGAACAAGGCGATCAAGTACGTGAAGGAGCAGGAGGTCTACATGGGCGAACTGCCGCTCATGACCGACACCGGCACCTTCATCGTCAACGGCACCGAGCGCGTCATCGTCTCCCAGCTGCACCGCAGCCCGGGCGTGTTCTTCGACCACGACCGCGGCAAGACGCACTCGTCCGGCAAGCTGCTCTACAGCGCGCGCGTGATTCCCTACCGCGGTTCGTGGCTGGACTTCGAGTTCGACCCGAAGGACGCGCTGTTCACCCGCATCGACCGTCGCCGCAAGCTGCCGGTGACGGTGCTGCTGCGCGCGCTCGGCTACACCAACGAGGAGATGCTCGACATCTTCTTCGAGAAGAACGTGTTCCACCTCGGCAAGAAGGACGGCGCCACGCTCGACCTGGTCGCCGAGCGCCTGCGCGGCGAGACGCTGAACTTCGACCTGCGCGTCGGCGACGACGTCATCGTCGAGGCCGGCAAGCGCATCACCGCGCGCCACGTCCGCCAGCTGGACAACGCCAAGATCAAGTCGCTGGAAGTGCCGGACGAGTATCTGCTCGGCCGCATCCTCGCGCACGACGTCGTCGACACCAAGACCGGCGAGCTGCTCGCCGCCGCCAACGACGAGATCAACGACGCGCACCTGGAGGCGCTCCGCAAGGCCGGCGTCGACAAGCTCGCGACGCTGTGGGTCAACGACCTCGACCGCGGCGACTACATCTCCAAGACGCTGCGCATCGATCCGTCGCGCACGCCGCTCGAGGCGCTGGTCGAGATCTACCGCATGATGCGCCCGGGCGAGCCGCCGACCAAGGACGCCGCGCAGAACCTGTTCCAGAACCTGTTCTTCTCGTCCGAGCGCTACGATCTCGATCGCGTCGGCCGCATGAAGTTCAACCGCCGCGTCGGCCGCAAGGACGACAAGGGCCCCGGCATCCTCTTCGACGGCAAGTACTTCGGCGAGCGCAACGACGAGCTGTCCAAGTCGCTGGTCAAGGAATTCGGCGCCGGCTCGGACATCCTCGACGTCATCAAGGTGCTGATCGAGATCCGCAACGGCCGCGGCATCGTCGACGACATCGACCACCTCGGCAACCGTCGCGTGCGTTCGGTCGGCGAGATGGCCGAGAACGTGTTCCGCATCGGCCTCGTGCGCGTCGAGCGCGCGGTCAAGGAGCGCCTGTCGCTCGCCGAGGCGGACGGCCTGACCCCGCAGGACCTCATCAACGCCAAGCCGGTCGCGGCGGCGGTGAAGGAGTTCTTCGGCTCCTCGCAGCTCAGCCAGTTCATGGACCAGAACAACCCGCTCAGCGAGGTCACGCACAAGCGTCGCGTGTCCGCCCTGGGTCCGGGCGGCCTGACGCGTGAGCGCGCCGGCTTCGAGGTGCGCGACGTCCACCCGACGCACTACGGCCGTGTCTGCACGATCGAGACGCCGGAAGGTCCGAACATCGGCCTGATCAACTCGCTCGCCGTCTACGCGCGCACCAACGACTACGGCTTCCTCGAGACGCCGTACCGCAAGGTCGAAAACGGCAAGGTCACCAACAAGGTGGAATACCTGTCGGCGATCGACGAGGGCGAATACGTCATCGCCCAGGCGAACTCGCCGCTGCACAAGGACGGCTCGTTCACCGAAGAGTACGTCTCGTGCCGCTTCCACGGCGAGTCCGAGCTGCGTCCGTCGAGCGAGATCAACTACATGGACGTCTCGCCGATGCAGACCGTGTCGGTCGCCGCGGCGCTCGTCCCGTTCCTCGAGCACGACGACGCGAACCGCGCGCTGATGGGCGCGAACATGCAGCGCCAGGCCGTGCCGACGCTGCGCTCGCAGACGCCGCTGGTCGGCACCGGCATTGAGCGCGCCGTGGCGCGCGACTCGGGCGTCACCGTGGTGGCCAGGCGCGCCGGCCTGATCGACCAGGTCGACGCGGGCCGCATCGTGGTGCGCGTGAACGAGGAAGAGATCGGCGACAACGACGCCGGCGTGGACATCTACACGCTGACCAAGTACACGCGCTCGAACCAGAACACCAACCTCAACCAGCGTCCGCTGGTCAACGTCGGTGACCGCGTCGAGAAGGGCGACGTGCTGGCCGACGGTTCCTCCACGGACCTCGGCGAGCTGGCGCTCGGCCAGAACATGCTGGTCGCGTTCATGCCGTGGAACGGCTACAACTTCGAGGACTCGATCCTGCTCTCCGAGCGCGTGGTCGAGGAGGATCGCTACACGACGATCCACATCGAGGAACTGACCTGCCAGGCGCGCGACACCAAGCTCGGACCGGAGGAAATCTCCGCCGACATCCCCAACGTCGGCGAGCAGGCGCTGGCGCGTCTGGACGAATCCGGCGTGGTCTACATCGGCGCCGAGGTGAAGGCGGGCGACATCCTGGTCGGCAAGGTCACGCCGAAGGGCGAGAGCCAGCTGACGCCGGAAGAGAAGCTGCTGCGCGCGATCTTCGGCGAGAAGGCGTCCGACGTGAAGGACAGCTCGCTGCGCGTGCCGCCGGGCATGGACGGCACCGTCATCGACGTGGCCGTGTTCACGCGCGACGGCATCGAGAAGGACAAGCGCGCGCGCCAGATCGAGGAAATGGAGATCAAGCGCGTCAAGAAGGACTTCGACGACCAGTTCCGCATCCTCGAAGGCGCGATCTACAACCGCCTGCGCGTGGCGATCGTCGGCAAGGTCGCCAACGGCGGCCCGGGCGGCCTGAAGAAGGGCGCCGAGATCACCGACGAGTACCTCGACGGCCTGAAGAAGGACGAGTGGTTCGCGATCCGCATGAAGGACGAGGACGCGGCCGAGTTCCTCGAGCGCGCCCAGGAGCAGATCAAGGGTCACAAGGAGGAGTTCGAGGGACGCTTCAAGGCGAAGCAGGCCAAGATCACCGCCGGCGACGATCTCGCCCCGGGCATGCTGAAGATGGTCAAGGTCTACCTGGCCGTGAAGCGCCGCATCCAGCCGGGCGACAAGATGGCCGGCCGCCACGGCAACAAGGGTGTCGTGTCGATGATCGTGCCGGTCGAGGACATGCCGTACGACAGGAACGGCCGTCCGGTCGACATCGTGCTGAACCCGCTCGGCGTGCCGTCGCGAATGAACATCGGCCAGATCCTCGAAGTGCACCTGGGCTGGGCCGCCAAGGGCCTGGGCGAGAAGATCGACCGCATGCTGAAGGCGCAGGCCAAGGTCGCGGAACTGCGCAAGTTCCTTGACGAGGTCTACAACTCGCACGCGAGCAAGGAAGCGGCCGCCGGTCACCACGTCAACCTGAAGTCGCTCACCGACGAGGAAATGCTCTCGCTGGCGCAGAACCTGACCGACGGCGTGCCGATGGCGACGCCGGTGTTCGACGGTGCGTTCGAGGAGGAGATCAAGGCGATGCTCAAGCTCGCCGATCTGCCCGAGTCCGGCCAGACGACGCTGTTCGACGGCCGCACCGGCGAGGCGTTCGATCGTCCGGTCACCGTCGGCTACATGCACATGCTCAAGCTGAACCACCTCGTCGACGACAAGATGCACGCGCGCTCGACCGGTCCGTACTCGCTGGTCACGCAGCAGCCGCTCGGCGGCAAAGCGCAGTTCGGCGGCCAGCGCTTCGGCGAGATGGAAGTCTGGGCGCTGGAGGCCTACGGCGCGGCGTACACGCTGCAGGAGATGCTGACGGTCAAGTCCGACGACGTCTCCGGCCGCAACCAGATGTACAAGAACATCGTCGACGGCGACCACGAAATGGTCGCGGGCATGCCGGAGTCCTTCAACGTATTGGTGAAGGAAATCCGCTCGCTCGCCATCAACATGGAGCTGGAGGAGCGCTAGCGCGCTCGGGGCTGAGGGTCGAGGGCCGTGAAAAAGCTCGCAGGCCCGCCGATCTTCAGCCCTTGGCCCTCAACCCTCAGCCCTCGACGAAAGAATTCCTCCGCATCGGAGACATGAAATGAAAGATCTGTTGAACCTGTTCAACCAGCAGCGCCAGTCGCTCGATTTCGATTCGATCAAGATCGCGCTGGCGTCGCCGGACCTGATCCGCTCGTGGTCATTCGGCGAGGTCAAGAAGCCCGAGACGATCAACTACCGCACGTTCAAGCCGGAGCGTGACGGCCTGTTCTGCGCGGCGATCTTCGGTCCGATCAAGGACTACGAGTGCCTGTGCGGCAAGTACAAGCGCATGAAGCACCGCGGCGTCGTGTGCGAGAAGTGCGGCACCGAAGTGACCCTGGCCAAGGTGCGCCGCGAGCGCATGGGCCACATCGAGCTGGCTTCGCCGACCGCGCACATCTGGTTCCTGAAGTCGCTGCCGTCGCGCATCGGCCTGATGCTCGACATGACGCTGCGCGACATCGAGCGCATCCTGTACTTCGAGGCCTACGTGGTCGTCGATCCGGGCCTGACCGCGCTCGAGCGCGGCCAGCTGCTCAACGAGGAACAGTACCTGCAGGCGGTCGAGGAGCACGGCGACGAGTTCGACGCGCGCATGGGCGCCGAGGCCGTCTACGAGTTGCTCAAGACGATCGACCTGAACCAGGAACTGATCCGGCTGCGCGAGGAGATCGCCTCGACGAACTCCGAGACCAAGCTGAAGCGCCTGTCCAAGCGCATCAAGCTGGTCGAGGCCTTCCTCGAGTCCGGCAACCGCCCGGAATTCATGGTGCTGACCGTGCTGCCGGTGCTGCCGCCGGATCTGCGTCCGCTGGTGCCGCTGGACGGCGGCCGCTTTGCGACGTCGGACCTCAACGACCTGTACCGCCGCGTCATCAACCGCAACAACCGCCTCAAGCGCCTGCTCGAACTCAATGCGCCCGACATCATCGTGCGCAACGAGAAGCGCATGCTGCAGGAAGCGGTCGACGCGCTGATGGACAACGGCCGTCGCGGCCGTGCGATCACGGGCACCAACAAGCGCCCGCTGAAGTCGCTCGCCGACATGATCAAGGGCAAGCAGGGCCGCTTCCGCCAGAACCTGCTCGGCAAGCGCGTGGACTACTCCGGCCGTTCGGTCATCGTGGTCGGTCCGACGCTCAAGCTGCACCAGTGCGGCCTGCCGAAGAAGATGGCGCTGGAGCTGTTCAAGCCGTTCATCTTCTCCAAGCTGCAGCGCCGCGGCCTCGCCACCACGATCAAGGCGGCGAAGAAGCTCGTCGAGCGCGAGAGCGCGGAAGTGTGGGACATCCTGGAAGAGGTGATCCGCGAGCATCCGGTGCTGCTCAACCGCGCACCGACCCTGCATCGTCTGGGCATCCAGGCGTTCGAGCCGGTGCTGATCGAAGGCAAGGCGATCCAGCTGCATCCGCTGGTCTGTACCGCGTTCAACGCCGACTTCGACGGCGACCAGATGGCCGTGCACGTGCCGCTGTCGCTGGAGGCGCAGCTGGAAGCGCGCGCCCTGATGATGTCGACCAACAACATCCTGTCGCCGGCGAACGGCGAGCCGATCATCGTGCCGACGCAGGACGTCGTGCTCGGCCTGTACTACATGACGCGCGCCCTCGAGAACGTGAAGGGCGAGGGCATGGCGTTCGCGAACGTGGCCGAAGTGCATCGCGCCTACGACAACCGCGCGGTCGAACTGCACGCGAAGGTCAAGGTGCGCCTGCGCCAGGTCGAGATCGACGAGAACGGCGCGCGCAGCGAGAAGACGACCCTGGTCGACACCACGGTCGGCCGCGCGCTGCTGGCCGAGATCCTGCCCGAAGGCCTGCCGTTCTCGCTGGCCAACATCGAGCTCACCAAGAAGAACATCTCGCGCCTGATCAACGCCTGCTATCGCCGACTCGGCCTGAAGGACACGGTGGTCTTCGCCGACCAGCTGATGTACACGGGCTTCCACTACGCCACGCGTGCGGGCATGTCGATCGGCATCGACGACATGAAGATCCCGGCCGAGAAGAAGGGCATCCTCGAGGCGGCCGAGAAGGACGTCACCGAGATCCAGCAGCAGTACCAGTCCGGCCTGGTCACCGCGGGCGAGCGCTACAACAAGGTCGTCGACATCTGGTCGCGCACCAACGAGCAGGTCGCTGCGGCGATGATGAAGGGCATCGGCGCCGACAAGGTGCCGACGGCCAAGGGCGACACGATCGAGCAGAAGTCGATGAACTCGCTGTTCATCATGGCCGACTCCGGCGCGCGCGGTAGTGCGGCGCAGATCCGTCAGCTCGCCGGCATGCGCGGCCTGATGGCCCGTCCGGACGGCTCGATCATCGAGACGCCGATCAAGGCGAACTTCCGCGAAGGCCTGAACGTCCTGCAGTACTTCAACTCGACGCACGGCGCGCGCAAGGGCCTGGCCGACACCGCGCTGAAGACGGCGAACTCGGGTTACCTGACGCGTCGACTGGTCGACGTGGCGCAGGACGTGGTCGTCACCGAAACCGACTGCGGCACCTCGAACGGCCTGACCATGGCGCCGATCGTCGAAGGCGGCGACGTCGTCGAGCCACTGCGCGACCGCGTGCTCGGCCGCGCCGTGGCCGAGGACGTGTTCGCGCCGGGCAACGACGAGGATCCGATCGTCACGCGCAACACGCTGCTCGACGAAGCGATGGTCGAGAAGCTCGAGACCGCCGGTGTGCAGAGCGTCCTGGTGCGCTCGCCGATCACCTGCGACGCGCGCTTCGGCGTCTGCGCGATGTGCTACGGGCGCGACCTCGCTCGCGGCCACCTGGTCAACATCGGCGAGGCGGTCGGCGTGATCGCCGCGCAGTCGATCGGCGAGCCGGGCACGCAGCTGACGATGCGCACGTTCCACATCGGCGGCGCGGCGTCTCGTGCGGCGGCGGTCGACAACGTGCAGGTCAAGACGACCGGTACGCTGAAATTCACCAACCTCAAGACCGTCGCGCACAACGCCGGCCATCTGGTCGCGGTGTCGCGTTCGGGCGAGCTGTCGGTGATGGACGCGCACGGCCGCGAGCGCGAGCGCTATCGCGTGCCGTACGGCGCGGTCATCGACGCGAAGGACGGTGCGGCGATCAAGGCCGGCCAGTTCGTCGCCAAGTGGGATCCGCACACGCATCCGATCGTGTCGGAAGTCGCCGGCGTGGTCCGCTTCATCGACTTCACCGACGGCATCACCGTGCAGGAGCAGATCGACGAACTGACCGGTCTGGCCAGTGCGGTGGTTACCGATCCGAAGCGTCGCGGCAGCAGCGCCAAGGACCTGCGTCCGATGGTCCGCATCGTCGACAAGAAGGGCGGAGAGCTGCGTCTGCCGGGCACCGACATTCCGGCGCAGTACTTCCTGCCGGCCGGCGCGATCGTCAGCCTGCAGAACGGTGCCGAGGTCGGCATCGGCGACGTCGTGGCACGTATCCCGCAGGAAACCTCCAAGACCCGCGACATCACCGGCGGTCTGCCGCGCGTCGCGGACCTGTTCGAGGCGCGCAAGCCGAAGGAGCCGGCGATCCTCGCCGAGCGTTCGGGCGTGATCAGCTTCGGCAAGGACACCAAGGGCAAGCAGCGCCTGATCATCAAGGACCAGGACGGCAACGAGCACGAGGAGCTGATTCCGAAGTGGCGTCACGTCATCGTGTTCGAAGGCGAGCACGTGGAGAAGGGCGAGACGGTCGTCGACGGCGAGCCGAATCCGCACGACATCCTGCGCCTGCTCGGCGTCGAGCCGCTGGCGGCGTACCTGGTCAAGGAGATCCAGGATGTCTACCGCCTGCAGGGCGTGAAGATCAACGACAAGCACATCGAGGCGATCATTCGTCAGATGCTGCGCAAGATCGAGGTCGTCGAAGCCGGCGACACCCGCTATCTGCGCGGCGAGCAGGTCGACCGCATGCGCCTGATCGAGGAGAACTCCCGTGCCGAGGCGCGTAACGAGCGTCCGGCGGAGATGCTGCCGGTGCTGCTGGGCATCACCAAGGCCTCGCTGGCGACGGAGTCGTTCATCTCGGCGGCGTCGTTCCAGGAGACCACGCGTGTGCTGACCGAGGCGGCGGTGCGCGGTACCCGCGATTCGTTGCGCGGCCTGAAGGAAAACGTTATAGTCGGGCGCTTGATTCCGGCCGGTACCGGTCTTGCTTACCACGCCCAGCGGCGCAGCAAGCAGGGAGCCCTGACCGACCTGGAGCGCGAGACGCTCGGCGCCACCAGTTCGGTGGCCGAGGCGGTCGCCGAAGACGGCGATCACTGATCTTCGCCGGCCGATCGCGCGGTTTGATCGAATATGCGCCTCCCGAGGGAGGCGCCACTCATCGAAATGAGGCGAAGGATTCGCCTCGTGTTCGAGTGCAGGGAGCCGGGCCCGGAATCTTGACGGTTCCGTTGGCTGCACGTTATACTTTTTTGTCTCGGCGGGCCGGATTTTTCGGCCTGCCTTTTGTTTCCTCCGGGATTTGCCCGAGAAAACTCCACCCAGGAAGCCCTCCGGGGGCTTCGCGAGCACGGTCCTAAGCATGTCAACAGTCAATCAGCTGGTTCGAAAGCCGCGGCAGTCGAAGGCCTACAAGAGCGCCTCCCCGGCGCTGGCCAATTGTCCGCAGCGTCGCGGCGTCTGCACGCGCGTCTACACGACGACGCCGAAGAAGCCGAACTCCGCGCTGCGCAAGGTCGCCAAGGTGCGCCTGACCAACGGATTCGAGGTCATCAGCTACATCGGTGGCGAAGGTCACAACCTGCAGGAGCACTCGGTGGTCCTGATCCGCGGCGGTCGTGTGAAGGACCTGCCGGGCGTGCGTTACCACACGGTGCGCGGCAGCCTCGACGCGGCCGGTGTCGCCAAGCGCCGCCAGAGCCGTTCGAAGTACGGCGCGAAGCGTCCGAAGGGCTGATCGATTCACAACGGCCACAGGCGCTGCGGCGCTTGAGTATCAAGCGGCCTGCATGGCCGCATCATTGAGAAGAATCTATGTCACGCAAAGGCAATACCCCCACCCGGGAACTCCTGCCCGACCCGAAGCACGGCAGCCAGGTCATCGCCCGCTTCATCAACATGGTGATGCAGAGCGGCAAGAAGTCGGTCGCCGAGAAGATCGTCTACGGCGCCCTCGACCACATCGGCGAGAAGCACGCCGAGCCGATCACCCTGGTCGAGAAGGCGCTCAGCAACGTCGCCCCCGCGGTCGAGGTCAAGTCGCGTCGCGTCGGCGGCGCCACCTATCAGGTGCCGGTCGAAGTGCGTTCGTCGCGCCGTACCGCCCTGGCGATGCGCTGGCTGATCGACGCGGCGCGCAAGCGCGGCGAGAACTCGATGCCGCGCAAGCTCGCGGCCGAGCTGCTCGAGGCTTCGGAGAACCGCGGCGGCGCGGTCAAGAAGCGCGAAGAGACGCACCGCATGGCGGAAGCCAACAAGGCGTTCTCGCACTACCGCTGGTAAGAACGGCGGTTTCCTCCCTCTCCCGCACGCGGGGGAGGGGGTGGGACGGCCGAGGGCCGTCGCTCGATTTCTTCCGCCCGCGCCCACGGCGCGACCTCCCCGGCGAACGGGAGAGCAGATCCGGCGGTTTTCGCGATCACGGACGATTGCAGAAGCTGAAAGTCCGGGCAGGACGCCCGTCTCATGATTCTCGCGATCAAGGAGGATCGCGGAGGTAACCTTCCCATGGCACGCACGACTCCCATCGAACGTTATCGCAACTTCGGCATCATGGCCCACATCGATGCCGGGAAGACCACGACGTCCGAGCGAATCCTGTTCTACACCGGCGTCAGCCACAAGATCGGCGAAGTGCACGAAGGTGCCGCGACGATGGACTGGATGGAGCAGGAGCAGGAGCGTGGCATCACGATCACGTCCGCCGCGACGACCGCGTTCTGGACGGGCATGGATCGCTCGTTTCCGCAGCACCGCTTCAACATCATCGACACCCCCGGGCACGTCGACTTCACGATCGAGGTGGAGCGTTCCCTGCGCGTGCTCGACGGCGCCGTGTTCGTGCTGTGCTCCGTCGGCGGCGTGCAGCCGCAGTCCGAGACCGTCTGGCGCCAGGCGAACAAGTACGGCGTGCCGCGCCTCGCCTTCGTCAACAAGATGGACCGCACCGGCGCCGACTTCGACAAGGTCGTCGAGCAGCTGAAAAGCCGCCTCGGCGCCAATCCCGTGCCGATGCAGGTGCCGATCGGAGCCGAGGACGGCTTCGAAGGCGTGATCGACCTCGTCAAGATGAAGGCGATCTACTGGGATGCGGAATCCCAGGGCATGAAGTTCGAGTATCGCGACATTCCCGCCAACCTGGCCGAAGCCGCCAGGCAGGCGCGCGACCACATGGTCGAGTCCGCCGCGGAAACGTCCGAAGAGCTCATGAACAAGTACCTCGAAGAGGGCTCCCTCGACGAGGAGGGAATCCACGCCGGCATTCGCGCCGGAACGCTGGCCAACACCCTGATTCCGGTGTTCTGCGGAACGGCGTTCAAGAACAAGGGCGTGCAGGCGATGCTCGACGGCGTCGTGCGCTACCTGCCGGCCCCGTCCGACCGCCCGCCGGTCAAGGGCGTGGACGAGAACGAGCGGGAGGAATCGCGCGTCGCCGGCGACGACCAGCCGTTCTCGGCGCTGGCCTTCAAGATCATGACCGACCCGTTCGTCGGGTCGCTGACGTTCTTCCGCGTCTATTCGGGCGTGCTGAACTCCGGCGACACCGTCTACAACCCGGTCAAGAGCAGGAAGGAGCGCGTCGGCCGCATCCTGCAGATGCACGCCAACGAGCGCGACGAGATCAAGGAAGTCCGCGCCGGCGACATCGCCGCGGCGGTCGGTTTGAAGGACGTCACCACCGGCGACACGCTGTGCGCGCAGAACGACGTGATCACGCTGGAGCGCATGACGTTCCCCGATCCGGTCATCGCGATGGCGGTGGAGCCGAAGACCAAGTCCGACCAGGAAAAGATGGGCATCGCCCTGTCGCGCCTCGCGCAGGAGGACCCGTCGTTCCGCGTGCGTTCGGACGAGGAGTCCGGCCAGACGATCATCTCGGGCATGGGCGAGCTCCATCTCGAAATCATCGTCGACCGCATGAAGCGCGAGTTCAACGTCGAGGCGAACGTCGGCAAGCCGCAGGTCGCCTACCGCGAGACGATCCGCAAGGCAGTCAGGCAGGAAGGCAAGTTCGTGCGCCAGTCCGGCGGCAAGGGCCAGTACGGCCACGTCGTGCTCGAGATCGAGCCGCAGGAACGCGGTGCGGGCTACGTGTTCGAGAACCTCACCGTCGGCGGTTCGGTACCGAAGGAATACGTGCCGGCGGTCGACAAGGGCATCCGCGAGGCGATGACCAGCGGTCCGCTGGCCGGCTTCCCGGTCGTCGACATCAAGATCAAGCTCGTCGACGGTTCGTTCCACGAGGTCGACTCGAACGAAATGGCGTTCAAGATCGCCGCGTCGATGGGCTTCAAGGAAGGCTTCAGCAAGGCCGGCCCGGCTCTGCTGGAGCCGATCATGAAGGTCGAGATCGTGACGCCCGAGGACTATCTCGGCGACGTCATGGGCGATGTGAGCCGCCGCCGCGGCGTGTTGCAGGGATCGGACGATTCGCCGTCGGGCAAGGTCATCAATGCGATGGTTCCGCTCGGCGAGATGTTCGGGTACGCGACCACGCTGCGCTCGATGTCGCAGGGGCGCGCGACGTTCTCGATGGAATTCGACCACTACGCCGAGGCGCCGAACAACATCGCCGAAGCGGTCATCAAGAAAGGTTGAGCGTCCAGGAGCGAAGGTTTCGATACTGCCCCTTCAGCGCTCAGCCCTCGGTCCTCACAATCCATATCCCATTCAAGCAAACAGGTAGCAGACCATGTCCAAGGAAAAATTCGAGCGCAAGAAGCCGCACGTGAACGTGGGCACGATCGGCCATGTGGA
>NZ_JBHSHD010000017.1:0-149746 GCF_042652785.1 Dokdonella ginsengisoli | reverse complement strand
CCGCGCCCGTCCGCGCCGGCCGAACGGCCGACGCGCGCGCCGGCGCGCAGCGAAGCGCCGGCGACAGCGGCGCCGTCCGCACCGAGCCGCGTCGCGCCGGCGGTGCAGGAGGCCGCACCGTCGTCCGCGCCGCAGTTCTACGGCCGCGACGGTAAGGTGCTGCTGCCGGAGAACGCCGCGGCGGGGGAGGCACCGTTTCCGCAGCTGCCGATCATCCCCACGGAAGGCAATCCGTTCGTGCATCGCAACCCGCTGCCGTACGAGCCGACGCGCTTCGACAAGTATTTCCCGTCGGTGCGCGAGACGCTGGGTGACGAACTCGTGCGCAAGGCGACCGTGCAGCGCAGCGCGCGCACGCCGTGGGGAACGCAGATCACCTGCACGTGGGTGCTGTTCTTCGGCGCCTGCGGCTGGGGTCCGGTGCCGCGGGCGACGATCGAGGAGCTGAAGGCGATGCGCGTCGAACTGCCGATGCCGAAGACGCCGCCGGCTCCCGGGCCGGTGTCGGACTGAGCCGGCTGCACACCGGCTGCATTCCGGCGATCGGCACGCGCAAATCCCTTACTATCGGATGAAATCCGCCGGCACGACGGCCGCGACGTTGCGTCGGCGGCGGGGACGGCCGCGCGGCAACGGAGGCGGGTTCCCGAAAATGCAGCGCGACGACGTTCCTCTGTGTGTCGATCTCGACGGCACGCTGCTGCGTTCGGACCTGCTGATCGAGTCGGCGCTGGCCGGCGTGCGGCGCAATCCGCTCGATGCACTGCGTCTGCCGGGCTGGCTGCGGCGCGGCCGCGCCGCGCTGAAGCGGCGCCTGGCCGAGCGGGCCGGGCTCGACGTCGCGCGCCTGCCGTACGACGTGCGCGTGGTGGAGTGGCTGCACGGCGAAGCCGCTTCGCGGCGGAAGATCCTGTGCACGGCGGCGGACGCCTCCCTTGCCGAAGCGGTGGCCGCCCACGTCGGCGGCTTCGACGAGGTGCTGGCCAGCGACGGGGCGAACAACCTGTCCGCCGCGGCGAAGGCGCAGCTGCTGTGCGCGCGCTTCGGCGAGCGCGGTTTCGACTATGCCGCCGACACGGAAGCGGACCTGCAGGTGTGGCGGCGCGCGCGGCGTGCGATCGTCGTCAACGCGCCGGCCGGACTGGCCGATCGCGTGCGCGGCGTGTGCGAGGTCGAGCGCGTGTTCGGCCGCGAGAACGGCGGCTGGCGCGACGTGCTGCGCGCGCTGCGTCCGCACCAGTGGCTGAAGAACCTGCTCGTCCTGCTGCCGCTGCTCGCGGCGCACCTGCTGTTCTCGCCGGCGGCCGTGTCGCGCGCGCTGCTCGCCTTCGCCTGCTTCTGCCTGTGCGCTTCGGCGGCCTACCTGGCCAACGACCTGCTCGACCTGCAGGCCGATCGCCAGCATCCGCGCAAGCGCTCGCGCCCGTTCGCCTCCGGCGCGCTGCCGATCCGCGCGGGCGTGGCGGCATCGCCGCTGCTCGCCGCCGCAGCGCTGCTGCTGGCGCTGTGCCTGTCGCGCGAATTCGCGGCGGTGCTGCTCGCCTACGCGACGACGACGGTCGCCTATTCGCTGTACCTCAAGCGCGTGGCGATCCTCGACGTCGTCACGCTGGCGGCGCTCTACACCATCCGCATCATCGGCGGCGCGGTGGCGATCCCGGTGCCGGCCTCGCACTGGCTGCTGGCGTTCTCGATGTTCCTGTTCCTGAGCCTGGCGATGGTCAAGCGCTACGCCGAGGTGCGCAGCGTCGCCGAAGCGGGCCGGGTGCAGGTGGCCGGCCGCGGCTATGCCGCCCAGGACCTGCGGCGGATCGAGATCCTCGGCATCGGCAGCGGCTGCCTCAGCGTGCTGGTGCTGGCGTTCTACATCGACAGCACGGCCAGCCAGGCGCTGTACCGCCACCAGGAATACCTGTGGGCGCTGACGCCGGCATTGCTGTACTGGATCGGCCGCGTCTGGTCGGTGGCGCGCCGCGGCGGCATGCACGACGACCCGCTGGTGTTCGCCACGACCGACCGCGCCAGCCTGGTCGTCGCGGTCGTCTGCGCGCTGATCGTCGCCGCCGCGATCTAGCCTTCGGCGCGCGCCGCCGCGACGATCACAGCATGCGCATCAGTTCCGGCATCAGCGGCAGCCGGCGCACGCGCACGGTGGTCGCCGCGTAGACCGCGTTGGCCAGCGCCGGCGCCGCGCTCGGCACGCCGATCTCGCCGGCGCCGCTCGGGTCGGCGGTCGACTCGACCAGCACGACCTCCACGTCGCGCGGCGCCTGCGCCATGCGCAGCAGCGGATAGTCGGGGAAGTTCTTCTGTAGTACCTGGCCTTCCTTGACCGTGATCGCAAGGTGCAGCGCCGCCGAGACGGCGTCGAGCGTGCCGCCCATCAGCTGCGCCTGCGCGCCGAGCGGATTGATCACGCGGCCGATGTCGGCGACGCAGACCGCGCGGTGGATGCGCAGCTGGTCGCCTTCGACCGACACCTCGAAGCCGTGCGCGGCGTAGCCGCCGAAGGTGTAGTGGCAGGCGATGCCCAGGCCGTGGCCGTCGGTGCGCGCGACGCCCCAGCCGATCTTCTCGGCCGCCAGCCGCAGCACGTTGGCGAGCCGGCCGGTATCGAGCACCGGGCCGCCGTGTCCCTGGTAGGGCAGCTGTCGCGGTTCGCCGATCAGCTCCAGCTGCAGCTTGAGTGCGTCCTGCTTGGTGACGACCGCGATCTCGTCGATGAAGCACTGCATCGCGAACGCCTGGAACGTGTGCAGCGGCGCGCGCCAGGCGCCGCGCGGCATGCCCGATTCGATCGCGAAGAAGCGCTTGTCGAGATTGGCGACCATCCCGGCCGGGAAGTCGTCCGGGCCGATGCAGCCGTTCCAGACCGGACGGTTCGCCGCGGCGCCGCTGCGGTAGTCGCGCGGCGTCGCCGCGCAGCGGTGCGACCAGCCGGTGACGCGCTTCTTGCGGTCGATCGCCGCGGCCATCGCGTGCACGCCGAACGGACGGTAGAAGTCGTGCTGCAGGTCGTCCTCGCGCGTCCACATCAGCTTGACCGGCCGGCCGGCCGCCTTGGCGATCAGCACGGCCTCGGCGACGAAGTCGTTCTTCAGGCGCCGGCCGAAGCCGCCGCCGGCGCGGGTCATGCGCACTTCGATGTCCTTGCGCGCCAGCCCGGTCAGGCGCGCGATCAGTTCCGAGGCGCCTTCCGGGTCCTGCAGCGAGGCGACCAGCCGCGCGCGGTCCTGCTTGATCTCGATCAGCGCGCCGGGAGGCTCCATCGTCGCGTGGGCGAGGAACGGCATCTCGTAGCGCGCCTCGATCACCTGTCGCGCCTGCTTGCGCGCCTTGGCGAAATCGCCGTCGGTGCGCACCTCGGCGCCGTTCTCGTCCTTGTCGAGCAGCTCGTTCGCGCGGGCGGCGAGCGCGCCGGTGGATTCCTTCGTCCACGGGCCTTCCTTCCACACGAGCTTGAGCGCTTCGCGTCCCTTCAGCGCCGCCCAGGTGTGGTCGGCGAGCACGGCGACGCCGGCGGCGAGCACGCCGTCGAACGGCGCATCCGGCTTCGGACCGGGAATCGGCACCACGTCGCGCACGCCGGCGACCTTGCGCGTTTCGCTGTCGTCGAACGAAACCAGCGTGCCGTCCAGGTGCGGGCAGCGCGCGATCACCGCGACCAGCGCGTTGGCGGCGTATTCGTCGATGCCGAAGCGGCTCTGCCCGGTGACGATCGCGCGGCCGTCGGCGGTGCGCGTGGGATGGCCGATGATGCGGTACTGCTCGGGCGACTTCAGCGGCACCGGCTGGTCGGGCGGGGTCAATCCCGCCGCGCTGCGCGCGAGCGCGCCGTAGCTGAGCTTGCGGCCGTCCGGCGCGATCACCTGGCCGGCTTCCGTGCGCAGCGAGTCGGCGGCGAGCTTCCATTCGGCCGCCGCCGCCTGCAGCAGCAGCCAGCGCGCGGTGGCGCCCGCCTGGCGCAGGTCCTTCCAGCCCTGCGGGATGCTGGTGCTGCCGCCGGCGCCCTGTTCGCCGTAGCGGCTGGACGGGCCCTTGTCGGTGTCGACGTAGCCGTACGGCAGCTGCACGACGCGCACCTGGGCCCAGTCGACGTCGAGCTCCTCGGCGATCAGCATCGGCAGCGAGGTGATCACGCCCTGGCCGATCTCGCAGCCGCGCGCGCCGATGACGACGCGGTTGTCGCGTTCGACGCGGATGAAGGGACCGATCGCGGTGAGGTCGTCGCCGAGCAGTTCCGGCGGCAGTTCCTGGCCGTGCGCGAGGCGCACGCCGATCAGCAGCGCGCCGCCGGCGGCCAGCGAGATGGAGAGGAAGCGGCGTCGGCCGGCGTCGACCGCCGCGGGGTCGCGCGCCGTCACTTGCCCTGGCCCTGCATCAGTTCGGCCGCGCGCAGGATCGCCTTGCGGATGCGCGGATAGGTGCCGCAGCGGCACAGGTTGCCGATCGTGGAGATGTCGTCCTCGCTCGGCTTGGGCTTGCGCCGGAGCAGGTCGACCGCGGCCAGGATCTGGCCGGCCTGGCAATAGCCGCACTGGGCCACGTCTTCCTCGATCCAGGCCTGCTGCACCGGGTGCAGTGCGTCGGCCTTTTCCAGCCCCTCGACGGTGGTCACCTTGCGTTCGGCGACGACGCTCATCGGCGTGGCGCACGCGCGCGCGGCCTTGCCGTCGATCAGCACCGTGCAGGCGCCGCAGGCGCCGATGCCGCAGCCGAACTTGGTGCCGGTCAGGCGCAGCGTGTCGCGCAGGAACCACAGCAGCGGCATCTGCGGATCGCCGTCGTGGTAGTACGGTTTGTCGTTGACCGTCAGCGCCAGGGGCGCCGGCGGTTGCACCGCACTGCGCTTGGCCGGCGCTTCGGCGGCATGTTCGGACTGGCTCATGCGATTCTCCGCGGCGTCCGCCGCGGCCAGGTGCGCGCGGGCGGACGGATGCGGCGATTGTCGCATTCCGTGCGGCGGCCGCACAGGCGGCGTGCCGGAAGACAGGCGGGCGCTGCGTTGCGTCCTGTTTGCGCGGCGCCCAGTCCCGGCGAGATGGGGGTTCGTCGGGAAGGGTCCGGAATCTGGCGGGAACCGGACCCGACGGCGCATCCCTGCGACCGTGCAGGCCCCGTGCGTGTACGTACTCCCGTCCGGCGGCCGGGGCTCCGCCGCCGTACGGTCGGCCTTCCTGTTACTGCGTGCAGTCGATCGACGCCGAGCTGTGTCCGACGACGACGTCGCCGGTGATCGTGCCGAGGACGTTCAGGCTCAGCCGCAGCGCGTTCGAGGTCTTCGTGCGCGAGGTGATGCCGTCGCCTTCGAGGACCTGCTCGTTGAGCAGCAGCGTCGCGCCGGCGATGCCGAGCGCGTTCAGATCGACGCCGGTATTCGGCGGCGGATTCAGCGGAAGCGGCACGTCGATGCCGAGGATCGACAGGTGCACGTTGCCGAGCGCGGCGGTGTCGTCCGGGCCGCTGCCCGGTGTGCCGTCGCCGCCGGTGCTGAAGTTGCCCTCGTCGAAGCCGTTGCCGTAGACGAGATCGTCGAGCAGTCCGTTGAGCGACGGCCCCGGCGGCGGCAGCGGGCAATGGCCGACCACCAGCGACTTGGAGCGGATCACGTCGGCCTGCAGCGAGAGCAGGCTGGCGCCGAGCAGGCCCAGCGCGGAGACGTTGAGTCCGGCGACCTGGCTCTGCGCGGCGATGCCGCTGTTGGACACGCCGGGAAGGTACTGGGCCTCGCTCATCAGCAGCCCGGTCGTCACGCGGGCGATGAGGGCGTTGCCGATGTCGATCGACGGCAGCTGGTTGGCGTCGTCGGCCGGCGAGGTCGCATCGACGATGCCCACCGGCGTCTGCGCCGACACGTTCAAGGCCGGGATGCCGAGGATGGTCAGCGAGATCGATAGATCGTAGGCGCTGGCATTGCCGACTTCGGCCAGCGCGGGCGTGCTTGCGCCCGCCAGCGCGACGACGGTCGCCAGAGCGATACGGCGACGCAGAGGAAGGAAACGAACCTGACTGTTGCGGAACATGATGCCTCTCCCATGAATGACCCTGCTCGGCCATCATGTTCCGGGGAGATTCGCGCTCAAGCTGTCATTTTTGACAGGCACCCAATCGGCCAATCTTCACGTCGTCTGGACGTTCGGACGCCTAAGCTGTCAACCCGTCGCATCGGGTCCGCGTGAAGAAAAAGTGACGCCGACGTGCAGGCGACGTCATCACCGCGACTCCCGCGCAGCCGCCGTCAGCGCGCCGCGAACCTTCGCCAGAAGAAGTACACCGGTAGTCCCGCCGCCGTGATCAGCGCGCCCATGCCGGCGTCGCGCGGATGGTTCCAGATCGTCACCGCGACCACCCACAGCACCACGGCGAGGAACGCCAGCGGCAGCAGCGGATACCACGGCGTGCGGAACGCGGACGGTTCGGCCGCGTGCATGCGGCGGTACCAGAACAGCGTCGCGATCACCGCCGCCATGCCGAGCCAGTCGCCGACGGTGGAGTAGTTCAGCAGCTGGTCGAAGGTGCCGGTCAGCGCCAGCGCGCAGGCCCAGGCGGCGAGCAGCAGCAGGGCGACGTTGGGCGAGCGCCAGCGCGGATGCAGGCGGCCGGCGGAGCGGAAGAACACGCCGTCCGCGCCCATCACCTGGAACACGCGCGCCGCGCCGATCATCGAGATGTTGCAGAAGCCGAGCGTGGAGATCGCGATGCCGGCGGCGATCAGGCGCGCGCCGGGTTCGCCGAAGGCGCGGCGCATCAGGTCGGCCGCCGGCGCGCTGCTCGCGGCGAGGCCGTCGTGGCCGAGCACGGCGAGGTAGGCGAGATTGGTCAGCAGGTAGCACGCCGCGACCAGCAGCATGCCGAAGATCAGCGCGCGCGGCAGCGTGCGCTGCGGATCGCGCACCTCGCCGGCGATGTCGTTGACGTAGTACCAGCCGCCGTAGGAGAACAGCACCGGCATCAGCGCGCCGCCGAAGGCGAGCGGGTTCAACGCCGGTGCCGGCGCGCTCGGCGCCGGCGCGCCGCCGAGGCTGAGGCCGATCGCGATCAGCGCGGCGATCGCGGCCAGCTTCAGCACGGTCAGGATGTTCTGCACCAGCGAGCCGGCGCGGATGCCGAACCAGTTGACGCCGGCCAGGAACACGATCGTGGCGACCGCCCACGGGCCCGGATTGTCGACCGTCACGCCGAACGCGGCCCCGGCGTACTGCACGAACACCGTCGCCACCGCGGCGAGCGCACCGGAGTGGTTGACCACCAGCAGGTTCCAGCCGAACACGAAGGCGACCACCAGGCCGAACGCCTCGCGCAGGTAGACGTAGCCGCCGCCGGCCTGCGGCCGCCGCGTGCCGAGCTCGGCGTAGCACAGCGCGCCGATCAGCGCGATCGCACCGCCGACCGCCCACGCCGCCAGCAGCTCGGCCGCCGAGCCGGTCTGGCGCGCGATCGCCGCCGGCGTCAGGAAGATGCCGGAGCCGATCACGCCGCCGACCACGATCATCGCGGCGTCCCACGAGCCCAGGCGCCGGGCGTAGCTGACGGAGGGCGTTGGGTCCATGCGTTGCGGCCGGATGGAAGGACGCCGCAGCATCGCGGTTCGTCGTCCGCGTGTCGAGTCAAAGGCCGCGGTTTGACCGGGTTTCGCCCGTGCCCGGCCGTCGTTGCGACAGGGCATTGCCAGCCGATTGCGTTTTGCTGCGACGCACGATAAGAATGAAGATTCCCTCGTCCGTGGAACCCTCCGTGAGCGCAGCCGCCAGTCCGGCGTCGACCGAATCGATGCCAGTTCGTCCGGCACCCTGGGTCGTGATCAAGTTCGGCGGCACCTCGGTGTCGCGGCGCGAGCGCTGGGAGAACATCCGTCGCATCGCCGCCGCGCACCGCGAGAACGGACGGCGCGTGCTGATCGTCGTCTCGGCGCTGTCGGGCATCACCGACCAGCTCAAGGCGATCGCCGAGTCGCGCACCGACGAGGCGAAGGCGCGCGAAGTGCAGACCGCGATCGTCGCCCGCCACGAGGCGATGCGCGCGGAACTCGGCCTCACCACCTGTGCGCGCATGGAGCAGCGGCTGGCCGAACTCGAACGCCTGATCGCCGATCCGCGCCGCGCGCAGGCGGCCGTCGACTGGCAGGCCGAGGTGTTCGCGCTCGGCGAGCTGATGTCCAGTTCGCTCGGCGCCGATTTCCTCGCCGCGAACGGACTGCCGACGCAGTGGCTCGACGCGCGCGAGCACCTGTGCGCGGCGCCGATCGCCAACCAGAGCGCCTGGGCGCGTCATCTCTCCGCCAACGTGCCGGCCGCGCCGGATGCGCCGTTCGCCGCTGCGCTGGCCGCGCGCGGCGACTGCTTCATCACGCAGGGCTTCATCGCGCGCAACGAAGACGGCCAGACCGTGCTGCTCGGCCGCGGCGGCTCGGACACCTCGGCCGGCTACTTCGGCGCCCTGCTGAAGGCCGAGCGGGTGGAGATCTGGACCGACGTGCCCGGCATGTTCAGCGCCAACCCGCGCGTGGTGCCGGAAGCGCGCCTGCTGGCGCGGCTGGACTACGAGGAAGCGCAGGAGATCGCCACCACCGGCGCCAAGGTGCTGCATCCGCGCTCGCTCGGGCCGCTGCGCCGTGCCGGCGTTCCGCTGGTCATCAAGGACACTCATCGGCCGCAGCTCGCCGGCACCGAGATCCGCGCCGTCGCCGTCGATGCGGCGCCATGCGTGAAGGCGATCAGCGCGCGCAAGGGTGTCACGCTGATCTCGATGGAAACGGTCGGCATGTGGCAGCAGGTCGGCTTCCTCGCCGACGTGTTCGAGGCGTTCAAGCGCCACGGCCTGTCGGTCGACCTGATTGGCTCGGCCGAGACCAACGTCACCGTGTCGCTGGACCCGACCGAGAACCTGGTCAACTCCGACGTGCTGTCGGCGCTGGCTTCGGACCTGGCGAAGATCTGCCGCGTCAAGGTCATCGCGCCGTGCGCGGCGGTGACCCTGGTCGGCCGCGGCATGCGCTCGCTGCTGCATCGCATGTCCGGCGTGCTGGCCGAGTTCGGCGCGCTCGACGTGCATCTGATCAGCCAGTCCTCGAACAACCTCAACCTGACCTTCGTCGTCGACGAGGCGCTCGCCGACGACCTGATTCCGCGCCTGCACGTGCTCTTGATCCGCGCCGACGCGCTGCGCGCCGAGGACGGCGCGGTGTTCGGCCCGAGCTGGCGCGAGCTGGACGCCGAGGCCGCCGCGCCCCGGCGCGAGACCTGGTGGATGCGCCGGCGCGAAGAACTGCTGCGCCTGGCCGCACAAGGCACGCCGCGCTACGTCTATGCGCTGGACGCGGTGCGCGAGCAGGCGCGTGCCTTGCGCACGCTGTCACCTCTCCCGCTCGCGGGAGAGGTCGCGCCGGCAGGCGCGGGTGAGGGCAGCGCAGTGGTGCGCTCGACCAGCATCCCCTCACCCCGGCCCCTCTCCCGCGAGCGGGAGAGGGGTTCGAACATCGTCGACCGCTGGCACTACGCGCTGAAGGCGAACCCGCACCCGGCGATCCTGCGCACGCTCGACGAGGAAGGCTTCGCCTTCGAGTGCGTCTCCATGGCCGAAGTCGAAGCGGTGCGCGCGACGCTGCCGCAGCTGGCGGCCGAGCGCATCCTGTTCACGCCGAACTTCGCCCCGCGCGAGGAATACGCGCAGGCGCTGCAGGCCGGCGTGCGCACCACGCTCGACGCGCTGCATCCGCTGCAGCACTGGGGCGAGCTGTTTCGCGAGCGCGAGATCCACCTGCGCCTGGACCTGGGTGTCGGCCGCGGCCATCACGACAAGGTCAAGACCGGCGGCGCGGCGTCGAAATTCGGCCTCGCGCTCGACCAGGTGGAAGAGTTCCGCGCACTGGCGCGCCGGCACGGCGCGCGCATCGTCGGCCTGCACGCGCATCTGGGCTCGGGCATCCTCGACGCGGCGCACTGGCGCTCGGTCTACGCGCAGCTGGCGAGCCTGGCCGAAGGTTTCAGCCGCATCGAGTCGCTCGACATCGGCGGCGGGCTCGGCGTGCCGTCGCGGCCGGACGAGGCGCCGCTCGATCTCGCCGCGCTCGGCGCGGCGCTGGCCGAGGTCAAGAGCGCCTATCCGCAATTCCGCCTGTGGCTGGAGCCGGGCCGCTTCCTGGTCGCCGACGCCGGCGTGCTGCTGGCGCGCGTGACGCAGGTCAAGCGCAAGGGCACGGTGCACTACGTCGGCATCGACGCCGGCATGAATTCGCTGATCCGCCCGGCGCTGTACGAGGCCTGGCACGAGATCGTGAACCTGACGCGGCTGGGCGAGCCGGCGCAGGCGATGGTGCAGGTGGTCGGCCCGATCTGCGAGACCGGCGACGTGCTCGGCGCGAACCGGCGCTTGCCCGAATGCCGCGAGGGCGACGTGATCCTGATCGCCCAGGCCGGCGCCTACGGCGCGGTGATGGCTTCGCGCTACAACCTGCGCGAGCCGGCGGCGGAGATCGTGCTGTGAGCCGCGCGCGGCTGTACCTGCATCTGGCCGCGCTGGCGGTTCCGCTGCTGGCCACGTCGGTGTGGTCGTTCGCGCTCAATCGCGGCGACCTGCCGCTGGCCGTGAAGCAGGACGCGATCTTCGGCGGCATCGGCGTGCTGTCCGCGCAGCTCGCCGCGCTCTTGCGCTGGCCCGCGCTGGAGCGCCGCGCGCGCGCGGGCGAAGGCGCGTGGCTGACCGGCCTGGGCATGGCCGCGCTCACGCACGTGTTCTTCGGCGTGATCTTCGCCGTGATGGTGAACGCCTCGCTGCTGTGGCTGCAGCCGGAGGAAGCCAGCGGCACGACCGACGCGATCCTGCAGGCGCTGTTCTTCATCGCGATGTCGGTGCTGGTCGTCGGCGCCGCGTTCTTTCCGCTGACCGCGGCGCTGGCGCACGGCATCGCCGCGCTGCGCCGCAAGGAGCTCGCCGATGGCGCTGCCTGATCCGCGCGCCGCACGCGCGTTCCGCTTCGTGCGCCGCGACTACGCCGACGGCGTCGCGTCGCTGGTGTACGCGTTCGACGACGGCCCGGAGCTGATCGAACGCGTCGTGTTTCCGGACGCGCCTTCTCCCTCGCTTCGACGCGCAGCCGCGCTCGAGGCCGCGCTCGACCTGCTGCACGCGATCGCCGGCGTCAGCTACTACAAGGCCGGCGTGCCGGGCGCGATCGCGTTCGAGTCGCCGGCGCCGGATGCGGCGACCGCGGCGTTCCTGGATACGCTGTATCTGCACGGGCTGGGCGAGTTCGCCTACCACAACCGGCTCGACCTGCGCGGCCGCATCCGCTTTCCCGCCGGCGCCGCGGTCCGCGCCGCCGCGCCGCTGGCGGAGCAGGGCTCCGCACCGCCGCGCCGCACGCTGGTGCCGATCGGCGGCGGCAAGGATTCGCTGGTCAGCGTGGAAATCCTGCGCGCTGCCGGCGAGGACGCGACGGCCGTGTGGGTCGGGCAGTCGCCGCTGATCGCCGCCTGCGCCGAACGCACCGGCCTGCCGACGCTGAACATCCGCCGCGAGCTGTCGCCGGTCCTGTTCGACTACAACAAGCTCGGCGCCTACAACGGGCACATTCCGGTCACCGCGATCAATTCGGCAATCCTCGTGCTCGCCGCGGTGCTGTACGGCCACGACGCGGTCGCGTTCTCCAACGAACGCTCGGCGTCGAGCGCGACGCTCGAGTACGAAGGCCAGCCGGTCAACCACCAGTGGAGCAAGGGCTGGGAGTTCGAGCGCGCCTTCGGCGAACTCGTGCGCGAGCGCGTCGCCGCGGACCTGCGCTACTACTCGCTGCTGCGTCCGCTGTCGGAGCTGGCGGTGGCCGAACGCTTCGCACGCCACACGCGCTACGACGACGTGTTTTCCAGCTGCAACCGCAACTTCCGCATCCTCGGGCCGAAGCCGGCCGACCGCTGGTGCGGACAGTGCCCGAAGTGCCATTTCGTGTTCCTCGCGCTGGCGCCGTTCATGCCCAAGCCGCGCCTGCTGGCGATCTTCGGCCGCAACCTGCTCGACGACGCGACGCTGGCGCCGGGCTTCGATGCGCTGATCGAGTACCGCGATCACAAGCCGTTCGAATGCGTCGGCGAGGGCGCCGAGTCGCGCGCCGCGTTCGCCGCGCTGGCGGCGCGCGCGGAATGGAGCGAGGACGCGCTGGTTGCGCGCTTCGCCGACGAGATCGCGCCGCAGCTCGACGCGGCCGAGCTCGCGCTGCCCGCGCTGCTCGCGCCTTCCGGCGAGCATCGCATCCCGGTGCAGCTGCAGCCGTTCGTGCTCGATGCGCATCGCTGAGCTCGCCGGCCGCCGCGTCGCAGTGTGGGGCTACGGCCGGGAAGGGCGCGCGGCATTGGCGGCCCTGCACGCGCGCCTGCCGTCGCTGCGGCCGACGCTGTTCTGCAGCGAGGCGGAGGCGCGCTCGATCGAACTGCGGCGTCATTCCCGCGAAAGCGGGAATCCAAAATCGGCACTTGCGACTGCGCCGGACGAAATGGATTCCCGCTTGCGCGGGAATGACGTCGTGGCTGGCGTGGGGGCCGTAGAGGCAATCGGGATAATTGGCGCAGCTGAGGCAGTGGATGCCCTCGGAAGCATCGAGATCGTCACGACGCCGCCCGACGGCGCGGCGCTGTCCGCCTTCGACGTGGTGATCAAGTCGCCCGGCATCAGCGCGTACAAGCACGAGATCCTCGAGGCGCAGCACAACGGCACGCGCTTCACCTCCGGCACGGCGCTGTGGTTCGCCGAGAACCCGCAGGCGCGGGTGATCGCGGTGACCGGCACCAAGGGCAAGAGCACGGTGACGGCGCTGGTGGCGCACCTGCTGCGCGCGCTCGGCCGCCGCGTCGCGCTGGCCGGCAACATCGGCCTGCCGCTGCTCGAGCTGCTCGATCCGCCGCAGGCGCCGGACTGGTGGGTGGCGGAGCTGTCGAGCTTCCAGACGCGCGAGGCCGCCGCGGTCGAGGTCGCCGTGATCAACAACCTGCACGAGGAGCATCTCGACTGGCACGGCACGCGCGAGCGCTACGCCGCCGACAAGCTCGCGCTCGCCGCGGTCGCGCGTACCGTCGTCGCCAACGCGGCGCAGGCGTCCCTGCTCGCGCGCATTGCGACGCATCCGCGCGTCGCCGGCTTCGGCGCGGCCGACGGCTGGCACGTCGCCGACGGCGCCGTCCGCCGCGGTGAACGCCGCGTGTTCGATCTCGCGCGATCGCCGCTGCCCGGGCCGCACAACGCGCTGAACCTGTGCGCGGCGCTGGCCGCGCTCGAGGCGGCCGGCGAAGACGCCGTCGCCGCGGCGCCGGCGATCACCGATTTCCGCGCGCTGCCGCACCGCCTGCAGACGCTCGGCGAGCGCGACGGGCTGTGCTGGATCGACGACAGCATCGCCACCACGCCGCAGGCGACGTGGGAGGCGCTGGCGAGCCTGCCCGGCCGCGCCGTCACCGTGCTCGTCGGCGGCTACGAGCGCGGCCTGGACTGGGGCGAGTTCGCCGAACGCGTGTGCGAGCGGCCGCCGCAGGCGATCGTCGCGATGGGTGCCAACCGCGCCCGCGTCGAGGCGCGGCTGCGCGAGGCCGGCGGTGCGTACCGGCTGGAGTCGGCGGCGAGCGTCGACGACGCAGTGCGTGTGGCGCGCACGCTGACGCCGGCCGGCGGCGTCGTGCTGCTGTCGCCCGGCGCGCCGAGCTTCGACCAGTTCAAGGATTACGCCGAGCGCGGCCGCCGCTTCGCCGCGCTGGCCGGTTTCGATCCGGACGCGATCGGCGCCATCGAAGGGCTCGGCATCGCCTGAGCGTTGCACGGAGAATGTCGCGATGAACCGCTATCTGGTGCTGGTGATGCGCAAACCCGCGTTCGACCCGTCGCTCGGGCCGGCGCACCAGGCGTTCCTGGACGAATTGCGCGCGCAGGGGCGGCTGGAACTGTCCGGCCCGTTCGCCGACGCCAGCGGCGGCGCCTACCTGATGCGCGCGCCGTCGCTGGACGCGGCGCGCGCGGACGCGCTGCGCGATCCGCTGCATCGGCACGGTTCCTCGACGGTGACCGTGCACGAATGGCGCGCGGCCTGACGCGGGCCGGCATTTGCGGAGGACGAACGGCATGAGAATCCTGGTGATCGGAGCGGGCGGCGCGGTGGGCCGCGCCATCGTGGCGGAACTGGCGCAGCGGCACGACGTGGTCGAGGCGGGCCGTACGCGCGGCGCGCATCGCCTGGACGTGCGCGACCTCGACGACGTGCGCCGATTGTTCGCCGAGGCCGGAACGCTGGATGCGGTCGTCATGGCCACCGGCAGCGTGCACTTCGGCCCGCTCGGCGAGATGACCGCGGAGCAGTTCCGCAGCGGGCTCGACGACAAGCTGATGGGCCAGGTCAACGTCGTGCTGGCGGGGCAGCACCGGCTCGCCGACGGCGGCTCGTTCACGCTGACCAGCGGCATCCTCGCCGAGCAGCCGATCCGCGAGGGCGCCGATGCGTCCACGGTGAACGCGGCGCTGGAAGGCTTCGTGCGCGCCGCCGCGATCGAGCTGCCGCGCGGCCTGCGCATCAACGCCGTCAGTCCGACCGTGCTGGCCGAATCGATGGCGACGTACGGGCCATACTTCCGCGGCTTCGAGCCGGCGCCGGCGGCGCGCGTCGCGCTGGCCTACAGCCGCAGCGTCGAGGGCGCGCAGACCGGGCAGGTCTACAAGGTCTGGTGAGTCCCGCGCCGCCGCCGTGCGGCGGCCGGAGCACCGCGGTCGAGCAGGGCGCGGATGCGCGCGGCGTCGTCCGGCGTGGCCGGGTTGTAGACGATCATGCCGAGGTCGGGGCGGCCGTCGACGGCGAAGGCCGAATACTCGAACGCGATCGGGCCGGCCAGCGGATGCCGGAGTTTCTTCACGCCCTCGCCGTAGCGGCGCACGTCGTGGTCGCGCCACATCGCGGCGAACTCCGCACTGGCGCGGCACAGCTCGTCCACCAGCGCCTGCACGCGCGCGGTCGCGCCGGCGCGCGCCACGTCGGCGCGGAACGCGGCGACCACGAAACGCGCCACGCCGTCCCAGTCGTACTGCGCGGCGCGCACGCGCGGGTCGCAGAACACCAGGCGCAGGATGTTGCGCTGTTCCGGCGCCAGCGCGCCGTAGTCGGTCAGCATCGTCGCCGCGGCGCGGTTCCACGCCACCACGTCCCAGGTCGGCGTCTTGACCAGGGCCGGGCTCACCTCGAAGGCGTCGAGCACGCGCTGCAGGCGCGGTGTGACGCCTTCGCCGGCGGCCTCGTAGCGGATTTCCGGCGGACGGCCGAGTCCGATCAGGAACAGGTGCTCGCGCTCGGCGTCCGTCAGCATCAGCGCGCGGCCGATGCGTTCGAGCACGTCGGCCGACGGGGCGCCGCCGCGGCCCTGTTCGAGCCAGGTGTACCAGGTGGCGCTGACGTTGGCGCGCTGCGCCACTTCCTCGCGTCGCAGGCCGGGCGTGCGGCGGCGCTCCAGCGGCAGGCCGAACGCGGCCGGATCGAGCCGGGCACGGCGGTCGCGCAGGTAGGCGCCGAGCGGATTGTGGTCGGGATCGGTCACGCGCGCCTTCCGCATCCGAGTCTGTTAGTGGTTATACCCGTATAACGTCACACATTTACCCCGATAGAGTATGCGCGCAAATTCCTCCGCCTTCACGGCAGACGGAAGATTCGCATGCGTGTTTTCGTAACGGGCGCCACCGGCTTCATCGGATCGGCGGTGGTGGACGAGCTGCTCGGCGTCGGGCATCGCGTGCTCGGTCTGGCGCGTTCGGAGGAGAAGGCGGCCGCGCTGGCGGCGCGGGGCGTCGAGCCGCATCGCGGCTCGATCGGCGACCTCGACAGCCTGCGCGCCGGAGCGGCCCGCTCCGACGGCGTGATCCACCTGGCCTTCAACCACGACTTTTCCACCTTCGCGGCGAACTGCGAGGACGACCGCCGCGTCGTCGAGACCCTCGGCGCGGCGCTGGCCGGTTCCGGCCGGCCGCTGATCGTCACCTCCGGCACCGGCGCGGTCCGCGTCGGGCGGCCGGCCACGGAAGACGATGCGGCGCTGGGCAGCGCGGTGATGCCGCGCGCGGCTTCGGAAGAAGCCGCCGCCACTGCCGCCGCGGCCGGCGCCAACGTCTCGGTGGTGCGCCTGCCGCAGGTGCACGACACGCGCCGGCAGGGGCTGGTCAGCTACGTCATCGACGTGGCGCGGCAGAAGGGCGTGTCCGCCTACGTCGGCGACGGCGGCCATCGCTGGTCCGCCGTGCACCTGTCCGATGCCGCGCGCCTGTACCGGCTCGCGCTGGAGAAGGCCGAATCCGGATCGCGCTATCACGCGGTGGGCGAGGAGGGCGTACGCCTGCGCGAGATCGCCGAGGTCGTCGGGCGCCGGCTCGGGATTGCGGCGGTATCGATCGCTCCGGACGAGGCGGTCGCGCATTTCGGCTGGCTGTCGCACTTCGCCGGCCACGACATGTCCGCCTCCGGCGAGCGCACGCGCCAGCGCCTGGGATGGCAGCCGGACGGTCCGGGCCTGATCGCCGATCTGGAGCGGATGCGCGCCTGAGGCGGAGCCGCCGCCGGCACGACGCGGGCGAAGGCCGCGATCGCGCAGCGCGACGTATGATGGACGTCTCTCCCTGGAGGAATCCGTCATGCGCACGCGCCTGTTCGTTCTCGCCCTCGCCGCCGCATTCGCCGCCCCGCTGCAGGCGGCGATGGTCTCCCGTCCGATCGACTACGAAGTCGGCGGCAAGAAGATGCAGAGCGTGCTGGTCTACGACGACGCGGCGAAGACCGCGCGTCCCGGCCTGGTGATGACGCCGGACTGGCTCGGCATCACGCCGGACAACCTCGCCCTGGCGGAGAAGATCGCCGGCAAGGACTACGTGGTGCTGGTCGCCGACGTCTACGGCACCGACGCGCGGCCGAAGACTCCCGAGCAGGCGGGCGCGGCGACCAAGGCGCTGTACCAGAACCGCAGCGAACTGCGCGCGCGCATCGGCGCGGCGCTGGCGCAGCTGAAGGCGCAGGCCGGCAAGGCGCCGCTGGACGGCCGGCACTGGGGCGCGTTCGGCTTCTGCTTCGGCGGCGCCACCACGCTCGATCTCGCGCGCAGCGGCGCCGACGTCGCCGGCGTGGTGTCCTTCCACGGCAACCTCTCCACCGACGATCCCGCGCTGGCGAAGAACGTCAAGGCCAGCGTGCTGGTGCTGCACGGCGCCGACGACAAGTTCGAATCGCCCGAGCAGATCGCCGGATTCCAGCAGGAGATGCGCGAGGCCAAGGTCGACTGGCAGTTCTTCAGCTACGGCGGCGCCGTGCACTGCTTCGCGATCCCGGGCGCCGACAGTTCGACGCCGGGCTGCCGCTACGACGAGCGCACGGCCAAGCGCGCCTTCGCGCAGATGCGCACGTTCTTCGGCGACGTCTTCGCAGCGAAATAGGCGCAGGTGCGATGAGGAACCGCGGCGGATTCACGCGCTTCGCCAGCGCCGCCTCGCGCCTGACCGGCCGCGCCGGCACCTTCGCGCTGGCCGGCCTCGTCGTCGTGGTCTGGGCCGTGACCGGCCCGCTGTTCGGCTTCAGCGACACCTGGCAGCTGGTCATCAACACCGGCACCACGATCGTCACCTTCCTGATGGTGTTCCTGATCCAGAACACGCAGAACCGCGACTCGGAGGCGATGCACGTCAAGCTCGACGAGATGATCCGCGCGATCGAGGGTGCGCACAACGCGCTGCTCGATCTGGAGGAACTGGACGAGGAAGCGCTCGACCGCGTGCGCCTGCGCTATCGCGATCTGGCCAAGAAGGCGCGCGCGGACATCGCCGCCGGCGGCCACGACATCGGCTGCGACGAGGTCGAGGGAGACGAAGCGGCGTCCGAGCGGGACCGCCGCGACTGAGCGGCCGCAGCGGCGCGGCCGGGCCGCGTCAGCGCGTGCGGTCGACCGCGTAGTCGGCCAGCACGGCCAGCGCGTCGCGCGCGTCGCCGGCCGGCAGCGCCGCCAGCGCGTCGCGCGCGGAACGTGCGTACGCATGCGCGCGGTCGCGCGAGGCGGTCAGCGCGTCGGTCGCGCGGATCGCCGCGAGCACGTCGTCGAGCGCGTCGAGGCCGCCGGCCTGGATCGCGCGCTTGAGCATCGCCGCCTGCGCCGGATCGCTGCGCTCGATGGCCAGGATCAGCGGCAGGGTCGGCTTGCCCTCGGCGAGATCGTCGCCGATGTTCTTGCCCAGCGTGCCGGCGTCGGAGGCGTAGTCGAGCACGTCGTCGGCGATCTGGAACGCGTAGCCCAGATCCAGCCCGTAGCGCGCCAGCGCGTCCTCCTGCTCGGCCGGCAGGTCCGCCAGCACCGCGCCCAGGCGCGTCGCCGCGGCGAACAGCACGGCGGTCTTGCGCTCGATCACGTCGAGATAGGCCTGCTCGCCGGTGTCCGGATTGCCGATGTTCAGCAGCTGCAGCACCTCGCCTTCGGCGATGCGGTTGGTGGTGTCGGCGAGGATGCGCATGACGCGCATGCTGTCGAGCTCGACCATCATCTGGAACGAGCGCGAGTAGAGGAAATCGCCGACCAGCACGCTGGCCGCGTTGCCCCAGACCGCGTTGGCGGTCTGGCGGCCGCGGCGCAGGTCCGATTCGTCGACGACATCGTCGTGCAGCAGGGTCGAGGTGTGGATGAACTCGATCACCGCCGCCAGCTGCACGTGCTGGCGTCCGCCGTAGCCGGCCGCCTGCGCGGCGAGCAGGTGCAGCATCGGGCGCAGGCGCTTGCCGCCGCCGCCGATGATGTGCTCGGCGACCTGGTTGATCAGCACGACGTCGGAGGCGAGGCGGTGGCGGATCAGCGCGTCGACCGCCGCCATGTCGGCCTTGGCCAGCGTCTGCACGTCGGAGAAGCGTTCGATGCGGGTGGGTTCGTGCGGTACGGCGGACATCCAGGCGATGGGGCGGTTGGCGGGGGCGCAAGTATAGCGGCCCGCCGTCGCGGGCTGGCCGCGGCGGCGCGCCGCGTCGTCGCAGGTGCGTTCAGGCCCTCGCGCGGGGAGCGGGTAAAATTCGCCGTTTCCCGCTGCCGGTGTCCGCGCCGATGAGGCAAAACCTGCCCGAATGGATCCAGCCGTGGCTGGACGTCGTCACCACGGCGCTGCTCGTCCTGCTCGTGCTGCTGGTCGCCTGGCTGGCGCGGCGCCTGGTGCGCGGCGTCGCCGCGCGCCTGCGCGAGCGCTACCAGCTGTCGGAGAAGATGATGGCGGTGCCGCGCCGCGTCGCCGGCTCGGCGATCAACATCGCGGCGCTGTTCGCGATCCTGCAGCTGTTCGGCGTGTCCGGCGCGGTGCTGTGGACCGCGTTCACCGGCTTCGCGGCGGTCGGCGCGATCGCCTTCTTCGCCGCCTGGAGCGTGCTGTCGAACCTGTTCTGCACCTTGCTGATCGTCGTCATGCGCCCGTTCCGCCTGCACGACCGCATCGAGGTGCTCGAGAACGGCGAAAAGCCCGGCCTGAAGGGCGACGTGGTCGACATCAACATGGTCTACACGACCCTGCTCGAGGACGGCGGCACCACCTTGCAGGTGCCCAACAACCTGTTCTTCCAGCGCACGACGCGGCGCTGGCCCGCCGCGCGGATGCCGTCGGCGGAAGGCTGACCGCGGCGATGGACGACACGCCGCGGCGGCAGCGGCTGACACATCGGCGCGGCGCGCGGGGCGGTTTCGCGCGCGGGCCAGCATGCGATACTGCGCGCCGTTCCCCACGGTTCCAGGGCAGAGGCATTCCATGGCACGCGGCATCAACAAGGTCATCCTGGTCGGCAATCTCGGCGCCGATCCCGAAACGCGCTACACCGCGAACGGCGGCGCGATCACCAACATCCGCCTCGCCACCAGCGAGAGCTGGCGCGACAAGCAGACCGGCGAGAACCAGGAACGCACCGAATGGCATCGCGTGGTGCTGTTCGGCAAGCTCGGCGAGATCGCCGGCGAATACCTGAAGAAGGGCCGGCAGGTCTACATCGAAGGCTCGCTGCGCACGAACAAGTACACCGACAAGGAAGGCGTCGAGCGCTACACGACCGACATCGTCGCCAACGAGATGCAGATGCTCGGCGGCCCCGGCGGCGGAGGCGGCGAGGGCGGCGGCTACTCGCGCGGCGCGGGTGGCGAGGGCGGCTACTCTCGTGGCGGTGGCGGTGGCGGTGGCGGTGGTGGCGGCTACGCGGAGGGCGGTGGTGGTGGCGGCGGCTACGCGGAGGGCGGTGGTGGTGGCGGCGGTGGTGGCGGCTACGGCCGCGGCGCGGAACGCTCCGGCGGTTCGTCGCGCGCGCCGCAATCGCAGACGCCGTCGCGGCAGCCGCCGCCGAACGACAACTTCGAGGACGACGACATCCCGTTCTGAGGCGGGCGCCGACGGCGCCGCGCAGCGGACTTCCCGCCGCCCGCGCCGGCTTGGCCTCGCCTCGCCCGACAGGCTAGGATGAACGAAGGGCCGGGATACCGGCCTTTCTCGTGAACGGCTCCCGGAACGCATGAAGACCCTACTCGTCACCGGCGGTGCCGGTTTCATCGGCGGCAATTTCGTGCTCGACACGCTGGCCGCCGGCGGCTGGCGCATCGTCAATCTCGACGCACTGACCTATGCCGGCAATCTCGACACGCTGGCCGCGATCGAGGGGCGTCCCGACTACGCGTTCGAGCACGGCGACATCGGCGACGCCGCCTTCGTGCGCCGCGTGCTGGCCGGACATCGGCCCGATGCGGTGGTGAACTTCGCGGCGGAATCGCACGTCGACCGCTCGATCGACGGCCCGGCCGCGTTCGTGCAGACCAACGTCGTCGGCACGCTGACCCTGCTCGAATGCGTCCTCGGCTACTGGCGCGAGCTGCCGGCCGCGGAACGGGCTGCGTTCCGCTTCCTGCACGTGTCCACCGACGAGGTGTACGGCTCGCTCGGTGCGCAGGGGCGCTTCACCGAGGAATCGCCGTACCAGCCGAACTCGCCGTACTCGGCGTCGAAGGCGGCGTCCGATCATCTCGTGCGCGCGTTCCACCACACCTACGGCCTGCCGACGCTGACCACCAACTGCTCCAACAACTACGGCCCGTACCAGTTTCCCGAGAAGCTGATTCCGCTGATGATCCAGAAGGCGCTCGCCGGGGAAGCGCTGCCGGTCTACGGCGACGGCCGCAACGTGCGCGACTGGCTCTACGTCGGCGACCACGTGAAGGCGATCGGGCGCGTGCTCGAGGCCGGCCGCGTCGGCGAGGTCTACAACGTCGGCGGCGACGCCGAGCGCGAGAACATCCACGTCGTGAAGACGATCTGCGCGCTGCTCGACGAGCGGCGACCGCTGGCCGACGGCCGTCGCCGCGAAGCGCTGATCAGCTACGTGAAGGACCGCCCCGGCCACGACCGCCGCTACGCGATCGACGCGAGCCGGCTCAAGAGCGAACTGGGCTGGACGCAGAGCGAATCCTTCGAGAGCGGCATCGCGCGCACGGTCGACTGGTACCTCGACCACCAGGACTGGGTCGGCCGCGTGCTCGACGGCAGCTACCGCATGGAGCGGCTGGGTGTGTGAGCGGACACTTCACCCGTCGCCGCCGCCGTACCCGCGCGAGCGGGCATCCACTGCGGTCCGTCGTGTGCGGTCCGTCGTGAATGGGGATTCCCGCTCGCGCGGGAATGAGGGCGAAAAGGCAGGACAGGCAAGAGAGACGACATGACGACCCGACGCGGCATCATCCTCGCCGGCGGCTCCGGCACGCGGCTGTACCCGCTGACGCAGGCGGTCAGCAAGCAGCTGCTGCCGGTGTACGACAAGCCGATGATCTACTACCCGCTGTCGACGCTGATGCTGGCCGGCGTGCGCGAGGTGCTGGTGATCAACACGCCGCACGAGCAGGCGCTGTTCGAGCGGCTGCTCGGCGACGGTTCGCAGTGGGGCATGTCGATCCGCTACGCGGTGCAGCCTTCGCCCGACGGCCTCGCGCAGGCGTTCCTGATCGGGCGCGAGTTCGTCGACGGCAGGCCCAGCTGCTTGATCCTCGGCGACAACATCTTCTACGGGCACGGCCTGACCGAGCAGCTCGCCGCGGCCGACGCGCGCGCGCGCGGCGCCACCGTGTTCGGCTACTGGGTGCGCGATCCGGAGCGCTACGGCGTGGCCGAGTTCGACGCCCGGGGCAAGGTCGTCGGGCTCGAGGAAAAGCCCGCCGAGCCGCGTTCGAACTGGGCCGTCACCGGCCTGTACTTCTACGACGGACGCGTGTGCGACTTCGCCGCGTCGCTCAAGCCCTCCGCGCGCGGCGAGCTGGAGATCACCGATCTCAACCGCTGCTATCTCGACGAAAGCTCGCTGATGCTGGAGAAGCTCGGCCGCGGCTACGCCTGGCTCGACACCGGCACGCACGAGTCGCTGGTCGAGGCGTCGAACTTCATCGAGACGATCGAGAGCCGGCAGGGCCTGAAGGTCTGCTGCCCGGAGGAGATCGCCTTCCAGAAGCACTGGATCGATGCCGAGCAGGTGCTGCGCCTGGCCGCGCCGCTGGCCAAGAACGGCTACGGGCGCTACCTGCAGCAGCTGGTCCGCCAGGGGCCGGTCACGTGAAGATCGTCCAGACCGCGCTGCCGGGCTGCCTGGTCGTCGAGCCTGCCGTGTTCGGCGACGCGCGCGGCTATTTCTACGAAAGCTTCAACGCGCGCACGTTCGCCGAGGCGGGTCTGGACCTGCGCTTCGTGCAGTCCAACGTGTCGCGCTCGGCGCACGGCGTGCTGCGCGGGCTGCACTACCAGTGGCCCAATCCGCAGGGCAAGCTGGTCAGCGTGACCGAGGGCGAGGTCTACGACGTCGCCGTCGACATCCGCGTCGGCTCGCCGACGTTCGGACGCTGGGCCGCGGCGATCCTGTCCGCCGACAACAAGCGCCATTTCTGGATCCCGGAAGGCTTTGCCCACGGCTTCGCCGTGCTGTCCGAGTACGCCACGTTCGCCTACCAGTGCACCGCGCTGTACGACGCGGCCGCCGATGCCGGCGTGCGCTGGAACGATCCGGCGATCGCCATCGACTGGCCGATCGCCCGGCCCGTGCTGTCGGACAAGGACACCAGGACGCCGCTGCTCGCCGACGTGCCGCGCGCGAAGTTGCCGACGTATTCGCCGTGAAGCTGCTGGTGCTCGGCGCCGCGGGTCAGGTTGGTCGCGAACTGACGACGGCGCTGGCCGGACTCGGCGAGGTGATCGCCGCCACGCGCAACGGCCGGCTGGCGAACGGCGGTGCTGGCATCGCCGCTGATCTGGCCGACGCGGTTTCGCTGCGCGCGGCGCTGGAGCAGGTCGGAGCGGACGTGATCGTCAACGCCGCAGCCTACACCGCGGTCGATCGCGCCGAGGACGAGCCGGAAGCCGCCGACCGCGTCAACCATCGTGCCGTGGCCGAGATCGGTGCCTGGGCGAAGGCGAGCGGTGCGCTGGTCGTGCACTATTCGACCGACTACGTATTCGACGGAAGCGGGCTCGACGGCCGCGGCACGCGGCCGTACCGCGAGGACGATCCGACGGCGCCGCTCGGCGTCTACGGCCGCAGCAAGCTGGCCGGCGAGAATGCCCTGCGCGACAGCGGCGCGGCGCATCTGATCTTCCGCACCGCCTGGGTGTACGCCGCGCACGGGCACAATTTCCTGCGCACGATGCTGCGCCTGGGAGCCGAGCGCGAGGAACTGCGCGTGGTTGCCGACCAGATCGGTGCGCCGACGCCGGCGCGCTGGATCGCGCGGGTCACGGCGGAGGCGGTCGCGAGGCACCAGGCGGCATTGGCCGACGGAGGGCCGGTGCCGGAGGGAATCTTCCACCTCGTCGCCGCCGGCCGCTGCAGCTGGTTCGAGTTCGCCGAGGCGATCCTGCACGGCGCCGCCGAGCGCGGCCTGATCGCGCGCGCCCCGCGCGTGCTGCCGATCGCGACGGCCGACTATCCGACCCGCGCGCGGCGGCCGGCCTGGTCGGTGCTCGACTGCGGCCGGCTGAAATCCGCATTCGGGCTAGAATTGGCCGATTGGCGCGCGGGTCTGGGCGAGGTGCTCGGCGAAATCGCCGCGAGTTCCGACTAGCGCATGGCTTTCCTTCTCCCTGCGGGAGAAGGTGGCCCGAAGGGCCGGATGAGGGATCGGAGCGAAACGCCTCACTCCGAAAACCCCTCACCCGCGCCTGCGGCGCGACCTCTCCCGCATGCGGGAGAGGGGGCACCGTCCGGTACGCGCGCATCTGACGAGAATGCCCTGGCGACAGGGAACGGAGATTTGTCCATGTTGGTACCCGTAATCCTTTCCGGCGGCGCCGGCACCCGTTTGTGGCCGGTGTCGCGCAGCGCGTATCCGAAGCCGTTCATGCGCATGGGCGACGGCGAGTCGCTGCTGCGCAAGACGCTGGACCGCGCCCTGCGGCTCGCCGACGGCGGCACGGTGCTGACCGTGACCGGCCGCGACTACTACTTCCTGACGCGCGACGAGTACGCGCAGCATCCGGGCGCCGATCTCGATCGCCTGCCGTTTCTGCTCGAACCGGCCGGCCGCAACACCGCGCCGGCGGTAGTGCTGGCGGCGCTGCACGCGCGCGAGCACGTCGGCGCCGACGCGGTGCTGCTGATCCTGCCGGCGGATCATCTGATCCGCGACATCGACGCATTCGCCGCCGACGCCCGCCGCGCCACTGCGCTGGCGCAGGACGGCTGGCTGGTCACCTTCGGCATCCGCCCGACGCATCCGGAGACCGGCTTCGGCTACGTGCGCATGGGCGCGGCGATCGACGGCCGCGAAGGGCGCCAGGTCGGCGCCTTCGTCGAGAAGCCGAGCCGCGAGGTGGCCGAGAGCTACGTCGCCTCGGGCGACTACGTGTGGAATTCCGGCATGTTCTGCTTCCGCGCCGACGCGCTGCTGGAGGTCGCCGCGCAGGTCTGCCCGGACGTGCTGGCGGCGGCGCAGGCCTGCCACGCGCACGCGACCAGCCACGAGAGCCCGGTCGAGTACGCGCGCGAGGCGTTCCTGGCGCAGCCGGACATCTCCATCGACTACGCGATCATGGAACGCGCGCCGAAGGTGGCCGTCGTGCCGGCGGCGTTCGACTGGAGCGACATCGGTTCGTGGAAGGCGATCAGCGACCTCGACGAGGCCGACAGCGACGGCAACCGCGTGCGCGGGCAGGCGATCGTGGTCGAGAGCGAGAACTGCTTCATCCAGTCCGACGCGCGCATGGTCGCCGCGGTCGGCGTCAAGGATCTGGTCATCGTCGACACCGGCGACGCGGTGCTCGTCTCGCATCGCGAGCGCGCGCAGCAGGTCAAGCTGGTGGTCGAGCGCCTGCGCGCGGTGAACCATTCCGCGGCCAGCGTGCACCAGACCGTGCACCGGCCATGGGGCAGCTACACCGTGCTCGAGGACGCCGACGACTGCAAGGTCAAGCGCCTGACGGTGAAGCCGGGCCACGTCCTGTCGCTGCAGCTGCACCATCGCCGCAGCGAGCACTGGACCGTGGTCGAGGGCACGGCCAAGGTACGCGTGGGCGAGCGGGAGTTCCTGCTCAACCGCAACGAGTCGACCTACATCCCGATGAACACCGTGCACCGGCTGGAGAACCCGACCGGCACGGACATCCATCTGATCGAGGTGCAGTGCGGCGACTATTTCGGGGAAGATGACATCGTGCGCCTGGAAGACCGCTACGGGCGCGCGAAAACCACCTGAAGCACGCGGCGCCCGGAGCGGCGCCGTGCGCATGGACAGCGGCCAACGAGGGGAGGAAGCGATGAAACGGATGTTTGCCGTGATGCTGGCGGTCGCGCCGGCTTTTGCAGGGGCCGCCGAGAAGGCGGAAGTTCCGGGGTCGGCCGCGTCGCCGGCGCAGATCCCGATCGAGGATTTCGTCAGGAAACCCGACATCGAGGAAATGGCGATTTCGCCCGGCGGGCAGTACCTCGCCGTGAAGGTGCCGTTCGAGGACACGACGGTGCTGTTCGTCATCGATCGCGTCAAGAACCAGCGCACCGCGAGCATCCGCGCGGGGGCGAACAACGTCGTCGACCGGTTCTGGTGGGTCAACGAAACACGCCTGGTGGCATCGGTGGCCGAGCAGCTCGGCGGCATCGACGAGCCGCGGCCGAACGGCGAGCTGTACGCGATCAACGCCGACGGCAGCGGCTCGATGCAGCTGTTCGGCTATCGCGGCTCGGAAGAGGTCGGCTCGCGCATCAAGCGCGGCGGCGAGAAGCGCTACGCCAGCGCGTTCTTCATCGACCGCATTCCGGGCGACGACAAGAACATCCTGGTGCAGACCTTCGACTGGCAGAACAGCGAAGGCGCGCCGCCGAGCGTGGAGATGCTCGACGTCTACACCGGCAATACGCGCCGCGTCGGCGTCGGCCCGAAGGCGCGCTCGGAATTTGTTGCCGATCACCGCGGACGGGTCCGCGTCGCGACCGCGCCGGACGAGAACCTGAATCTGGTCCTCTACGTGCGCGGCGAGGACGGCGGCGAGTGGCGCGTCTTCAACGACCCCAAGACCAGCAAGACCGACATGACGCCGCGCATGTTCGCGCGCGACAACCGGCACCTGTACGTGACCGTGTCGCGGCCGGACAAGCCCGACGCGCTGTACCGCGTCGACCTGGACAGCGGAGCGAAGGAGCTGCTGTACGAAGGCGGCGCCAACCCCGGCAGGCTGCTGCTGACGCCCGACGAGCAGGACGCCTACGGCGTGGTCACGCGCGACGGCAAGACCGCCTTCCACGTGTTCGATGCGAATTCGCCGCACGCGCGCCTCGCGCTGGCGACGCAGAAGGCGTTCCCGGGCCAGGCCGCGCTGTTCGGCAGCTTCGCCGACGACGGCAAGTCCGGTGTCGTGCACGTCTTCAGCGATCGTAATCCGGGCGACTTCTACCTGTTCGACACCGTCAAGAAGAACGCCGAGTACATCGGCAGCGCGCGCAAGTGGATCGATCCGGAGCAGATGGCGGCGATGCAGCCGGTGCGCCTGAAGGCCGGCGACGGTCTCGAGCTCAACGGCTACCTGACCTTGCCGCGCGGCAGCGACGGCAAGAACCTGCCGCTGATCGTGAACCCGCACGGCGGTCCGCACGGGCCGCGCGACGTGTGGGGCTTCAATCCCGAGGTGCAGCTGCTGGCCAGCCGCGGCTACGCCGTGCTGCAGCTGAATTTCCGCGGTTCCGGCGGCTACGGCGCGGACTTCGAACGCGCCGGCTACCGGCAGTGGGGCCTGCGCATGCAGGACGATCTGACCGACGCGACGCGCTGGGCCGTGCAGCAGGGCTACGCCGATCCGAAGCGGCTGTGCATCTACGGCGCGAGCTACGGCGGCTACGCCGCGCTGGAGGGCGTGGTGCGCGAACCCAAGCTGTACCGTTGCGCGATCGGCTACGTCGGCGTCTACGACCTCGGCTTGATGTACCGCGACGGCGACATTCCGCGCAGCCTGTTCGGCCGGCGCTACCTGCAGAAGGTGCTCGGCAACGACGCGGCCGACATGCGCAACCGTTCGCCGGCCGGCAACGTCGACCGCATCGAGGCGGCGCTGATGCTGGTCGCCGGCGGCCGCGACGAACGCGTGCCGATCGCCCAGGCCGACGCATTGCGCAGCGAACTCGACAAACGCAAGTACCCGTACGAATGGCTGCTCAAGGACAAGGAAGGGCACGGCTTCTACCGCACCGACAACAACGTCGAGCTGTACACCAAGATGCTCGCCTTCTTCGATCGCAGCCTCGGCAAGGCGGCCGCCGCGCCGGCGAACTAGACGAGGGCGGATCGACTCCTGCGCCGTCATGCCCGCGCAAGCGGGCATCCGGGGGAAACCGATTCGGATTCGCGCTCGACTCGCCGAAGGGCGGGTCGGGCCGGAACCCGTTGGTCCAGGCCGTCGACAGGCAGCGATGCCATGGGACCCCGGCTTTCGCCGGGATGACGATACGGGGATCGGTGGCGATTTCGGCTATTTCACGCCGTGCATCCAGCGCCGGATCAGCGGGGTCAGCGCCAACGTGACGAGGCCGCAGGCGATGCCGATCTGCGCCGAGAACACGAACAGCTCGTCGTACTTGGCCAGCGCGTCGGCGACGTTCAGCACCGCGCCCTCGGGGATCTCGATCGCCGACAGCTTGCCGAGCTGCGCGGCCAGCACTTCCGAATACGAGGTGCCGAGAAACCAGCCGCCCATCATCAGGCCGACCACGCTCGGCACCGACAGCTCGGTGACGGCGGACAGGCCGATCGGCGAGAGCAGCATCTCGCCGATCTCGAGCACGAAATAGGCGAGCACGAACCACCAGATGTTGGTCAGTCCGTTCGCTTCGGGGTGACGCGCGCTCCACACCAGCACCAGGAACGAGACGCCGGCAAGGATCAGGCCGTAGGCCGACTTCGCCGGCTTGCTCGGATTCCAGCCGCGCGTCTCCAGCCGCGGCCACAGCCAGGCGAAGATCGGCGCCAGCACGAGGATGAACACCGCGCCGAGCGAGGTCAGCTCGCTCGCGTTCCATTCCACGCCGAGCGCGCGGTGGTTCATTACGCGGTCGGAGAACAGCACCCACGAGCCGTAGGTCTGCTCGTACAGCGTGAAGAAGATCAGGCACAGCACGATGAAGACGAGCACGGCCGCCATCTGTTCGCGCTGCACCTTCGTGCAGCGCGCGAACATGAACCAGAGGATGCCGCCGAGCAGGCAGGCGGTGACCAGATGCATCGCCAGCAGCACCGGGCTCGGCTCGAACCAGCCCGGCACGATGGCGAGGAACAGCGAATGCGCCTGGATCAGGCTCCAGATGACGACCAGGCCGGCGAGGGAGACGAGATAGATCAGCTGTTCGCGCGTGAGAATGCCGAACACGCGCCGGCGCAGCGCGGCGGGGTCGGGCGGCTCGGCGTGTCCGTGCAGGTGCTTCTGGCCGTAGAGGAAGTTCGCAAGGCCGGCGAGCATGCCGATGCCGGCGGCGCCGAAGCCCCAGCCCCAGCCGTAGGTTTCGCCGAGCCAGCCGCACAGCACGCCGGACACCGTCGCGCCGATGTTGATGCCGGCGTAGAACAGGCTGAAGCCCGAGTCGCGGCGCGGATCGTTCTCGGCATAGAGCTTGCCGACGATGGTCGAGATGTTCGGCTTCAGGAAACCGACGCCGAGGATGATCAGGGCGAGCGAGAAGTAGAAGACCTGCAGCGCGCCCGCGTCGCGCGTTACGACGCCGCCCGCGCTCGTCGCCGGATGGCCTTCGGTCGCCATGCCCAGGTGCCCGAGCACGAGCAGCAGGCCGCCGAACACCACCGCCTTGCGCATGCCGAGCCAGCGGTCGGCGATCAGGCCGCCGATCACCGGCATTGCGTAGACCAGGCCGCCGTAGGCGCCGATGAGGTTGTAACCGTGCTCGTCGGTGAACAGGTGGTACTTGGTCAGGTAGAGCAGCAGCAGCGCTTTCATTCCGTAGAACGAGAAGCGCTCCCACATTTCGGTGAAGAAGCAGACGTAGAGTCCTTTCGGATGGCCGAGGAACTCGTCCCGGCGGGTGGCGACCTCTACGGCGGCGGACATTCCGGCTTCCGGCAGACAATCGCCGGAGTATAGCGGGGCCTCCGGCGAGGCAGCGTGGAACCGCGTTTCCCCTCCGATCGCTTCGTCCGCCAGGCTGCGCCGCAACAAAAACCCGCCAGAGGAGGGTGCGCGCACGCCACGTGTGCGACCCGTCCCGGGACGCCGCCAGCGCATTCCCGTGCGCTTTCCGTGCGATCCGAAGCCTCCCCATCGGCGCTCCACAGCCGATCTTGCGCTGCAGCTTGCTGCATCCGGCGCCCTCCCTACAATTGCCAATCGTCCGTTTGAAGTGCACCAATCAATCGATCCCTTGAAGTGAACGTCTGGTCGGCCGGGTGATCCGGTCGGCTCCCGAATCCGCACGCTGCGCCCAGGGGGGCCTTCGTCGATGATCGGCAAGCCCGTCAGCTCGAACGGGACCAAGGCCCGCCTCCTCGAGGCGGCGGAGGCGCTGTTCGTCGAACACGGCTACGAGGTGATGTCGCTGCGCCAGATCACCATGCTGGCCGGCGCCAACATCGCGGCGGTGAACTATCACTTCGGCAGCAAGGAAGCGCTGGTGCGCGAGCTGCTGTCGCAGCGGCTGGACCGCCTGAGCCGCGAGCGCGAGCGCCTGCTCGCGGCCTGCGAGCAGGCCGGCGGCGACCAGCCCCCGGATCTGAACACCGTGCTCGGCGTGCTGTTCGTGCCCGCGCTGCGCCTGGCGCGCGCGGGCGGGCCGGCCTCGATGCGCCTGCTCGGACGCGTCTACAGCGATCCGTCGCCGTTCATCCGCGACTTCCTGCACGAGCACTATCGCTCCGTCTTCGAAGATTTCTTCGCCGCGTTCGAGCGCGCGCTGCCGCACGTGCCGCGGCACGAACTGGGCGTGCGCCTGCAGTTCAGCCTGAAGGCGCTGTCCGGCGTGCTCGCCAGCGAAAACCTCGACGAACTGATCGCGGCGATGTGCGTCGGCGGACCGGTCGACGACACGCGGCTGCTGTCGCGCCTGGTCGCGTTCATCGCGCCGATGCTGACGACGCCGTTCGATCAGGCTGCGCACGACGAGGCGGTCGGGCGCGTGATGGGGCTGGCGGTGGTCGTCGAACAGGAAGTGGAAAGCCAGCGGTGCACTCACTCCGACGATGAGGCCAAGTCGGGCGCGGGGTCGTCGCCGCGGACCGCGGAGGTCATGGGTGTGTGAGCTTCGTGGCCGTCGGCGAGGCGTGATTTCAGTTCGTCAGTTGCTCCATATCTTCAATAGCGGGGAACGGAAATGCTCGAAGCGACACATCGTACGTTGATCCGAAGCCGGCGCAATCTCCTCTGGCTGGCTTTGCTGCAGGGCGCTGCCGCCTACGCCCAGGGCGATGCGGACTTACGCGCCGAGCAGCCGGGCGCGGGCGACACTGCCCGCGTTGCAGCGAACGAAAATTCGATCGAGAACGGTGTCGTCTCCGGCGAAGCGGCCGCTGATGCGCCGCAAGCCGCGCAACAGGACGAAACATCCCCGTCGGCGTCGAGCGCCAGGCGCGGCAAGTCCGCCGATTCGACTCAGCTCGGCACGATCACCGTCACTGCGCAGAAGAAGGTTGAGAACATCCAGAAGGTGCCGATCGCGATCAGCGCTTTCGGAGGAGAGGATCTGAACGATCGCAAGATCGAGACCGGAGGCGACCTCGTCACGGCGACGCCGAACGTCAGCTTCAGCAAGACCAATTTCGCGATGTACAACTTCCAGATCCGCGGCATCGGCACGCAGGCGCTGTCGGTGACGACGGATCCGGCGGTCGCGGTCAGCTTCAATTCGACGCCGATGATCCGCAATCGCCTGTTCGAGCAGGAGTACTTCGACGTCGATCGCGTGGAAGTGCTGCGCGGGCCGCAAGGCACGTTGTACGGACGCAACGCCACCGCCGGCGTGGTCAACATGATTCCGAACCTGCCGAACTTCGACGGATTCGAGTCCTGGATCAAGACCGAACTCGGCAACTACGACAGCCGTCGATTCAGCGGGATGGTCAATGTGCCGCTGACGGACACGCTGGCGTTCCGGTTCGCCGGGGCCTGGACCAAGCGTTCCGGCTACGTGGAAAACACGGCCTCGGACAAGGACGTCGACGGCCGCAATCTCTGGTCCGGCCGCCTGTCGCTGGCCTGGAAGCCCGCGGAAGGCGTCAACGCGAACCTCGTCTGGGAGCACTTCCGGGAGAACGACGATCGTGCGCGCACCGGCAAGCAGCTGTGCCACAACGATCCCGGTCCGGAAACGATGATCGGAACCTCGGTGACGCAGCCCGACCGCAACTTCATGAGTCAGGGCTGCGTGGACGGTTCACTCTACGATCGCGGCGCGTTCGGTGTGCCGAACGGCGGCTCTCTGCCCTGGGTTCTGGCGGCGTCGAGAATCGGCGGACTGATCGGTTTCCGGGCCGACCCGGACGGCAACTACGCCGGCAACGTCACTCTGATCCAGCCCTGGGTCAATCCTTACGCCGGAGTGACGCAGTCGAGCGATCTGCGCAAGATCGCAACGACCTACGATCCGCGCTTCAAGGCCAAGAACGATGTCGTGCAGTTCAATTTCGACACCGAAATCGGCGACGGGCTCAAGTTCATTTCGCAAACCCTGTATACGCGGGACCGGTACTTCTCGACGCAGGACTACGGACGCTTCCAGTCGAATCCGGTCTTCACGAATACTTCGGTCGACAAGCCCTACTACTTCAACCAGGAAGGCCAGCTCGCACCCGGCTACGACATGCTGCCCAACGGTGTCTTCTGCGATCCGCAGCTCGGCTGTTCCGATCGCATGTTGCTCGCCGACCTGGTCGATTCCTACAGCACGCAATGGTCACAGGAATTCCGTCTGCAGTCCTCGTTCGACGGAATGTTCAACTTCAGCGTCGGCGCGAACTACCTGCACTACAAGATCGACGAGAGCTACTACGTATTCAACAACATGTTCACTGCCATCGGGCAGGTTCTTTTCAACAACCAGGGGGTCGGGACCGCTCCTTTGCCTTGCCCGATCGGAACGGCGACGCGCCCCGAAATCGACGGCAGTCCGGCTCCCTGTCTCTACATCGATCCGAATCCGATCGGCAGTCTAAACGGCCAGGGACACAACTATTTCCGTAGCTGGAACGTGGCCGAAACGAAATCGGCGGCCATCTTCGGAGAAACCTACTGGCAGCTTTCCGATACGGTGAAGCTGACGGCCGGATTGCGTTTCACCAACGACAAGAAGATCACCACGCCGATACCGAGCCAGGCATTGCTGACGTGGACGGATCTTTCCCGGGGTTATTTCGTCGGCGGCGGTTATACCGGCAGCGGATATCCGGCCAACCCGAAGATCCACCAGACGTGGAACGAGCCGACCGGCCGCGTTGTGCTGGACTGGACACCGCAGACCTCGTTCACCGACAGCACGCTGCTCTACGCGTCGGTTTCGCGCGGCTACAAGGCCGGAGGCACCAATTCCCCGGGAATAGGCGCCAATCCGGACATCCTCACGTTCGAGCAGCGCAGGCCGGAATTTTCGCCCGAGTTCGTCAATGCCCTGGAGATCGGTACCAAGAACGTGCTGGCCGGCGGCAAGCTGACCCTCAACGCGACGCTGTTCTACAACGACTACAAGGACTACCAGGTTTCGCAGATCCAGGATCGCGCAACCTTCAACGAGAACTTCGACGCCAAGACCTGGGGTCTCGAGCTGGAGGCAGCGTGGAAGCCGACGCCGTCCTTCATGTTGAGCGGCAATATCGGTCTGCTCGGCTCGCGTGTCGGCGGAGGGCAGTCCTCGATCGACGTGATGGACCGTACCGCCGGCAATCCGGACTGGGTGGTCGTGCGTCCGTGGATGCAGCTGGCATCGAATTGCATCGCACCCAGGGCCTACGTGGAGCGCATCCTGCAGGCGGCCGCCCAGGGCTTGATCGGAGTCAACGGCAGCGCCGTCGACGTGCTCAACAGTTTCTGCACGGCGAATCTTCCCATCAACGGAGCCGGCTTCCAGCCGGGCGGGCCGTATGCCGGGCTTCTCGGAGAGAACGTCTTCTATGACCCGCGCACCGACGCGCCGAACGGTGGCGCGGGCTTTGCCAAGAGCGTGGGCGGTCACAGCCTGCCGAATGCTCCGCACATCACGGTCAGCGTCAGCCCGCAGTACACGTTCTTCACTTCGCATGGCGACCTGATCCTTCGAGCGGACCTGTACTACCAGGGTGAGAGCTGGGCGCGCATCTATCAGGACAAGATCGATCGTCTGCACGACTGGGGCAACGTGAATCTGTCGTTGACCTGGCAGAAGCTCGAAGAGGACCTGACCGTGCAGTTCTACGTCAAGAACGCGCTGGGAGGCGAGGCGATCACCGGCACCTTCCTGAACAGCGACGACAGCGGATTGACCTCGAACGTGTTCCTGCAGGACCCGCGTTTCTTCGGTCTTTCCATACGCAAGGGGTTCTACTGAGAAAAGGCGATTTCATTCGACGGATCGATTCCGTGAGTCGGAGGACGCCGGGATTCGACGAAAACCATCCCCGACAGCGCCACAGTCGGCGCAGTCAAGGAGTGCGTCGCCACGACGCAGCTTTCCGTGGCAAACCATGCGAGCGCCAGTAGCGTTCGAAACCTCAACGTATGATGGAGAAAAGCATCATGATCAAGCTTAAGTCCGGCATATTCACTGCTTTGGCTGCGATGGGTGCCTTCGTTGCTTCTCCTGCCTTCGCAGGTCACTACGAGATCTGGAACGGCTCGGCCTGGGTGTCGACGGGCGACAGCGTGGATCTTTCCGGCCCCACAACCGCATCGCCCGCGATGATTCCGGTTCCTTGTACCAATGCCGTTTTCACGTTGTCGCTTCCCGCCACGGGTACGACGCTGCCCGTTTCGCCTCCGGCGAAGGTCAGCACAGCCACGTTCGGAACCAGCACCGCGTGCACGTCGATCACGAAGGTTCTCCCGTGGAACGTGTCTGCTCCTGACGCCAGCGGAAAGGTGACCATCAGCAACATCAGCATTCATTTCACGAGCCCCAATACGACGTGCACCGGAAGCATCTCCGGAACGCTGGCTCCGCTCAGTCCCACGCCGCCGACGACCAATACCTACGGGTTCACCGGTGCTTTGGGACCGTGCACGGACGTCAGGTCGACCGCGAATCCGCCGCCGTCCGGTCCGGCTGCGCTGAAGTCCACCAAGCCGATCCGCTGGGTTGCGGTTCCGTGATCGGATCAACGGACTGAACGGCGGACGGCCGTCATTCCAGGCGGCTGCTCCGAACCATCGCAGGGATCGCCGCTGCCGCTTCGGGCGGACGCCTGAAGCGGCAGCTTTTTCTCCCCCTTGCATTCTTCGCGCGGGCCATCGCTTGTCGCGCACAGAGCGTCAATTGCCCAGTCCAGGAGTTCACCATGTCCAAGACATCGCTTTCTCTGGCCCTCGCTACCGCGCTGGCCGGCATCGTTTCGATGCCGGCGGCGATCGCGGGCACGCCTTCGGGCGCATTCTCGATCTTCAAGAATTGTCCGTACACCAATCCCAGCGTCACGACGTGCCTCTACAACGTCGTGAGCTCCGGTTCGTTCGTCATCGGGAACACCACTTTGCCGATCACTTCGCCGATCACGCTGCAGGGCGGGCTCGAGAGCGTCGGGCCTTCCCCCTTGTACGACGCGGTAGGCGCGCCGACGCTGGCATCGGTTCCCGCCAAGGTTCCGGGCGGCCTGCTCGGAATCGCCAATCCGGCGCCGGACTGGCCGTTTCCGCTGTGGGTTGCCTTCTGGAGCATCGTCAATTCCGTCAATGACGTGACGGCGACGATCGAATTGGTCGACACGGTCCAGACGAATTTCCTCCAGGCCCTGTATCCGCCGGCTCCCGATAGTGGCGAGGATCCCGTCGCCGCGCGCCTGACCGTACGCGTGCATCTGCAGAATCCGTTCCTCGGCGGCACCTGCTACATCGGCTCGCCGCAGAATCCCATCCGGATCAACCTGCAGACGGCAACGACCAATCCGCCGCCGCCGAACCAGCCGATCTCGGGCGAGCCGGGCAATTCCTACTATGTATGGGTGGACGAAGCCAACTACGTCGGTTACATCCAGGACGACGACAACTCGCTGGTCGACAATTCGTTCGCGGTGCCCGGGGCGAGCGGATGTGGCAACGTGGCGTTGGGGCTGCCTATCATCACGTCGGTGCTCGACTTCCTGGTGTCCGGTGCGGTCAACCTCAAGGTGGGACTGCCATCGGCCGCAGGCAAGAATACGGCGATCATGAGCGGCGACACGTCTCTTGCCGCTTCCGCTTACGTGCTCGCCAGCGAGCAGTAGTTCGGACGGCTCAGGCGGTCGTGATCGGCTCGAATAGTGGTTCCGGCAACGCGGGGCGGTTTCATGCCGCCCTGCGATAGTCTTCGCCCATGCGTCGCTGGTTCATCGCTTTCGTCCTGATCGCTTCGGCAGCGATCGCATGCGCGTACTTGCTCGGTCGGGTTCAAGGCCGAAATTCCGCCGCCGAAGGGAGCGCGGCGAAGGACGCCAGCGTTTCCGCCGTTTCCGAAGGTCACGACGTCGGCGGCGCGAGGAAGAAGCCGCGCGTCCCCGCCGGGCGCAAGACAATGCCTCTTCTGCCCGGCGACCGGCCCTTGAAGGAAGTCTTTGCCGAGTTGCAAGCACGCGCGGATGTCGGTGACGTCGTGGCAGCGACGCGCTTGTATCGCGACGTCGGTCTTTGCAGTCGCCTGCGCGGCATCGACTGGTCGAATTCGCGCCTGGCCGACGAATTGTTGAGCGAGAAAGTCGACGCGATGGACGCGGCGCAGCTGGAAGGCTATCAGGTTCAGCTCGACGCGATCGAAGCCCGCAAGCAGGTCATGCAGAGATTCCACAGTTTGTGCGACGGCGCGACGGACAGCATGCTGGATTCCCTGGTCCCCAATTTGCAGAAGGCCGCGCAGCTCGGCGAGGAGTACGCCCGAGCCTGCTATCTGCAACGCGGGCCGAGCTACGATACGCGCGGATTGATGGGCCATCCGGAATGGCTTGCGAACTACCGGACCAGCGTGGCGTCGATGGTCGATGCAGGCATTCAAGCAGGCGACTGGAAAGTCGTGGATGTTCTTCGCGGGGCCTATCAGCCGGGTTCGGAGAGCCCTCTCGCCGGCGTGCTCGGGTCCGATGCCTATCAGTACTATCGTTACATGAAGCTCTACAACCTGGGCGCGGACCCGGACCGCGCGGCGCAGATGAATTCATCGCTGGCCGAGGCGGCGCAGCAGCTCACGCCGGCGCAGGTCGCCGATGCCGACTCCTGGGCGCAGACCGTTTTCCAGAGAAATTTCAATGGCAGCAATTCGACTGATTCGACGATTCCCGGTTGGGATCCGTGTTCGTTTCCGTACGAATAGCGAGGACGACATGAACTTGCATGCCGACAGGAAGCGTCGAGCCCATGAAGCGGCGTGATGCAGCCTTGGTTGCCGTGATGTTCGCAGTGGCGGGGGCAGCCTATTTCATGGGGCGCTCGAACGCGCCGTCCTCGCGTGCGAGCGTTGTTGCGGCCCATGACCCGAGCCAAGGTGGCTCCGGTTCCCGTGTTCCGTCGGGGAAGTCGCCGGGACCGTCGGGGAGCCGAACCGCAGTAGTCGCTCGCAAGGGCGATCCGCTACCTCCGATCGGCGCGCCCCTGAAGGACACCTTCGCCGATCTGCAGGCGCGCGCCAACGCCGGCGACGCCGCCGCCGCGGCGCGGTTGTTCCGCGACGTGAACCGCTGCAACCGGCTGCGCGGATCGGAATGGAAGAATGTCGGTGCCTCCGACGAGCTGACCGGCAGGAAGACCGAAGGCATGACGCCGGAGCAGTTGCGCACCTACCAGATCCTGCTCGACGCGATGGAGCTTCGCCAGCGAACCGTGAGCGAGAACCAGAAGTTCTGCGCCGACGCCAGTCCGCAGATGCTCGACAGCCTGGTGCCGAACATCGCGCAGGCGGCGCGGCTCGGCGACGAGGACGCGCGGGCCTGTTATCTCGGCCGTGGGCCGCTGTACGACTCGCGCGGACTGCTCGAGCATCCCGAGTCGCTGCAGTCCTACCGCGACGACGCGCGGTCGCTGATCGAATCCGGACTCACCGCGGGTGACTGGCGCGTGGTCGACCTGCTGCAGCAGGCTTACGAGCCGGGCGCGCAGGGGCTGCTGGCCGGTGTGGTCGGCACCGATCCGGCCCAGCACTACCGCTATCTCAAGCTGTACCGTCTGGGCGCCGAGGAGCATCGCGTCGCGCAGCTCGACCGCCAGCTCGCCGCGGCCGCGGCGAACCTGAGTCCGGCCGAGCTGGCCCAGGCGGACGAGTGGGCGCAGTCGAACCTGCCGAATTTCCGCGGGCCGTCCACGGCGGGCACGCCGCAGGGCTGGGACGCCTGCGCATTCGCCGGGAACTGAGGCGGGGCGATTGTCGTCCGGCGCGGCTCAGGGATCGGCCGCGCCCGAACGCCACGACGCCGATCCCGCCGACGGCTTGCGGCCGCGCACGCGCGGATCCTTGTGCTCGTGTTCGTCGACGGCCGCGGCGGCGAGGTCGGCCAGGCTCAGCACGCGCTCGATCGGGCCGGCCTGTCGCACCGACGCGAACGGCGTGGTCAGCACCGGCGAGATGAAGGCGATCAGGCGCTCGATCATCAGCGTGTCCTTGACCTCCTCGCCGATGCAGATCGCGGCGGCGAGTTCGTCGGTGTCCTCGCTGGCGAGCATGCCCGACAGCGCCTTCAGGCTGAACTGCAGGCGCATGCCGAGCTCGTGGCGCGGCACATGCGGCAGCGCGCGCGAGAAGGCCTCGAAGAAGCGCCCGGAAATCGACTCGTAGTGCTCGCGCAGGTACTCGCGCATGAACGGCGACGGGTCGCTGTACACGCGTCCGAGCAGGCGCAGGAAGTTCGGCCCGCCGAGCGTGCTGCGGGTGAGCCGCAGGCCCGGCACGAACAGCACGCCGAGCACGGTGGAGACGTCCATCGGCTGCTCGCCGTACTGCTTCTCGCAGATCGACAGCAGCTGCAGGCGCTCCTGGTTGAGACGGTCGAATCGCTGCGTCAGCAGCTCCTGCACGAGGGCTTCCTTGCTGCCGAAGTGATAGTTCACCGCGGCGAGATTCGCGCCGGCCTGCGTCGTGATCTGACGCAGCGACATGGACTCGTAGCCATGTTCGATGAACAGTTCCTCGGCCGCCTCCAGCAGGCGTGCCTTGGTACTGCCGGAACGGACGGAAGGGGGTTTGGACATCGACGAACGCGCCCTCAGGATTGCTGTGCGTAAGCATAAGCCTACCGCAGCGCGAGGGCAGCGGCTTCGCCGCCGTCCGGCGGGAATCCGCTGCGAGGCGCCGCCGCCGCCTCCGGAAGCGCCGGACCGGCCGGAAGCGCCGTCGCGGCGCCGCCTTGCGGGCGGCTGCGCGGGGCGCTTGTGCCGGATCGAGGGACGGAGAGCGGCCGCGGCCGGCGACCGCGGTCACTCATCTTGACATTGCTACAAGTGGAAACATCCCCAATGCCGGATGTTCCCCCTTCGCCCGTGGCGGGTCAGGACGGGTCGAAGCCGTTCGCAAAGACCACGTCGCCGCCGCCCACGCCGGCCACCGTGCCGTGCAGGTCCCAGACGTAGCGCATGACGAAGTGGGAGCCGGCGGAATCGTCGACGAAGATGTCGAAGCGGTCGCCCTCCATCAGCAAGGTGCCTTCGTACGGCAGCAGGTAGCCGATGAGCGGATCGTTGCGTGCGTCCAGGTCGAAGCGGATGTCCGCGTCGAGCCGGATGTCGGTCACCGCACCGCCGGCGATCGTGATCGTGCCCTGCGGGTTGCTGACGGTCGTGAGGTAGGACAGGCCCAGCGCGCTGGCCTCCTGGGTCCTCACGTGGGGATTGAGGTCGAGCGTGACGGCGGTGATCGGAAAGGTGCCGTTGCCGCTGCCGGTGTAGGTGATGCTGCCGACGTCGGTGAAGGCGCGGCCGTGCGCGAACACGACGGCGCTGTCGCCGGAATCCTGGTAGGTGACCGGGTTCAGCGGATCGGTTTCCGCGCCGATCGTGTAGAGCACGTTGAGCGGCGGAGTGCCGCTCTCGGTGCGATCGAGCTGGGCGAACCAGTCCATGATGAAGTCGTACCAGCGGCTGGAATCGTCGGCATTGAAGGACAGCGCAAACGTGCCGGCCGACGCCGGAGCGGCGACGGCGGCGCAAAGCAGTGCGCAAAGCAGGTACGTGGGTCGGATTCTCATGGTGAATCATCCTGTGGCAGTGGAAAGAGGGCGACCGGCGAACGGTCAGAACGTGTATTTCGCGGTCAGTGACCAGGTGCGTCCGCGGCCGGTTTCGACCGAGGTGCCGGCGGCCGGTGTGCTCAGCGCCGGGGTGTAGACGGTGTCGTCGGCATTGGCGACGTTGGCGCGCAGCTCCAGGCCGCTGTCGAAGACGTAGTTGGCGAACAGGTCGACCAGGTCGTAGCCCGGTTCCCAGGGGCGGTTGGCGCCGTAGGCGTTCTCCTCGCCGATGAAGCTGCGCGAGACCTTCGACCAGCGCGCGCCGATCGTGAGGCGGCGTTCGGCCAGGCGCGCGCCGAGCGTCGCACCGTAGACCTCGTCCGGCAGGTAACTCTGCGCACCCAGGCCGTTGACCTGCGACTTGAGATCGGAGTCGGTGTGCGAGTAGGTGAGGTTGGCGAACGCGAAGCCGGCGTCGTAGCCGCCTTCGACTTCGACGCCCTTGACGATCGAGGTGCCGGGGTTGTTGCCGAAGAACGCGCCGCCGGCCGGGGCGAACGTCGCGGTGACGTAGTCGTCGACCGCGTTGCGGTAGACCGTGACCTTGGCGCGCAGCCGGTCGTCGCTGCGCAAGACCCGGTCGGTGCCGACGTTGACGCCGAGCTCCCAGCCGCGCGATTTCTCCGGCTTCAGGAACGGGTTCGGGTAGAACGTCTGCGTCGGGCCGCCGTCGGCCGGATGGTCGCCGCCCATCAGCGTTTCCGAGACGGTCGGCGGGCGGAACGTGCGCGACCAGCGCAGGTACGGCTGCAGCCACGGGAGCGGCGTGACCGCGAACGTCAGCGACGGATTGAACGCGCCGCCCGAACGGTCGACCGCGTAGCGGCCCGCCGGCATGCCGAGCGGATTGCCCGCGGTGACCGAGCCGGAACCCTCGACGTGATAGCGGTCGTAGCGCAGGCCGAGAATCGTGTCGGTGATGCCGTAGCGGAGGGTGGTGTCGGAGAACGCGCTCGCGATCGAGTTCTCGCCGCTCGGATTGACGCCGAAGCCCGGTGCGACGGCGCTGTTGATCGAATCGACGTCGTCGTGGAAGTACGCGACGCCGTAGGTGCTCGACAGGTGTTCGCCCAGGCGCGTGGTGTTGGTCGCGTCGAAGCCGGTGCCGGTGTCCTCGATGCGGCGCCCGGCGCCGCTGCCGCCGTTGGGCAATGTCGGCGAGGTGCCGTACTTCATGCGCACGTCGCTGCGATAGGCGTTGACGCGCAGGTCGACCGCGTGGCCGCCCGGCGTGTAGGCGTAGTTGGCGGTGAACTGCCGCGAGCCGATGGTCTGGTCGTAGGAATTGGCGATGAAGTCGTTGTCGTAGAGCACGGCGCCGAGCGCGAGCCGGTGCGCGTCGCTCGGCCGGAACTCGGCCTTGAGCAGCCCGGAGCGCAGGTCCTGTCCGGTGTACGGCACGGTCTGGCCCTTGCCGTTCCCGTAGTCGTCGGGCGAGCGGCGGCTGGCGGCGGCGAGGAAGCTCCAGGCCCCGGTGCGCACCGCGCCGGCGGCGACCGGCGCGAAACCGCCGCCGTTGTCGCCCCAGGAAACGCCGACGAAGCCGCCGGCGTTGGCGCCGTCGCGCAGCACGTCGGCCGGTGCGAGCGTGCGGAAGTTGGCGGCGCCCGCCAGCGCGCCGGCGCCGGCGGCGCCGCTCGTTGCGCCGCGGCTGACGTCGACGCCGGCGAGCAGCGCCGGATCGACGTAGGTGAAGCCCTGCGCCTCGTGGCCGGTGAAGCGGAAATTCTGGCGCACGCCGTCGATCGTCATGGTGACGCGGCCCGATCCCTCCATGCCGCGGATGTCGACCGCGATGCCGGGGTTCTGCGGACTGTCGCGCGTGAACGTGCCGGGCGTGGCGCGCAGGGCGTCGTCGAGGTTCTGGCCGCCGAACAGGTCGATGGCATCGCGGCCGATGGTGCTCTTCGCAGCCGGCTCGGCGTACGGGTCCTGCGCATTGGCGTCGGTGACCAGCGGCGACAGGTACACGGTGTCGGCCGCGCCCGGCGGCGGCGCGGCGGTGGAAGCGGGCGATTCCTGCGCCGACGCGCCCGTCGTGCCGGTGACGATGGCCAGCCACAGCAGCGCACGCCGCATTCCAGGCGGCCGGCGATCGAGTCGGAAGGCGCGTCGATGCGCGCACGGCGGGGTGGAGGGCGTTATCATGGCGCTCGGATATAAATGCAAATAAGAATGATTCGTAATCATATCCTTGCCGGGGCCGATGCAGAAGGGGCGATCGCCATCGTCTCTGCGAGCCGGATCGCCGCCGCCGGGTCGGCCGCTTGGACCGCATCTCCTTGATGCGCCCGGATGGACGCGGCCAGCGGCACCGGACGGGTACGGCGCCCGGCTCGGCGCGGCCGGGCCTGCGCGACCTGTCGGCGGTGCGCGTGCTCGCGCTCGTCGCGACGTGCGCGCTGCATGCGGCGGCGTTCCTGGCCCTGATGTGTCCGCCTCCGCCCGCGCCGCGATTGCCGTCGCAGCGGATGACCGTGGTGCTGATCGATCTTTCCGGCGTCGAGGCCACGCCACCGGCCGCGCCGGCGCCCCTCGCAGCCGCGGCCCCAACCCTGCCGGAACCGCGCCGTCCCTCGCCGAAGAGGACGACGTCTCGCACCGCCGCGCCGACGCCGACGATGACGCCCATCGCGGCGCCGCTTCCCGTTGCGGTCGGCGAAGTCGCGCAGGCGGAACCACAGCGCGCGGTGGCAGACGCGACGGAACGCGAAGACCGGCCGAAGGAAGAACCGGCGTCGGCATCGCCGCGCGACGCGGTCGGGCAGGATGCCGCCGCCGCTGCGGTCGCGGCACATCGCACTTCGGACTGGCAGGCGATCGTGCTTGCGCATCTCGAACGGCATCGGCGCTATCCGTTCGCCGCGCAGCGCGCGCGGGAGCAGGGCACCGCGGACCTGCGCTTCCGCGTCGACCGCCGTGGCCGCGTGCTGGCTGCACGGATCGAGCGCAGCAGCGGATCCGCGGCGCTCGACGAAGAAGCCCTGGCGGTGGTCCGGCGTGCCGAGCCGTTGCCGCCGCCGCCGCCGGAAATCGCCGGGGAGACGCTGGAGCTGGTCGTTCCGGTGCGGTTTCGCCTGCGCTAGCGGCGAGGCCGGCGGACGCGTTCGTCCTCCGATCGCGCCGCGTCTGCGCGTCAGCGCGCGAGCGAGCGATCGATGCTCGTCGACTCCGCGGCGCCGCCGGCCTGTCGCGGCGCTTCAGTTGGCCGCTTAGGCGGCAGGCCGTACCATGCACGCCTTTCGCCCGGGAGGAAGCCCATGAAGTTGCTCGCCGTCACCCTCGCGATGGCCGTCGCGATTCCGGCCGTCGCTGCCGAGGGTCCGCATCCGTTCAATGTGCAGGACCTGGTCATGATGGACCGCGTCAGCGATCCGTCGCTGTCGCCGGACGGCCGCCAGATCGCCTTCCAGGTGCGCGAGACCGACTACGAGGCGAACAAGGGCCGTACCAGCGTGTGGACCGTGCCGGCGGGCGGCGGCACGTCGAAGCGGCTGACCGAGGCGAGCCTCGGCGCGTCCGGACCGCGCTGGTCCGCCGACGGCGCCGGCCTCTACTTCCTCGCCGGCAAGGACGGCGTCAGCCAGCTCTGGCAGGTCGACGCCAAGGGCGGTGCGGCGCGCCAGATCACCTGGGCGCCGCTGGACGTCAACAACTTCAAGTTCTCGCCGGACGGCAAGCGCGTGCTGCTGTCGATCGACGTGTTCCCCGACTGCGACACGCTGGCCTGCACCAAGCAGCGCCTGGACGAGCGCAAGGCCGACAAGGCCAGCGGCACGGTCTACGACAAGCTGTTCATCCGCCACTGGGACACCTGGGCCGACGGCCGCCGTTCGCAGCTGTTCGTCGCCGAGATCGGCGCCGACGGGCGCGTGCAGGGCGAGCCGCGACGGCTCAGCCGCGGCATCGACGGCGACGTGCCGTCCAAGCCGTTCGGCGACGACGGCGAGTACGCGTTCTCGCCGGACGGGACGATCGTGTACTTCAACGCACGCATCGCCGGCACGACCGAACCGTGGTCGACCAACTTCGACGTCTACGCGGTGCCGGCCGACGGCTCGGCCGAACCGCGCAACCTGACCGCCGACAACCTGGCCTGGGACGGCTATCCGCTGCCGTCGCGGGACGGCAAGACGCTGTACTGGCTGGCGATGAAGCGCCCGGGCTTCGAAGCCGACCGCTTCGGCATCTGGGCGATGGACCTGGCCACCGGCGCGAAGAAGGAGATCGCCCCGAACTGGGACCGCTCGGCCTCGGCGCTGAAGGAATCGGCCGACGGCAAGACGCTGTACACCACCACCGACGACAAGGGCGAGCACCCGCTGTTCGCGATCGACGTCGCCAGCGGCAAGGCCCTGCGCATCGTCGACGGCGGCAGCGTGGCCGGCTTCGACGTCGGCGCCCGGGGCATGGTCGTCGCGCGGCAGGACTTCAAGCACCCGACCGACCTGTACGCGGCGGACCTGCGCGGCAAGGGCCTGAAGCAGGTCACGCGCTTCAACGCCGAACGCCTGAAGAACGTCCGCTTCGGCGACGCGCAGTTCTTCACCTTCCAAGGCGCCGGCGGCGATTCGGTGCAGGGCTACGTGGTAAAGCCGGTCGGCTACAAGGCGGGCCGCAAGTACCCGGTCGCCTTCATCATCCATGGTGGCCCGCAGGGCGCGATGACCAGCGACTTCCACTACCGCTGGAACGCGCAGACCTACGCCGGGCAGGGTTTCGCGGTGGTGACGATCAATTTCCACGGCTCGACCGGCTACGGCCAGAAATTCACCGACGCGATCTCCGGCGACTGGGGCGGCGCGCCGCTGGAAGACCTCAAGCTCGGCTGGACCGCGGCGCTGGAGAATTTCCGCTTCCTCGACGGCGACCGCGCCTGCGCGCTGGGTGCGTCGTACGGCGGCTTCATGGCGTTCTGGATCGCCGGCGTGTGGAACGAGCCGTGGAAGTGCATCGTCGCGCACGACGGCGTGTTCGACGCGCGCATGATGGGCTACTCGACCGAGGAACTGTGGTTCGACGAGTGGGAGCACAACGGCAAGACGCCGTACGAGGATCCGGCCGGCTACGAGAAGTTCAACCCGGTCAACCACGTCAAGGACTGGCGCGTGCCGATCCTAGTGGTGCACGGCGAGCAGGACTTCCGCATTCCGATCGAGCAGGGCATCGCCGCCTTCACCGCCGCGCAGCGGCGCGGCATCCCGAGCCAGTTCCTGCATTTCCCGGACGAGAACCACTGGGTGCTCAAGCCGCACAACAGCGTGCTGTGGCACGACACCGTCAACGCCTGGCTGAAGCAGTGGACGGCGGTGGAAGAGAAAAAGAAGAAGTAGGAAACATCCGGCGGTTTCCTGCCGGCGCCGTTCGCGAACGGGCCGGCGGGAAATCCGCAGCCGTCACACCAGGGGGAGCGACACAGATGCGCAGCGTTTTCTTGCGAGGCGGGTTCTTGCCAGGCGAGCGGCGCGCGGCCGCACGGCTCGCGTGTGCGGCGGCGTCCGGTGCATTGCTGCTGCTGCCGGCGATCGCCGCGGCGGTGGACTATCCGCTGACCGGCACGATCTCGGTCAACGGCCAGGCCGGCGCGCTGCCGTCCGGCGGCACGTTCGCAGGTTCCGGCTACGATGCGGCGAGCGGCGCGATCGCCGCGGGCCGCTTCACCTTTCCGCAGGCCACGACGAGCTACTCCTCGCCGCTGGGGCCGGTCGTGGTCACCTACCAGCTCAGCCAGAGCGGCCAGTCGAGCGGCCAGGTCGCGCCCGACGGCGTCGCCGCGCTGACGCCGGCGATCCTGCGGCTGCAGGTGGTCTCCGCGTCGAGCCCGCTGGGCCCGATCGACGTCGGCACCTGCGTGCTCGAGCCGATCGAGGTCGCGCTCGCCGGTACCGGGTCGCCGGGCGGCCTGGACCTGTCCGGTGCGGGCTTCACGATCCCGCCGGTCGGCGCGGGCGACTGCGGCGGCTTCGGCAGCCAGATCAACCAGGCCATCGCCGGCGACGACAATGCGCTCGCCCTGCAGATGGCCGGCGACTTCACGCCGCCGGCGGGCGACGACACGATCTTCGGCGACGGCTTCGAGGCTCCGTAGCCGCGCCTGGCCGTCGCGCCTTCGCGGCGGCGAAAGGGATCGCGCGGCCTTCCCGTAAACGTGCGTGTCCGGCCGCTCCGGCCGGGCGCGAGTCGGCTAGCATGGCGCGCGGGACACCCGTCCGGAAGGGGAACACATGAGCGAAGCGAGCAGCCTGCTGCGCCGTCGAGGCGGCCACGAGGACGGCAAGGTCACGATGGTCGAGCTGTTCTTCGACCTCGTCTTCGTATTCGCGGTGACCCAGCTTTCGCACCGCCTGCTCGCGCACCTGGACCTGGTCGGCGCATTGCAGACCGCGCTGCTGCTGTTCGGCGTGTGGTGGGTGTGGGTCTACACCGCCTGGGTCACCAACTGGCTCGATCCGGAACGCACGCCGGTGCGCCTGTGCCTGTTCGTGCTGATGCTCGCCGGGCTGGTGCTGTCGGCGTCGATCCCGCAGGCCTTCGGCGAGCGCACCTTCACCTTCATCGCCGCCTACGTCGGCATGCAGGTCGGCCGCACGCTGTTCTTCCTGTGGGCGGTGCGGCGCGAGACGGCGTCGCGGCGGCGCAACTTCCAGCGCATCCTGGTCTGGCTGAGCGCGTCCGGCGTGCTGTGGATCGTCGGCGCGTTCCAGGACGGCGCCGCGCAGTTCCTGTGCTGGGTCGCCGCGCTGGCGATCGAGATCTGCGGCCCGGCGATGTACTTCCGCGTGCCCGGCCTCGGCCGCTCGACCACCGCCGACTGGGACGTGCACGGCGGGCATTTCGCCGAGCGCTGCGCGCTGTTCGTGATCATCGCGCTGGGCGAGTCGCTGCTGGTCACCGGCGCGACCTTCGCCGAGCAGAGCTGGAACGCGACCACTGCCGCCGCCTTCATCGTCGACTTCCTCGGCAGCGTGGCGATGTGGCTGGTCTACTTCAACACCGGCGCCGGCCGCGCCGCCCACCGCATCGAGCACTCCGACGACCCCGGCCGCATCGCGCGCATCGCCTACACCTACGTGCACGTGCTGATCATCGCCGGCATCATCGTCTGCGCGGTCGCCGACGAGATCGTGCTCGTGCATCCGGGCCACGCCGACGGCGCCGGCATCGCGGTGATCCTCGGCGGCCCGGCCCTGTACCTGGCAGGCAACCTGCTGTTCAAGTGGGTCACCAACGACCGTCGCGGGCCGCCGCTGTCGCACCTCGTTGGTCTCGCGCTGATGCTGGCGCTGGTGCCGTTGGCGACGTCCCTGCACGCTTCCGCCCTCGCGCTCGGTGCGGCCACGACCGTGGTGATGATGCTCGTCGCCGCCTGGGAGACGCTGGCGCTGCGCCGTTCCGCCCACGGCGCGCACTAGCGCCGCCAGGCGCTTCTAGGGTTGTCCCCAATGGTCCGGCCGGTGCCGGCCGGGTACGGTTGCGGCCCGAATCGCCGTTTCCGGAGGGAAGATCATGGTCGACATCAATGGAGTCCGCGCGCAGAGCCCGCGCACGCTTCCCGCCGAAGAACCGCAGGCCGCCCCGCAGCCCGAGACGCCCGCTTCGGCCCCGGCGGCCGACACCGCCGCTCCCGCTGCGGCTGCAGCGAAGCCGAAGACCGCCGAGGAAGCCGCCACGCCGCAGGAAGCCGTGCAGGCGATCCATGCGCTGCCGCTGCCGCGCCGCGACGACCTCGCCGGCATGCCGGGCCAGGTCGCCTCGTCGGTGTACACACCCCGCGTCGAGGCGTTCAACGCCACGCGCGCGGAACAGGCGCAGGCCGCGCTCGACCGCTTCGCGCCGCAGCGCAGCGACTTCGCCGGCCTGAACGGCGCGACGGCGAGCTACGAGTACGACAACGCGCTCACCGCCTACCAGAGCAATCCGTACACGCAGGAACTGCAGCGCATCGTCGACGAGGCGAAGGCGCAGCCGGCGCAGGTGCCGGCCTACCTGACCGCCGGCCAGTCCACGACGAACGTATCGTCCCTGCCGCTCGAGCAGGTCAGCAGCGCGCTCGGCGTGCTCGGCGTGAAGCTGCCGGCCAATCCGTCGCCCGAGCAGGTCCAGTCCGCCTACGAGCTGCTCGGCAAGCTGCCCGATGAGGCGCTCGGCTGGGCGATGAATCCGGGTTCGCAGGTGAACTTCTCCACGCCGGTGATCGGTGCGAGCACGCCGTCGCTGATTCCCGCGCGCGTCGGCGGCGACGTCCGCGTCGAGGGCGAGGTCAAGCTCTCTCAGGTGCAGACCGACGTCAACTTCCAGCAGACGCAGCAGTTCGAGATGTCGGCGCAGATGCAGATCACCGGCAGCGCCAGCTTCGGCAAGACGCCGCTGAACCGCATCTACGGCTGGGCCGACAAGCTCGGCGTGCTGTCGCCGGGCGCGAAGAGCCTGGTCGAGAGCTCGCCGCTGCTGCGCAACGTCGTCAAGGGCCTGCCGATTCCGGTGTCGGCCTCGGCCGAGACGTTCACCGGCACGCGCCTGACCTACCAGGCGACGGTGACGCCGCAGCAGGGCGCGCAGCTCGCCAAGGGCGACCTGGCCGTCGCGCCGAACCCGCTCGATCCGATGAACATGCCGGTCGGCACCTCGGTGATGATGCGCGGGCAGACGCTGGAGGGAACCTCCTTCGCGGCCAGCTACAAGCTGCTCAACGGCGAGACCACGCACACCGAACTGAAAGGCCAGGGCTTCGGCGTGCGCCGCGTCGACGCGAACACGTTCGAGGTCTATTCCGGCCCGGTCAAGACGGTCGAGAACGAGATGTTCCTCGGCATCGGTCGCCGCGGCCTGATCAGCGCCGGCATCGGCGTGGACAAGAGCGCGGACACGCAGGCGATGTCGGTCGCGCGCCTGGACCTGCGCACCGAGGAAGGGCGCGCCGCGTACCAGAACTTCATGAGCTCGGGCCAGATTCCGAACTGGTCGCCGCCGGGCGTGAGCCAGTCCGGCAAGTCGGAGATCTTCAACTCCGACCACGTCGCCTCGGTCGGCGCCAATCTCGGCAGCCTGTCGTGGATGCAGGAGATCAACAGCAGCCACCTGACGATCAACCGCACCACCTGGCAGGACGGCAGCATCGAGCAGACCAACAGCTACACGATCAACAACGACCACTCCAGCGAAGTCAGCTTCAAGCTCGGCGCCGACGGCAAGCCGATCGAGGGCGCGACGACGTACCGCGTCATGCTCGCCAACTACAACGAGAGCCTGACCTCGTACATGCGCAACGCGTTCGACGGGCAGGGCGCCAAGCCGAAGAGCTTCGACGGCAACCAGCACGTGCAGCTCACCTTCAACGATTCCCAGCTGATGCAGCTGCGCGACATCGCCAAGGACTACCTCGACAAGACCGGCCGCGGCGACCTGCCGGGCATGATCCGCGCCGGCAGTGCGGCGTCGAACGATTTCGAGGTCAAGCTGGCGATGGCGAACACGCCGGGCGAAGTTTTCGCGGTCGTCTCCAACGACTTCTCGCGCAACTTCATGGCCGAGAACTTCCTCAGCATGACCGGCCTGACCGGCCAGTCGATTCCGGGCCAGATGGTCGTGCGCGACGCCGGCAACTGAGGTTTTCCGGCGGGAAGATGCGCGACCGGCATGCAGGCGTGCCGGTCGCGCGCCTCATCCGCGCAGCTCGAAGGTCGGCAGCTGCAATCCCCAGGTGACGGAGGCCAGGCGCAGCCCGGCCACCGTCAGGAAACCCGCCGCGAACGCGAACGCGCGTGGTACGCCGAGCCTGTGCAGCATCAGGTACAGCGCGATGCCGACGATCGCCGCGCTGGCGTAGATGTCGCCGCGCAGGATCAGCGGCACCTGCGCGGTGAGCACGTCGCGCACGACGCCGCCGGCCACGCCGGTCATCGTGCCGGTCAGCACGACGATGACCGCCGGGTGCTCGGCTTCCTCGGCGAGTTCGGCGCCGGTCAGCGCGAACAGCGCCAGGCCGAGCGCGTCGGCGACCAGCAGCACGTCGTGGTACGGCAGCGAACCCCAGCGTGCGCAGGCCACCGTCAGCAGTGCGGTCGTGCCGATCACGTACAGATAGCGCGGATCGCGCACCCAGAAGATCGGATGCCGGTCGAGCAGCAGGTCGCGCAGGGTTCCGCCGCCGATCGCGGTGACCGCGGCGATCACCAGCACGCCGAGCAGGTCGAGGCCCGCCCGCCCGGCCGCGAGCGTGCCGCTGATCGCGAACACGGCCACGCCGACCAGATCGAGCAGGTAGAGAATCCTCATCGCGCCAGCATAGGGCGCGCCGTCGCGGCGGAGAAGCGGGTGTCGCGGCCTCGGCTGCGGGCGTCCGTTCGCGTGGGGGCGCTGCCGAACCTCGCGACGTCATGCCCGCGAACGCGGGCATCCGCGGTGCCTTTCGCGCCGGATTCCCGGCTCGCTGCCGACCGGCTCGCCGGCCGCTCGCCGCTTCGCGATCGACGAACGTCGCGCCTAGCAGCAGCGCCCGCCGCCGCCCTTGTAGCGCGCCAGCTGCCGTTCGTTGAAGAACTCGGCGTAGCTCGGAATCGAGCGCTCGGGATGGTGCGCGCGCAGGTGCGCGACGTAGACCTCGTAGTCCGGCACGCCGATGATCTGGCGCGCGATGCGCACGCAAAGGCGCCAGCACCGCTGTAGCAGCGCCGTACTCACGGCGCCGCTCCGGCCAGCGCGACGTACGGCGTCTCGTGCGCGGTCGGCACCGGATTGCGGCGAGCTGCGAATGCCGCGCGCAGGCCGAACACGACCATCGCCACCACCAGCAGCATGAAGATCACCGCCAGCGTGGCATCGACGTAATCGTTGGTCAGGATGCGGCGCATGTCGTCGATCGACTTCGCCGGTGCCAGCACCTGACCGGCGTCGAGCGCGGCGGAATACTTCTGCGCGTGGGCGAGGAAGCTGACCTTGACGTCGCTGGAGAACACCTTCTGCCAGCCCGCGGTCAGCGTGCAGATCACCAGCCACACGGTCGGCAGCAGCGGAATCCACAGGTACTTGTCGCGCTTCATCTTGATCAGGCAGACGCAGGCCAGGGTCAGCGCGATCGCCGCGAGCATCTGGTTGGCGATGCCGAACAGCGGCCACAGCGTGTTGATGCCGCCGAGCGGATCGACCACGCCCTGGTAGAGGAAGTAGCCCCAGCAGCCGACGCACAGCGCGGTGGCGATCAGGTTGGCGGCCCACGATTCGGTCTTCTTCAGCGCCGGCACGGCCAGGCCGGCCAGTTCCTGGATCATGAAGCGGCCGACGCGCGTGCCGGCGTCGACGGTGGTGAGGATGAACAGCGCCTCGAACAGGATCGCGTAGTGGTACCAGAACGCCATCATGCCTTCGCCGGCGATGACCTGGTGGATGATGTGCGCCATGCCGACGGCGAGCGTCGGCGCGCCGCCGGCGCGCGACAGGATCGAGTTCTCGCCGATGTCCTTGGCGGTCTGCGCCAGCACGTCCGGCGTGATGACGAAGCCCCAGGAGCTGATCGCCTGCGCGGCCGACTCGACCGTGGTGCCGATCAGCGCGCCGGGCGAGTTCATCGCGAAGTAGATGCCGGGGTCGAGCACGCAGGCAGCGATCAGCGCCATGATCGCGACGAAGGCTTCCATCAGCATCGAGCCGTAGCCGACCAGGCGCGCTTCCTTCTCGTTCGCCAGCAGCTTGGGCGTGGTGCCGGAGGAGATCAGCGAATGCCAGCCGGACACCGCGCCGCAGGCGATCGTGATGAACAGGAACGGGAACAGGTTGCCGGCGAACACCGGGCCGCTGCCGTCGATGAACTTCGTGATCGCCGGCATGCGCAGTTCCGGCGCGGCGATCAGGATGCCGAGCGCGAGCAGCACGACGGTGCCGATCTTCAGGAAGGTGGAAAGGTAGTCGCGCGGCGCCAGCAGCAGCCACACCGGCAGCACCGAGGCGACGAAGCCGTAGCCGATCAGCATCCAGGCCAGCTGGCGGCCGTTGAAGTGGAACATCGCCGCCCACTGCGGATCGTGCGCGACCACGCCGCCGAGCCAGATCGAGAGCAGCAGCAGGACCAGGCCGATGATCGACACCTCCATCACGCGGCCCGGGCGCAGGTAGCGCAGGTACACGCCCATGAACACCGCGATCGGCATCGTCATCGCCACGGTGAAGGTGCCCCACGGGCTTTCCGCCAGCGCCTTGACCACCACCAGGGCGAGCACGGCGAGGATGATGAACATGATCATCAGCACGCCGATCATCGCGATCACGCCGGCGGTCGGTCCCAGTTCGGCGCGCACCATCTCGCCGAGCGAGCGGCCGTCGCGACGCACCGACAGGAACAGGATCATGAAGTCCTGCACCGCGCCGGCGAGGATCACGCCGAACAGGATCCACAAAGTGCCGGGCAGGTAGCCCATCTGCGCGGCCAGCACCGGGCCGACCAGCGGGCCGGCGCCGGCGATCGCGGCGAAGTGGTGGCCGAACACGACCCACTTGTCGGTCGGCACGTAGTCCAGGCCGTCGTTGCGGCGCACCGCCGGCGTCGCGCGCGTGCCGTCGAGCCCGAGTGCCTTGTCGGCGATGTAGCGGCTGTAGAAGCGGTAGCCGATGAAGAAGATCGAGGTCGACGCGGCGACCAGCCAGACCGCGTTGATCGTCTCGCCGCGATGCAGCGCGATCGTGCCGAGGCAGAACGCGCCGACTACGGCGAGTGCCGCCCAGGCGAGCTTGGAGAGGGGGCTCGAGGAACCGGCGGCGGCTGTGTTCATGGAGAGGTTCCTGCGCGATGAACGATGCCCGAAAGCGTGTGCCTTCGCGCCGGAGCGGTCAATGCGCGAAGCGCCTAGCGGGCGTTCGACTTTGGTCGAATGATCGCCACCGGCCGGTCTTTTTTTCGCGCGGCGGCCGCGCCGCCTGCCATGGGCGGCGCTGCGCTAGACTGCGACGACGGGGAGCGGATGGTGGGTGCGGTGCATCCAGACGATGAAGCGGGCGCGGCGTTCGAGACCGGCGCGTTGTTCGGGCAGGTCTACGACCGCCTGAAGGCGATGGCCGGGCGAAGGCTGGCCGGCCGCGACCGCCATACGCTCGACACCACGGCGGTCGTCCACGAGCTCTACCTGCGCCTCAGCTCGGGGCGCGATCTGGCGTTCGCGCATCCGGAGCAGTTCTTCGCCTACGCCGCGCGCGCGATGCGCCATCTGCTCGCCGACCGCGCGCGCGACCGCCTGCGCCAGCGCGCCGGCGGCGACTGGGTGCGCACCACGCTGACCGGCAGCGACTGGCGCCTGGCGCTGGAAAGCGCCGAGCAGACGCTGGAACTGGACGAGGCGCTGCAGCGGCTCGAGGCGCTCGACGTGCGCGCGGCGCGCGTGGTCGAGCTGATCTGCTTCGCCGGACTCGACCAGGATCGCGCCGCCGAGGTGCTCGGCGTGGCCCGGCGCACGGTCGCTCGCGACTGGCGCTTCGCGCGCGCCTTCCTCAAGAGCGAGCTCGGCGATGGCACGTGAGGGCGCTTCGCGGCGTTGTGCGCAGGAATGACGAATCCCACGCCGGTGCCCCTGCGCGAACTGTTCGAGGCCGCCCTGGCGCTCACCCCGACCGAACGCGCGGCCTTTCTCGACGAGCGCTGCGCCGACGCCGGCGTGCGCGCGCAGGTCGAGGCGATGCTGCGCGCCGACGAGGGCGCCGACGAGCCGGTGTCGAGCGAGCGGCTCGCGCGAATGGCGCAGGCGCTGGGCGAGGACGAGAACGTGCCGGCGCTGCCCGCCGGCAGTCGCGTCGGCGCGTTCGAGATCGTGCGCGTGATCGGCGAGGGCGGTTCGTCCACGGTATTCGAGGCGCGGCGCGAATTCGAAGGCGCCACGCAGTGCGTGGCGCTGAAGCTGCTGCGGCAGAGCCTGCTCGGCGCGGAGGCGCGGCGGCGCTTCGGCCGCGAGCAGCGTGCGCTGATCGGGCTGCAGCATCCGCACATCGCGCGCCTGATCGAAGGCGGCGTCAGCGACGGCGGCGCCGCCTACATCGCGCTCGAACTCGTCGACGGCCAGCCGATCACCGACTACGCGCGCGAGCGTGCGCTGGACACGCGCGCGCGGCTGCGGCTGTTCGCGACCACATGCCGCGCCGTCGATGCGGCGCACCGCGCGCTGATCGTGCACCGCGACCTCAAGCCGTCGAACGTGTTCGTAACCGCCGACGGCGAGATCAAGCTGCTCGACTTCGGCATCGCCAAGCTGCTCGCCGACGAGGCGGACGCCGAGGCGACGCTGCTGCCGGCGTTCACGCCGGCCTACGCCGCGCCGGAGCAGGCCGCCGGCGGCGCGATCACGACGGCGACGGACGTGTACGCGCTCGGCGTCGTGCTCGGCGAGCTGCTGACCGGCGCGCGGCACAGCCCCGCGATCACGCCGCCGGCACAGAGGAAGCGGCCGGACGCGCTGCAAGCGCAGACCACCGGGCGGCGCCTGCGCGGCGATCTCCAGGCGGTGGTGAGCAAGGCGACCGAAGCCGATCCGGAGCGCCGCTACGCCTCGGCCGGCGCGCTGGCCGACGAGATCGAGCGCCTGCTCGACGGCCGGCCGGTGCAGGCGCAGCCGCAGACGCGCTGGTATCGCGCGCGCAAGTTCGTCACGCGCCACAAGGGCGGCGTCGCCGGCACGTTCGCGTTCCTGGTCGCGATTCTCGCCGCGCTCGGCGTGGCGCTGTGGCAGGCTGGCGTCGCGCGGCGCGAGGCCGCGCGCGTGCACGCCGAGAACCGCTTCATCGCCGGGTTGTTCGATCCGCTGCGCACCGGCGTGCAGGAAGGCGAAGTGCCCACGGTGCGGCAGCTGCTCGACGCGGGCGTCGCCCAGCTCGGTTCGCAGTTCGCCGGCGACGACGCCACGCTGGCCGACCTCGCGCTGCTGTTCTCGCGCGTGCACATCGAGATCGGCGCGCCGGAGGTCGCCTCGGAGCTGGCCGAACGCGCCTACGCGCACGCCCGCGCCGCCTGGGGCGAGCGCGATCCGCGCACCTGGGCCGCGCTGGCCCGGCGCGGTGAAGCGGCCTACTACCTGGATCGCTACGCGCAGGCCACGGCCGACCTGGAGCAGGCGACGGCCGGCATGCGCGCCGCCGGCACGCGCGGCGAGGACTACGCCTTCGCGCTGGAGGACCTCGGCCTCGTCTACGCAAAGACCGGCCGCAGCGCGGAGGCAGTGACGGCACAGCTGGGCGCCTACGAGGTGCTGAAGGATTCCGGCGACCGCATCGAACTGGCCACCGTAATGAACAATCTCGGCGGCGCGTACCTGGCGGCGGGCGATGCCGAAAAGGCACTGCAATGGCGGCAGCGCGCCTACGACTGGCACGTCGCGCACGGCCTCGGCGAGAACCGCGCGGCGCTGGTCGTGCTCGGCAATCTCGCGCGCGTCAAGTTCGGGCTCGGGCGCTGGCGCGAGGCGCTGGCCGATCTCGACCGGTTGCTGCCGCTGCGCGACAAGGTGGCCGGCGGCAACCGCAAGCGCTGGACCGTCTCCACGCAGGCCTGTTCCACCGCCTGCTGGCTGTGGCAGCTGGACAAGGCGCAGGCGTATTGCGAGCGTGCGCTGGCCGACGCGGAAGGAGAGAGCGCGCCGGCGCGGCCGCGCGCGATCGTGCTCGGCTATCGCGGCGCGCTGCGCGTGCGCCAGGGCCGCTATGCCGAGGCGCGCGCGGACCTGGCGGAATCGAACCGGCTGCTGGCGACGATCGAGGGCGACAACGCCGACGCGATCTACGGAAACGCGCTCGACCTGGCGGAAATGGTTCGCGTCGAGGGTACGCCGGACGAGCCCCTCGCCGCGCTGGCGCCGCTGCTGCCGACGCCGCAGAACCAGTCCAAGCGTGCTGCCGTGTCGGCGCTGCTGCTGGCGCGGTTCGCGCTCGCCTGTGCGGAACCCGGCGCGGCGGCCGAGGCCTGCCGCGACGATGCCGCGGCGCGCGCGGAAAACCTGCTGGCCACGCTGCGCGCCGGCCACCCTTACCGTCTGCCGACGGTCACGGCGCTCGCCCTGCGCAGCGTGCGGCGGGGTGATGCGCCGGCTGCGGTCGAACGCCTGCGCAGCGCGCTGGCGGACGGACGATCCGAACTCGGCACGGACCACCCCTGGGTCGGCGAAGCACAGGCCGCGCTGGCCGTCGCCGCGGCGGCGGCGGGCGATTCCGCGCTGGCCGACGAGGCGGGGCGGGAGAGCGAACGCATCGCCGCATTGCTGCCGCCGGACCATCCCTTGCGCCGGCATTTGCAGCGCGCGCGCTGACCGCGCATCGCTCGACGTCGACTGCGATTTCCGCCTGCAGCGCTCGGTGCTGTGGCGCAAACCGCATGGGCACCGCCGATCTGGGCGCGTACGAACGCCAGGCCGTGCAGCCGCTGGTGCTCAACTCGTACTTCGACGCCGACGTGCACCTGTGCACGCCGGTCTTCGCCGGCGTGGCGAGCCGGGATTCCAGCTCGATCGCCGTGATCCTGGTCGCGGTGGAAGGGGGCGCGTCCGCCGAACCACGCACGACCCATGCCTGGTTCGACGGCGTCACGCTGGAGATCCTCGGCGACGACACGATCTTCGCCGACGGCTTCGATCCGCCTCCGTGAGGCGAGGCGGGCGTCCGCGCGCCCCGGCGCGGACGCCCCGCTTGACAGCGCCCGATCCGGGCGCGAGCCTGCGCGGCCAGGGGGAACAGGCCGGGATGCACCGCTTCCGGTCCCGGCCGCCGCCGCGCCTCGGCCTGCCGCCGGGTCGCGGCGAGCGGGGCTTTCGCCGGCATGGCGCAGCGCCCGGGTTTCCTCCGTCCTTCGCCAGCGCACTCTCGAGCGATCGAGGTTTCAGGGGAAACCGTGATGTCCCGTCCGCACCGGCTGCGCCTGCTTTGCGTCCTCGCGGCAGCCGCGAGCGCTTCTTCCGCCTTCGCGCAAGATCCGCTCACCAACATCGACGGATTCCTCGATCCCGCCTTCAACGGCGACGGCCGCCTGCAGGTCACGCACGCGCCCGCCAGCATCTTCACCAACCCGGCGCTGCTGGTGCAGCCGGACGGCCGGTTGCTGATCGGCGGCGCCTGCAAGGCCGGCGAAGACAGCTATCCCTGCGCCGCGCGCCTGCTGCCGGACGGCACGCCGGATTTCGGCTACGGACCCAGCGCCACCGGCGCCTTCGTCTTCAACGAGTTCGCCGGATTCCCGCGCGGCTCGAGCTTCGCCTTCGCGCTGCAGCCGGACAGCCGCCTGCTCGTCTTCGGCGACAACGAGTACGCCACCGCGGCCGGCATGGGTGCGCGCGTCTCACGCGACGGCCAGCTCGAACGCTGGCCCGGCGGCGCGCCGGTGCGTTCGATCCCGCTGTCGGCGCACCCGGCCGAGCCCAGCTCGCGCATCCTCTGCGCGGCCGTGCTGCCGAACGGCAAGATCATCGTGGCCGGCGTGGCGAACCGCGCCTCCAATGCCGGCAACGAGGATTTCGCGATCGCGCGGCTGAATCCGGACCTGACCCTCGACACCACGTTCAATCCCGGCGGCGCGCGGCCGGGCGTGCAGCTGGCGGCGTTCGACCAGGGCGGCAGCAACCGCGACCAGGCCCTCGCCGTGGCCGTGCAGGCCGACGGCAGGATCGTCGCGGTCGGCATGGTCGAAGCACCGGCGGCGTACCACGGAGGCGCCGTGCGCCTGAACGCCGACGGCAGCCTCGACGGCAGCTTCGGCAGCAGCGGGCGCATCCTGTTCAGTCCGGACCTGCTCGCCGCGCTGAGCGCGGTGACGATCGACCGCCGGCAGCGCATCGTGGTGGCCGGCAGCGCCGGCGACTTCGACAATTCGGACATCTACGTCGCGCGCCTGCGCGCCTCCGACGGCGGCTTCGACACCTCGTTCGGCGGCACCGGCGCGGTGCGCTACGGCGGCCCGGACCTCGACCGCGCCAGCGCGGTGGCGGTCCAGTCCGACGGCAAGGTCGTGGCCGCCGGCACCTACGGCTACAACCTGTTCGGCGTGGTGCGCTGGCGTGAAGACGGTACCGTCGATCCGCGCTTCGGCGTCGGCGGCCTCAGCACAGGTTCGTTCGCCGCGAGCGGCCCGACCTGGACCGACACCGTCACCGCGCTGGCCCTGCAGGACGGACGCCCGCTGCTCGCCGGCATCAGCTCGATCACGACCGAGATCTCCTACATCGGCGTGGCGCGCCTGACCGCCGATGCCATCTTCGTCAGCGGCATGGAATAGGTTTCGAGGCTTCGAATGGGCAATGCGCGGGCGCGGCCGCTACAGCCACTTCGCGCGCTTGAGCACCCAGTACAAGGTGGCGCAGATGCCGGCGGTGACGCCGATCATCGCCGGATAGGCCCAGGGCTGGTCGAGTTCGGGCATGTGGTGGAAGTTCATGCCGTACCAGCTCGCCAGCAGGGTCGGCGCGGCGAGCAGCGCGGCCCAGCCGGCGAGGCGCTTGACCACTTCGCCCTGCGCCACGGTGACCAGCGACAGGTTCACGCTCAGCGCGGCCGTCAGCATCTCGCGCATCGTGTCGGTGGATTCGTTGATGCGCGCGGCGTGGTCGTAGACGTCGCGGAAATACGGCCGCACCTCGTCGCGGATCAGCCCCGGATACTGGCGCACCAGCTGGTTCAGGATGTCCTGGATCGGCGCGATCGCCAGGCGCAGGGTGACCAGTTCCTTCTTCAGCTCGTACAGGCGGCGGATCGTCTCGCGCTTGAAGGTGTCCTGGAAGACTTCCTCCTCCAGCTCCTGCAGCTCCTCGCGGAACTCGCGCACGATCGGGAAGAAGTTGTCGACGATGAAGTCGAGCACCGCGTAGACCGAATAGCTCGGCCCCAGCGCCATCAGGTCGGGGCTCTGCTCGCAGCCGCGCCGCGCCGTCGCGTAGGACAGCGAGGCGCCGTGGCGCACGGTCACGATGTAACGCCGGCCGAGGAAGATGTGCGTCTCGCCGAAGGCGATCTTGCCGTTCACCGTCTGCGCGGTATGCGTGACGATGAACAGCGAATCGCCGTAGACCTCGATCTTCGCGCGCTGGTGGGCGGCGTGCGCGTCTTCGACGGCGAGCTCGTGCAGGCCGAATTCCTGCTGCAGCTTCTCCAGCAGCTCCTCGGTCGGCTCGCGCAGGCCGACCCAGACCCACTGGTCCGGCGTCTCGAGGATGTCGCTGATCTCCTCGATCGTGATGTCGCGCAGCTTGCGGCCGTCGGCCGAGTAGGCGACGCAGTTGACGACCATCGGATCCTTGCAGGTCGGATCGGTCGGGAGATTCGTCGCGTAGAAGCCCATGGGCGGATGATGCCGCTTCGGACATGACAACGGCAATCCGCGTCGGCGGCCCGCCGGCTGCGGCGTTCAGCTGCCGTCGAAGCCGTCGGCGCAGAGGCGGTCGGGCAGCCGTCGGAGGCGCGGACGGGCGCCAGGTCGGCCGCCCGGCTGTGCGTCAGCGGACGAAATCCAGATCCGTGACCCGCACGTCGTACTCGGGGTACTCGGTGGCGGTCTGCGGCGCGTAGATCCAGCTGGCGGCCGTGTCGGCGGCGGTATCGATCTCGACGATGCGCACCGGATTGGTGGGGGAGTGGAACGACTGCAGGAACGACGCGATGCGGTTGCCGTGCACGCCGGTGTCGGTGCGCGACGCCGCCTGTCCGGTGTGCCCGCTGAACACGAAGCGCACGTTGGGGTACTGGCCGACGAGGTTGTCGTACAGATAGCGCGGGCTGTTGGCGCCGTAGCCACCGTTGCTGGTGGAAATGCTGCCGTCGCCGTCGAGATACATGTGGGTGACCACGATGACGTTGTGCGCCGGATGCGCGGCGACCGCCGATTTCGCCCAGTCCACCACCGCGGTGCGCGGCCACAGCTCCAGCGACAGCACCATCCAGCCCACGCCGCCGGCCTCGAACAGCGTGTAGTAGTTGTCGAGCTTGCCCGGCTCCATGCGCTCGGTGACGGCGAAGCGGTCGCCGAAGTACTGGTTGAACAACGGCAGCAGGCGCACGTTGACGATCGCGCTCTCGCCCGGGCAGGCGCTGCCGCCCGCGCACACCGCGCGCGTGTCGTGGTTGCCGGGCGTGTAGGCGAACGCAATGCCGGCGTTCTCCAGCGGCACCACGCCGGAGACGGCGACCTGGTACTGCGGCTCGTCGCGCTCGCCCCAGTTGGTGACGTCGCCGGTGTGCAGCACGAAGCGCAGGTCCAGGAGCTGGCGGTTGTCGGCCAGCCACTGGGCGCGCCCGACGTGGCGTGCTGCCGGCGCGCCGGGAAAGACTTCGTTCTGCGTGTCGGGCAGGACTGCGATGGAGAACGTCGTGTCCACCGGTGCAGCGGCAGGTTTGGCATGGAATGAAACGCCTTCCGCCGTCCATCCCTGCGCCAGCAGCGCACTTCGCTCCGCGTCGCTGAACGCGTGGCGATGCTTGTTGCCCTTGAGGAAGCGATGGACCGGTTGGGTGCAGCTGGCGGGCTCGGGCGAGACGTAGAAGTCCGTGCCCTTGTCCGCATAGCCGTAGTTGGCCACCGCGCCGGCGATCTCGGCCGGGTTGGTAATCCACACGAAGTCGTTGCTGCTGCCGTTGTAGAGCCGGTGCGCGGCGACGAGGCCGGAGGCCGGCGTGCGCGAGGCGAGGACGGGCGTGCCGCGGTCGTCGGTGAATCCATGGTTGGCCGCGGCGCTGTCGGCCTCGCTCTGCCACGGTGTGAGCAGATTCGCCTGCGAGCTGGGATTGACCCGGTGATAGATCGGGTCGTCGAGTGCCGCGCAGTCGGGCGCGGCCGCGGCAATCCGTGGTATCCATGCGATCGCCAGCAGCGTGGCGCTGAACATCTTCCTGATCGCGATCATCGCTCGCTCCTCCGTGCGGCACTCGCGTTTACGCTACGCCGGCGCGGGCCGCGCGAACCGTGATCGGTTCTGCAGCCTGCGCGATCGGCAGCGCGGAGGTCGAGCCAGGAAAGCGCCCGCCGTCGCAGTCCGCGCAGCGGGTCGCGTTTCGCGCGAAACGGCGGAGCGGCTGTCGCCGGTCGTCAGCCGGCGCGCGCGGTTCGTATGCGTCCCAGCCCCAGCGCGAGCGCGAAGTGCAGCGGCAGGAACAACAAGATCCAGTGCAGGTTCTCCTGCACGAACCACGGCAGGATCTTCGAGAACAGGGCGAAGGCGGCGCCGAGCATGATCAGCCAGGCGAGGATGCGCGCCCAGCGTGGCGCGGGACGGCGTGCGCGCGCCGCGCCGATCCAGGCCGGCACGAGCAGCAGGCACAGCGGATTGAGCAGCAGCAGGTTCTCGTTGCGCCAGGCGGAGACGTGATCGCTGCCGAACCACAGGAACAGCAGGGCCAGGCCGCCGATGCCGCACAACGCCTGGAAGAGGGCGGCGAAGATCGCCAGCGGCACGCGCGTGGCGGCGCTGCGCCGGCTGGCCAGCCACAGCAGCAGCGCGCCGAGCGCTAGACCGATCAGGAACAGCGGCCAGCGCAGGTCCGGCGGCAGGGCGGGTGGCTGCTCGATTTCGCCGGCCGCGACGACGTGCTCGTTCGTGACCAGCGGCCGCTCGGCGCCGGCCGCGTCGGCGATGCGCATCTCGCCGATCACGTGGCGCAGCGTTTCCGGCACGAAGCTTTCCTGCCAGTAGTCCAGCCGCTGGTCCGCGAACGGCCCCAGGCCGAGATCGATCAGCAGCATCAGCGCACGCTGCGGCGCCATCAGCCGCAGCGCGTCGAGCCGGTAGGTGTAGCCGCGCGAGCGCCCTTCGCTCTGCGCGCGCAGGGCGCCTCCGAGCGCGCGGTCGAGCGCGTCGCGCACGCGCGTGGAGCAGTTCGCGGTGAAGTAGTCGTAGCGGTACAGCGCGTTCTCGGGGTGCGCGTTCCATTCCAGGAACTGCGCCAGCGCGTTCGCCTGCTCGGCCGACAGGTCCAGCCGCTGCTCGACGATCTCGCGCCGCTCGGCGCGGTACATCGCGATGTCCTCGGCCAGCTCGTCCGCGGCGATGCGGTAGCGCATGCGTCCGCGCGCGAAGTTGGCGAGGAAGTCGCCTTCGGCGAAATCGAAGATGCCGTAGTTGTAGGCCACCGCCTCGCCGTCGCCGTCGCGCACGACGATCGCGTTGTGGCCGAAGCGCTCGAAGAAGATCGGGCCGGGGCCGATGGTCAGCAGGCTGACGCTGGGCGGGGAATCGGGAATGGGGAATGGGGAATCGGCAGAGGCAGGGTTAGAAGGAGCTTGCGCGCTTGCGTCAGCGACGAATGCGAAGACGAACAGAAGCATCAGGCAGGCGATGGTGGTCCGGCCGCGAAAGCCATGCTTTGCCGATTCCCCATTCCCCATTCCCGATTCCCGGCCCCTACGCCTCATGCACCCGCACCGAGAACTGCAGCACGCGGCGCGCGTCGGCCTTCGTGATCTGGAAATGGAAGCCGGCGAACACGGCTTCCTCGCCGACTTCGGGCAGGTGGCCGATCTCGGACGTGACCATGCCGCCGACGGTGTCGAATTCCTCGTCGCTGAAGTCGCTGCCGAAGCGCTCGTTGAACTCGGCGATCGGCGTCAGCGCGTTGACCAGGAATTCGCCGTTGGCGCCGGACTGGATCAGGGTCTGCTCGTCGTCGTCGTCGTCGTGCTCGTCGTCGATGTCGCCGACGATCTGTTCGAGCACGTCCTCGATCGTGACGAGGCCGGCGACGCCGCCGTATTCGTCGACGACGATCGCCATGTGGCTGCGCGAGAGGCGGAACTCCTTGAGCAGGATGTTCAGCCGCTTGGATTCGGGAATCATCGTGACCGGCCGCAGCAGCGGGCGGATGTCCTGCGCACTGCCCTGCTGCATGCAGCGCAGCAGGTCCTTGGCCAGCAGGATGCCGAGGATCTCGTCCTTGTCGCCGGCGTGCACCGGAAAGCGCGAGTGGCCCGATTCGATGACGATTTCCAGCACCTGCGGGAGCGGTGCGTCGATCGGCAGCGAGACCATCTGCGCGCGCGGCACCATGACGTCGGCCACCGTGAGTTCGGCGACCTCGATCGCGCCCTCGACCATGGACAGGGTGTCGTTGGAGAGCAGACCGTTGGTCTGCGCGTGCCGCAGCTCCTCGATCAGTTCCTCGCGGCTCTGCGGTTCCCCCGAGAGCGCCTGCGTGATGCGCTCGAACCAAGATCGCGGCTGGGGGGTACTGGGAGGGTCCTCGCTCATCTCTACCGGCAACATGCCCTCGCGGGCGGGCCGGCAGTGTAGCAAAAGCGGTTTACCGCATCGCTGCAGCGGTCCGCGGCGCCGGATCGGCCCGGAATGCGGCGTTCGAAAGCGCCGTCCGCGGACGCGCAGGGCGGTTCGGAAGGCTCAGTGGCCGGCGTACGGATCGGCGATGCCGAGCGAGGCCAGCACCGCGCGTTCCAGCGCCTCCATGCGCTCGGCGTCCGCGTCGGTCTCGTGGTCGTAGCCGAGCAGGTGCAGCACGCCGTGGATGGTCAGGTGCGCGTAGTGGTCGCGCGGTGCCTTGTGCTGCTCGCGCGCCTCGCGCGCGACCACCGGCGCGCAGACGACGAGATCGCCGAGCAGGCCGGAATGCTCTCCCGGCGCGGCCTCGTACGGAAAGCTCAGCACGTTGGTGGCGTAGTCGCGGCCGCGGAACTCGCGGTTGTAGCGGCGTCCGGCGGCGCGGCCGACGATCAGGATGTTCAGTTCGGTCCAGTGGTGCGGATGGCGAAGGTCGGGAATGGCGGCGATCCAGCGCTCGAAGCTGCGCAGCAGCGGCACGCCCTTGCGCCCGGCTTCGTTGCGGACCCAGACGGACAGCTTCAACGGCGGCGCGGACGCGCGTCGCGGTTTCGCAGCGGCCGCGGTCTTCTTGGTACGCGTGCGCATCGGCGTCGCGCTCAGCGCTCGAAATCGTCGGCGAACGCGGCCGCTTCGCAGCCGGTCGCGTGGAAGCCGATGGCGTCCGCATTGGACTGCGGCACGGCGATCTCGCCGCCGATCCGGTTGTAGTCGATGTCGGCCGGCCCCGACAGGCCGTCGGCGATCACCTCGGCCGCCGCGGTCGGCGGGTCGGACGCGAACGGCGGGTCGAAGCGGGCGAGGCAGCCGCCGTTGTCGCAGGACCATGCCGCCACGAAGATCCGGCCGGCGCAATCCAGCGCGATGCCGTCGATGCTGCCGAGCTGGGTCTGGATCAGCGTCGCCGGAGTCGGACTTCCGTCGAGCGGGATTTCCAGGATCTTCGCGTTGCCGGTCCAGGTGGCGACCAGCAGGCGATTGCCGGCACGGTCGTAGACCAGACCGTTCGGTGTCTGCGCGGTCGGCGTCAGCTCGCTCTGCACCGGCGCCGCGAGATCGGCGACGTCGACGCGGTGGATCTTCTTCGCGCCGAAGTCGCTGAGATAGAGCGTATGCGCGCCGTCCGAGGTGATGCCGTTGAGGAACGAAGCGCCGTCGATGGCGAGGTCGAGCACCGGCTCGGCGCTGTCGACGTCGTAGCCTTTCAGGTGCCCGGAATCGAGTGCGTACAGCACGCCGCCGAGCAGCTCGATGCCGTACGGCGAGGCCGGCGCGTCGGTGAACGTGCTCAGCGTGCCGTCGGGCGCGCGCTGAAGGATGCCGCCGCCGGTATTGCCGATGAAATAGCGGCCGCTGCGCGGGTGGAACTCGATGCTCTCGGGGCCGTCCAGGCTCTGCGCCGCGGCGCCCGCGGCCGCGCACGCGAACAGCACGGCGACGGTGGCACTCCGGATCATCATCGCGCCTGCTCCTGCTCGCGCGCCTCGTAGGCGTGCACGATGCGCTGCACCAGCGGATGGCGCACGACGTCCTTGGCGGTGAAGAACGTGAAGCTGACGCCTTCGACCTCGCGCAGCACGTCGATCGCGTCGCGCAGGCCGGATTTCACGTGCTTGGGCAGGTCGGTCTGGCTGATGTCGCCGGTGACGACCGCGACCGAGCCGAAGCCGATGCGCGTGAGGAACATCTTCATCTGCTCGACCGTGGTGTTCTGCGCCTCGTCGAGGATCACGAACGAATCGTTCAAGGTGCGCCCGCGCATGTACGCCAGCGGCGCGATCTCGATCACGTTGCGCTCGATCAGCTTCATCACGCGCTCGATGCCGAGCATCTCGTACAGCGCGTCGTACAGCGGGCGCAGGTAGGGATCGACCTTCTGCGTCAGGTCGCCGGGCAGGAAGCCGAGCTTCTCGCCGGCCTCGACCGCCGGCCGCACCAGGATCAGCCGCTGCACGCGGTTGTCGTTCAGCGCGTCGACCGCCATCGCGACGGCGAGGTAGGTCTTGCCGGTGCCGGCCGGGCCGACGCCGAAGTTGATGTCGTGCGTGGCGATCGCGTGCAGGTAGCGCGTCTGGTTCGCGCCGCGCCCGCGCACGGTGCCGCGCTTGGTCTTGACCGCGACCTCCTGCGCGCCCTCGGTCGCGCGCGCCTCGGCGGCGAGGATGCCCGATTCGGACAGGTGCAGGTTGACCTGCGGGCCGGTCAGGGTTTCGTGTTCGGTGGCTGCGTACAGCTCGCGCAGCGCACGTTCGCCGAGCCGGATCGCCGGTTCGCTGCCGCTGAGGCGGAACACGTTGCCGCGGCTGGCGATTTCGATGCCCAGGCGCAGCTCGATCTGGCGCAGGTGTTCGTCGAACGGCCCGGCCAGGTTGGCCAGGCGCTCGCCGTCGTCGGGTTCGAGCGTGAAGTCGTGGTGCGGGGTCTTCGTCATAGGCGCGCGAGGGTAGCGCGCGCTATCGGGCCGCGCAAAGGCAGGGGCGGCCCTCCGCGGCGGCGGAATGTCCGCTTTGCGCGGCGCTGCACGTATCCGGGTCAGACGGGCCGACGGCCCGGCGCGGGAGTGCGACGTGAAGCGGAAAATCGAAGGCGCAGGTGACCGCAGGTCGCGACGCGCGTGCGGGCGGCTGGCACCGCTGGCCGTGGCGCTGGGACTGGTGCTTGCGGGCGAGGCGGCGGCCACCGAAGACGGCGTGCAGCGCGCCGTCGCGCGGGCGCTCGACGATCCGCGCCTGCTCGCCGCGCACCGTCTGGATCGCCTCGACCAGGAGGCACTGGCCGCCGAATACGGGCTCGAATCCTTTCTGCCGCCGCCCGCCGCGGCGGCGCTCGCGGTCGGCAACTGCAACGACACCGGCCCCGGCAGCCTGCGCGAGACGATCGCCCAGGCGGCGGACGGCGAGGTGATCGACCTGCGCGGGCTCGCCTGCAGCACGATCACGTTGACCTCCGGCCAGATCGCCGTGCCGCGCAACGTGTCGATCCTCGGCCCGGGACCGTCGGCGCTGACCCTCCGCGCCGGCCAGGCCAAGTACGACAACCGCATCTTCAACCACACCGGCGGCGGCTCGTTCATCGTGCAGGGCGTGCGCCTGGCCGACGGCATTTCCGCCGGCTCGGCGAACGCGCCGAGCGCGAGCGGCGGCTGCATCGCCTCCAACGGCACGCTCACGCTCGGCAACGCGCTGTTCGTCGGCGTGCCCTCGCTCGGCGTGGTGCTCGACCACTGCCGCGCGATCGCCTTCGACGACGGGCAGGGCCGCGGCCTCGCGGCGGGCGGCGGCGCCTATGCGCCGCGTCTGGCGCTGATCAACAGCACCATCACCGGCTGCGAGGCCAGCGCGCACGGCACCGGCCTGCGCATCGACGGCGGCGGCGGTGCGTTCGGACGCTACAGCCTGGTGATGCTGGCCAGCACGCTGCGCGGCAACCGCGAGAGCGGGACGAAGTACGGCGGCGGCGGCGCCGCGGCGACGGCCGCCACCACCCCGCACCAGATCGTCGCGTCGACGATCGAAGGCAACAGCGCCGGGCAGGGCGGCGGCCTTGCGTTCGGGTACGCGGCGAAGATCCGCAGCAGCACGATTTCCGGCAATCGCGCGGCCGGCGGTGCCGGCGTCATCGCCTTCGGCATCTCGCAGCCGAACGTGCTGGTCAGCAACAGCACGATCACGGCGAACGTCGCCAGCAGCGATTCCGGCGGCGCCGGCTTCTACATCAACAACGGCGCCTCGCTCGATCTGCAGAGCACCATTGTGGCCGGCAATTTCCGTGCGACCAGCGTGCCGGACGACCTCGGCGGCGGAGGCACGCTCACCGGCGCCAACGCCTTCATCGGCGTGGCGCCGGTCGCGCTGCCGCTGCCGCCGGGCAGCGTGACCGGCGACCCGCGGCTCGCGCCGCTCGCCGCCAACGGCGGCCGCACGCGCACGCATGCGCTGCGGCCCGACAGCCGGGCGATCGGCTTCGGCAACAACGCGGCCGGCGAGCCGTTCGACCAGCGCGGCGCCGGCTTCGCCCGCGTGGTCGGCGCGCATCCGGACATCGGCGCCTACGAGTTCGACCCGGACCGCATCTTCGTCGACGGCTTCGATTGAGGCGGCGCGTGCCCAATCGCGATGCGCCGTCTTCGTCCAGGGCGCGTGGGAGTGGCGCTCGCCCATGGCTTGAGCCACAGTGGGCGAACGGCGGATTCGGGGAGATGTCGTGTCGTCGTCCGGAGCTTTTCGTCGGCTGCAAGCATGGCTCGCCTGGGCGGGCTTGATTCCTCTGCTGGTGATCGGACGGGAAGTCCCGGCGCAGAGCGACGCGGACGATCCGGCCGTTCTGGAGGGGCACAACTGGTACCTCGCCGAAGCGCACACCTCGAAGGGCGAATCGCTGCCCGTCTTCACTCCGCCGAACGCCGAACCGATCGTGCTGAGGTTCCACGGCCGCAGTCTCGCCGTGACGGGCTGCAATACGCTCGGCGAAGGCTACGTCCTGGCCAATGGCCGGATCGTCCAGTCGAGATCGGAGCAGGATCTGGTGACGCGAACGGCGCGCGGCTGCGAAGCGCGGCGCGGCATGGCGGACGACGCCATCCTGGTCCTGTTCAACGGAGATCCGAGGTATCGGCTCGTTCCTCCCGTGCGCAGGAGCGAGGGGCCGCGGCTGGTGCTCGAATCGCCGGCTGACATGACGGTCGTCTTCAGAGGCGAACCGACCGCCGAGAAGCGATTCGGAAGCAAAGGCGAAACGATCTACTTCGACATCGCACCGCAGGCGATCCGCTGCGCCCTGCCGGGGCGCCCGGTACACGATTGCCTTCAGGTGCGGCAGCTGTTCGAGCAGCGCGACGGGAGCTACCTGCCCGACCGTAACGAGGTTCCTGCCGGGCAGGCCGGCCCGTGGCAGTTGCTGTACGACGGAATCGAGGGAGTGAATCCGCAGGAAGGGCGCGAGAGCGGCTGGTACGTCGGACTCCGGCGGTTCCGGCGCGAGGGGTCGGAAACCGGCGCTCCCTACGCCTACGTGCTGTTCGGCCGCTGACGGACGGCGCCGGCGGCAATTCCGGCTCGTCTTTTCCGCTAGAGCTTTCGCGAGTCTCCCTTTCCCGCGCGCACTACAGCATGCGATGCATCACGAGCACGTCGGTCGATCTTCGCGTCGCGTGACGGAATGCGCCCGGCACGCGGCCGACGATCGCGAAGCCGTGGCGCTGCCACAGCTTCGCCGCGCCTTCGTTGCTGCTGGCCACGAAGTTGAACTGCATGGCGGCGAAGCCGGCGCGGCGCGCCTCGGCCGCCTGCAGTCTTCTCAGTTCATGGCGGTGAAGCAGAACGCGTTCGGATACGTGCGATCGACCAGCGCGTCGCCGGTGTAGCCGAATTGCGCGGTGAAGCTGGTCGGCGTCCGGCTCAGTACGATCGGCGTGGTCACGTACCGCTGGCCGTCGCCGGGATACACCTCCGGTTGCAGCGCGGTGAGCTGCACCGTCGGCGTCGAGCCGAACGCGCCGGCGAAGGTCACGGTGTAGGTGACGTTGGTGGCGCCCACGACGACGGCGGCGCAATTGCCGGCGCACGTCGACGACCATCCGCCCGAGCCCGGCGAGGCGATCGAACCGCCGGCGTCGACGCAGCCGTGCGCCATGCGCGTCACGCCGGCGGCGGCACCGGTGGCGCCCGTCGGCCCCGTCGCGCCCGTGACTCCCGTCGCTCCCGTGGGACCGGTCGCCCCCGTCGCTCCGGTGGTTCCCGTAGGTCCAGTGGATCCTGTGGTGCCTGCGGCTCCCGCCGGTCCGGCGGGGCCTTGCAGGCCGACGTCTCCCATCGGTCCTGCCGGTCCTGCCGGTCCGATCGGACCAGGTGGCCCTATCGGGCCGGCAGCCCCGATGGCACCGGTCGCTCCCGCGGTACCGGCTGGCCCGGTGGCGCCAGCAGGACCTTGCGGGCCTGCTGCTCCGGTGGCGCCGGCCGGACCTGCCGGGCCGGTGGCTCCCGGGCTTCCGGTCGTCCCCGTTGCGCCTGCGGCGCCGGGAGGACCGATGCTGCCCGCCGGGCCCTGGGTACCGGTGGCTCCTGCCGGACCGGTCGTGCCGGCAGGGCCGGCGAGGCCGTCGGCGCCGGTCGCGCCCGCTGGACCCGTTGGCCCGGTCGGGCCGGCAGGACCGGTCGGTCCGACCGCGCCGCCGAGGTTCTGGCAGCGCGTCAGCTGACCGTCCGCGCCGTAGCAGACGCCGTCGGTTCCGGGCGGTGTCGCGGCCAGGCCCGGCACGTAGACGCGGCCGTCGCCTTCGACGCGGAAGCGTTCGGCCGCGCTCGCCGGGTCCTTGACGGACAGGGCACCGCCGGCGGCCGGCGTGATTTCGACATCGCCCGCCAGCGCGCTGCCGCCGTAGAGCAGCAGAATGGCGATCGCGATCGGTAACGGCTTGCAGCGCAGGATTTCGCTCGTCATGACGGCCTCGAAAGACAGCGTGAGAGAAGCGGGCGGGGCTGCCCGGGCGCGCGCCGCGGCGCGCCGAACGCGTCGGCGCGCGAAGCACCTGCCGGCGGCGCGGGCGGCACGAAGCGACACGGCGGCGAGCCGGCATGGAACATGGCGTGGTGGATCCCCTGTCGCATCGCCCGGCACGGCCGCGGCGACTGCTCGTCGCGTAGCCTAGAGGAGAGGCCGGGCCGCGACAATCGGCAGTGCGACTTTTTTGCCGAATATCTTTGTCGACAAGACTATTAATTCACAAATCAGCGCAGCCGTGCGGCGCGGAGCGGATCGCCGCCGCTCAGGCGGCCGATGCGGCGGGGCGCTGGTCGTCGAGTTTCACGCGTCCGCGCAGCGAGTTGGTCAGCGCTTCGGTGATGACGACGTCGACGAACTCGCCGACCAGGCGCGGCGGAGCGGGGAAGTTCACCGAGCGCATGTTCTCGGTCTTGCCGGTCAGCTCGTTGGGGTTCTTGCGGCTCGGGCCTTCGACGAGCACGCGCTGCACGCTGCCGACCATCGCCTCGCTGATCTTCTTCGCGTTCGCGTTGATGGTCGCCTGCAGGCGTTCCAGACGCGCGTGCTTGACCGCGTCGGGCGTGTCGTCGGCGAGGTTGGCCGCCGGCGTGCCGGGGCGCTTGGAATAGATGAAGGAGAAGCTCTGGTCGAAGCCGACGTCGTCGATCAGCTTCATCGTCTTGTCGAAGTCGGCGTCGGTCTCGCCGGGGAAGCCGACGATGAAGTCCGACGAGATGCAGATGTCCGGCCGCACCGCGCGCAGCTTGCGGATCTTCTGCTTGAACTCCAGTGCGGTGTAGCCGCGCTTCATCGCGGCGAGGATGCGGTCCGAGCCCGATTGCACCGGCAAGTGCAGGAAGTCCGCCAGCTGCGGCACGTTGGCGTAGGCCTCGACCAGCGAGTCGGAGAACTCCAGCGGATGCGAGGTGGTGAAGCGGATGCGGCCGATGCCGTCGATCTGCGCGATGGCGTGGATCAGCAGGCCGAGGTCGGCGACCGAGCCGTCGTGCATCGCGCCGCGGTAGGCGTTGACGTTCTGGCCGAGCAGGTTGACCTCGCGCACGCCCTGTTCGGCGAGCATCGCGATCTCGGCGACGACGTCGTCGAACGGCCGGCTGATCTCCTCGCCGCGCGTGTACGGCACGACGCAGAACGAGCAGTACTTCGAGCAGCCCTCCATGATCGAGACGAAGGCGCTCGGGCCTTCGGCACGCGGCTCGGGCAGCTTGTCGAACTTCTCGATCTCGGGGAAGGAGATGTCCACCTGCGGCCGGCCGCTGGCGCGGCGCGCCTCGATCATCTGCGGCAGGCGATGCAGGGTCTGCGGGCCGAACACGAGGTCGACGAACGGCGCGCGCTTGACGATCGCCTCGCCCTCCTGGCTGGCGACGCAGCCGCCGACGCCGATCACCACCGCGCTGTTGGCCTGCTTCAGCTCGCGCCAGCGGCCGAGCTGGCTGAACACCTTCTCCTGCGCCTTCTCGCGGATCGAGCAGGTGTTGATCAGGATGACGTCGGCCTCGGCCTCGTTCTGGGTCAGCTCGAGCCCGTGCGCGGCGCCGAGCACGTCGGCCATCTTGGCCGAGTCGTACTCGTTCATCTGGCAACCGTGGGTCTTGATGTAGAGCTTGCCGGCCATGTGCACAAATCCTAGGAAGTTCACCAGTTTACGTGGTAAAACCGCGCCTCGCCAAGCATCCGGCAGGGGGCTGCCGGGCTGGGGCATGGCGGAAACTTCGCGTCCGAAAAGGGTTCCATAGCGCTCATGCTGCGGTTCTTGTCGTCCCTTGCCTGCCTCGTGTTCGCTGCCGCGGCGCTGCTGCAGGCGCGTCCTGCCGGCGCCGGCGTGCTCTATCGCTGCGAGGCGAAGGACGGCGTCGTCGCCTATACGAACAAGCCCGACGGCTTCCCCAAGTGCAAGGTGTTGTCGCGTTACGCCGACGCTGCGTCGAAGGCTCCGGCGCCCAGGCCGGCGGTGGCGGCGGCGCCGAAGCCGCGCACGGTGACCACGCAGGGCTGGGTTTACGAGGAAAGTCCCGCGCCGGCGGCGAAGGCGGATTTCGCCGGCGTCGCAGCCGCCGCGACGGTCGAGCCGCCCGAGGCGGCGCGCGAGTCGTTCGTCGCGGTCCGCTCGGGCATGGTCAGCACGGCCAGGATCTTCGTGCCGGAAGATTTCTCCAGCGTGCTCGCCGACGTGGCCAGCACGGCGCCCGCGCTGGGGCCGCCGCTGTTCATCGCCGCGCCGTATCGGCCGCGCCCGCGCCCGGCGCCGGCGGCCCCGGCGCGCGAGGCGGCCACGCTCGCTTCGGTGCAGCCGGCGACGAAGACGAAGATCGTGCGCGGCTCGGTCTACCGCGTGGACCGCAAGGACGGGATCATCGAATACACCAACGTGCGGCCGAAGGGCGGCGCGTTCGCGGTGCTGTTCACCTACATCGCGACCTGCGTCGCCTGCGACCTGCATTCGAAGATCGACTTCGCGCGCACGGCCCTGAACCTGGACGCGTACAAGGACGAGATCGCGATGGCGGCGGCCGACTTCGGCGTCGACGTGGCGCTGCTGCGTGCGGTGATCCACGCCGAGTCCGCGTTCAATCCGATGGCGCTGTCGACCAAGGGCGCGCAGGGACTGATGCAGCTGATGCCGGGCACGGCCGGCGATCTGGGCGTGACCGACGCGTTCGACGTCGGCCAGAACATCCGCGGCGGCGCGCGCTACCTGGCGCAGCTGCTGCAGACCTTCGACGGCGACGCCCAGCTCGCCACCGCCGCCTACAACGCCGGTCCCGGCGCCGTGCAGAAATATCGCGGCGTGCCGCCGTACGACGAGACCCAGGTCTATGTGCAGCGCGTGGCGACCCTGCGCGATCGGTATCAGAAGGCGCTCTGACGCGGCACCTGCGCGGCGGCGAACAGCCGCGCGCCGACGAAGTCGATGAACACGCGCAGCTTCGGCGGCATCCGCCGCTGGTTCGGCCACAGCAGCCAGAACTGGCCGAACTGTTCCTCGCAGCCCTCCAGCACGCGCTGCAGGCGGCCGTCGGCGAGCGCGTCGCCGACCAGGAAATTGACGCTGTAGACGATGCCCATGCCGTGCATCGCGGCGGCCACCGCCGCTTCGCCGTTGTTGCAGATCAGGCTCGCCGGAAGGTGCGGCGGCCGCTCTCCCGGTTCCAGCTTCAGCGCCCATTCCTGCAGCTTGCCGCTGTGCGCGAAGCGGAAGCGCACGCAGCAATGGCGTTCCAGGTCGCGCGGCCGCTGCGGCACGCCGGCACGGGCGAGATAGTCTGGCGAGGCGCACAGCATGAAGCAGAACGGACCGAGCCGGCGCGCCTGCAGGCGCGAGTCCGGCATGTCGCCGCTGCGGATCACCGCGTCGAACCGGTCGGCCACCACGTCGACGAGCTGGTCGTTGAAATCCAGGTCGAGCTCGATCTCCGGGTAGCGCGAACGGAATTCCGGCAGCACCGGCATCAGGAAGTGGTAGCCGTTGGTCGGCAGGCTGATGCGCAGGCGGCCGCGCGGCGCCTGCATGGATTGGGTCAGCATCGCTTCGGCATCGGCGAGGTCGTCGAGCAGGGGGCGGCAGCGTTCGTAGTACAGGCGGCCGGGTTCGGTCAGGCGGACGTTGCGCGTATTGCGTTCGAACAGGCGCAGGCCCAGTTCCTGTTCGAGCCGGGCCACGCTCTTGCCGACGGCCGAGGCGGACAGGCCGAGCTGGCGGCCGCTGGCGACGAAGCTGCCGCTCTCGGCCGTTCTGACGAAGGCAATCAGGCTGTTGAACTTGTCCATGCGCGTCTCTCGCGACGAATTGCGGACAATTCTTCCATGAAGAATGGATAGGAACGTTGTTTTTCGCAGATTCCGGCACGGATACCGTGCAGTCCGGTTTCCCTTCGGGCCTGTCCATGCCTCATTCCCTTCCGCCCGCCGCGCCGCTGCGCGGCCGCTTCGACCGCTTCCTGATCCTCGGCGCCGTCTGCCTGGCGGGATTCGTGCTGCCGCTCAACTTCACCGGACCGCCGATCGCCACGCCGGCGATCGCGGCCGAACTGGGCGGCAGTCCGGCCGCACTGACCTGGATGACGAACGCCTTCATGCTCGCCTTCGGCAGCTGTCTGATGGCGGCAGGCGCGCTTGCCGACGGGGTGGGGCGCAAGCGCGTGTTCGGGATCGGCATCGCCGCCTTCGGCGTGGCCTCGTCGCTGCTCGCGTTCGTGCCCGACCTGTTCTGGCTGAATGTCCTGCGCGTGGTGCAGGGAGTCGCCGCCGCGGCAGCCCTGTCCGGCGGCAATGCGGCACTCGCCCAGGAGTTCCACGGCGCCGCGCGCCTGCGCGCGTTCAGCCTGCTCGGCACGACGTTCGGCATCGGCCTCGCCTTCGGGCCGAGCCTGGCCGGCTGGTTGACGCAGACCCATGGCTGGCGCTCGATTTTCCTGTCGAGCGTGGTGGTGGCGACGGCGGCCACCGTGTTCGGCCTGCCGCGCATGCGCGAGTCGCGCGATCCCGCCGCGGCCGGCATCGACGTGCCGGGCAGTCTCGCCTTCACCGCGATGCTGGCCGCGTTCACCGCCGGCGTACTGGAAGCGCCGGCGCGCGGCTGGGGCCATCCGCTCGTGCTCGCCGCCCTGATCGGCTCCGGCCTGCTGCTGGCGCTGTTCGTGCGCATCGAGCAGCGTTCGCGCCGGCCGATGCTCGATCTGGCGCTGTTCCGCTATCCGCGCTTCATCGGCGCGCAGCTGCTGCCTATCGGCACCGGGTTCTGCTATCTCGTGCTGATCGTGCTGCTGCCGGCGCGGCTGATCGGTGTCGAGGGCTACGGCGCGCTGCAGGCCGGTCTGCTGATGATCGCGCTGTCGCTGCCGATGCTGGTGGTGCCCTTCGTCGGCGCGGTGGCCAGCCATCGCGTGCCGCCCGGCGTGCTGTGTTCGGGCGGACTGCTGCTCGCCGCCGCCGGATTGGTCTGGCTCGGCCGCGCCGATCCCGGTGCGGGCTGGATCGCGCCGCTGCTGCTGATCGGCATCGGCGCGGCGGTGCCGTGGGGACTGATGGACGGGCTGGCGATCAGCGTGGTGCCGAAGGAGCGTGCCGGCATGGCCGCCGGCATCTTCGGCGCCAGCCGCGTCTCGGGGGAGGGCGTGACGATCGCGCTCGCCAGCGCGGCGCTCGCCACCTTTCTCGGTGCGGGACTGCAGGCCGCCCTGCCGGGCCACGCCGGCCGCGTGGCCGAAATCGCGCAGCACCTGGGCATCGGCGACCTCGCGCAGGCGCGCGCGCTGCTCGCGCCGACGCTCGATCCGGCGACGCTGATCGGCGTGTACGAACGCGCGTTCGGCCACCTGGTCGATGCGCTCGCCGCTGCGACAACGGTGACGGCGGTGCTGGTGCTGTCGCTGTTCGGCGGCGCCTCGGCACACGACATCGCCAACACGCACGAGGCTCCCGCTGCGCGCGCCGACGGCCGGCCGGAGCGCGTCGCCGACTGCGGCGCGCACGGATAGCGCGGTTCGTTCGAACGGAGCCTCAGGCTCCGGTCGTGCTCGGCGCCGGCCGCTGCGCCAGGGTCACGTCGATGGCGAACGGGACGTTGTTGCGCAGGCCTTCGAGGCGGACCTTGGTGCCGGGCGCAAGCATGGCTTCGCGGTTGCGCAGGTCGATCTGGTCGGCGATCGCGCTGCCGTCCAGCTTGAGCAGCAGGTCGTACGGCTGCAGGCCGGCCTGCGCCGCCGGGCTCTCCGGGATCACGCGCGTGACCAGCACGCCCTGTGGCCGCGAGGTGGCGCCGTTGGGCGGCGGGATGTCGACGTAGTCGGTGCCGATCCAGCCGCGGATGACGCGGCCGTGCTTGACGATCTGGTCCAGCACGGTCTTGGCGGTCGTCACCGGGATCGCGAAGCCGATGCCCTCGGCGCCCGGCGAATAGGTGCCGCGTCCGTCGGCGGTCGGCGTGCGCGGGTAGACGGCGGTGTTGATGCCGACCAGTTCGCCGGCGGCGTTGACCAGCGCGCCGCCGGAGTTGCCGGCGTTGATGGCGGCGTCGGTCTGGATGAAGTCCTCGTAGGCGGACATCTTCAGCTGCCGGCCGGTCGCGCTGACGATGCCCATCGTCACGGTCTTGCCGAGGCCGACCGGGTTGCCGATCGCCAGCACGACGTCGCCGACGTCGGTGGTCTTGTCGTCGGGCACGGCGATCTCGGGCAGGCTGCCGGCGTCGATCTTCAGCACGGCGAGGTCGGTCTCCACGTCGCTGCCGATGATCTGCGCCTTCGACACGCGGCCGTCGTCGAGCAGCACCTGGATGTCGTCGGCGCCGTTGATGACGTGGTTGTTCGTCAGCACGTAACCGTCGGAGCTGAAGATCACGCCGGAGCCGAGGCTGCGGTCCAGGCGTTTCTCCCACGGGCCGGCGATGCCGCGCAGGCCGAGCAGGCGCTGGGTCAGCGGATCGACCGGAACGATGCGGCGCTGCAGGGTGGTGCGGTTGGCGTAGATGTTGACCACCGCCGGCGAGGCGCGCGCGACCGCGTCGGCGTAGGAGACCGGACCGTGGCGAGATGTCGCATCCATCGCGACGATCGGGCCTTCGCCCGGCTGCGTGCCGCGCAGGCGGCCGACCAGCCCGGGGGCGAGGAAATTGACGACGAACGCGGCCGCGAGCCCCACCACCACGCAGCGCGCGACGAAGGCGAGGAGGGCGTTGTGGCTGCGGATGCGCATAGGTCGGAATTGGGATGTCGCGATCGCTGCCTGCGGGCCGCCGGACGGTCGCGCGGCGATCGCCCGCGCCGACCGCGACGGCACGCGGCTTCGATTGTGCGGTGTAGGGGCGTTCGTTAAACTAACACGATTTTCAGGCCCACCCCAGCGGCGCGACGGCGTACAGCGGCGCGCGCGGCGGCATGCCTGAAGAGGTTTTGAGTCTTCGACGAAATGCGCGGCCATGGAAGGTCGCTTCATCTCTTTACTCGTCGTGGTCAGGGACGATCGCGCAAATCCCGGAGTGCTGATGGCAAACGATGCTGTGGTGGACCAGGGGCGCCGCCGATTCCTGACCGCGACGACTTCGGTCGTCGGGGGCGCGGGCGTCGTGCTCGCGGCGATTCCCTTCGTCAAGTCGTGGGAGCCGAGCGTGGCGGCGAAGACCGCCGGCGCACCGGTACTGGCCGATATCAGCAAGATCGAACCGGGGCAGAAGGTCACCTTCGCATGGCGCGGCCTGCCGGTGTTCGTCGTCAACCGCACGAAGGCGCAGCTCGACGCGCTTCCGGGCGTCGAGTCGCACCTGCGCGACCCGAAGTCCGAGAACACCGCGCAGCAGCCCGAGTACGCGAAGAATGAATTCCGCTCGATCAAGCCCGAATGGCTGGTCGTGACCGGCCTGTGCACGCACCTGGGCTGCGTGCCGGACTTCTTCCCCGAGCTGAAGCCCGAGCCGTTCGACCCGCACTGGCAGGGCGGCTTCTACTGCCCCTGCCACAAGTCGCGCTACGACATCGCCGGCCGCGTCTACGAGGGCGTGCCGGCGCCGGCCAACCTGCCGGTGCCGCCGTACCACTTCGTCGACGACGCGCACATCATGATCGGCGTCGACCCGGGCAAGGAGGCCGCGTAATGGGCACCACGATGACGCGGATCCAATCCAAGAACGGCGTGGTGAACTGGATCGAGGACCGCCTGCCGGTCTTCTCGTTCCTCAACGCGCACACCGCCGGCTACTACGCGCCGAAGAACTTCAACCTCTGGTACTACTTCGGCTCGCTGGCGCTGCTGGTGCTGGTCAACCAGATCGTGACCGGCATCTTCCTGACCATGAACTACAAGCCGAGCGCGGCCGAAGTCGCGCCCGGCGTGTCGGCGGCGTTCGCCTCGGTCGAGTACATCATGCGCGACGTCAGCTGGGGCTGGCTGATCCGCTACATGCATTCGACCGGCGCCTCGCTGTTCTTCGTGGTGGTCTACCTGCACATGTTCCGCGGCCTGATGTACGGCTCGTACAAGAAGCCGCGCGAGCTGGTCTGGATCCTCGGCATGCTGATCTTCCTCGCGCTGATGGCCGAGGCGTTCCTGGGCTACGTGCTGCCGTGGGGCAACATGTCGTTCTGGGGCGCGAAGGTGATCATCTCGCTGTTCGGCACGATCCCGTGGATCGGTCCGTCGCTGGTCGAGTGGATCATGGGCGACTACCTGCCCGCCGACGCGACGCTGAACCGCTTCTTCGCCCTGCACGTGATCGCGCTGCCGCTGGTGCTGCTGCTGCTGGTCGTGCTGCACCTGGCCGCGCTGCACGAGGTCGGTTCGAACAATCCCGACGGCGTGGAGATCAAGGAAAAGAAGAAGCCCGACGGCACGCCGCTCGACGGCATCGCCTTCCATCCGTACTACACGGTGAAGGACATCTTCGGCACCGGCTTCTTCCTGCTGATCGCCGCGTTCATCGTGTTCTACGCGCCGACCTTCGGCGGCTGGTTCCTCGAGCACGACAACTTCGTCCCGGCCAACAACCTCGCCACGCCCGCGCACATCAAGCCGGTGTGGTACTTCACGCCGTTCTACGCGATTCTGCGCATGGTGCCGTCGTTCTTCGGCACCGCGATCTGGGGCGTGATCGCGATGTTCGCCGCGATCGCGCTGCTGTTCCTGATGCCGTGGCTGGACCGCGGCAAGGTGAAGTCGGTGCGCTACCGCGGCACCGGCTACAAGATCGGGCTCGGCCTGTTCGCGCTGTCGTTCGTGCTGCTCGGCGCGGTCGGGGCCGGCGTCTCGGCCGAGATGATCCCGAAGCTGTTCGGCGCCGAGGCCGACGCCACCTTCATCGAGAACCTGTTCGGCCGTTTCTGGACGGTCGTCTACTTCGCGTTCTTCGCGTTCCTGTGGGCCTACACGCACTTCGGCTTCGAGAAGACCAAGCCGGTGCCGGACCGGGTGACGACGCATGACTAAGGCCAGGACGACCCCAGCCATGAAAAACTCCGTGTTCGCGAAGTTCGCCGCCGGCCTGCTCGCCTGCCTGATGACGTTCGGCACGGCGCAGGCCTCCGAAGGCGCCGGACTGCAGTCGGCCAGCGTCAGCCTCGACGACGTCGCCTCGCTGCAGCGTGGCGCGAAGCTGTTCTTCAACTACTGCTCGGGCTGCCACTCGCTGCAGTACCTGCGCTACTCGCGTATCGCCGAGGACCTGCAGCTCGATCCGAAGGACGTGGAGAAGAATCTCGTCTTCACCGGCGTCAAGGTCGGCGAGCACGCGGTCAGCCACATGCCGCCGGCCGACGGCACCAAGTGGTTCGGCAAGGCGCCGCCGGACCTGACCCTGGAAGCCCGCTCCAAGGGGCCGGACTGGATCTATACCTACCTGAAGTCGTTCTACCTCGATCCGACCCGTCCGCTCGGCTGGAACAACACGCTGTTCGCCAACGCCTCGATGCCCAACCCGCTGTGGGAGCTGCAGGGCCTGCAGGTGGCGGTGCCCAAGCCGGCCGCCGACGGCCACGAGGCCGGCGTCGAGAAGCTCGACCTGCACACGCCGGGGCGGCAGACCCCGGAGCAGTTCGACCGCACCGTGCGCGACATCACCGCCTTCCTGCAGTACGCGGCCGAGCCGGCGGCGCTGCAGCGCGAAGCGGTCGGCGTCTGGGTGCTGCTGTACCTGGCCCTGTTCACGCTGATCGCCTACGTGCTCAAGCACGAGTTCTGGAAGGACGTGCACTGACCGTCCGGACGGGCCCAGGCGGCCCGTCCCGACCCTCCCCGACGGCGGGCTCCGGCCCGCCGCAGGCCGGGCATCGCGCCCGGCCCCCGCCGGGTCGCTGCCGGCCGCTTTCCCCCCGGCCCGCCGCCTAGGCGCCTGCGCGGCCACGTAGTACAGTTTCGCGGACGGGGGTATGCTCCAAACGGGACGGAGGGGGATGACGGAATGGCCTTGAACCAGCGCTCGCGTACCATTTTGACCCTGTACTCGGCACGCGAGAGCGTGCACTGCCACCGCGTCCGCATGACCCTGGCGGCCAAGGGCGTCACCTACGACCACATCCTGGTCGACCTCGACAACCCGCCCGAAGACCTGATCGATCTCAACCCGTACAACTCCGTGCCGACCCTGGTCGACCGCGACCTGGTCCTGTACGACACCAGCGTCATCTGCGAATACCTCGACGAACGCTATCCCCACCCGCCGCTGATGCCGGTCGACCCGATGTCACGCGCCCGCCTGCGCCTGGCCATCGTGCGGGTGGAGAACGACTGGCTGACCCTGGTCGAGCAGATCGAGGCCGGCGGAAAGAGCGCCGATGCGGCGCGCAAGGCGCTGCGCGACGATCTGGTCAAGAACGCCTCGGCGTTCAAGGCGTCGAAGTTCTTCCTCAGCCCCGAAATCAGCCTCGCCGACTGCGCGCTGGCGCCGCTGATCTGGCGCCTCGACTCGCTCGGCGTGCAGCTGCCGCGCGAAGCGCAGGCGATCGTCGACTACGGCGAGCGCATTTTCCGCAGCCAGGGCTTTGCCCGCAGCATGACCGCCGAGGAAAAGGCGTTGCGTTCCTGAGGCGCGTTCGGGACACTTCGAAGCGTGGCCGCTGCGACGGTCCGCCTTCTTCTCCCCTGTCCGTGAAGCGAACGCCATGTCCTCGACCAGCATGACGTCCAACCGCCCGTACCTGCTGCGGGCCTTGTACGAATGGATCAGCGACAACGGCCTGACGCCGTACCTGCTCGTCGACGCGGCGGCCGAGAACGTGCGCGTGCCGCCCGGCGCCGCCAAGGACGGCCGCATCGTGCTGAACATCGCCGCGCGCGCGGTCACCCAGTTCGAGATCAGCAACGAGCGGGTGGCGTTCCTCGCGCGGTTCGGCGGCGTCAGCCAGTCGGTCCACGTGCCGATGGGCGCGGTGCTGGCGATCTACGCGCAGGAGAACGGGCAGGGCATGATGTTCTCCGCCGACGGCGCGCCGACCGAGCCGCCGCCGCCCGCGCCGCCGCCGGAAGAGGCGCCGAAGCGGCCGCATCTGCGGGTGATCAAGTAGGCAGGAATCCGGGGTGGGCAGTCGTTCGGAGCGACGACTTCCCGATCGAACGCCGCGCTGCAACTCCTTCCGTCGTCATTCCCGCGCAAGCGGGAAGCCATTTCAAGCTTTGCAAGCTTCAGAGCACGATGGATTCCCGCTTTCGCGGGAATGACGACCACGTAGGGTTTCGCGATTCCCGATTCCCGGACTCACTCCACCAGCCGCAGAGGATTCGGTCGCGCGATCGCCGTCGCGGCCGCCTTCTCGCCGACCGGCAGGCTCCAGGCCTCGAGGCGATGGCCGTCGAGGTCGAGATGGCCGCGGTGGCGGTCGCTGCCGTCGACGCTGATCTCGAACTGGTAGCGGCGGATCAGGGACGGCAGGCCGTTGCGGCGGCCGATCCGCAGGCGCTTGAGCGAAACGCTCTGGTCGAGCAGCTGCACGCCGGCTTCGCGGCAGAGTTCGCGGCCGTGGCGGATCGCCAGCTCGCGCGCGCGCAGGGTGTCCATCCACGCCCAGATGGCGAGTGCGATGGCGAGCAGCAGGATCCAGGTTCCGAGCATCGGTCGAGTGTGGGGACGCCAGGCGCGGCTGACAAGTCCGACCGCGGTGTCAGGGGCCGGCGATCTCGATGCGCATCGACAGGTCGATCGCGCGCACGTGCTTGGTCAGGGCGCCGATCGACACGAAGTCGACGCCGGTCTCGGCGATCGCTCGCACGCGATCGAGCGCGACCGAGCCGGAAACCTCCAGCGGCACGCGTCCGCCGACCTCGGTGACCGCCTGCGCCAACTCGTGCAGCTCGAACTCGTCGAGCATGATGCGGTCGGCGCCGGCGGCGAGTGCCTCGCGCAGCTCGGCGAAGTTCTCGACCTCGGTCTCCACCAGCAGGCCCGGATGCAGCGCGCGCGCGCGCTGCACCGCCGCCGCGATCGATCCCGCCGCGGCGATGTGGTTCTCCTTGATCAGCACCGCGTCGAACAGGCCGATGCGGTGGTTGCGTCCGCCGCCGATGCGCACCGCGTACTTCTGCGCGGCGCGCAGGCCGGGCAGGGTCTTGCGCGTGTCGAGCACGGTGGTGCGCGTGCCGCGCGCGGCGTCGACGTAGGTGGCGGTGGCGGTGGCGGTGCCGGACAGCGTCTGCAGAAAGTTCAGCGCGGTGCGTTCGCCGGTGACCAGCGTGCGCGCGGCGCCTTCGATCTGGCACAGCACGGCACCCGCGGCGACGCGTTCGCCGTCCGCCGCGCGCCATTCGATGCGCACCGACGGATCGAGCTGGCGGAAGCATTCGTCGAACCAGGCGGTGCCGCACAGCACGGCTGCCTCGCGCGTAATCACGCGTGCCCGCGCGAACGCGGCGGAGGGCAGCAGGTCGGCGGTGACGTCGCCGCTGCCGACGTCCTCGGCCAGGGCGCGGCGCACGTCGTTCTCGATCGTGTCGCGCGCGGGAAGAATCGGCGAATCGGTGCTCAAGGCGCTGCACTCACTCGGCGTTCGGGGCGCCGAGCATAGCAGCGTCGGCGCACCGCGAAACCCTGCCGGAAGGCCGGATCAGCCCGGCCCCGCGGCGGCGGCCGGAGCCGTCTCGTGCGCGCTGCGCAGCCGCGCCACGATCGCGTCCAGCGCGCGGTCGAACAGCGGCACTTCCTCGAGCACGACGGCGCTGCCGCGTCGCAGTTCCGTCGCCAGCGCGGCGACGGTCTTGTCGCAGACCTTCAGGCCGCGCCGGTTGACGAACAGGTACTTCGAGCTGATCGGGCTGATCCAGGACAGCTTGGCGCGTTCGCGCTGCTCGTCCGGGCCGACGAACTCGATCCAGCTGCCGACCTTGAGCTCGCGCACGGCGCGGACGCATTCGTCGTCGTCGGCCAGCGTCTCGGCCGGCGTTTCGGGTTCGACGCTGCCGGAACTGAGCACGATCTCCTCAACCGGGCTCTGCGACGCCGGTGCCGGCGTCGCGCCTTCGGCGCCCGCCGGAGCCGCCGTGGCGTCCGGCGTCGCGGCGAGATTGCCGGCGATGACTTCCTTCGCGCTGAGCGTCTCGACCTTCTGGCCGTCGAGTACGCGGCGGTAGAACTGCGACAGTTCCTGCATCAGCTGGCGCACGTCGCTGTCGTGGTAGGCGACCGTGGCGAGGCCGTGGCGAAGCGCCTTTTCCAGCTGCGGCAGCAGGGCGCGCAGGCGCGTGTGCTCGCTTTCGGTGGTCTTGGGCTGCGCGCTCCAGACGAACTCGTCGGCGAAGCGCAGGGCGTTCTTCCACTCGTCCGATTCCTCGCCCTGGCGCAGCAGGATCAGCACCAGGTAGTTCGCCCACGGCCGCGACAGCACGCTGTGCACGACCGGCGGCAGGTCGCGGTCCTCGATGCGCTTGAGGATCTCGCGCGCCGAGATGCGGCGCGCCTCCTGCAGCTTCTCGCGGCCGCGCGTAGCCTCGGCGGCGCGCTGCTCGGCGAGATCGGCGCGCTTGTGGTGCTGGTCGACGAAATCGTCGAACGAGGCGAGTTCGCGCTCGAACACGCCGACGTCATCGTCGAAGTCGCCGAGCACCGTTTCGACCGACGCCTTGATGCGGTCGTAGAGGCGGTGGTCGCGGTCGGATTCCTCCGACCAGCTCTTGCCGGCCTCGGCCAGGCTGTCGAGCAGCCGCCGCGCCGGATGCGCCTTCTGCGCGAACAGGTGCTTGTCGAGGATCGCCACCTTCAGATACGGAATCTGCAGGCGGCCGAGCAGGGCCTGCACCTGCGCCGGCAGGTTGCGGTCGCGCAGGATGTATTCGAACAGCATGCCGACGAGGTCGATCGTGTCCTCGTCGGCGCTGGAGACGCGGCGTTCCTTGGCGTCGTCGGAAAGCTTGTGCACCTGGTCGAGCAGTTCGCGCTTGAGCTGCTGCACCGCCTGCGCGGCGTCGGTGGCGCTGTCGGCCTGCGCGCGCGCGGCCATCGACTGGTTCTGCAGGATCGTCAGCGCGCTGAGCAGGTCGGTCGGGCTCAGGCCGGGCAGGCCGACGCCCGCGCCGCTCGGCGCGTAGTCCGTGCCGCCGCGGCGGCTCGCCAGCAGGGAACGCAGCGTGCTGTAGATCTCGGCCTGCAGCTCGCTCGCCGCCGCCGGGGCATAGTAGGTCGCGGCGGCGGCGTCCATCTCGGCCGCCGCCGTCGGCATCGGCGTACCGGGCGGCAGCGGCGCGCGCGTGCCGGCCGGCAGCGTGTGCCGGATCTGCGGCAGCACGCCGGCGCGGATCAGCTCGATGTTGACCTCCTCGTAGATCGGCTCGAGGCCGGCCATCACGTAGCGGTCGAACAGCTTGTAGACGATCAGCTTGACCTGGACGTTGACCTCGAACTCGCGCACGGCGAGGCGGAAGGCGTGGCCGAGGGCGGCCGGAGCGATCGGATTGTTCGCGTCCTCGACCTTGCCGCCGCCGATGATCACGGACAGGCGCTGGTTGAGCTGGAACAGCGCGCGGGTGAGACGGTTCTCCGCCTTGGCGACCATGCTGGTCACCGCCAGCGATTCCTCCAGCTCCTGGTCGTCGACCAGGGACAGGCCGGCGTTGGCCGGCTGCGGGACGATCTCCGGTCGCGCCGGGCGCAGCTTGCCTTCGGCGAACTCGCCGAAGGCCTTGGTGGCCTGCTCCTGGAACAGGCGCTCGACCAGCTGGCGCTTCTTGCGCACTTCGCGCATGCCGTCGAAGTATTCGGTCTGCACGGCGTTGCTGCCGGCGCGCTCGGCGAGGTCGAACAGGGCGTCGTCCACGTTCTCGAACAAGGTGCCGACCAGGCCGTTGATGCGCTTGAGCGAAATTCCGCGCACCAGCTTGAGCAGGTCGCCGAGGCGGTCGTTGCCGGTGGCCGCGCCGAACTGGCGCTGCTGCAGGTCGACGACGTTGGGCGGGTCGTTGGCGGGATTCATGGTGCGACTCCGTACGTCGAGGGCGACGGGCGACCGGCCGTCGGCTGGAAAAGTTCTTTTCTGTACTTTTCCGGGCCGACGACTCCGGCACGCGCCCCGAGGCGCTGCCGCCGCTTCGACGGATTGTGCGGTCGATTCGCGTGCGATCCCTCCGTGGACCGCGCACCCGGGCCGCTTCCCGACGACCCGTGCATACGCTCGCCGGATGCTCCGCGAGCGCCGGGGATCATACTGTGACGAACATCACACATGGACGGCGGGCAGGTCATGCTCGGGGGAAGTCCGCCAGCTGCGTCGTCGCGATCGATTCGTCGGCGAGCATGACCGGGATCTCGTCTTCCACGCGGTAGATCGTGCGGCCGTCGCGCGTGATCAGCCCGGCGGCGAACGCCTGCGTCACGCGGGCGCCGGCATGGGTCTGCACGTCGCCGGCGGTGATCGTCTGATTGAGGGCCGTCAGCTCCGCCTCGGACAGCGCGCGCAGCGGCGCCTTCGTCAGCGGACAGCAGAGGATGTCGAGCAAGCGCTTGTCCATGGGCAACCCGGATGCGCCGCCGGTGGTCGGCGCGAATGTGCGTACAATATCGATTTGCACGTGCCACGGCCATGACAGAGCGTCCACGAATCGGTGTCGTGATGGGGTCCCGCTCGGACTGGGACACGATGCGCCACGCCGCGGAAACGCTGGAGCGGCTGGGCGTGCCTCATGAGGTGCGGGTGGTGTCGGCCCACCGCACGCCGGACCTGCTGTTCGACTACGCCGCGACCGCGGTCGAGCGCGGCCTGGCCGCGATCGTCGCCGGCGCCGGCGGCGCTGCGCACCTGCCCGGCATGCTCGCCGCGAAGACCCGTGTGCCGGTGCTCGGCGTACCGGTGCAGTCGCAGGCGCTGAACGGCCTGGATTCGCTGCTCTCGATCGTGCAGATGCCGGCCGGCATCCCGGTCGCCACCTTCGCCATCGGCCGCGCCGGCGCGGTCAATGCCGCGCTGTGCGCCACGGCGATCCTGGCCGGCGCCGATGCCGCGCTGGCCGCAAGGCTCGATACGTTCCGCCGCGAGCAGACCGACACCGTGCTGGCCAATCCCGACCCGCGCGAGCCGGCATGAGCACGCACGCGTCGCTTTTGCCGCTGCCGCGGGCGGCAGCGGCCGCGCTGCAGGCACGGGTGAGGGCGGGAATGCTCCGCTTCATGGAAGAGGGCGTGTCGGTGTCTTGCGGGTTTGCTTGTACAGGTGCGGCAAAGGAACTCGAGTCAATTCGCGTATGCAGACCATAGGTATCCTCGGTGGCGGGCAGCTGGCCCGCATGCTGGCTCTGGCCGGTGCGCCGCTCGGCCTGCGCTTCCTCGTCGTCGACAGCGCCGAAGACGCCTGCGCCGGCCAGGTGGCGCCGCTGCTGCGCACGGACTGGCGCGATTTCGACCGGCTCGGCGAATTCGCCGCCCGCGTCGACGTGGCGACCTTCGATTTCGAGAACGTGCCGGCCGAGACCGCGCATTGGCTGACCGAGCACGTCCCGGTGTTCCCGAATCCGCGTGCGCTGGCGATCTCGCAGGATCGCCTGGCCGAGAAGACGCTGTTCCGCGAGATCGGCCTGGACACGCCGGCGTTCGCTCCGGTGAACAGCCGCGACGAGCTGGCGCGCGCGCTCGAGCACGTCGGCGCCCCGGCGATCCTGAAGACGCGCCGGCTCGGCTACGACGGCAAGGGGCAGTTCCGCCTGAAGTCGGCAGCCGACGTCGACGCCGCCTGGGAGGCGCTGGGTGGCGCGCCGTCGATCCTCGAGGCGTTCGTGCCGTTCGAGCGCGAGCTGTCGGTGATCGCCGTGCGTTCGCGCGAGGGCGAATTCCGCACCTATCCGCTGACCCAGAACTGGCACGCCGACGGCATCCTTGCGGCCAGCCTCGCACCGGCGCCGCACGCCGAGGCGCTGGCGCCGGTGGCATACGCGCATGCGCGGCGCATCGCCGAGGAGCTCGACTACGTCGGCGTGTTCGCGCTCGAGCTGTTCGTCCGCGACGGCGAGCTGCTCGGCAACGAAATGGCCCCGCGCGTGCACAACTCCGGCCACTGGACGATTGAAGGCGCGCCGGCGAGCCAGTTCGAGAACCATCTGCGCGCGGTGCTCGGACTGCCGCTCGGCGACAGCGGCGCGCTGGACATCCACGTCATGCTGAACTGGATCGGCGAACTGCCCGATCCGCTGCCGATCCTGGCCGAGCCGCGTGCGCACTGGCACGACTACGGCAAGAGCGCGCGCGCCGGACGCAAGGTCGGGCACGCGACGGTCTGCGCGCGCAGCGCGGTGGAAATGCGCGAGCGCCTGACGCGGATCGGCAAGGCGCTCGGGCGCGAGGCGCAGGTGGCGCCGGTACTCGCGGCGCTGACTTCGGATTGACCGCGCGGTCGTTACAACAACGACGTCATGCCCGCGAATGCGGGCATCCATGGAACGGCAATTGGGATTCCCGCTTGCGCGGGAATGACGAACTTCCAAGCCTCTTCGCGAACTGCTGTCTCGCACAGGCGCGCAGAGAACGCAGAGTAGAAGATGGATCTTTTACCTCTGCGATCTCTGCGTCTCTGCGAGATTTCTTCTTTGCAACCGAACCGTCAGGCCATCTGGCTCGAAGCGAAGTCCCAGTTGACCAGATTCCAGAACGCCTCGACGTACTTCGGCCGCGCGTTGCGGTAGTCGATGTAGTAGGCGTGTTCCCACACGTCGCAGGTCAGCAGCGGACGGTCGGTGCCGGTGATCGGCGTGCCGGCGTTGGAGGTGCTGGCCAGCGCCAGGCCGCCGTCCGGACGCTGCACCAGCCAGCCCCAGCCGGAGCCGAAGGTGCCCACGCTGGTCTTGGTGAACTCGTCCTTGAACTGGGCGAAACCGCCGAAGGCCTTGTTGATCGCGTCGGCCAGGCGGCCGCTCGGCTCGCCGCCACCGTCGGGCTTGAGGCAGTTCCAGTAGAACGTGTGGTTCCAGATCTGTGCGGCATTGTTGAACATGCCGCCGGAGGACTTCTTGATGATCTCTTCCAGAGAAAGGTTCTCGAACTCGGTGCCCTTGATCTGGTTGTTGAGGTTGGTGACGTAGGTCTGGTGATGCTTGCCGTAGTGGTAGTCGATGGTTTCCGCGGAGATGTGCGGAGCCAGCGCATCGCGCGCCCAGGGAAGCGGGGGAAGTTCGATCGCCATGCGGGTTCTCCTTGCCGGTGGGTGAGGAAAGCGGGTCTTGCAGTCTAAGAGTCCGTTCACGATCTTCCAATAGCTCGAACCGGAGCCGTTCATCGGCGACACAAGAAGCTCGCGGCCGGACTGCGGTTGCATCCCGCTGCAGCGGCCGCATGTCGCCAGCTGGTAACATGCGCCCCATCGGCGCCGCCCGCGCCCGCACTTTTTCCGAGAGCCATCATGGACGTCATCGAACGCATCAAGTCCACCGTCGAATCGCAGCCGATCGTGCTGTTCATGAAGGGCACGCCGCAGTTCCCCATGTGCGGGTTCTCCAGCCGCACGGCGCAGGCGCTGAAGGCGGTTGGCGCGAGCTTCCATTCCGTCAACGTGCTGGAAGACCCGGAGATCCGCGCCAACCTGCCGCGCTATTCGAACTGGCCGACGTTCCCGCAGCTGTTCATCCATGGCGAACTGATCGGCGGCTGCGACATCACGCTCGAACTCTACGAGTCCGGCGAGCTGGAACGCTTGGTCCAGGACACGCAGAAGGCCTGATCGTGCTGCCTCTGGTGCCTTTCGCGGACGGCTCCGCGCCGCCCGCGGCGGATTCGCTGCGCGAACGCGTCGTGCTCGTCACCGGCGCCACCGGCGGTCTTGGCCGCACCACCGCTCTCGCGGCGGCGGCGGCCGGCGCGACGGTGGTCCTGCTCGGGCGCAAGGTCCGCCCGCTCGAACGCATCTACGACGAGATCGACGCACTCGGCGCGCCGAAACCGGCGATCTATCCGATGGACCTGGCCGGAGCGACGCCCAAGGATTTCGCCGACCTGGCCGCGGCGATCGAGCGCGGCTGCGGCCGGCTCGACGGGCTGGTGCATGCGGCGGCGCACTTCGACACCCTGCAGCCGTTCGAACAGCAGAGCCCCGAGGAATGGACGCGCGCCCAGCAGGTCAACCTGCACGCGCCGGCCCTGCTGACCCAGGCCTGCCTGCCGCTGCTGCGCCAGGCGCCGGACGCGGCCATCGTGTTCGTGTTCGACGACCTCGATCGCGTCGGCAAGGCGTTCTGGGGCGGGTACGGCGTGGCCAAGCACGCGCTGGCGGGGCTGGCCTCGATCCTGCACCAGGAAACCGAAAGCTCCGGCGTCCGTACGCACGCCCTGCTGCCCGGGCCGATGCGCACCGCGCTGCGCCGCGCGGCGTACTACGGCGAGAACACGCTGATCCACCCGGAGCCGGCCGTGGCGGCCGCCGCGGTGGTCCGGCTGCTCGGTCCCGGTGCGGCCGGACTGCGCGGCAAGGCGCTCGATCTGCGTCCGCCGGCCTGAGCCGGTAACATCATTCGAGCGAAGGCTCCACGCGCCGCCTCTAGAATGGCCCGGCGCGCCGCGCAGCGCGATCGCCGCATCGACACGGGGGACGAATGGGAAGTTCAATGAGCACGCTGTCCGCCGGCGTCCTGCTGTTCCTGATCATGGACCCGATGGGCAACATCCCGCTGTTCCTCAGCGTGCTGAAGTCCGTGCCGGCGGACCGGCGCATGTTCGTGATCGTGCGCGAGATGCTGATCGCGCTGGTCACGCTGTTCGCCTTCCTGTTCGGCGGGCAGTACCTCCTGCAGCTGATGCACCTGAAGCAGGAGTCGGTGTCGATCGCCGGCGGCATCATCCTGTTCATCATTGGACTGCGCATGATCTTCCCGCCGCAGCACGGCATCTTCGGCGGCGACGAGGCGGCCGAGCCGTTCATCGTTCCGCTGGCGATTCCGGCGGTGGCCGGGCCGTCGACGATCGCCGCCGTGATGCTGCTGGCCAACAGCGACCCCGGCCGCACGGTGGACTGGAGCCTGGCCCTGATCGTCGCCTGGCTGCTGACGGCCCTGATCCTGCTGTCCTCGACCTTCCTGTTCCGCATCCTCGGCGCGCGCGTGCTGACCGCGATGGAGCGTCTGATGGGCATGCTGCTGGTCGCGCTGTCCGTGCAGATGTTCCTCGATGGCCTGGTGGCGTATGTCAAACTTGCCGGCGTGCACTGACAAGCGCGCCGCTGGTCCGGTAGTGACGGCTGGCGGCCGGTCGGCCACCCGCGTCACATCGCGCAAGCGCGCAAAGTTGTTGTAATACGGGGGCGCTAGCGTGCTCCGGACGATCCGAGAGGTGGGGCCTTGATCAGCGTTGAACGCACGTTCTACGAGAAATTTCCGCGCCTGTCGGAAGGCCGCGCGCGCACGTTCTCGCAGCCGGTGGTCGGCTTGCTGCGCAAGATCGCTTGCGAGGAGCGCATCAACTCGCTTCTCAAGGGCGGGGAATCGCTGTCCGGATTCGATTTCCTCGAGTTCGTGCTGAACGACCTGAAGATCGGCTACGGCGTGGCCAACACCGATCGCGAGAACATCCCGGTCGAGGGCCGCGTCGTCATCGTCGCGAACCACCCGCTCGGCGCGATGGACGCGCTGACCCTGATCCAGCTGGTCGGCTCGGTGCGCCGCGACGTCAAGGTGCTCGCCAACGACGTGCTGATGAAGCTCGAGCCGCTCAAGCCGCTGTTCCTGCCGCTGCCGGTGTTCGGCAACGGCAGCGCGATGGCCGGCATGCGCGAGGCGTACCGCGCGCTGGAGCGCGAGGAGGCGGTGATCGTCTTCCCCTCCGGCGAGGTCTCGCGCATGAGTTCGAAAGGCGTGCGCGATCTGGAATGGTCGCCGGGCTTCGCGCGCCTGGCGCTCAAGACCGGTGCGCCGGTGCTGCCGGTGCACATCCAGGCGCGCAATTCGCCGGTGTTCTACGGCGTGTCGATGCTGGCCAAGCCGCTGGCGATGCTCCTGCTCGCGCGGGAAATGTTCGGCGCGGCGAATTCGCGCATCGACTTCCAGGTCGGCGAGATCGTGCCGACCTCGGCGCTGACGCGCTCGAACCTGGACGCCGCGCAGATCGCCACGCACATGCGCCGCCACGTCTACCGGCTGGCGCATCGGCGCCCGACCGTGTTTCCGACCTCCGCCGCCGTGGCGCATCCGGAGTCGCCGCTGGAGGTGCGCCGCGCGCTGCAGGCGGCCGAAGTGCTCGGCCGCACCAACGACGGCAAGCAGATCCTGCTGCTCGACGCGCGTCCCGACGATCCGGCCCTGCGCGAGATCGGCCGGCTGCGCGAACTGGCGTTCCGCCGCGTCGGCGAGGGCACCGGCGCGCGCCGCGACCTCGACCGCTACGACGCCTGGTACCGCCACGTCGTGCTCTGGGACGAGCAGGCGCTGGCGATCGTCGGCGCCTACCGGCTCGGCGAGGCCGGCACGATCCTGCGCGAGCGCGGCCTCGACGGCCTGTACTCGGCCAGCCTGTTCGACTACGCCCCCGAGGCGCAGGCCTTCCTGCCGGAGGCGGTCGAGCTGGGACGCAGCTTCGTGCAGCCCGCCTACTGGGGCTCGCGCAGCCTGGATTACCTGTGGCAGGGCATCGGCGCCTATCTGCGCAAGCGGCCCGAGGTCCGTTACCTGTTCGGCCCGGTCAGCCTGAGCGCCTCGCTGCCGCCGGAGGCGCGCGAATGGATCGTGCATTACCACGGCCACTATTTCCGCGACCACGAGCAGCTGGCGCAGGCTCGCAATCCTTTTGTCATCTCCAGGTCCATTGCCGATGCCGCGCACGCGGACTGGGCCGGGCGCTCGCCGGGCGAAGGCCTGAGCATCCTGAAGCAGCGTCTGGCCGACATGAAGGCGCAGCTGCCGACCCTGTACCGCCAGTACGCGGACCTGTGCGAGCCCGCCGGGGTGCGGTTCTTGGACTTCGGCGTCGATCCGGCCTTCGGCGGCTGCGTCGACGGGCTGGTGCGCCTGGATCTGGCGCATCTGCGGCCGATCAAGCGCGCCCGCTACATCGACGGGGCGCGCGGACCTGACGCGGCGCAGCAAAATCTGGCCTGACGTTACAAAACCGTCATCATTCGCTGTTAAACTGCAGTTAAGCCTTACCCGATGGGGGTTTCCGTCGGGTCGTTTCGGGGTAGCAAGAATCCATCGCTCGCCATAGGGGCTTCTGCGGGAAGCCTCGGGTGGCGGCTTTTGTGTCCGCAATCTTCAGATGCAGTGAGGGACTAGCAGCAATGAACAAGCCACTTCGGATGCGGCTCCTGCCGTTCGCCATCGCCTCGCTTTGCGCGGTTTCCAGCGCGTTTGCGCAGAACACATCGTCGTCCATCGCCGGCCGCGTGGTCGACGCCGCCGGCAAGCCGATCGTCGGCGCCAGCGTCGAAATCATCCACGTGCCGTCGGGCAGCTCCCGTACGGTGCTGACCGATGCCGACGGCCGCTACTCCGCGCAGGGTCTGCGCGTCGGCGGTCCGTTCGAGGTCAAGGCCTCCGGCGACCACGGCGAGAAGGCCGATCAGGGCGACGTCTACCTGAAGCTGGCCGAGGAAACCACGCTGAACCTGACCGCCGGGGGCAGCGGTGGTGGCGACGCGACCGAGCTGGCGGGCCTGACCGTCACCGCGGCGGCGCCGGGCGCGGTCTTCCAGGCCGACAACAAGGGCCTGAGCACGAACGTCTCGCAGCGCGAACTGAAGCTGATCCCGAATCCGGGTCGCTCGATCCAGGACATCGCGCGCCTGAATCCGAACATCAACCTGACCAACAAGGGCCGCGGCGAAATCTCCGCGCTCGGTCAGAACAGCCGCTACAACAACATCACGATCGATGGCGTCGCGACGAACGACTCGTTCGGCCTCGAGCCGAACGGCCTGCCGTCGCTGAACCAGCCGCTGTCGTTCGACGCGATCGAGGAATACAACATCTCGACCGCGAACTTCGACGTGACCAACAAGCGTGCGGTCGGCGCCAACATCAACATCGTGACGAAGTCGGGCACCAACGACTTCCACGGCAGCGCCTATTACGCGTACACCAACGCGAAGGACCTGACCAGCGACGAGCCGGCCGAATTCACCGGCTACGACGCGAAGAAGACCTACGGCGCCACGCTCGGCGGTCCGATCATCAAGGACACGCTGTTCTTCTTCCTGAGCTACGAAGAATCCAAGACCCTGGCGCCGGCGCCGGACTTCGGTCCGATCGGCTCGGGCCGCGGCAACATCGTCAACATCTCGCAGGACGACCTCGACCGCATCGTCGACATCGCCAACGGCTACGGCATGAAGCCGGGTGACCTGAACGCGTCGAATGCGGACCAGGAAAACAAGCTCTGGCTCGGCAAGCTGGACTGGAACATCGCCGACGGCCACCGCGCCAGCTTCCGCTACTCCAAGACCAAGAGCGAACAGCCGCTCTTCAACTCGCCCAGCCGCACGCGCCTGAACCTGTCCAGCAACTGGTACACGCAGAACCGCAATCTCGAGAACTACGTCCTGAACCTGTACGACGACTGGACCGATACGTTCTCGACCGAGGCGTCGTTCTCGTGGTCGAAGTACGACTCGACGCCGACCACGCTGGCGCAGCAGCCGCAGGTGCGCATCGCGCTCGGTCCGAACAATTCGAGCACGGCGGTCTACCTCGGTGAGGACGAGTTCCGTCACTACAACGTGCTCGGCGTGAAGACGCTGTCCGGCTTCCTCGCCGGCAACTGGTTCCTCGGCGACCACACGATCAAGATCGGTGCCGACTTCCAGCGCGACAAGTTCTTCAACCTGTTCGGCCGCACCGAATTCGGCGCCTACGAGTTCAACAGCATCGACGATTTCGCCGCGGGCAACTATTCGCGCTTCTCGCTGTACCGGCCGACCAACGGCGACATCAACAGCATCGCCGCGCAGTTCCGCCTCGACCAGTGGGGCCTGTTCGCGCAGGACACCTGGCAGATCACCCCGCAGCTCTCGCTGCAGTACGGCCTGCGCTGGGACATCCCGCGCGTGCCGGACCGCCCGGTCGCCAATGAGCGGTTCCGCAACGCGTTCGGCTACTCGAACCAGGGCACGATCAACGGCAACGGCGTGCTCGAGCCGCGCATGTCGTTCAACTACGATTTCGACACCGAGCGCAAGACGCAGCTGCGCGGCGGCATCGGCATCGTGCAGGGCGTGACGCCGGCGGTGTGGCTGGCCAATCCGTTCACCAACAACGGCATCACGCTGCAGACGTTCGACATCCGTCCGCCGTCCGGACAGTCTTCGCAGTGCTGCTTCAATCCGGATCCGTTCACGCAGGATCCGCCCGGCAGCGCCGGCGCGCAGCAGACTGTCGACGTCGTCGACAAGGACATGAAGCTGCCGACCGCGCTGAAGATCGGCCTCGCCTTCGACCGCGAGCTGCCGTGGTGGGGCCTGATCGGTACGGTCGAGTTCGCCCACGTCGGCGTGCGCAACGCGATCCAGTACAACGCGATCAACCTCGGACCGGGCAACGGCTTCCTGCCGGACGGGCGCATCAACTACTGGACCAATGCCGGCCTGAATCCGGCCAACTTCCTGGACCGCAACGGCAATCCGGTCGGCTCCAACAGCCCGACGGGCTACTCCGCGAACCAGCGCGCCGGCAACAATCCGGGCTTCGGCGCCAGCTCGACCTACCTGACCAACACGCGCAAGGGCGAGTCGAACTACCTGACCCTGTCGCTGCGCAAGCCGTACTCGGAAAACTGGTTCGGCACGATGGCGCTGACCTACGGCCGCTCGACCGAAGTGAATCCGGGCACGTCGAGCCAGGCGTTCAGCAACTACAACAGCCGTCCGACGTACAACCCGAACGAGGACGTCGCGCGTCGTTCGAACTACGACATCCGTCTGCGCTTCCTGACCGCGCTGACCTGGCAGCACAAGTTCTTCGGTGACTACACGACCAGCGTCTCGGGCGTGTGGAACATCAACTCGGGTCAGCCCTACACCTGGACCTTCGCCAACGACATGAACGGCGACGGCATCCGCGGCAACGACGTGTTCTACGTGCCGCGTCCGGGCGACGTGAGCTTCACGCCGGGCACGACGCAGGCGCAGATCGACCAGTTCTACGCCTTCATCAAGGGCAACGACTATCTGCGCAACCACCAGGGCGGCGTGGTTTCGCGCAACGGTGCGACGTCGTCCTGGGTCAACCAGTTCGACATGAGCTTCGTGCAGGAAGTACCGGGCCTGTTCGCCGGCAACAAGGGCGAGATCCGCTTCGACTTCTTCAACATCGGCAACATGCTGAACAAGAAGTGGGGCCAGATCTACAACCCGAACTTCCCGTACAACCGCTCGCTGGCAAACTTCGCCGGTGTCGGACCGGACGGCAAGTACATCTACAACCTGACCGATCCGAAGTCGATCGCGCAGACGAAGCAGGACGACAACGCCCAGTCGCGCTGGTCGGTGCTGGTGACCCTGCGCTACACGTTCTGACGGGACATTCCCGCGGTTCGAGAACGGCCGGCCTTGCGCCGGCCGTTTTTTTTTCCCAAAAAATTATTTAATGTAATTCTGGATACGATCGAAATCGGCAATCAATTGACGCGAGTGGGCCGGGTTGGTAGAACGGTTCACCGAAAGTGCCTTACTTTCGGCAATTCATTTATTTTTCCGAATATTGAAACCGGAGGGTAATATGAAGGCATTATCTGCTTCACTTGCATTGCTGATTTGTGGTTTTGCGGATGTTGCGTACGGCGCATCCTGGACCACCACCGGACGCAGTGAATACTGGGTGGACGAATACGGCTACTCCTACACGAACCAGTGCGCTCCTCCCTATTCGGGTACCGGCCAGCCTCCCTGTCCGACGGACGCGGCCAGGGGCTGGGTGCAGAATTCGGATGCCGCGCTCGGCAACATCTATCAGCAGATCGGTAGTTGCAATACGAGGCAAAACGGAGAGTGCGGCGGATTTGCCTACGCCATAGGCGGCGTGGCCAGTCAGGGACAGGTGGCGGGCTCGTGTTCCGTCGTTGGGGCTTTTGCCGTCAACGTCGACTATCGCAGGTACATGTACTATCTCGGCTCCTGCAGTCCATCCTTGCCGCCGGACCCCGCGACCTGCCCAAATGACGCAGTTGAAGGCGCCTCCTATCAGGCCATCGAGCTTCAATGCCGATAACGCAAGATTCCGGATTCGCCCAGTGTCGAGTGTGCAAACGGCCGAGATTCCTTCGGCCGTTTCTTTTTCGGACTTGACCGAAAGGGCTGCAGATGGCATTGCTAGCAGTCCCATGCGGCGCCAGCCGCCATCGCGAAGGAATATCACATGAGCACGGAGCCGGGTTCGACCACCGAACCGAAACCGATCAGGCACGCGGAGCCGACACCCGCGGCGACCGCCAGCGCGCGCATCTCGCCGGCGGCCGGCGGTCTCGACGTGCTGTCGCGTCACGAAGTCGCGCGGCTGCGCGACGCCGGCGCGGGCGGCCTGCACGAGCTGCTGCGCCGCTGCGCGCTGGCCGTGCTGACCCAGGGCACGGCCAGCGACGACGCGCGCGCCCTGCTCGAGCGCTATCCGGACTTCGACATCCAGATCCTGCAGCAGGACCGCGGCATCAAGCTGGAGCTGAAGCACGCGCCGGCCGAGGCCTTCGTCGACGGCCAGGTCATCCGCGGCGTCAACGAGCTGCTGTTCGCGGTTGTGCGCGACATCGTCTATGTCGCGATGCAGATCGAGGCGGGCGGCTTCGAGCTGGACGATTCGCCGGGCATCACCCACGCGGTGTTCGAGATCCTGCGCAACGCGCGTGTGCTGCGCCCGAACGTCGATCCGAACCTGGTGGTCTGCTGGGGCGGCCACTCGATCAATCGCGAGGAATATCTCTACACCAAGCGCGTGGGCTACGAGCTGGGCCTGCGTGCGCTCGACATCTGCACCGGCTGCGGCCCCGGCGCGATGAAGGGACCGATGAAGGGCGCGACGATCGCTCACGCGAAGCAGCGCCGCCGGACGAACCGCTACATCGGCATCACCGAGCCCGGCATCATCGCGGCCGAGTCGCCGAACCCGATCGTCAACCACCTGGTGATCATGCCGGACATCGAGAAGCGCCTGGAGGCCTTCGTCCGCATCGCGCACTCGATCATCGTCTTCCCGGGCGGCGTCGGCACGGCCGAGGAAATCCTCTACCTGCTCGGCATCCTGCTGCACCCGGACAACGCGAGCCTGCCGTTCCCGCTGATCTTCACCGGTCCGCGCGAATCGGCCGCCTATTTCGAGCAGATCGACCGCTTCCTGCGCCTGGCGCTCGGCGACGAAGTGGCGCGGCACTACAGGATCGTCGTCGACGATCCGCGCGAGGTCGCGCGCCAGGTCCGCAAGGGCGTCGAGCGCGTGCGGCAGTACCGCCTCGACAACAAGGACGCCTTCTTCTTCAACTGGGCCCTGAACATCGAGCGCGAGTTCCAGCTGCCGTTCCAGCCCACGCATGCGGCGATGGCCGCGCTGAACCTGCATCGCGAACAGCCGCCGCACCGGCTGGCCGCCGACCTGCGCCGCGCGTTCTCGGGCATCGTCGCCGGCAACGTCAAGGAGGAGGGCATGCGCGCGATCGAGAAGTACGGCGTGTTCGAGATCAACGGCGACCGCGAGATCATGCAGGCGCTGGACGCGCTGCTCGCCAGCTTCGTCGCGCAGCAGCGCATGAAGCTGCCCGGTTCGCGCTACGTGCCGTGCTACCGGATCCACGCCGGCTGATCGACGTCGTGTCGGGGCGCGGGAATTCCTGCGTCCGGATGGGCGGCGGCGGACGAGGCGAGGGAAGGTCGGAGCCTGGTGCGCCGGCTTCGTGCCGGCGAGAATTGGCCATCCTTGGCGACCCCGCCGTCCCGCCTGGCTGCACTTCTCACGAAGGACGACCGCGGCCGGCAAGCGTCAACGGGGAGGGAGATCGGCCTGCCGCGGCCGAGACCCAAGCTATGGGCCATGGCGGGCAGTTCAATGGCTGCCCCGCGACGATTTCGATGAAGAAGAATTTAGGTGCGCGGGCTCGCCCGGCGTGCCGGCTCCCTGCGACGATCGGGAACGAAAAAGGGCCGCATCGCTGCGGCCCTTTTTGCGTTTCGAAGATGGCGCCCGAAGTTGGACTCGAACCAACGACCCCCTGATTAACAGTCAAGTGCTCTAACCAGCTGAGCTATTCGGGCGAGCCGCGTATTTTGTTGACAGTGCGGGCGCGCGTCAAGATCCCGTCGCGAACCGGGCCTCAGCCGGCGGCGCGCAGGCAGGCTTCGGCCTGCTCCGGCGTCGGTGCGCCGTTGCGCGTCCGGCCGGCGTTGCTGACCACCAGCTGCAGGGCGGCCTGCGCGCCGGCGGCGCGGTCGCAGATCGTCAGGCTGAGGTTGGACCCGCCGGCCGTGCCGTCGGGTTGGAAATCCACGTCGAGCCGGCCGCCGGAGGTGACGATCGCGACGCCGTCGGGTAGTGCCTGGGTGGCCACGACCAGCGGCTCGTCGGCGGAGCGTTCGCCGTCGCGGTCGGCGTCGACGAAGGCGATCCAGCCGTGCTGCCAGCGTGTCGTGCGGTCGCAGCCGTCCTGTCCCTCGCTCGGGCAGGCGACGACGTGCATGCCGCGCGAGACGGAGGCCAGCCGGCCCTGGCTGAGGCTCGCGTTCAGCGCGCTGCGCGCGGCGCGAACGTGGGTGCGGCCGACCAGCGTGGCGTAGGACGGCGCGGCGAGGGTGAGCAGGACGGCGAGGATGGCGACCGCCATCAGCAGTTCGATCAGGGTGAATCCTTTCCGGCGAAGCATGGATTTGCGCATGGCGAGCCTCCAGATCGGGACTCCGGCATCCTAGGAGCCGCCTTCGCCCCGGACGATGGCCGGACGCCGGTATCCGCCGTAGGAAATCCGCCCTCGCGCTCGTCGGAGCCGGTCGGGGGCGGCCGCTATAATCGAAGACCGACACGGAGTTCCGATGTCCGAACGTTTCCAGCTCGCCGCGCCGTTCAAGCCATCCGGCGACCAGCCGGGCGCGATCGCCCGCCTGCACGAAGGCTTCGACGCAGGCCTCGCGCAGCAGACGCTGCTCGGCGTGACCGGTTCGGGCAAGACCTTCACCATCGCCAACCTGGTCGAGCGCATCCAGAAGCCGACCCTGGTGATGGCGCCGAACAAGACGCTGGCGGCCCAGCTGTACGGCGAGTTCAAGGAGTTCTTCCCGAACAACGCGGTCGAGTACTTCGTCAGCTACTACGACTACTACCAGCCGGAAGCCTACGTTCCGTCGAGCGACACCTACATCGAGAAGGATTCCTCGATCAACGAGCACATCGAGCAGATGCGCCTGTCGGCGACCAAGACGCTGCTGTCGCGGCCGGACGCGCTGATCGTCGCGACCGTGTCGGCGATCTACGGCCTCGGTGACCCCGAGGACTACCTGTCGATGCGCCTGATCCTGGCGCGCGGCGAGCACACCGACCAGCGCAAGCTGATCCGGCACCTGACCGAGCTGCAATACACGCGCGGCGACATGGACCTGCGCCGCGGCAGCTACCGCGTGCGCGGCGAGGTCATCGACGTGTTCCCGGCCGAGTCCGAGACCGAGGCCCTGCGCATCGAGCTGTTCGACGGCGAGATCGAGAACCTCAGTGTGTTCGATCCGCTGACCGGCACGACCGTACGCAAGGTGCCGCGCTACGTGGTCTACCCCAAGACGCACTACGCGACCACGCGCGACCGCGTGCTGCACGCGATCGACACGATCAAGGCCGAGCTGAAGGACCGCCTGGACTATCTCTACAAGGCGAACAAGCTGGTCGAGGCGCAGCGGCTGGAGCAGCGCACGCGCTTCGACGTCGAGATGATGGCCGAGGTCGGTTACTGCAACGGCATCGAGAACTACTCGCGCCACCTGACCGGACGCGCGCCGGGCGAGCCGCCGCCGACGCTGTTCGACTACCTGCCGCCGGACGCGCTGCTGGTGGTCGACGAATCGCACGTGACCGTGCCGCAGATCGGCGCGATGTACAAGGGCGACCGCTCGCGCAAGGAGACACTGGTCGAGTTCGGCTTCCGCCTGCCGTCGGCGCTGGACAACCGGCCGCTGCGCTTCCACGAGTGGGAGGAGCGGATGCCGCGCACGGTGTTCGTCTCCGCCACGCCCGGCCCGTACGAGAAGGACAAGTCCGGCGGCAACGTCGTCGAGCTGGTGGTGCGGCCGACCGGCCTGATCGATCCGCGCGTCGAGGTGCGCCCGGCGCGCACCCAGGTCGACGACCTGCTGTCCGAGGCGAACGCGCGTATCGCCCAGGGCGACCGCGTGCTGGTCACGACGCTGACCAAGCGCATGGCCGAGAACCTCACCGAATACCTCGAAGAACACGGCGTGCGGGTGCGCTACCTGCATTCGGACATCGAAACGGTCGAGCGCGTGGAGATCCTGCGCGACCTGCGCCTGGGCAAGTTCGACGTGCTGGTCGGCATCAACCTGCTGCGCGAAGGCCTGGACATGCCCGAGGTGTCGCTGGTGGCGATCCTCGACGCCGACAAGGAAGGCTTCCTGCGCTCCACCGGCTCGCTGATCCAGACCATCGGCCGCGCCGCGCGCAACCTGCGCGGCACGGCGATCCTGTACGCCGATCAGGTCACGCGCTCGATGCGGGCGGCGATCGAGGAGACCGACCGCCGCCGCGCCAAGCAGGTCGAGTACAACCGCGAGCACGGCATCACGCCGAAGTCGGTGGTGCGCAAGATCACCGACGTCATGGAGGGCGCGCGCGCCGAGGGGGCGGCCGAGCGCGGCCGCGGCCGTACCGCGCCGGCGGCGCGCAAGGTCGCCGAGCCGGCCGCCGACTATCGCACGCTGTCGCCGGAACAGATCGCGGCGAAGATCCGGCAGCTCGAGGCGCAGATGTACAAGCACGCGCAGAACCTGGAGTTCGAGGACGCCGCGCGCCTGCGCGACGAGATCCACAAGATCCGCGAGCAGGGCCTGATCGGCTGAGGGCGGCCGCCGGAGAAGGCGTCGCGTGCGGCAGTCACGGATCTGTCGCGCGCGCCGGCTAGGCTTGGCCGCTGCCCCTGTAAGTTGCGTCGCCTGCGCATGGGCGCCGCGCCGCGAAGTCCAGCACGATGAATCCAGCCCTCACGACGCGCGCCCGCGCGCCGGGTGCCGCCGCGCCGACGGACCTGCAGCCGCTGCTGCTGCAGACCGCGCCGGTCGAGACGCAGACCAGCGTGCTGGACGTCGCGCGCCTGTTCCTCGATCCGCGACACGGCGGCCTGCTCAGTCTCGCCGTCGTCGACGCGGCGCGGCCGATCGGTTCGATCAGCCGCTACGAACTCATGCGCGTGTTCCTGATGCCCTACGGGCGCGAGCTGTACGGACGCCGCCCGATCACGGCGCTGATGAACGCGCAGCCGCTGGTGCTTTCGCTGGCCACGCCGCTGGACCAGGCGGCGCGCGCGATCGCCACGCACATCCGCAGCCCGATCACCGACGACTTCGTGCTGGTCGACGCCGACGGCTGCTATCTCGGCACCGGCCTCGTGCTCGACGTGCTGCGCGCGGTGGAAGGGCGCCTGACCGACCGCGGCAGCGAGCTGGAGCGCGCCTACGCGCGGCTCAAGTCCTCGCAGCTGCAGCTCGTGCAGTCGGAGAAGATGGCCTCGCTCGGCCAGATGGTCGCCGGCCTCGTGCACGAGATCAACACGCCGCTCGGCTACGTGCGCAACAACGTCGAGATGACGCGCGGCGCGCTCGGCGACGCGGCGCAGCTGGTCGCCGCCCAGCAGGCCGTCATCGACGTGCTGACCGGCGCGGCCGAGCCGAGCGCCGATCTCGAGATGCACATGGCGCAGATCGAGGAGCTGCGCCCGCGCATCGACACCGCCGCGCTCGGCGACCTGTGCGACCTGCTCGACGACACCCTGCACGGCGTCGGCCAGATCGGCGACCTGGTGTCGAACCTGAAGGACTTCAGCCGCCTGGACCAGTCCGGCCTGCAGAAGGCCGACGTCAACAAGCTCGTCGACAGCGCGCTGAAGATCGTGCAGCACCTGCTGCGCAAGCGCGAGGTCGCGGTCGTGCGCGAAGCCGGCGAGCTGCCGCAGATCGAGTGCGCGCCGGCGCGGATCAACCAGGTGCTGCTGAACCTGCTCAGCAACGCGATCCAGGCGATCGAGCACGAGCGCGGACGCATCGTCGTGCGCACGCAGGTGCTGGACGGCCGCGTGCTGATCCTGGTCGAGGACAACGGCAAGGGCATCGCGGCCGAGCATCTGGCGCGCATCTTCGACCCGTTCTTCACCACCAAGCCGGTCGGGCAGGGCACCGGCATGGGGCTGGCGATCTCGCACCAGATCGTCGAACAGCACGGCGGCATGATCCGCGTGGCGTCCAGGCCCGGCGTCGGCACGCGCTTCCTGGTCGTGCTGCCGGTCGACGGACGCGGGAAACGCTCATGACCGACGCGCTGCCGAGCGTGCTGTTCGTCGACGACGAGGAGCGCGTGCTGCGTTCGCTGCGCATGCTGTTCCGCGGCCGCTGCGAGATCCTCGCCACCACCTCCGGCCGCGAGGCGATCGACTGGGTACGGCAGCGGCGCATCCACGTGGTGGTCAGCGACCAGCGCATGCCCGGCGTGACCGGCGTGGAGGTGCTGCGCGCGGTCGCCGAGCACTCGCCGGCGACGATGCGCGTGCTGCTGACCGGCTATGCGGACATGGACTCGGTCGCCGCCTCGGTCAACGAGGGCGAGATCTACCGTTTCGTGGAGAAGCCGTGGAACGGGCCGTATCTGCTCGACGTGGTCGAGCAGGCCGCGCGCGTGGCGATGCGCGACTTCGCCGCGGCGCAGGCGCGCGCCGCGGTCGTGCCGGCGCCGGTGGAGGCAGCGTCGGTCATCGCCGCGCGCGTGGTCGTGCTCGACGACGGCGGCGCGATCGCCGCCCAGGTGCGCGAGCTGCTGCCCGCAGCGGTGCACGTCGACCACGCGCGCACCCTCGAAGAAGCGCTCTCGGTGCTCGCCGAGCACGACGTCGCGGTCGTCGTCGCGCAGCTGTCGAGCACGCACGGCGACGTCGCCGATGCGCTCAAGCGCCTCAAGCGCCTGCGCCCGGCGACCCTGGCGATCGTGGTCTCGCCGCTGCGCGACAGCCGTCTGGTGATCGGGCTGATCAACGAGGGCCAGATCTTCCGTTTCCTGCTGCAGCCGCCGGTGCGCGAGCTGCTGCGCCGCGGCCTGACCGCCGCGCTGGAGCGCCACGCCGAGCTGCGGGCGAACGCGGGCCTGCAGCACCGCTACGGCGTGGAACCGCTGCGCGGCGAGCCGTCCGGCGTGCCGGGCCGGCTGCTGCAGGTCTGGCGGCGCATCCGCGAGGCCGCGGTCGCGCGGATCGGCTGAGACCGGCCGAAAGGACCTTCCGGCGGCGGGGATTTGCGCAAAACCGGGTCGTGCGGCTTGTGCCGCGGCGGCGACTCGGTTAGGCTTCGCGCCCCCATTCCAGGGGCGGTTAGCTCAGCGGTAGAGCACTACCTTGACATGGTAGGGGTCACAGGTTCGATCCCTGTACCGCCCACCACCTTGAACGTGGCGAAACGGCGTGACCTTGCGGTCGCGCCGTTTTTCGTTGGGCGCTCGGCGGCTGGCGCAGGCTTTGCGACGCTTGGGTCAATAGGCTGATTTATCATCCGTCTAAAGGCTGAATTCATCTCATTCCCCGCCCCGCATACTGGACGGATATCCGTACCGGGGAGAGGTCGATGCGTCGTTCCTTGTTCGCTTGTCTGATGGCGGCGGCCGCCGCGCCCGTGGGCGCCGACGAGGTGACCGCCAGCGAGCCGGCGGCGGAGGCGGAAGCGCGCCGCCGCAAGGACGCCGGCGGGGAAGCGATCGCGCTGCAGCAGGTGCAGGTCACGGCGACGCGGCGCCCGGAGAGCGGCTTCGACGTTTCCAGCGGCGTCACCGTGGTCGGTCCCGACGAGATCGCCGCGCGCGCCCCGCAGACCGTGGCCGACTACCTGCGCGGCCAGCCCGGCGCCTTCGTGCAGTCGACCACGCCGGGGCAGGCGATCCCGATCGTGCGCGGCCTGAAGGGCTCGGAGGTTCTGCACATGGTCGACGGCTTCCGCCTGAACACCGCGTTCTTCCGCAATTCGCCGAACCAGTACTTCGCCCTGGTCGACGCGCAGAACGTCGAGCGCGTCGAGGTCGTGCGCGGACCGTCGTCGACGCTGTACGGATCGGACGCGATGGGCGGCGTGGTGCAGGTGATCACGCCGGAGCAGCGCTTCGACGGCGACGGATGGGGCGGGCGCGGGCATTTCCGCACCCAGCTCGCCAGCGGCGACCTGTCCAAGCTGGCCCGCGTCGACGGTGCCGCCGGCCGGCAGGATTTCTCGATCTCCGGCGGCGTCACCTGGCAGGACGTCGGCGAGCGCCGGCGCGGCGACGGCCCGCGCCTGCCGCACACGCAGTTCCGTGCCTGGGCGGCCGACACCAAGCTGATCTGGAACCTTGCGCCCGAACACGAGCTGATGTTCAACGCGCAGTACCTGAAGCAGCCCAAGACGCCGCGTTTCGACGAGCTGGTGCCCGGCTTCCATCAGGAAACGGCCAATTCGGACGAGTTCTATTTCGAGCCGAACGACCGCCTGTTCGCCCATGCGCGTTACCGCTGGAACGCGATGAACGTGGCGTTCGACACCGCCGAGCTGCACCTGGGCTACCAGGAGATCAACGACGACCGCCGCAGCCGCGGCGCCGGCAGCGCGAACCGCGACTTGGAGCAGAACCGCGACCGTCTGCGCGGCTTCACCGGCAGCTTCACCAAGCAGATCGGCGCGCATGCGCTGGCCTACGGCTTCGAAGCGTACTGGGACACGGTCGACAGCCGCCGCACGCGCGTGAACGTGGACAGCGGCGCGGCCTCGACGCGCGCGCCGCGCTTCCCGGACGGCTCGACCATGGACAGCTTCGCGCTGTACCTCGACGACAGCATCGAGCTGGCGCCGCGCTGGCAGCTCGACCTCGGCGCGCGCTACAGCCGCTTCGAGATCGAACTGCCGGCGAACGGCGGCATCGGCTCCAAGCTCGATCCCGACGACGTGACCGGCAACGCCGGCCTGACCTTCAAGGCCACCGACACGCTGCATCTGGTGACCAATCTCGGCCGCGGTTTCCGTGCGCCGAACATCTTCGACCTGGGCGTGTTCGGCGACCGCCCCGGCGGCCGTTTCGCCATTCCCAATGCCGACCTGAAGCCGGAAACCGTGGTCACCTGGGACGTCGGCGTCAAGTACGACACGCCGGGCTTCCAGGCCGAGGCGTTCCTGTGGCGCTCGAACTACAAGGACAAGATCACCTCGGTGGACATCGGCGAGGACGAGGAGGGTCGCATCCTCGTGCAGAACCGCAACGTCACCGAGCTGAAGCTGTGGGGCGCGGAGATCGGCGCGCGCTGGACGGTCAACGAGGCGCTGACTGCGTACGGCGTGCTGAACCTCACGCGCGGCGAGGAGGAATACACCGGCGATCGCTACGACGCGGACCGCATTCCGCCGCTGAACGGGCGGCTCGGTGTCGAGTGGCGCGTGGCGCCGCACTGGGACGTCGAGGCCTGGGCACTGTATGCCGCGCGCCAGGACCGCCTGAGCCCGCGCGATCTGGAAGACCCGCGCGTGAATCCGGCCGGCACGGCGGGCTGGAACACCTGGAACGTGCGCGTCGGCTGGGATTTCGCGCCGGGCGCGACGCTCGGGCTGCGCCTGGAGAACCTCGCCGATCGCCGCTACCGCGAACACGGTTCGGGGCTGGACGAAGTCGGCCGCAGCGCCGTTCTGACGCTCGACTGGCGCTTCTGACATTCGCGTTGACAGCGTTCGCCGGCTGCTCTAGTTTTGCCGGCGTTCTTCGGCTCTGCCCAACGAGGTGGCCCGCGGGTAACCGCCGGCCGAGCGTGCGACATGTCGACGCGAACTTTCCGACGCTGAAATCCGATTCGCCGACGTCGCTCGAAAAGGCGCCGCAGCGCCTTTTTTGTTGCCAGGAACACCCGTGCCGCGTCGTTCCGGCGAAAGCCGGAATCCCTCGTGACGTCCGCTTCGAGAGGCGGCGAGCGAGAGGGATCCCGGCTTCCGCCGCGACGACGGGCGAAGGCACCAAGCTGGAATCTCCACCATGATCAACATCACCCTTCCCGACGGCAGCCAGCGCCAGTTCGACCATCCGGTCACGGTCGCCGAGGTCGCCGCGTCGATCGGCGCCGGGCTCGCCAAGGCCGCGCTGGCCGGCAAGGTCGACGGACGCCTGGTCGACGCCGGCTACCGCATCGACTACGACGCCGACCTGGCGATCGTCACCGACAAGAGCCCTGAAGCGCTCGACATCCTGCGTCACTCGACCGCGCACCTGCTCGCGCAGGCGACGCAGCGGCTGTTCCCCGACACGCAGGTCACGATCGGCCCGGTGATCGAAAACGGCTTCTACTACGACTTCGCGCGCAAGACCGCCTTCACGCCGGAGGACCTCGAGAAGATCGAGGCCGAGATGCAGAAGATCGTCGCCGAGAACCTGCCGGTGACGCGATCGGTCATGTCGCGCGACGAGGCGGTGAAGTTCTTCCGCGACAAGCACGAGGAGTACAAGGCGCAGATCATCGAGTCGATTCCGGCCAACGAGGAGCTGTCGCTGTACTCGCAGGGCGAGTTCGTCGACCTGTGCCGCGGCCCGCACGTGCCGAACACGAACAAGCTGCGCGCGTTCAAGCTGATGAAGGTCGCCGGCGCCTACTGGCGCGGCGATTCCAACAACGAGATGCTCCAGCGCGTCTACGGCACGGCCTGGCTCAACGACAAGGACCTGAAGGCGTACCTCACGCAGCTGGAGGAGGCCGAGAAGCGCGACCACCGCAAGATCGGCAAGGCGCTCGACCTGTTCCACGTGCAGGAGGAAGGCCCCGGCCTGGTGTTCTGGCACCCGAAGGGCTGGGCGATCTGGCAGGTGGTCGAGCAGCACATGCGCCGCGTCTACCGCGAGTCCGGCTACCAGGAAGTGCGCTGCCCGCAGGTGCTGGACGTGTCGCTGTGGCAGAAGTCCGGCCACTGGGACAACTACAAGGAGAACATGTTCTTCACCGAATCGGAGAAGCGCACGTACGCCTTGAAGCCGATGAACTGCCCCGGCCACGTGCAGATCTTCAACCACGGCCTGCACAGCTACCGCGACCTGCCGATCCGCTACGGCGAGTTCGGCGCCTGCCACCGCAACGAGCCGTCCGGCGCGCTGCACGGCATCCTGCGCGTGCGCGGCTTCACCCAGGACGACGGGCACATCTTCTGCACCGAGGACCAGATCGAGGCCGAGGTGACGGCGTTCCATCGCCAGGCGCTGAAGGTGTACGAGGATTTCGGCTTCGCCGACATCCAGATCAAGATCGCCCTGCGCCCCGAGCCGCGGCTGGGCGACGACGCCACCTGGGACAAGGCCGAGAACGCGCTGCGTTCGGCGCTGAGCGCCTGCGGGGTCGAATGGCAGGAGCTGCCCGGCGAGGGCGCCTTCTACGGCCCGAAGATCGAGTACCACCTGCGCGACGCGATCGGCCGTACCTGGCAGCTCGGCACGATGCAGGTCGATTTCATGATGCCGGGGCGCCTGGGCGCCGAATACGTCGACGAGCACAGCCAGCGCCGCCAGCCGGTCATGCTGCACCGGGCCATCGTCGGCTCGATGGAGCGTTTCATCGGCATCCTGATCGAGCACCATGCCGGCCAGTTCCCGGCCTGGCTGGCGCCGACCCAGGCGGTGGTCATGAACATTACCGACGCGCAGGCCGATTTCGTGAGCGAAGTCGCGCAAACCCTTGTCTCGCAAGGTTTCCGGGTCGAGGCGGATTTGCGCAACGAGAAAATCGGCTATAAAATCCGCCAACACACGTTGGACAAGGTCCCCTATCTCCTGGTCGTCGGCGACCGGGAAAAGGAGGCGGGGGCCGTCGCCGTGCGTACTCGCGCAGGCGAGGATCTGGGGTCCATGCCGATCACCAGCTTCGCTGCACGCCTGAAGTCCGAGGGCGAGCGGGCCTGACCCCGCCCGTCCCGGGAAACGTTTCTCCAAGAGGATTCGCATATCGCCACCGACAGCAAGCCGAACCGCAGGAACCTGGAAATCCGCGTTCCGCGAGTTCGCGTCATCGGAGCAGAAGGAGAGCAGGTCGGCATCCTGTCGCGCGACGAAGCGCTGGCCATGGCCCAGGAAGCCGGTCTGGATCTGGTCGAGATCCAGCCCAACGGCGATCCGCCGGTGTGCCGGATCATGGACTTCGGCAAGTTCAAGTTCGAGACGCAGAAGAAAGCGCACGCGGCCAAGAAGAAGCAGAAGCAGCAGGAAATCAAGGAACTGAAGTTCCGCCCGACCACGGACGTCGGCGATTACGCGATCAAGTTGCGCAATCTGCGGCGGTTCCTGGAGGAAGGCGACAAGGTCAAGATCACGATCCGCTTCCGCGGTCGCGAGATGGCCCATCAGGAGCTGGGACGGGCGATGGTCGACAAGATCTCGGCCGACATCGTCGAGGAGGCGGTGATCGAACAGTACCCGCGCATGGAAGGGCGCCTGATGGTCATGATGATCGCGCCGAAGAAGAAGCAGTAACCGTTTTTCCTCTCCCGCTCGCGGGAGAGAAAAGGTGAGGGACCTCCTGCGGGAACCCTCATCCGCCCCTTTGGGGCACCTTCTCCCTTGATCGGGAGAAGACCATCAAGGAGGCCGCTTCGCGCGGCTCAACACAAACCGGAACGAGCAGGACGGAAAGCGTGGCGAAGGCCACCGCTCGGACCAGTAACGAAAATCAACGAAGGAAGTAGTCATGCCCAAGATGAAGACCAACCGGGCCGCTGCCAAGCGGTTCCGCAAGACCGCGTCCGGCAAGTTCAAGTGCGGCCACGCGTTCAAGAGCCACATCCTGACGAAGAAGGCGACCAAGCGTAAGCGCGGTCTGCGTGCCACCAACCATGTGCGCAAGGAAGACGCCGGCCGCGTCTCGCGCATGCTGCCGTACAGCTAAGGAGAAGCAGCCATGGCACGAGTCAAGCGCGGCGTCATCGCCCACCGTCGTCACAAGAAGATCCTCGGCAAGGCCAAGGGTTACTACAACGCGCGCCGCAAGGTTTTCCGCGTCGCCAAGCAGGCCGTCACCAAGGCGCACCAGTACGCCTACATCGGCCGCAAGCAGAAGAAGCGCAATTTCCGTGCGCTGTGGATCGTCCGCATCAACGCGGGCGCCCGCCAGTTCGGCCTGTCCTACAGCCGCCTGATGAACGGCCTGAAGAAGGCCGGCATCACGCTCGACCGCAAGGTGCTGGCCGACATCGCCGTGCACGACATCAAGGCGTTCGGCGCCCTGGCGGAGAAGGCCAAGGCCAGCCTGGCGGCGTAGTCGCGGCGCCCGGTTCCGGGCGCACGGACCGAAGGTTCCTGCGAGGCGAAGCCGTGCAGGGACCGGAAGATACGCGGGGAGGAGGCCGAGCCTCCTCCCCGTTTTTTTTGTGATTCATTCGGAAATCGCCGATGGATGTGTTGCACGATCCCCAACAATCGATCGACCGGATCGCCGCCGCCGATTCGCTCGAGTCGCTCGATGCGCTGCGCGTCGCCCTGCTCGGCAAGAACGGTGCGGTCACCGCCGCGCTGAAGGCGCTGGGCGCACTGCCCGCCGAGGAGCGCAAGGCGCGCGGAGCCGAGGTCAATCGCGCCAAGGAGCGGCTCGCCGAAGCGATCGCGCTGCGCAAGGCCGCGCTCGAGCAGGTCGAACTCGACCGCCGGCTGGCTTCCGAGCGCGTCGACGTGAGCCTGCCCGGCCGCCGCGCCGAACGCGGCAGCCTGCATCCGCTGACGCGCGCGCTCGACCGCATCGTCTCGATCTTCGCGCGGCTCGGCTACGACGTCGCCGACGGCCCCGAGATCGAGGACGACTGGCACAACTTCGGCGCGCTGAACTTCCCGCCGGACCACCCCGCGCGCACCATGCACGACACGTTCTGGTTCGAGCCGGACCGGAACGGGATCGCCCGCCTGCTGCGCACGCACACCTCGCCGGTGCAGATCCGCTCTGCCAAGGGCCGCACGCCGCCGATCCGCATCATCGCGCCGGGCAAGGTCTACCGCTCCGATTCGGATCAGACCCACTCGCCGATGTTCCACCAGGTCGAAGGCCTGCTGATCGACGAGACCTCGACGATGGCGGACCTGAAGGGCACGCTGCGCGAATTCCTGCGCGCGTTCTTCGATCGCGACTTCACGATGATGTTCAAGCCGACGTTCTTCCCGTTCGTCGAGCCCGGCGCCGACGTGGTGATCCGCTGGGAGCTTCCCGACGGCGGCTCGCGCTGGCTGGAAGTGCTCGGCTGCGGCATGGTGCATCCGGAAGTTTTGCGCAACTGCGGCATCGATCCGGAGCGCTACACCGGCTTCGCCTTCGGCATGGGCGTGGAGCGCCTGGCGATGCTGCGCTACGGCGTCACCGACCTGCGCGCGTTCTTCGAGAACGACGTGCGCTTCCTCCGGCAGTTTGCCTAGTCCAGTGTCGCCGCTCCCGCCCAGCGGGAACCACGAGCAGAGAAGAAGATTTCCTCGATGAAGATTTCAGAGAACTGGCTCCGCGAACGGGTGCCGCTGCAGGCCGACCGCGCCACGCTGGCGGAACGCTTCGACATGATCGGCCACGAGGTCGAGAGCATCGAGCCGCTCGGCGCGCAGCTCGACGGCGTCGTCGTCGCGCGGATCGTCACCTGCGCGAAGCATCCCGAAGCCGACCGCCTGCAGGTGTGCGAGGTCGACGCCGGCGGCCAGACGCTGCAGATCGTCTGCGGCGCGCCGAACGCGCGTCCCGGATTGAAGGCGCCCCTGGCCAAGGTCGGCGCGCAGGTCGGCACGCTTTCGATCAAGGCGGCCAAGCTGCGCGGCGTCGAGTCGTTCGGCATGCTGTGCTCGGCGAAGGAGCTGGGTCTGGACGCCGACGCCTCCGGCCTGCTCGAGCTGCCGGACGACGCGCCGGTCGGCACACCGCTGGCCGACTATCTCGGGCTGCCCGACGCGGTGTTCGATCTCGGCCTGACTCCCAACCGCGCCGATTGTCTTTCGCTGGAAGGCCTGGCCAGGGACGTCGCGGCCGCCTTCGACGTGCCGTTCGCGCCGCTGGCGATCGAGGCCGTGCCGGCGCAGTCCGACCGCCGCATCGAGATCCGCCTGGACGCACCGGCCGACTGCCCGCGCTACTGCGGCCGCTACATCACCGGGCTCGACGCCGCGGCACAGACGCCGCCGTGGATGCGCGAGCGCCTGCGCCGCAGCGGCCTGCGTCCGATCAGCCTGCTGGTGGACGTGACCAACTACGTGATGCTGGAACTCGGCCAGCCGCTGCACGCCTTCGACGCCGACACGCTGCACGGACCGATCGGCGTGCGCCGCGCGCGCGCCGGCGAGACGCTGCGCCTGCTCGACGAGCGCGAGGTTGCGCTGGACGGGCAGTTCCTCGCCATCACCGATGCCGATCGCCCGATCGCCCTGGCCGGGCTGATGGGCGGCTGGGACACGCGCATCGGCGCCGCGACCAGGAACGTCTTCCTCGAAGCGGCGCATTTCGCTCCGTCCGCGCTGGCCGGCCGCGCGCGCAGGCTCAGCATGCACACCGACGCCGCCCACCGCTTCGAGCGCGGCGTCGACCCGGAACTGCCGCGTCGCGCGCTCGAACGCGCCGCGCGCCTGATCGTGGAGGCCGGCGGCGGCGAGGTCGGTCCGATCCTCGAAGCGGTGTCCGCTGCACACCTGCCGGCGCGTGCGCCGGTGCGCCTGCGCCGCGCGCGCATCGAGCGCGTGCTCGGCATCCGGGTGCCGGACGCCGAAGTCGAACGCATCCTCGCTGCCCTGGGCATGACGGTCCGCGCCGACGCGGAAGGCTGGAGCGCGACGCCGCCGAGCGCGCGCTTCGACATCGCGATCGAGGAGGATCTGATCGAGGAAGTGGCGCGCATCCACGGTTACGAGCGCATTCCCGACCGCGCGCCGAGCGGCGAGCTGGTCGGTCCGTCGCTGCGCGAGGATCGCGTCGGCCTGGCCGCGCTGCGCGAGCAGCTGGCCGCCCGCGGCTATCTCGAGGCGATCACCTTCGCTTTCGTCGAAGGCGCGCAGCTCGCGGCCTGGAACCTGGCCGAGGACTCGATCGCGCTGTCCAATCCGCTCTCCGCCGAGCTGTCGGTGATGCGCACCAGCCTGCTGCCCGGACTGGTGGCGGCGCTGGCCGCCAACCGCAGCCGCCAGCAGGTGCGCGTGCGCCTGTTCGAAACCGGCCGGGCGTACTTCGCCGGAGCCGAGGGGCCGCGCGAGGTGGCGCGCATCGCCGGCGTCGCCTGCGGCGGCGCGGTCGCCGAGCAGTGGGGCGAAGCGGCGCGCGCGCTCGACTTCTTCGACGTCAAGGGCGACGTCGAGTCGCTGTTCGCGTTGAGCGGAAGCGAGCGGGAGTTCTCGTTCGAACCGGCCACGCAGCCTTGGCTGCATCCGGGCCAGAGCGCGGCGATCCTGCGCGACGGCCGCACGCTTGGCCACGTCGGGGCGCTGCATCCGAACCTGGCCCGGACGCTGGATCTCGGCGGCGACGTGTACGCCTTCGAGCTGGACGTCGACGCGCTGGCCGTCCGCGCGGTGCCGTCCGCGCAGCCGCTGTCGCGCTTCCCGTCCGTGCGGCGCGACCTGTCCTTCGAGCTGCCGGAGGAGGTGCCCTACGCCGAGGTCGAGAAGGCGATCCGGGCCGCCGTTGGCGAAACTTTGACGGACATCGTGCTATTCGATCGCTACGCCGGCGCCAATCTAGGATCGGGTGTCAAAAGTCTCGCTATGGGCTTGATTTTGCAGGATCGTTACCGCACGCTTACGGACCCGGATGCCGATCGCTGCGTGGCTCTCGCCGTTGCCGCGCTGGAGTCCGGTTGCAAGGCCAGGTTGCGAGGATAGGATGGCGCTGACGAAGGCGGAGATGGCCGAACGTCTGTTTCTGGACGTGGGGCTCAACAAGCGCGAAGCCAAAGAGTTCGTCGACGCGTTCTTCGAGGTCGTGCGCGACGCGCTCGAGAAAGGGGAGCAGGTGAAGCTGTCGGGTTTCGGCAATTTCGACCTGCGATTCAAAAATCAGCGTCCTGGGCGCAACCCCAAGACCGGTGAGGAGATTCCGATCTCCGCCCGGCGCGTGGTGACGTTCCGTCCGGGGCAGAAACTCAAGGTCCGGGTCGAAGCCTATGCTGGATCAGGGCAGCAATAGCGAACTGCCGGTCATACCGGCCAAACGCTATTTCACGATCGGCGAGGTCAGCGAGCTGTGCGGCGTGAAGCCGCACGTGCTGCGCTACTGGGAGCAGGAGTTCCCGAACCTCAAGCCGGTCAAGCGGCGCGGCAATCGCCGGTACTATCAGCGCCACGACGTGCTGATGATCCGGCAGATCCGCTCGCTCCTGTACGACCAGGGTTTCACCATCACCGGCGCGCGCCAGCGGCTGGAAGGGTCCCAGGCCAAGGTCGAATCGACGATCTCGCACCAGATCGTGCGCCAGGTGCGCATGGAGCTGGAGGAAGTGCTGCAGATCCTGCGCCGCTGACGCCTTTCGAGAATGCGCTCTCTCGTGCGCTCCGCGCTCGCATGTGCCCTGATCTTGGCGGTCGGCCCCGGTACCGTGGCGGCCAGTGCGCCGACCACGGCCGAAGAGTGCGCCGCGCGCGGTGGATCGTGGCGGCGCATGGGCATGGCTCCGACGGAAGTGTGCGAAATGCCGACAGGCGATGCCGGCAAACCCTGCAGCGACAGCAGCGAATGCGAAAGCTACTGCGTCGCTCCGAAGGGAGTCGAGAAAGGGGCTGTCGTCACCGGCACCTGTCACGGGACGTTTCTTCGCCTCGGGTACTGTTTTGCCGAAGTGACCAAGGGGCATGCCGAGCAGAGTGCGTGCCGAGACTGATCCACGGGCCGCATATCTGCTACAGTTGAGAACTTCGACTACTTCGGGGCGTAGCGCAGCCTGGTAGCGCACCTGCCTGGGGGGCAGGTGGTCGTCGGTTCGAATCCGGCCGCCCCGACCATTGCTTTTGCTCGCGTCCCTGCGAGCCGCTTCGGCAGGGAAATCCCCATCCCGTGGGCTGTCTTCCTCCTGGCGGTCCAGAGCGCACGTCCCTGTGCGCACTCTTCAATAACGGCATCCGTCGTGCGACGCTTTCGCTCCGAGCCTTGCCACGGATTGCCGGAATGACCGATCGCCGCACGTTGTATCCCGATATCGAACCGTTCGACACCGGCTTCCTGCAGGTGTCGCCGCTGCATCGCCTGTACTACGAGCAGTGCGGCAATCCGGCCGGCAAGCCGGTGGTGTTCCTGCACGGCGGTCCCGGCGCCGGCTGCAATCCGAAGACGCGGCGCTTCTTCGATCCCGCGCGCTACCGCATCGTGCTGTTCGACCAGCGCGGCTGCGGACGCTCGACGCCGCACGCCGAGCTGACCGACAACACAACCTGGCATCTGGTGGCCGACATCGAGCGCCTGCGCGAGCGTCTGGGCATCGATCGCTGGCAGGTGTTCGGCGGGTCCTGGGGCTCGACCCTCGCGCTGGCGTACGCGCAGACTCATCCGGAGCGGGTGACCGAGCTCGTGCTGCGCGGCATCTTCATGCTGCGCCGCTGGGAGCTGGAGTGGTTCTACCAGCGCGGCTGCGACGCGATCTTCCCGGACGTGTGGGAACGCTACCTGGAGCCGATTCCGGCGGTCGAACGCGGCGACCTGATGAGCGCCTACCACCGCCGCCTGACCAGCCCGGACGCGGCGGTGCGGATCGAGGCCGCGCGCGCGTGGTCGACCTGGGAAGGCGCGACGAGCTTCCTGTTCCAGGACGAGACGCACATCGCCGCCACCGGCGAGGACGAGTTCGCACTCGCCTTCGCGCGCATCGAGAACCATTATTTCGTCAACGGCGGCTTCTTCGACGCCGACGACCAGCTGCTGCGCGACGCGCACCGGCTGAAACGGATTCCGGCGGTGATCGTGCAGGGGCGCTACGACGTGGTCTGTCCAATGCGCAGCGCCTGGGACCTGCACCGCGCCTGGCCGGAGGCGGACCTGCGCATCGTCGCCGACGCGGGGCATTCGGCGCTGGAACCCGGCATCACGCACGAACTGATCGAAGCGACCGACCGGTTCCGCTGAGCGCAGCGGTGCCGCAAAAGAAAGGGCCCGCGAGCGGGCCCTTTCCGTTCCTGCGAAACCGGATGTCAGTGTGCGGGCGCGGCGGTGGAATCGCTCTTGAGGCAGGTGCTCATGAAGGACTTGCGGTCGGCACCCTTCAGCGACTTGGTCTTCGCTTCGGTGCTGCAGGTCTTCATCTTCTCCTGCTGCGTCGTCTTCGCCGCCGGCGCGGCGGCGACCGTTTCGCCCTTGAGGCAGGCGCTCATGAAGGTCTTGCGCTCGGCGCCGGCCAGCGCCTTGGTCTTGGCCTCGGCGTTGCAGTCCTTCATGCGCTGCTGCTGGGGCGTCAGCGCCTTGGTGCCGTCGGCCGCGAAGGCCGCGCAGGAACCGAAAGCCAGCGCGGAAGCCAGCGCCAGCGAGAACATCGTCTTGAGCTGCATGGTGAACTCCTTCTCCGGGTGTGTCCGCTGCCGAGCGGCATCGGTGCGGCGCAGTCTACGCCCGCGTCCACGACAGGGAAGTGGCCATGCGGCGATTTTTACGAAGGGGTTGTCCGCGATTCAGGCGACGACAAGCGCCGCCCGGATGTAGGAAAACGGCGCGCCCCTCACGCGGCGGCGTGCAGCGGCTGCGACTTGCGCGGTCCTTCGACCAGTGCGCGGCGCACGCCTTCGACCAGCAGGTCGACCTCGTCGGACCGGATGCCGAAGTGCGGCGTGAAGCGCAGCGAGTTGGCGCCGCCGTGGATCACGCCGTAGCCGTGCTCGCGCATCCATTCCTCGGTGCTGCCGGCGCCGTAGCACTTGAAGTCGGCCGCCAGCTCGCACGAGAACAGCAGGCCGGTGCCCTGCACCTTGGTGATGTAACCGGGCAGGTCGGCCTTGAGCTTCTCGAGCTTGACCAGAAACTCCTTGCCGCGCGCGCGGATGTTCTCGCGCAGCTCCGGCGTGAGCGCGCCGAGCACGCTGACGCCGACGTCGAGGGCGCGCGGGTTGGCGGTCATCGTGTTGCCGTAGATGCCCTTCTTGTACAGCGCGGCGGCGCGCTCGGTGGCGGCCAGCACGGACAGCGGATACTGGCCGGCGTTGAGCGCCTTCGAGTAGGTTTCCAGGTCGGGCGCTTCGAGTGTCTCGAAGCCGGGGTAGTCGACGATCGACAGCACGCCGTGCGCGCGCAGGCCGGCCTGGATCGAGTCGATCAGCAGCAGGCTGCCGTGCGCCTTGGTCAGTTCGCGCGCAGCGGAATAGAACTCGGTGGTCAGCGCACGGCCCGGATCGCCTTCGCCCATGACCGGCTCGATGAACACCGCCTCGATGAACCAGCCGTTGCGGTCCGCATCGGCGAACACCTGCTTGAGCTGCTCCACGCTGTACGGGTCGACCGTGATCAGGCTGGTCTCGTCGCGGTAGCTGGCGAGGTTCTGCTGGTAGACCTTGCGCGAGGAGTCCGAATACAGCGCCGGACGCTCGGTGCGGCCGTGGAACGCGCCCTTGACCGCGACGCGCTTGACCGTGCGGCCGGCGTGGCGCGCGCCCGCGTCGGTCATCAGCTTGGCGTTGACGTCGACGATGCGCGCGGCCAGCGACACCGACTCGGAGCCCGAATTCAGGCACAGGAACTTCGCGTACGGGCAGCCGCCCTCGCGGTTCTGGCCGATCTCGCGCTTGAGCGCCTTGCCGAACTTCAGCTGCGACAGGTTCGGCGTCATCACGTTGGCCATCACCTGCGGCCGCGACATCACGCCGAGGATCGCCTTCGGCGCGTGGCCGAAGCCGAGCATGCCGTAGCCGCCGGCGTCGTAGATCACCGCGCCCTTCAGCGTGATCAGCCACGGGCCGTGCGCGGCCAGCGCGACGTAGGGATTGACGCCGTCTTCCGGATAGAAGTTGACGAGGTCGGCTTGCGCGGCGCGCATCTGCTCGACTTCGTCCAGATGCAGGAACTCCGGCATGCACGAGCGCAGCGCGAGGTGCGCCGCATACGCCTCGTCGATGGCCTCGACCAGCTGCGGATCGGTCTGCACGAAGCGCTCGATCGCCGCGTCGACGAGACCGCTGGTGCGGACGGCGCCGTCGAATTCGCGCATTTCCTTCAGTTTGGCCAGCATCGGATTCATTCGGAGCCTCCCGGAAAACGACCGTGCCCGCCCCCTGGCAGGTGCAGGCACGATGGGTTTAAGCCTTGATTGGAATGGAAAAATCAAGCCGCCAATGTAGCACAGCGGGTACCGCGGCGGTACCCCGCGCGGGGCGCGGCGGCGTGCGGGACCGCGCATGACATCCGTCAGGTACGGCGCCTGACGCCTGCTTCTGCCGCCGCGGCGGACCGGCGCCTAGAGTGGCTCCATCGATCCGGAGGGGAGTGGCTCCATGCTCGCGCCTGCAGCCGAACTGCGAAACGTCATCAAGCGCTACGGCGCCACCGTCGCGCTCGACAGCGTCGATCTGGTCGCGCGCAACGGCGAACTGCTGGCCCTGCTGGGGCCGAACGGCGCCGGCAAGAGCACCGCCATCGCCCTGTGGCTGGGCCTGGCGCGGCCGGACGCTGGCCGGGCGGCCCTGTTCGGCGCGGCGCCGGGGGCGATGGCCGTGCGCCGCCGCGTCGGCGTGATGCTGCAGAGCGCCGGCGTGCCGTACACGCTGAAGGTCGGCGAGCTGCTGGCGCAGATCCGCGCCGCCTATCCGGCGCCGTATCCGACCGGCGAGTGCGTGCGCCTGGCCGGCCTCGACGGCTTGCTGGACCGGCGCTACGACCGGCTTTCCGGCGGCCAGCAGCGGCGCGTGCAGTTCGCGCTGGCGATCTGCGGCCGGCCGCAGCTGCTGTTCCTCGACGAGCCGACGGTCGGGCTCGACGTCGACGCGCGCACGGCCTTGTGGCAGGCGATCCGCACCCTGGTGGCGGAAGGCTGCGCGGTGGTGCTGACCACGCACTATCTCGAGGAAGCCGAGGCGCTGGCCGACCGCGTCGCTGTCCTGGCGCAGGGACGCATCGTCGCCGCGGGCAGCGTGGCCGAGGTGCGCGCGCGCGTTTCGCAAAAGCGCATCCGCTGCGTCAGCGCGCTCGATGCGCAGCTCGTCGGCGCCTGGCCGGACGTGCGCACGGTGCGCCGCGACGGCGAGCGCATCGAGATCGTCACCGACGCTGCCGAAGCCGTCGTGCGCCAACTGCTGTTCGAGGATCCGGCGCTGGGCGAACTCGAAGTGCGGCGCGCCGGGCTGGCCGAAGCCTTCGTCGAAATCACGCGAACGGTCGCGGCGAAAGCCGCCTGAGCCGGCACCGGCGCCGACGGCGCCGGCCGCCGCGCCATCCATCGGGAGAGATCATGCACGCCATTGCCGCCACGCCGCATCCCGCCGACCGCGCGTTCGGCGCCCGGCGCTACTACCTGCTCGAGGCCCGGCACGAATTCCTGCGCCTGCTGCGCACACCGATGTTCTGCATTCCGACGCTGGCGTTTCCGGCGATGTTCTACCTGCTGCTCGGCGTGCTGCTCAATCGCGGCAGCGGCAGCGGTGCGTTCACGCCGGCCGTCTATTTCCTCGCCGGCTACGGCGTCTTCGGCGTGATGGCGCCGGGCCTGTTCGGCTTCGGCGTTTCGGTCGCGTTCGACCGCGACCAGGGCTGGCTCACCCTGCGCCGCGCGCTGCCGCTGCCGCCCGGCGCGTATCTGATCGCCAAGCTCGTCATGGCGATGCTGTTCGCGGCGCTGGTGTTCGCGCTGCTCGCCGCGATCGCCGTGTCGGTCGCCGGCGTGCGCCTGCCGGCCTCGGCCTGGGCGCTGCTGTTCGTCGTCGAGGTGCTCGGCGTGCTGCCGTTCTGCGCGATCGGGCTGTTCATCGGCAGCCTGCTCAGCGGGCAGGCCGCGCCGGCCGTGATCAACCTGATCTACCTGCCGATGTCGTTCCTGTCCGGCCTGTGGGTTCCGCTGATGATCCTGCCGGCGGTCCTGCGCGAGGCGGCGCCGCTGTGGCCGGCCTACCATCTCGGCCAGCTCGCCTATGCCGCGGTCGGCCAGCCTTCCGTCGGCCCGGTCGCCACGCACGTGGCCGTGCTGGCCGCGTTCACGCTGGTCTTTCTGGCCCTGGCGCGGCGGCGTCTGGCGCCCGCGACCTGAGAGGGGGGCGAACGTGCAAACGATCCTTCGGCGCCTTCTGCTCAGTGCGCTGTCCTTCGCGCTCGTGCTGCTCGCCGGCGCCTGGCACGCGTGAGGCGCGCGCGTATGATGCCTGCGGTCCGGCAACGCGGTGTGGCGATGGCTTCGATCGACTCCTGGTTCGCGAACCTGCGCCGGCGTCTGTCGCCGTCGCATTCGTACGAGCAGGGGCCGCCGCTGTGGAGCCTGCTCTACCTGCTGTTCCTGTTCGTCAACTGGGTGGAGTTGCCGCTACGCACCTGGCTGCCGCCGACGCTGCTCAGCATCGCGATTTTCCTGCCGTTGTACTTCCGCTTGCCCCGCTACAAGGGCACGAAGTGGTCCGCGCACATCGCGGCGATCGCGGCGCTCGGCTTCGCGCTGGCGCCGATCAACAGCTGTGCGCACACCTATCTGATCTACGCCTCCGCCTGCCTGCCGTTCGGCGGCCTGTCGTTGCGTCGCTCGATCATGGTCATTTCCGGCATGCTCGCGCTGTATGCGCTGGAGCTGTATCTCGTCGGCTATCCGCCGAAATACGTGGCGTTCATACCGACCATCACCGGCATCATCGCGGTCGCGGTGTGCGCAGCGAACCACTACCACCGCGAGAAGCACCTGCGCCAGGCGGAGCTGAAGCTCAGCCACGACGAGGTCCGCCGCCTCGCGGCGCTGGCCGAGCGCGAGCGCATCGGTCGCGACCTGCACGACCTGCTCGGCCACACGCTGTCGCTGATCACGCTGAAGTCCGAACTCGCGGCCAAGCTGTTCGAGCGCGACCCGCAGGCGGCGCGGCGCGAGATCGTCGAAGTCGAGCGTGTCGCGCGCGACGCGCTGGCGCAAGTGCGTCGTGCAGTCAGCGGCATCCGCGCCGCGGGGCTGGCGGCCGAACTCGCCTCGGCGCGGTTGCTGCTGGAGTCCTGCGACGTGCAACTCGACTACCGTCTCGGCGACGTCGTGCTGCCGCCCGAGGTGGAAACCGTGTTCGCCCTGACCGTGCGCGAGGCGATCACCAACATCCAGCGCCACGCGCAGGCGCTGAAGGCACGCGTCGAACTCGTCGCGCAAGGCGGTGAGGTGCGGCTGACCATCGAGGACGATGGCCGCGGCGGCGCGATCGAACCCGGCAACGGCCTCGCCGGCATGCGCGAACGCCTGCGCGCGCTCGGCGGGCGGCTGGACATCGAGTCCAGGCCCGGTCGCGGAACGCACCTGGTCGCGGCCTTGCCGCTGCCCGATGCGCTGTCGTCTGCCGTGCCGGTCGGCGTCGCGCTGCGTTGAGACGCGACCGGCGCTGCCTCGTCGAATGCACAATGGATTCCCGCTTTCGCGGGAATGACACCAGGGACGCAGTCCGGCGAGTCGCGCGCTGGCGTTCGCTTCCGTCGCCGCGGGCTGGTTCCGGCGATTTCCGCCTCACCGACGTCATGCCCGCGAAAGCGGGCATCCATTGACAGAAGGCACGGCGGATTGCCGCATTCGCAGGAGCGACGAGGCGTCGTTTCCCACGCCTAGCAAAGCGCGAGGTTCGCCTCGATGCGCGGCCGCTGTTCGGCCGGCAGGGCAGGGTCGGCGAGCAGCTCGCGGCACAGGGCGGCGCATTCGTCGCGGCGGCCGACGTAGAACGCGGCGACCGCGCGCTCGTCCCGTGCGCGCCAGCGGTAGACCGAGGCATCGATGAACAGCAGATCCGCGGGCGGCGCGATCTCGCTGGCGGCACGTGCGTGCAGATACGCGGCGGCGTAGCGCTGGCGCAGGCGCAGGTGGCGCGCCAGTTCGCACAGCGGTTCGGCGCGGCTCGGGCGTGCGTCGTAGGCGGCGAGGTAGGCGTCGACGATCTCGCCCGGCGGTCTTTCCAGCCGTTCGAGCAGGACGGCGATCTGGAATTTCGAGTACCACACTTCCTCTTCCCAGCCGCCCATCGCGGCGCGGCGTTCGTAGCCGGCGAGCGCGGCGGCGTTCTCGCCGGCGTCGCGCAGGCTCTGCGCGAGGTAGAACGCGTAGCGCGCGTTGTCCGGTTCCGCGGCGAGCGCGGCCTCGAGCACGCGCGCGTCGTCGAGGTACTTGTCGCGCAGCGGCCGGCGGCTGCGCGCACCGTCGGGGAAGCTGCGCACGCGCAGGCCGGGCAGCCGTGCCAGCGCCGGCGTCGGCTCGGCGGCCGGATATTCGTGCAGCACGCCCTGCCAGCGCCAGCCGGCGTCGTGGCGCAGCAGCTTCGCGCTCTGGTATTCGAACTCGACGCCGTCCAGGCGCTGGCCGAGGTAGTAGCCCGGTGCGTCGAGGCGCGCGGGAAACGACGCATCGGCATCGCGTTCGAGGATCTCGTCGGCGTCGATGATCAGCGCGTAGTCGCCGAAGCGGCGGGCGAGGTCGAGCGCCTGGTTGCGGTTGCTGGCGAAATCGACCCAGGGCCGTTCGATCAGCTCGCCGGGCAGGTCGCGCAGGCGGTCACGCACGCGCTGCTGGGTGCCGTCGGTCGAGCCGGTGTCGACGATCGCCCAGGCGCCGATGTACGCAAGCACCGATTCGAGGCAGCGGTCGATCACCGCCGCCTCGTTCTTGACGATCATGCTGAGGCAGAGCTGCCGCGCGAACGGTGCGGTCACGGGCTCATTGACAGCTGAATTCGCCGACCAGAAACGCGCTTGCGGTGTTGAAGTTGGCGGTGCCGTCGAGCTGGATCGAGACGCTGTCGCCGGCCGCCAGGGCGGTGGGGGCCGATGCGTTGCACGAGTGTTGCGCGGCGGACACCACGCAGGAGAGACCGCTGATCGGGACGCCGGGAAGCGTGGCCGCCGGTCCGGTGATCTTGTTCGCGCTGAGCGTGTACGACGAAGCCGGGTCCGCCGTGAGGCCGAATCGGATCGACGCGTTGGTGCAGGCACGGGGGATCATGAACAGACCGTAGGCTTCGCTGACGTTGGTGAGGCCGACGCCGATCAAATAGGCCCTGCCGTTGCCGAATGCGGCGCCTGGCGGCACGCGCAGCGGGATCGTGTAGCCGCCGCCCGCTCCGGTCGCGCCGGTGGCTCCGGTCACGCCTGTGGCGCCCGTCGGTCCCGTCGGCCCGGTGGTGCCGAAGCCGGTCGCGCCGGTAGCTCCCGTGGTTCCGGTCGGGCCGATCGGGCCCTGCACGCCTTCCGGTCCCATCGATCCGGCGGGGCCCACGGGGCCGGCCGGTCCGGGTGGACCCGCATCTCCCTGCGGTCCGCTCGGTCCGATGGCGCCGGTGTTGCCGGTGTTGCCGGTGGCACCTGTGACGCCGGTCGGACCGGTCGGACCGATGGCGCCGGTCACGCCGGTCACTCCGGCCAAGCCGGTCGGTCCGGTGGCGCCGATCGGTCCGGCCGGACCCGGCGCACCAGTGGCACCGGTCGCGCCGATGGCGCCCGTGGGACCGGTCAGGCCGGTCGCGCCCGTCGCTCCGGCCAAGCCGGTCGGTCCGATGGCGCCGGTGATGCCCGTCGCGCCGGTCGGTCCGGTTGCTCCTGCGGGACCGGCAGGGCCCGTCGGTCCGGTCACGCCGGTGGTCGGACCGGTGGCGCCCGTTGCGCCCGTCGCACCGGTCGGTCCGGTCACGCCGATGCCGGTCGCCCCGGTGGGGCCGATCGGGCCAGCCGGGCCGGCGGGACCAGCCGGGCCGGTGGCTCCGCCGGGCACGCCGGCGCAGCTGCCGAGCACGCCGCTGGTGGCGTCGAAGCAGACGAAGCTCTGCTGCTGCAGCGCCGCCGGCAGCGAAGGGATCAGCACCTGGCCGTTCTCGTCCACGCGCAGCCGGACGACGCTGCCGGCACTGTCGGTGACGCTGAAACCGCCGCCGGCCGGCGGCGTGACCTTGACGTCGTCGGCGCCGGCGAGGCCGCTGGCGCAGGCCAGGCCGAGCGCGACGAACAGGGTCGAGCGGCGATTCGGGATCGGGCGGATCATCAGGAGGCTCCGGCGGAAGCGAAACGGCGGAAGGCGAGCAGGGCGGCGCCCAGCAGGGTCAGTGCGAACAGGGCCAGTCCGCCCGGCGAGGAACTGGGCACGGACACGGCTTGCCCGATCGGGCCGCCGCCGTTGCCGAACCAGCCGGTGTCGTTGCCGCGGCCGCCCTGGTTGGTCTGGTTCGGTGCCAGCGCCTGGCCGATGGCGTGCACGTCGGAAACGCCGACGTTGGCGATGCTCTGCGTGCCGGACGGCAGCAGATCGAGGAAGGCGACCGAGCCGGGCTGGGTCACGTCGATCTGCACCGGCGCGCCGGTGCCGAGGATGTCCAGCTGCGCTGCGACCGACTGCGTCGAGCCGGATTCGAACCGGTAGCGCTTGCCGGTCGCGCTGACGAACGAGGCACTGGCGAACGTGGTGCTGCCGAGCAGCGCACTGTCGGCGGGGCCGTCGACGAAGCGCACGCGGCTGCTGCCGGCGGCGAGGCTGCCGCGGTTTTCCCAGTCGCCGCCGAGCTCGACGACGCCGGAGCCGAGATCGGCCTGTCCGCCGGCACCCAGGCGCAGCGAGGCAAGGTCGAGGACGGAGCCGCTGCCGAGCGTGAGCGCGCCGTCGATGCGCAGGTCCTGGGCGGCGAGGGCGGCGGCGCCGCCGTTCAAGTCCAGCCGGGAGCCGGGCGGCAGGCTGATGCCGGCTGCGGCGGCGACCGAGCCGATCAGCAGCAAGGCCGGTGTCAGTGCGACGCACGCTCGTGAACGCATCGAAGCCCCCTGTGGCGCGATCGGACGGCGGCATCGTAGTGCGCGCCGGGGGCGGCATCAACACTTTTTACACATTGCAAATTGGTGAATAGTGGCGCGGTTCGGGCGCCTGTCCGTACCGGCCCCGGAGCGCACGATTCCGCCCGGATGGCCTGCTAAAGTCCGTGCCGGCGGCCGACGCACCGGCCGCGGGAGTGGCGTGCTCGTGATTCGCGTTCTGCTGGCCGAAGATCAGGCGATGGTGCGCGGCGCCCTGTCCGCGCTGCTGGGGCTGGAGCCGGACATCGAGGTCGTCGGCAGCGCCGCCGACGGCGAGGAGGCCTGGCGCCAGCTGCAGCAGCTGCGGCCCGACCTGCTGGTGACCGACATCGAGATGCCGGGGCTGACCGGGCTCGAGCTGGCGCAGCGCGTGCAGCGCCACGAGCTGGCCTGCAAGGTCGTCATCGTGACCACCTTCGCGCGCGCCGGCTTCCTGCGCCGTGCGCTCGACGCCGGCGTCGGTGGCTATCTGCTCAAGGACGCGCCGGCCGAACAGCTCGCCGACGCGCTGCGCAAGGTGCATCGAGGCGGGCGTGCGATCGACCCGCAGCTCGCGGTCGAGGCCTGGTCGGAAGCCGATCCGCTCAACGACCGCGAACGCCAGGTGCTGCGTTACGCCGGCGAGGGGCTCACCGCCGGCGACATCGCGCAGCGCCTGAACCTGTCGCAGGGAACGGTGCGCAACTATCTCTCCGAGGCGATCGGCAAGCTCGGCGTCGGCAACCGCATCGAGGCCTACCGCCTGGCCCGGCAGAAGGGGTGGTTGTAGCGCGCCGCGCTTGCGCGATGCCCCCAGGCATCGCGCGCGGTGCGCTACAGGTGAGCCATGGATGGCGAACGGCGGCGCTCCATGGACGGCTGCTTGCGAGCTTTGGCTCTGCGAGCATCGAGCGCTCTATCATTTGCAGTCCCCAATCCCCAATCCCGGCATTGAAAAAATCCGATTTCCACTTCGACCTGCCGCCCGAGCTGATCGCCCAGGCACCGTTGCCTGCGCGCTCGGCCAGTCGTCTGCTCATCGTCGGCCCTGATGAGGCGCCGTTCGAGGATCGGCGCTTCGCCGAGCTGCCCGGACTGCTGCGCGCGGGCGATCTGCTCGTGTTCAACGACACGCGCGTGCTGCCGGCGCGCCTGTTCGGGCGCAAGGAAAGCGGCGGCGCGGTGGAAATCCTGATCGAGCGCGTGACCGGCACGCACGAAGCGCGCGCGCAGCTGGGCGTCAGCAAGAAGCCGAAGGCCGGCGGCCGCATCCTGCTGCAGGACGGCAGCATCGCCACCGTGCTCGGGCGCGACGGCGAATTCTTCCTGCTGCGCTTCGAAGGCGCCGAGCCGCTGGAAAAGCTGCTCGTCCGTCTCGGCCGCATGCCGCTGCCGCCCTACATCGCGCGTGACGCCGGGACGGCGGACGACGAGCGCTACCAGACCGTCTACGCACGCGAGGCCGGTGCCGTCGCGGCGCCGACCGCCGGCCTGCACTTCGACCAGCCGCTGCTCGACGAGCTGCGCGCGCGCGGCGTCGAATCCGGCTACGTCACCCTGCACGTCGGCGCGGGCACGTTCCAGCCGGTGCGTGCCGAGCGGCTCGAAGACCACGCGATGCACCGCGAATGGCTGAACGTCGGCGCCGGCCTGGTCGAACAGATCCGCCGCACGCGTGCGCGCGGCGGTCGCGTGATCGCGGTCGGCACGACCGTGGTGCGCGCGCTGGAATCCTCGCTGCAGCACGGCGAAGTCGCGCCGTTCGCCGGCGAGACGCAGATCTTCATCTTCCCCGGCTACCGCATCCGCAGCGTCGACGCGCTGGTGACGAACTTCCACCTGCCCGAATCGACCCTGCTGATGCTGGTGTCCGCGTTCGCCGGGCGCGAACGCGTGCTCGAGGCGTACCGGCACGCGGTCGAGCAGCGCTATCGTTTCTTCTCCTACGGCGATGCGATGCTGGTGTGGCCGACGAGGGAAGCGGCGCAGGTGTAGCATCGCGCCGGGCTCGCCGAGGAGGGGTGTCGTGAAACGGTGGATGAAGTGGAGCGCCATCGTTCTTGCCTGCGCGGTTTGCGTGGTCGGCGGCATGCTGCTCGGCGTCTGGTTGTCGTTCAAGGCATACGGCGGCCCCGTGGAACGCATCGCGTCGCAATTCGTCGACGAGGCGATGATCGTCCGGCTTGCGGCGCTGGACGGCGAGACCGCGCAAAGCAGCCAGATCGTGCGCACGCTGCTGCCATTGCTGCAATCGAACACGGCGACGATGGCGGCCATTGCGGCGGAGGGTCTGGACGCGCCGTATCCGGAACTCGTGCACCGTGCGATGCGCCAGCTCGACGCCAATCCGATCGTGCAGGCCGACGAAGGGCCATGGGCCGCAGCGGCGAAGGCGGCGCGGACCTGCATCCTGGCCTTGCCGCCCAAGGCGCACGCCTGGTCGACGTGCGTCGAGCCGGTGAAGGCGGCATGGCCGAAACCGGCCATCGAGGATCCGCGGATGTCGGAGCTGGCGAACGCGCGGTAAAGAGAGCGCATCGAGGGGCAACGGGCGCAGCAGCGCGTATCATGCGCGGCCCGCTTCAGGATCGCGCCCGTTTCCATGCAGTTCGAGCTACTTGCCTCCGACGGCGCCGCGCGCCGCGGTCGCCTGACTTTCCCGCGCGGCAGCATCGAAACACCGGCCTTCATGCCGGTCGGCACCTACGGCTCGGTCAAGGCGATGACGCCGCAGAACCTCGTCGACATCGGTGCCGAGATCATTCTCGGCAACACCTTCCACCTGTTCCTGCGGCCCGGGCTGGACGTGATCGGGGAGTTCGGCGGTCTGCACCGCTTCATCGGCTGGCATCGGCCGATCCTGACCGACTCCGGCGGCTTCCAGGTGTTCAGCCTGGCGCACAAGCGCAAGATCACCGAGGAGGGCGTCACCTTCGCCTCGCCGGTCGACGGCTCGAAGGTGTTCCTGTCGCCGGAAGTCTCGATGCGCATCCAGCGCACGCTCGATTCCGACATCGCGATGATCTTCGACGAATGCACGCCGTACCCGGCGACCGAGAAGCAGGCGCGCGATTCGATGGAGCTTTCGCTGCGCTGGGCGCTGCGCTCGCGCCGTGCGTTCGACGAACTCGGCAATCCGAACTCGCTGTTCGGCATCGTGCAGGGCGGCGTGCATGCGGATCTGCGCCGGCGCTCGGCCGAGGCGCTGGTCGGCATCGGCTTCGACGGCTACGCGATCGGCGGCCTCGCCGTCGGCGAGCCGGAGCACGAGCGCAACGCCACGCTGGAAGGCGTGGAACCGCTGCTGCCCAGGGACCGCCCGCGCTACCTGATGGGCGTGGGGCGGCCGGAGGACATCGTCGAGGCGGTGCGCCGCGGCGTGGACATGTTCGACTGCGTGATGCCCACGCGCAACGCGCGCAACGCGCACCTGTTCACGCGTCACGGCGTGCTGCGCATCCGCAACGCCAAGTACGAACGCGACACGCGTCCGCTCGACGAAGCCTGCACCTGCTACACCTGCCGCTCGGGCTTCAGCCGCGCCTACCTGCGCCATCTGGACCGCTGTGGCGAGATGCTCGGGCCGCAGCTGGCGACGATCCACAACCTGCACTACTACCAGGAACTGATGCGCGGACTGCGCGAGGCGATCGCCGGCGGAACCCTGCAGGCGTTCGTGGCGGACTTCTACGCGCAGCGCGCGTCCGGGGCCGGCTAGGGCCGCCCTGCCGAGGAGGGACGGCCCGCCGGGCCTGTGGCATACTTCGCAACCTTTTTCTAACGGCCGGCCGTTCGCGCCGGCCGCGGAATCACTGGAGACACCATGGACTTCTTCATCGCCAACGCCTATGCCCAGGCCGCCGCGCCGGGCCCCGCGCCGAACCCGCTGCTTTCCTTCCTGCCGCTGCTGATCCTGTTCGGTGTCTTCTACTTCATGCTGATCCGCCCGCAGATGAAGCGCGCGAAGGAGCAGCGCGCGATGATCGGCGCGCTGGCCAAGGGCGACGAAGTGCTGACCAACGGCGGCCTGCTCGGCCGCATCGAGGACATCGCCGAGCAGTTCGTCACGCTCGAAGTCGCGCCGAACGTGGTGGTCAAGCTGCAGAAGCAGGCGATCTCGGCGGTGCTGCCGAAGGGCACGCTGAAGTCCGCGTGATCTCCGTTTTTCCATCGCCCGCACGCCGCTCCGGACGTGCGGGCCGCGCCTGCGCATTTCCCGGCCCTCGGCCCTCAGCCCTCAGCCCTCAGCCCTAACAAATGAACGATTTTCCCCGCTGGAAATACGCGCTCGTCGTCGTCGTGCTGCTGCTCGGCGTGCTGTACGGCGTGCCGAACCTGTTCGTGCAGCAACCGGCCGTGCAGATCATCGCCAACCGCGGCGCGACCGTGGACCAGGCGCTGAAGGAGAAAGTGCAGGGCGCGCTGGAGAAGCAGAAGATCGGCTTCGATGCGATCGACCTGACCGGCACCCACCTGCTGGTGCGCCTGCCGGTCGGCGCCAGCGACGAGCAGACCAAGGCGGTCGAGGATCTCAAGCAGGCGCTCGGCGACCAGTACACGGTCGCGCCGAACCTCGCCTCGACCGTGCCGGCCTGGATGCGCGCGATCGGTGCGCGTGAAATGCCCAAGGGTCTGGACCTGCAGGGCGGCGTGCACTTCCTGATGGAAGTGGACGACAAGGAAGTGCTCGAGAAGCAGCTGCAGCGCTACGCCGACGACATCCGCACGACCCTGCGCGACAAGAACATCCGCTACCAGTCGGTCGGCCGCGGCCCGCAGGGGCTGGTCGTGCAGCTGCGCAGCGCGGAGGACCGCGACGCGGCCCTCGGCGCGATCCGTATCGGCGTGCCGGACCTGACCATCGCCGAAGGCGCCCAGGTCGGCGAGGCCTACACGCTCAACGCCAGCGTGAAGCCGGAGAAGGTGCGCGAGATCGCGCTGAACACGATCCGCCAGAACCAGGCGACCCTGAGCAACCGCATCAACGCGCTCGGCGTGGCCGAGCCGCTGATCCAGCAGCAGGGCGAATCGCGCATCGCGGTCGAGCTGCCGGGCGTGCAGGACACGGCCGAGGCGAAGAAGATCCTCGGCGCGACCGCCACGCTGGAGTACCACGCGGTCGACGAGGGCGGCAACGCGGTCGAGGCCGCCAATGGCGGCGTCGTGCCGCCGGACAGCAAGCTCTACTTCCGCCGCGAGCTCGGTCCGGGCGGGCAGAAGCAGCCGGTCCTGCTGAAGAAGAAGATCATCGTCAGCGGCGACGAGATGGTCGACGCGTCGAGCGCGCCCGATCCGCAGACCGGCACGCCGGCCGTGTCGGTGCGGCTCAATTCCGTCGGCGGCAAGAAGATGCTCGACTTCACCTCGCAGAACGTCGGCAAGCCGATGGCGGTGGTCTACATCGAGCGCACGCCGGAGACCAAGATCGTCGACGGCAAGGAAGTGCGCAGCACGAAGATCACCGAGGAAGTCATCAGCGTCGCCAACATCCGCGGCGTGTTCTCCAACCAGTTCTCCACCACCGGCCTGGAGAGCAACAAGGTCGCCTCCGACCTCGCCCTGATGCTGCGGTCCGGCTCGCTCGCAGCGCCGGTCGACATCGTCGAGGAGCGCGTGATCGGCCCGAGCCTGGGCAAGGACAACATCGAGAAGGGCATCAAGGCGGTGCTGCTCGGCCTCGTCGCGGTGCTGATCTTCATGGCGTTCTACTACTGGGTGTTCGGCCTGATCGCCGACGTCGCCCTGTTCTTCAACCTCGTGCTGCTGCTCGCCGTGATGAGCGCGATCGGCGTGACCCTGACGATGCCCGGCATCGCCGGCATCGTGCTGACCCTGGGCATGGCGATCGACGCGAACGTGCTGATCTGCGAGCGCATCCGCGAGGAACTGCGCAACGGCTCCTCGCCGCTGGCTTCGATCCGCGCCGGCTACGACAAGGCCTGGGCGACAATTCTCGACGCCAACGTGACCCACCTGCTCGCCGCGCTGGCGCTGATGACCCTGGGTTCCGGCGCGATCCGCGGCTTCGGCGTGACGCTGTTCATCGGCATCCTGACCTCGATGTTCACCTCGGTCACGGTCTCGCATGCGATCACCAACTTCGTGCACCGCGGGCGCAAGCTGAAGGGCTTGTCGATCGGCAGCGGCTACACCAGCGCGGGAGCGGCGTAATGGAACTTTTCAACCCGAACAGCAACATCGACTTCCTCGGCTGGCGCAAGATCAGCGTGACGATCTCGATCGTCCTGATGATCGCCTCGCTCGCGCTGATCTTCACGCGCGGGCTCAACTACGCGCTGGACTTCACCGGCGGCGTGCTGGTGGAGGCGAAGTACGAGCAGCCGATCGAAGTCGACCAGGTGCGCGCGGCGCTCGACGCCGGCGGCTTCCACGGCGCGCAGGTGCAGAGCGCCGGCAGCACGCGCGAGGTCTCCATCCGCCTGCAGCCGCACGAGGAGCAGAAGGACGCCGCGCGCGTCGGCGCCGACGTCATCGCCGCGCTGTCCAAGGAGCGTGCGGACGTGGCGCTGAAGCGTCCGCCGGACCTGGTCGGCTCGTCGGTCGGCGCGGACCTGCGCAACGACGGCATCGTCGCCGCCGTGTTCGTGATGATCGGCATCATGATCTACATCGGCATCCGCTTCGAGAAGCGCTTCGCGATCGCCGCGATCGCCAGCGAAATCCACGACACGATCCTGACGCTGGGCTTCTTCTCGCTGATGCAGATCGATTTCGACCTGACCGTGCTGGCCGCGCTGCTCGCGGTGATCGGCTACTCGATCAACGACAAGGTCGTCGTCTTCGACCGCGTGCGCGAACTGTTCCGCCTGACGCGCAAGGCCGACTCGTATTCGATCCTGAACAAGTCCATCAACCAGACGCTGTCGCGCACCATCATGACCTCGGTGACCACGGCGCTGTCGATGTTCGCGCTGTACTTCGTCGGCGGTCCGGCCGTGCACGGCTTCGGCCTGACGATGCTGGTCGGCATCGTGATCGGCACGCTGTCGTCGATCTTCTTCGCCAACCCGATCCTGTACTGGCTCGGCGTGTCGAAGACCGACCTGATGCCGGTCACGCGCGAGAGTCCGGAACTCGAGCGCCGCCCGTAGGCGGCGCGCGTCAGCCGTCCGGCGAGATCTCGCTGCCGCTCGTCCTCGACGGCGGCGGCGGCGTCTCGCGGCGCACGTAGGCCTGCGGCGGCACCCGCGTCGCCGCACGCACGGTCCGTCGCGACGGCGGCAGCGGCGTCTGCCACGACGAGGTTTCCGGCTGGTCGTCCGGCCATCCGCGCGGAAACCACGGCAGCAGCATCGGCGTCGCCGCTCGGTAGTGGCGGTAGTCGTCGCCGCGCGTGCGGATCGCCTGCGCTTCGGCGGCCGGAATCGACACGACCCAGCCGAGCACGGTCAGCAGCGGGCCGAGCAGGGTCAGCGACCACAGCGGCCACGGCATGCCGACCGCGAGGAACGCGTAGCTGGACCAGTGCACGGCGCTGAAGAAATAGTTCGGATGGCGCGAGTAGCGCCACAGGCCGCGCCGGCAGGTGTGGCCCAGATGCCGCGGGTTGTTGCGGAAGGTCGACAGCTGCAGGTCGGCGTAGGCCTCGCCGGACATTCCGATCAGGTAGGTCGCCGCGGCGAGCAGGGTCCAGACGTCGACGTCGGCCAGCGGATTGCTCGCCGCGACGTACAGCGGCAGCGAATACAGGTTCGCCGAGAGCGCGCGCAGTACGAACAGGCCGAAGAACAGGCCTTCGTCGTCGGGCCGCGCCTCGCGCAGGTGACGGTAGCGCGCGTCCTCGCGCTCGACCAGGATGCGGCGCAGCAGGTGCATGATCAGCCGGAAGCCCCACAGCCCTCCCATCAGGGCGACCAGCAGCTGCGAGGTCGGCGAGCCGGACGAAACCACCGCGTAGTAGATCGCGCTGGCGCAGATGCAGCACGCCCACAGCAGGTCGGCGAGGCCGGCATTGCGCAGCCGGCGCTGGATCAGCCAGCCTGCGAGGAGCACCGCCACGTTGGCCAGCAGCACCCAGAGCGGCACCAGCGGATTCATGTCTTCGCGCGGCCGGCTTTCACGCTGCCCCCTCGACGAACGAACGCAATGCTCCGCGCCGCCGTGGCGTTTCGGCGTCGCCGTGTCCCGCGCGTCCTTGAACGTCGGCAACGGACGCGCCCCCCACGGACGTTCCCACCGACGCGGGCAGCATCCGCCGCGCGGGGTATACGGGGTGTGAAAAGCAGACTCATCAGGACAGGAGTTGTCTCTATCCCGTCACAGTCCCACGCGGAGTCAGACCGCCTCGGGAATCCAGAAGCGCTTGTCGGCCAGGCGCTCGCGCTCCGGCTTGCCCTTGAGCCTGGGCAGTTTCGGGGCCTTGGCCGGCGGCGCCCGCTCGGGCAGACGCGAGAGCAGGTGCGTGATCAGGTTGAGGCGGCCGCGCTTCTGGTCGTTGAAGTCGGCCACGAACCACGGCGCCCACTGCGCGTGCGTGGCCTTGAGCATGGCGTCGCGCGCCGTGCCGTAGGCGGCGTACTGCTCGCGCGCGCGGACGTCGACCGGCGAGATCTTCCAGCGCTTGAGCGGATCGGTGGCGCGTTCGGCGAAGCGCTCCTCCTGCTGTTCCTGGTCGACCGCGAGCCAGTACTTGAGCAGGATCAGGCCGTCGTCGGCGAGCAGCTTCTCGAACACGGGGCAGTCGGCCATGAAGCGGCGGTACTGCGCCTGGTCGCAGAAGCCCATCACGTGCTCGACGCCGGCGCGGTTGTACCAGCTGCGGTCGAACAGCACGAGCTCGCCGGCGGCCGGCAGGTGCTCGACGTAGCGCTGGAAGTACCACTGCGTCGCCTCGCGGTCGTTCGGCTTGGGCAGGGCGACGGTGCGCGTGTAGCGCGTGTTGAGCGGCTCGCTGATCGCCTTGATCACGCCGCCCTTGCCGGCCGCGTCGCGGCCTTCGAAGATCACCGCCACGCGCTTGCCGGTGGCGATGATCGAGTGCTGCAGGTCGACCAGCTGCTTGTGCAGTTCTTCGAGTTCGCTCGCGTACTGCTTCTTCTTCAGCTTTTCCACGTGACCGTCTCCGTGCTGCGGATGGTGTCAGGTTCGCCGATCAGGTTTCGCGCAGGCGCGGCAGCAGGCCGGCCAGGTTGCAGGGGCGGGTGGTCGCGTCCAGCTGCGCCCGGATCAGCTTTTCCCAGGCCGTGCGGCAGGCCGAGGTGGAGCCCGGCAGGCAGAACACGAAGGTGTTGTTCGACAGGCCGGCGAAGGCGCGCGACTGCATGGTCGAGGTGCCGATCTCCTCGTAGCTGATCAGGCGGAACGTCTCGCCGAAGCCGGGCATTTCCTTGTCGAGCAGCGGCAGGATCGCTTCCGGCGTGGAATCGCGGCCGGTGAAGCCGGTGCCGCCGCTGACGATGATGCCGTGCACGTTCTCGTCGGCGATCCACGTCGCGACGATCGCCCGCACCAGGTAACGGTCGTCCTTGGCGATGCGCCGTTCGACCAGCCGGTGGCCGGCCTGTCCGAGCGAGAGAATCAGGTAGTCGCCGGAGGTGTCGTCGGCGGCGCTGCGCGTGTCGGACACGGTCAGCACGCACAGGTTCAGCGGAACGAAATCGGCTTGGGCAGTCATGCGCCGAGCGTAGCGCGGCCCGGCAGCGACGGGAAGCCGTGGCAGGAAACCGCGGTTTTCCCTTCTCCCGCTCGCGGAGAGGCTGGCGCGCCGCGCCGGACGAGGGACGTTTCGCCCAAAAAGCCTCTAGCCGATCGGTGCCGGCCGCTCGCCGGCACGATGGCGGCGCGACATCTCGTGCAGCACCGCGGCGAAGTCCGCGGCGAAGCCGCTCATGTCGAACAGGCCGCTGTCGCGCCGCCGTTCGGCCAGTTCCGCGCGCAGCACCGCGCGTGCGCCGGCATCGCCGCCCAGGCGGACCGCCGCGTCGACGAAGGCCGCGTCGTCGCCCGCGTTCAGCGCCGGCAGGCCCAGGTGGTGGTTCAGGCTCGCCGCCACGCGCGAGGCGAAGGTCGCGCCGGCCACGGTCAGCACCGGGCAGCCCGCCCAGATCGCATCCGAAGCGGTGGTGTGCGCGCCGTACGGCGCCGTATCGAGGAACAGGTCGGCGTGGCGGTAGCGCGCCAGATACTCCGCGTGCGGCAGCTTGGGCATGAACACCAGCCGCGCCGCATCGACGCCGCGCCGCTGCGCCTCGGCGCGCAGGCGCTCGTCGGCGCGATCCGGTCCGGACAACAGCCACAGCACCGAGCCGGGCACGCCGCGCAGCACCGCGAGCAGACGCTCGAACGCCGCCGGATTGATCTTGTAGCTGTTGTTGAAGCAGACGTAGACGACGCCGGCCTCCGGCAGGCCGCACCCCGCGCGCGGCGGTGGATCGCCGACCGCGCGCGACGGGTCGGACGGCTGGAAGCAGCGCGGCAGCCAGGCGACCGCCTCGGAGAACTGCGCGCGCAGTACGTCCGGCAGCACGACGCGGTCGGCGATCGTGTAGTCGATCCACGGCGCTCCGGACGTGCCCGGATAGGCTAGCCAGCCGACCTGCAGCGGCGCCGGCCGCAGCGCCAGCGCCTCGCCGACGCCGCCGCCGCCCCAGCCGCGCAGGTCGACCAGGATCTCGACCTCGCGTTCGCGGATGCGGCGCGCCAGGGCGAGCGCGGAAAGGTCCGAGCATTCGTGCAGCGCCTGTGTCGCTTCGCACAGGCGCCGGCGGATCGGGCCCTGGTCGTCCGCGGCGGTGGCGAACAGCTCGACCTGCAGGCCGTGCCCGTCCCGGCGCAGGGCGTGCAGCGATTCGAACATCGCCACGGTCAGCAGCCCGGTCGGATGGTTGCCGAAACCGTTCGAGACGAAGCCCACGCGCAGCGGCGCGTCCGCCGCGGGCGCCGCCGGTTCGAAGGCGAGGCGCTCGCGCAGCCTCGCCGCATTCGCCTCGACGTCGCGCGCGGCATTGCGCGCGCAGTGCAGCTGCTCGGCGGCGTCGGCCGGTTCGGACAGGAAGCCGAACGGCGCGATGCCAGGCGCGCCGGCGCGCACGCGTGCGCGCAGGTTCGCCGACAGCGCGTCGAGATCGCGCCAGTCGCACAGCTGGCGGCGCAGGAAGACGAGCTGGCCGAGTGCGTGATGCAGGTTCGGATCCAGCGCCAGCGCGTGCGCGTGCGCCTCGGCGGCGAGCGCGAATTTGCGCTGCTCCTCGGCCATCAGCCCGATCTGGTAAGGAAAACGCGCATCGCGCGGCGCGGCGCGCGCGCCGGCCGCGTAGGCGGCTTCGGCTTCGGCATGGCGGCGCTGCGCGGCGAACACGTGGCCGAGCAGCAGCAGGCCTTCCGGATGGCCCGGAACGAGCGTCAGCGCGTGGCGCACGTCGCGCTCGGCCTGCGCGAGGTCGCCGAGCGCGAGTTCGACCGCGGCCAGGTTGAACCAGGTGCCGGGATAGTCCGGCGCGGCGCGCGTGCCGGCGCGATAGGCCTCGATCGCGCCGGCGAGGTCGCCGGTCGCGCGGCGCGCGTTGCCGAGGCCGTTCGATACCGCCGGATGCGCCGGTGCCAGCGCGAATGCCTGTTCCAGCGCGGCGACGGCCGCCGCCGCGTCGCCTTCGGCGAGCAGCGCGCTGCCGAGGTTGCACAGGATTTCGATCGAGCGCGGTGCCAGATGCTGCGCCTCGCGCAGCGCGGCGAGCGCATCGGCGGTGCGGCCCAGCTGCAGCAGCGCGATCGCATGCAGGCGCAGGGTTTGGGCATCAGCCGGGAAGCGGCGGCGCAGCTCGGCGGCGTGCGTCTCGGCTTCGGCGAGGCGGCCGCGTTCGAGCAGTTCGGCGATCGGTTGCAGTGCGGCCTGCGGCGCCGCGGACGTGGTTTCGGTCATCCGGGCACGCTAACCGACGCGGCCGGTTTGTGCCACGCCCGGTGGTTGCGCCCGCGCACGGCGGATTCGATACTCGTCGCGCAAGGGGATCCGGGAGCCTTACGGCCGGCGTCGCACGAGGGAGAAGAGCGATGAAGAGAACGTTCGCAGCGGTGGTCGCGGCCGCGCTGCTGGCCGGCGTGGCGACGGCGGAGCCGGCGGCCGACAAGCCGCTCAGGACAGCCGGGGAGTGGGCGGTATCGCTCGACGCGCAAGGGCACGTCGTGGCGCTGAAGCAGACGACCTCGCTCAAGCCGATCCTCGGCGAGCCGCTCGAACGTGCGATCCGCGGCTGGACGTTCGAGCCGGGCCGCATCGACGGCCGGCCGCAGCCGACCGAGACGACATTGAATGTGTCGGTCGTGCTCGAGCCGAGCGGAACCGACGGCTACGCGATCCGCATCGACGACGTCGGCACCGGCGGCGGCATCCGCAAGCTCCCGACCCTGCGTGTCAATCCGCGCGACGTGCGCGAAGGAACCTATCTTTACGTGATGCGCGTGGCCTACGACCGCGACGGCAAGGTCGTCTCGGTCACGCCCGAAGCCGGCACGCCCGAGGTGCCGTCCGGCGTGCGCAGGAACATGGAGATCGTCATGAAGGGCGCGACCTTCGCGCCGGAGCGCGTGGGAGGGCAGGCGGTCGCCGCGGACGTCGTCATCCCGATGTGCGTTTCGATGGCGCGCAACCGGATGCCGCCCGCCGACGGCGCCTGCGAATGGACGCCGCCGCGCAAGCGCTCGGCGATCGGCAGCGGCCAGCGGGTCGCCGTCGATCCGGCAGCCAAGCTGCTCAGCGACGTGATCGGCAGGACGCTCTGAGCGGCCCGGCTGCCCGGAGACGCCGCCCGACAATCCCGGAAAGGAGACGGAACTGGTGAAGAAACTCGTTCGTGTACTCGCCGCCGCCGCGGCCATGATCGGCGCGGCCTTCGTTCACGCCGCGGCGCAGCCGCAGGTCGTTTACCTGACGTGGAGCATCACCGTCGATGCGAGCGGAAGCGTCACGCGTCTGGACAGCGAGAGCAGGCTGGGGCCGGAGCTGAAGGATCGGCTGGAACGGGAAATCCGCAGCTGGCGCTTCAAGCCTGGCGCGATCGATGGTCAGGCCGCCGTGACCGAATCGAAGCTGCACCTCGCGCTGCAGGTGACGCCGATCGACGATGGGCGTTCGAGCCTGCGCGTGGTCCGCGCCGGCACCGGCGGCGGCTACGGCAAGATGGTGGCGCCGAACTATCCGGAAGTATCGGTGCGTGCGCGCCGGCAGGGCCTGGTTCTGCTGAAGGTGCGTTACGGCGAAGACGGGCAGGTGTCGGAGCTGGCCGCCGACGAAGGTGCCCCGTACGCGGACAAGGCGCTGGTCGACGCCGCGATCGCGGCGGTGAAACGCTGGACGTTCACTCCCGAAGTGGTCGGCGGCCGTCCGCTGGCCGGCGTCGCGCTGGTACCGGTCTGCTTCGGCTTGCGCGGCACGCGCTTTTCGCCGCCGAAGTGCGAATGGAACCGCCCCGGCGAGTCGATCGCCGCCGACGGAGACGATCCCACGCCGGCCTTCGACTCCGTGCTGAAGCTCGAAACCGCCGTCGCCGGCCGCACGCCCTGAGCGGTCAGCCCGCCGCGGTCAACCGCTGCAGCTGATCGGCCTGGTCCTCGCGCGTCAGCGCGTCGACCAGTTCGTCGAGATCGCCGGCGATGATTTCCGGCAGGCGGTACAAAGTCAGGTTGATGCGGTGGTCGGTCACGCGGCCCTGCGGGAAGTTGTAGGTGCGGATGCGCTGGCTGCGGTCGCCGGAGCCGACCTGCAGCTTGCGCGACTCGGCTTGCGCGGCAGTCTGCTTGGCCTGCGCGTCGTCGAGCAGGCGCGCTTTCAGCAGCGACATCGCGCGCGCCCGGTTCTTGTGCTGGCTGCGCTCGTCCTGGCATTCGACGACGATGCCGCTCGGCAGATGCGTGATGCGGATCGCCGAGTCGGTCTTGTTGACGTGCTGGCCGCCCGCGCCCGAGGCGCGAAACGTGTCGACCTTCAGGTCGGCGTCCTTGATCTCGATGTCGTCGACCTCGTCCAGCTCGGGCAGGATCGCGACCGTCGCCGCTGAGGTGTGGATGCGGCCCTGCGCCTCGGTTTCCGGCACACGCTGCACGCGGTGCGTGCCCGATTCGTACTTCAGGCGCGAGTACGCGCCGTGGCCTTCGACGCGCGCGATGACTTCGCGGTAGCCGCCGTGCTCGCCCTCGTTGGCGGAGAGGATCTCCACGTTCCAGCGCCGCCGTTCGGCGTAGCGCAGGTACATGCGCATGAGGTCGCCGGCGAAGATCGCTGCCTCGTCGCCGCCGGTGCCGGCGCGGATCTCCAGGAACAGGTTGCCCTCGTCGCGCGGATCCTTCGGGATCAGCAGGCGGTTGAGCTCGTCTTCGAGCCGGCTGCGCTCGGCTTCGAGCGTGGCGACTTCCTCCACCGCCAGGTCCTTCAGCTCGGGGTCGCGCAGCATCGCCTGCGCCGATTCGAGCGCGCTGCCGGTTTCGTCGTAGGCGCGCAGCGATTCCGTCAGCGGCGTCAGCTGCGCGTGTTCGCGCGAAACCTCGCGCAGGCGTTTCGCGTCGGCGAGCACTTCGGCGCTGGCCAGGAGATGTTCCAGTTCCTCGTGGCGCTCGGCCAGTTGTTCGAGCTTGCGGCGGATGGTGGGTTGCATGGGCGGAAAAGGGCTGAGGGCTGAGGGGCGAGGGCTGAAGAGCGGCAGACCGGTGGCTTCGCTGCGTGCCTGGCGGCCCTCAGCCCTCTGCCCTCAGCCCGGCATGTCCAGCTAACGCTCGCGCTCGTCGCCGCCGACCGGCTCGGTGTCGAACAACCGCTCCGCTGCGCGCAGCAGTTCTTCGTCGCCGCGCAGCGCGGCGGCGCGCAGGTTCGCGCTCGGTGCGTGCAGCAGCTTGTTGGTCAGCGTGTTGGCGAGGAAGGCGAGCGCCTCCTGCGGCGACTTGCCGCGCGCCAGCATCGCCTGCGCCTTGGCCAGCGTCTCGTCGCGGCTGGATTCGGCGACGCGGCGCAGGTCCACCAGCGGGTTGTGCGCGTCGAGCGCGCGCCACCAGCCCATGAAGTGCTCGACCGACAGCTCGATCATCGCTTCGGCCTCGCGTGCCGCTTCGCGGCGCGAGCGCAGGTTATCGTCGATGACCTGGCGCAGGTCGTCGATCGTGTAGAGGTAGACGTCCTCGATCTCCGCCGCGGCCGGATCGATGTCGCGCGGTACCGCGATGTCGACCAGGAACATCGGCCTGCGCCGGCGCGCGGCGATCGCCGCGGCGACCTGGTCGCGGCCGAGCACCGGCTCGCGGCTGGCGGTCGAGGCGATCACGATGTCGGCTTCCGCCAGGTGCTTGCCGAGGTCCGCCAGCGCGATCGCGTAGCCGCCGAAGCGCGTGGCCAGGGTCTGGGCGTGGTCGAGCGTGCGGTTGGCGACGATCAGCCGGCGCACCTTCGCCTCGGTCAGGTGGCGCGCGGCCAGCTCGATCGTCTCGCCGGCGCCGATCAGCAGCACGCAGGCCTCGCGCAGGTCGGCGAACACGCGCTCGGCCAGGCGCACCGCAGTGAACGCGACGGAAACCGAGTTGGCGCCGATGCGCGTGTCGGTGCGCACGCGCTTGGCGACGGCGAAGGTGTTCTGGAACAGGCGCTCGAGCGGCGCCTTCAGGGTGTTGGCATCGCGGGCGAGGGCGTAGGCGTCCTTGACCTGGCCCAGGATCTGCGGCTCGCCGAGCACCATCGACTCCAGGCCGGTGGCGACGCGGAACAGATGGCGCACCGCGTCGGCGTCGTGGTGGCGGTAGAGGAACTCGTCGACGCGCGCGCGGGTCAGGTCCTGGTGACGCTGCAGCCAGGAGGCCGGAACGCCTTCCGCACCGGGTTCGACCGTGCAGTACAGCTCGGTGCGGTTGCAGGTCGACAGGATCGCCGCCTCGCGCACGCCCGGCTCGGCCAGCAGGTCCGCCAGCGCCGGGGAGGTCGCTTCGGGCGGGAACGCGGCACGCTCGCGCAGGGCGACCGGTGCGGTCAGGTGGTTGAGTCCGAGGGCGACCAGGGCCATATCGAGCGGTGGAAGTGTGGCGCGGCGGGTCTCGACGGTGGAATCAGCGACGACGGGATCGGCTAAGCTAGCTCGCGACCGATGTCGACATTGGCGCAGCGATTGCGCCGAGCGCCGCGAATTGTGCGGGCGCGGTCCCGCGATATCAAGCAAGACAAGGCTTTGCATGCACGACGGAATGCCGCACCGCCATCCAAACCGGGTTCGTTTCGGCGTCGTCGGTGTCGTGCTGGCGATCGCCACGGCGGCCTGCGCGCCGCTGCCGCGCAAGACCGCGGCCGGCGACGCGCCGGCGCCGCCGGCGGTGACCGCGGTCGCGCCCGAGAACGACCTGATGCTGAAGCTGCTGGCGGCCCAGTTCGCCCTGCAGGGCGACGATCTCGCCGCCGGCGCGCAGGGCTATGCCGAGGCGGCCGACCTGTCCGACGACCCCGCCGTGGCCGAGGAAGCCACCCGGCTGGCGCTGGCGGTCCGGCAATGGCCGATGGCGCGCCGTGCGCTGGCCCGCTGGCAGCAGCTCGCGCCGAAGGAGCGGGGCATCGTGCAGTCGCGCGCGGCGCTTGCGCTCGGCGAACAGCGTGCCGACGACGCCTACGTCGACCTCGCCGCGCTGGCCGCGCGCGGCGACGACCAGAGCTGGCGGCTGGTCGCACAGGCTCTGCTGAATGCACCGGACAAGGCCGCGGCTGCGAAGCTGCTCGAGCGCCTGGCCACGCCCGAACACCTGGCGGCGAAGGAGACCAACTGGATCGCGATGAGCCAGCTCGCCTTCAAGCTCGGCGACAAGGGCGTCGCGCAGCGCCTCGCCGATCGCGCCGTGTCGACGTTCCACGGCAGCGAAAGCTACGCCTGGAGCGCGCGTCTGGCGCTCGATCGCGGCGACAAGGCAGCCGCGCGCGCGCAGTACGCCGAGGCGCTGAAGCGCGATCCGGACAGCCTGCGCCTGCGCGGCGGCTACGCCGCGCTGCTGGCCGATGCCGGCGACAACGCCGCCGCCGCCCGTGCGCTCGAGCGCGGGCCGCAGAACGACACCACGTTTGCCTCGCGCGCCGCCTACGCCGCGCGTGCCGAGGACAAGGCCGCCCTGACGCGGCTCTATCGCGAGATGCAGGCCGGCAAGGGCGAGCGTTCCGGCGAACGCTCGTACCTGCTCGGCCAGGTCGGCGAGATGCTCGACAAGCGCGCCGAGGCGCTGGAGTGGTACCGCGAGGTCGGCGACGACGACGAGCACTGGTTCGACGCGCGCATCCGCGAAGCGGTCCTGCTCGACCAGCTCGGACGCGAGGCGGAAGCGCTGGATTTCCTGCACCAGCTGCAGGCGCAGACCGGCGAGGACAGCGAGCAGCTCGGCAGCGCCTATCTCCTGGAGGCCGAGCTGTTCGTGCGCAGGCAGCGTCCGCGCGATGCGCTGGCGGTCTACGAGCGGGCGCTCGGCGTGCTGTCGGACGACACGCGGCTGCTCTACGCGCGCGCGCTGCTCGCGGTCGAGCAGGGCGATGCGGATTCCGCCGAGCGCGACCTGCGGCGCGTGGTCGAGCTCAAGCCCGACGACGCCGAGGCGATGAACGCGCTCGGCTACACGATCGCCGACGGCAGCCCGCGCGGCAGTCCCAAGCTGGGCGAGGCGCGCGAGCTGATCCGCCGCGCGATCGAGCTGAAGCCGAACGAGCCGGCGATCATCGACAGCCTGGGCTGGCTGCACTACCGCCTGGGCGATCTCGACGCGTCGCTGAAACAGCTGCGCCGCGCCTACGAGAAGCAGCCCGAACCCGACATCGCCGCGCATCTGGGCGAGGTGCTGTGGGTCAAGGGCGAGCGCGACGAGGCGCGCCGGATCTGGGACGAGGGGCGCAGGAAGGATCCCAAGAACAAGGTGCTGCTCGAAACGATCAAGCGGCTGACCTCATGAGCCGGCGCACGCGGATTCGCCTCGCCGTGCTCGCCGCGGCGTCCCTGCTCGCCGCCTGCGTCGGCCCCCGCGTGAAGCCGCCGATCGTGCCGGCGGACGCCGCGCTGCTGGATCAGCAGGCCGCGCGGGAGCAGGCGCTCGGCGCGCGGGCGGACTGGAGCCTGCGCGGCCGCCTCGGCGTTTCCGACGGCCGCGACAGCGGCAGCGGCTCGCTCGAATGGAGCCAGCGCGGCGACGCGTTCCGCTTCAGCGTGCACGCGCCGGTCACCGGCAAGACCTGGACCCTGTCCGGCGACGCCGGGCACACCACGCTGCAGGGGCTGCGCGAGCAGCCGGTCGAGGCCGGCGATGCGCAGAGCCTGCTGCAGCGCGAGCTGGGCTGGCACGTGCCGGTCGCCGAACTGACGCATTGGGTGCGCGGCCTGCGCGCCTCGCCGGACGCGCGCATCGCGTTCCGCGCCGACGGCCTGCCGGCCGAGATCGACGAGGGCGGCTGGAAGGTGCAGTACCTCGACTACGACACTTCGCGCGATCCGGCGCTGCCGACGCGGGTGTTCGCCGCGCAGGGCGAGTACAAGGTGCGGCTGGCGATCCGCGAGTGGAATCCGCCGTGACGGACGAGGCGGCGCCCGGCGCCGGCTGGAGCGACTGGCCGGCACCGGCGAAGCTGAACCTGTTCCTGCACATCGTCGGCCGCCGCGCCGACGGCTATCACCTGCTGCAGACGGTGTTCCAGCTGCTGGACTGGGGCGACACGCTGCGCCTGCGTCCGCGCCGGGACGGCGAGATCCGCCGCGTCGACCCCATGGCCGGGGTCGCCCCGGAAGCCGACCTGGCCGTGCGCGCGGCGCGCCTGCTGCAGTCAGCCGCGGGCGTCCGGCTCGGCGCCGACATCGCGATCGACAAGCGCATTCCGCTCGGCGGAGGGCTCGGCGGCGGCAGTTCCGACGCGGCGACCGCCCTGGTCGCGCTGAACGCCCTGTGGCGGACCGGCCTGGGCGAGGACGAGCTGGCCGCGCTAGGCCTGCGCCTGGGGGCCGACGTGCCGGTATTCGTGCGCGGGCGCAGCGCCTGGGCCGAAGGGGTGGGCGAGCGCCTCGCCCCGGTCGATCTTCCGCAGCGCTGGTACGCCGTCCTGGACCCCGGTGCCGCGGTGCCGACGGCGGCCCTTTTCGCGGCCCCGGAATTGACACGTGCTGCACCGCAGCTGACAATTCCGCACTTCCTTGCGGGCGTCCGGACGGGCAATGTGTTCGAGCCGGTCGTGCGCGAACGCTTTCCCGCGGTGGCGCGAGCGCTGGACTGGCTCGGCCGGCACGGCGAAGCGAGGCTCAGCGGCTCGGGTGGCTGCGTCTTCGTCGCGGTCGACGCGCGCGAAACGGCAATGAAGATCGTGGAAAGTCCGCCGCACGGAATGCGTGGCTTCGCCGCACGCGGGGTGGCGGTTTCTCCGCTGCTCGCGCGGCTCGAGGAATGGCGGATCGAAGCGGGTTGACGGCGCCGACGCGGTAACAGTTTTTCCTTCTCCCGCTCGCGGGAGAAGGTGCCGAAGGCGGATGAGGGCGGCCCTGACAGGCCGGTGCAAGCGTTTCCCTCACCCGCGCCTGCGGCGCGACCTCTCCCGCGAGCGGGAGAGGTGAGGCAACGGCTTCACGGTTTGGATGGTTGCGGTGTTTGGAAGCACCGTGGCTAGGCTTCTTGTGGTACAGGACGTACCACCCGCGCGGTGCGGAGCACCGCGGCGACGAAAACGTGGCGCAGCTTGGCTGCGACCGTTTTCATGCGAGGCGGGCAGGAGCCCGCTTCGCTCGTTAGTGGGGCGTCGCCAAGCGGTAAGGCACCGGGTTTTGATCCCGGCATTCGCAGGTTCGAATCCTGCCGCCCCAGCCAATCCAGCGGTTCGTCACGGTGCCACGGCGCCGGCGGTTTGCGTATCGGAGTTTTGCAGCGTGGACACCAACGTGAACAGCCCCGGCATCCTCGTTTTCACCGGAAATGCGAATCGCGCACTCGCTTCGGCGATCTGCGCCGAACTGAACGTTCCCCTCGGCAAGGCGCTGGTCGGTCGCTTCAGCGACGGCGAGGTGCAGGTCGAGATCGAGGAGAACGTGCGCCGGCAGGAAGTCTTCGTCGTGCAGCCGACCTGCGCGCCGACGGCCGACAATTTCATGGATCTGCTGGCCCTGATCGACGCGCTCAAGCGCGCATCGGCGGCCAGCGTGACCGCGGTGATCCCGTACTTCGGCTATGCGCGGCAGGACCGCCGGCCGCGCTCGGCGCGCGTGCCGATCACGGCCAAGGTCGCCGCCGAGATGATCGGCGTGGTCGGTACCGACCGGGTGCTGACGGTCGACCTGCACGCCGACCAGATCCAGGGCTTCTTCGACATCCCGCTCGACAACGTCTACGCCTCGCCCGTGCTGCTGGCCGATATCTGGCGCTACTACGCCAAGGACGACCTGATCGTGGTCTCGCCGGACGTCGGCGGCGTGGTCCGCGCGCGCGCGATCGCCAAGCGCCTGGACGACGCGGACCTGGCGATCATCGACAAGCGCCGCCCGCGCGCCAACGAGGCGACGGTGATGAACATCATCGGCGAGGTCGAGAACAAGGTCTGCGTGCTGGTGGACGACATCGTCGACACCGCCGGCACGCTGTGCGCGGCGGCGGCGGCGCTGAAGAAGCGCGGTGCGCGCAAGGTCGTGGCCTACTGCACGCATCCGGTGCTGTCGGGTCCGGCGATCCAGAACATCACCGGCTCGGCGCTGGACGAGCTCGTCGTCACCGACACGATTCCGCTGTCGGACGCGGCGAAGGCCAGCGGCCGCATCCGCCAGCTGTCGGTGGCGGAGCTGCTGGCCGAGACGATCCGCCGCATCGCCTACGGCGAATCGGTGAGTTCGCTGTACGTAGATTGAGGAGCGGGAATCGGGAATGGAGAATGGAGAATCGGAAAGGCGGCGCTTTCGCTTCGACGATTCTCCATTCCCGATTCCCCATTCCCGGTATTCACCCCCTCTCCTGGTCGCGGGAGAGGATCCATGCCGCCGCGAGGCGGCTTCACGGCAACAAAGGCAACACGAAAATGGCAAAGACACATCAAATCAGCGTTGAGAAGCGCGATGACGAAGGCAAGGGTGCGAGCCGCCGCCTGCGTCGCGCGGGTTTCGTTCCGGCGATCGTCTACGGCGGTGAGCTGAAGCCGGTCAGCATCCAGATCCTGCACAAGGACGTCTGGCACGCGAGCCAGAACGAGTGGTTCTACTCGTCCATCCTCGACCTCAGCCTCAACGGCGACGTGCAGAAGGTGCTGCTGCGCGACATGCAGCGCCATCCGTTCAAGCAGCTCGTGCTGCACCTGGACTTCCAGCGCGTGAACGAGAACGAGGCGATCCGCGTGCGCGTGCCGCTGCACTTCCTGAACCAGGAAGGCTCGCCGGCCGGCAAGACCTCGGGCGTGGTCATCACGCACGAGCTCAACGAAGTCGAAGTCTCGTGCCTGCCGGGCAACCTGCCGGAGTACATCGAGGTCGACCTGGGCGAGCTGAAGGTCGACGACATCCTGCACCTGTCCGACCTCAAGCTGCCCAAGGGCGTGGAGATTCCGGAACTGCGCCTGGGCAAGGAGCACGACCACGCTGTCGTCGTCGCCAAGGAAGTGCGCGAGGAAGCCGAGGCCGCTCCGGAAGCGGGCGAGGGTGAAGCGGCTGCTGCGGCCGCGCCCGCCGCTGCCGCGAAGAAGGACGAGAAGAAGTAAAACCCGGCTCTCCGTCGCTGCCGCGCCCGGCGCGGCAGCCGCCGTCCTTCCCGCGCTCGCGCGGGAGGGCGCGGCGCGGGGAGTGGTCTGGTCATGAGCGGACTTCGCCTCATCGTCGGCCTCGGCAACCCCGGGGCCGAGCACCTCAGGACCCGGCACAACGCCGGGTTCTGGCTGGTGGATGCCCTGGCGCAGCGCGAGGGCGCGCGTTTCGGCGTCGAATCGAAGCTGCGCGGCGAAACCGCCAAGATTTCGCTGGCCGGCGGTCCGGTCTGGCTGCTCAAGCCGACCACCTACATGAACGCGAGCGGCGCCTCCGTCGGTGCCGCGCTGCGCTACTGGAAGATCGCGCCGGAAGAAATGCTGGTCGTGCACGACGACCTCGATCTGCCGCCAGGCGTGGCGCGGCTGAAATTCGACGGCGGCCACGGCGGCCAGAACGGATTGCGCGACCTGTTCGCGCACGTCGGCCACGGCAAGTTCCATCGCCTGCGCCTGGGCATCGGCCATCCCGGCCACAAGGACCGGGTGCACGGCTGGGTGCTCGGACGCCCGTCCGCCGCTGACGAGGGGGCGATGCTCGAGGCGATCGGGCGCTCCCTGGACGTGCTGCCGCTGGCTGTGGCGGGCCAGTTCGAGGCGGCGATGAAGCAGTTGCACACGACCGGAAATCGGGAGTAGTCAGAGGCGGGAATCGAGAATGGGGAATCGGGAATCGTAAAAGCCTGCTCTTACGATTCCCGATTCCCGATTCTCCATTCCCGGATTTAAAGCCATGGGCATCAAATGCGGCATCGTCGGCCTGCCGAACGTCGGCAAGTCGACCCTGTTCAACGCGCTCACCAAGGCCGGCATCGCGGCGGCGAACTTCCCGTTCTGCACGATCGATCCGAACGTCGGCGTCGTGCCGGTGCCTGATCCGCGCCTGGAGGCGCTGTCGGGTATCGCCAAGCCGCTGAAGATCATTCCGACCTCGATCGAGTTCGTCGACATCGCCGGCCTCGTCGCCGGCGCGTCGAAGGGCGAGGGGCTGGGCAACAAGTTCCTCGCGCACATCCGCGAGGTCGATGCGATCGCGCACGTCGTGCGCTGCTTCGAGAACACCGACATCGTGCACGTCGCCGGCAAGATCGACCCGATCTCCGACATCGAGACGATCGACACCGAACTGGCCCTGGCCGATCTGGAATCGGTCGAGAAGGCGCTCAACCGCGTCGAGCGCGCGGCGAAGGCCAACGACAAGGACGCGCTGGCGCGCCGGCCGGTGCTGCAGAAGGTGCAAGGCGTACTCAACGAAGGCCGTGCGGCGCGTTCGGCCGGGCTCGACGACGACGAGAAGGCGCTGCTGCGCGACCTGTTCCTGCTGACCCTCAAGCCGTTGATGTACATCGCCAACGTCAAGGAAGACGGCTTCGAGAACAATCCGTTCCTCGACCGGGTGCGCGAGCGCGCGGCGAAGGAAGGCGCCGAGGTGGTGCCGGTCTGCGCGGCGATCGAGGAGGAGATGGCGCAGCTGGAAGACGCCGACCGCGACGAGTTCCTGAAGGACCTGGGCCTGGACGAGCCGGGCCTGAATCGGGTGATCCGCGCCGGCTACAAGCTGCTCGGCCTGCAGACCTACTTCACCGCCGGCGAGAAGGAAGTGCACGCCTGGCAGGTGAGAAAGGGCTCGACCGCGCCGCAGGCGGCCGGCGTGATCCATACCGACTTCGAGCGCGGCTTCATCCGCGCCGAGACGATCGCCTACGACGACTACATCAAGTACAAGGGCGAAGCCGGCGCGCGCGACGCAGGCCGCCTGCGCCTGGAAGGCAAGGACTACGTCGTGCAGGAAGGCGACGTGCTGCACTTCCGCTTCAACGTCTGAGCGTCCGGCGCTCCTGCGTGCGGCTGACGTAGGCCGGCCATCCCCGGCCTGCCCGGGCCGGGGGAGGAACGAATTCCCCCGGCCCCTCAGCGCGCGACGCGCGCGCGAACCGGCTTCAACCCGATCGCGGCACCGTCGAAGCCGTCGGCGAAGATCGCATCGTCGATGGAGGGGGCGAGATCGAGGGTCGCCGTGTTGTTCGCCGGTGTCGGGTCCGATACCGGTGCGTTGACGACGGCGGTCATGGAGTTGCTGAGCGTCGCTGCCGTGCCCGCTGCGACGACCCCGTCCGCGACGAACGTGAGCTGGCTTCCGGAGGGCAGACTTGCGGAACCGATGATGTTGCCGGTGCTGCCGGACGGGCAGATCGCGCCGCCGGTGCCGGTGCAGGTCCAGGTGGCATTCTCGTAGACGGCGGGGAACACGTCGACGAGCGAGGTGTTCGGCGATGGGGCCGGCCCGGCGTTGGCGACGACGATGGTGTACTGCAGCACGTCGCCGGCGACGTAGGCCTCCGCCGAGGCGGTCATCGCGACGGAGACGTCGGCATCGGTCGGCATGGCCTGGCAGTCGACTACCGCACGGATGACCCAGTCGCCGGCGACGCCTGCGGCGGCGCTGTCGATCCACTGGAAATTGCCGCCGCCGAGATTGGCATAGATGGCGTTGCGGCCGGAGGTATTGCCGTCGGTGTCGCGTACCACGCTCGGGTCGACGCCCGGCTGGGGCGCCTCGCCGAAGGCGAACGCCACGACGATCGTTTCGCCGCTGGTGACGGGGACGACCAGCGGCAGGGTGTTCTGGTCGTCCAGGTAGCGCCACTCGTTCAGCGCATTGTCCTGCAGTACGGGGCCGCCGATCGTCTGTGCGACGGCGCCGGGGTTCGGAAACGTGCCCTCGCGATAGAGGGTGATCGAATCGCCGATCACATCGCCCGTCGTGCCGGCGGGGGATCGCCAGAATATCTGCACGGCGACGAGGTCGCCGTCGCAGGGGCTGGTCAGCCACGAGCCGGCCATCTCGCCCTCGACGAAGCCCCACACGATCGCGGCGTTGCCGAAATCGGTCAGCGAATCGTTCTTGATTGTCACTTCGCTGGCGGCCGCGTGGCCGGCCAGCGCCAGGATGAGCCCGATTCCGCCTGCTGCGCGCGTGGCCATCTTCCATCCCCCTTTGGATCGGCCCGGACAGGGTACGCAGCCGCGGGTCCGGCCGGCGCGACAGAGGTCACACAAGGCGGCCTCCCCGCGTTAAGCTACGCGGTCACATCCGGGCAAATCGCCCAGGAACACCGAAATGCCCGGTCAGCAGCGCGAGGTCGAGTTCCGTTTCCTGGCCGAGCCGACCGACGTGAATTTCGGCGGCAAGGTGCACGGCGGCATGGTCATGAAATGGATCGACCAGGCCGGCTACGCCGCGGCGGTCGGCTGGAGCGGCCGGTACTGCGTGACGGTGGCGCTGGGCGGCATCCAGTTCGTCGCGCCGATCCTGATCGGCGACATCGTCAACGTGCGCTGCAAGCTGATCCACACCGGCAACTCGAGCATGCATTTCGCGGTCGACGTGGTGGCCCGGGACATCAAGACCTCGGTCGAGCGCGTGGCCACCAGCTGCGTCATCTCCTTCGTGGCCCTGGACGCCCCGGACGGCAAGCCGACGGCGGTACCGCCCTGGCTGCCGCTGAACGACGAGGACCGGCGTCTGGCCGAGCACGCCAGGCGCCTGATCGAGATGTCGAAGGCGATGGAGGTCGAGGTCGGCCGGTTCCGCCCCGGGGTGCCGGGCTGAGCCTCGCCGGCGGAGGGTGGGAATTGCGAATTTTCCGTTCCCGGGACCTTGACAGTGTCGCGCGACGGAAAGGACAATAAGCGGCTCCGTGCCCGAGGCTGCATCTGGGTGGCGGTCGGATCAAGAAATTCTGGAGCAAGTTTCCGGAGGGATACCCAAGCGGCCAACGGGGGCAGACTGTAAATCTGCTGGCTCACGCCTTCGGTGGTTCGAATCCACCTCCCTCCACCAAGTTGCGTAAAAACTCGAGCTGCGCCGAAGGTGGATTCGAACCACCGGCACGGCCCTCGGGCAGGTTCAACGAACAACGGAGCCGCAGGAGGTGGACGAGATCCACCGACGTGGTTCGACGAAATCGCAGGAGCGGTTTCGGGCAGCCGAAGGGCTGGAAGCGGCATCCGGAGAGTGCAAGCTCCGGCGTGACACCCAAGCAGGTCCTCCGGCGCGGGAGTAGTTCAATGGTAGAACCTCAGCCTTCCAAGCTGATTGTGCGGGTTCGATTCCCGTCTCCCGCTCCATCGAACTGCTGAAAGGCTTCAAGGTTTTTGGCTGTATTGAAAAGTGCTGCACGGATGCAGCTTTGTTCTTCGCAGTCAGGGAGGACTGCACAAGTACACCCGCTCACGTAGCTCAGTCGGTAGAGCACCTCCTTGGTAAGGAGGAGGTCGATGGTTCGATTCCATTCGTGAGCACCATTTCGCGGCCCCGCACGATGCGGATCCGCAACGGGTTTGAGATTCGGCATTTCGCCTCCACTTCATTCGTTTTCACATCAGATTCGGGGTTGTTCGTCATGTCCAAGGAAAAATTCGAGCGCAAGAAGCCGCACGTGAACGTGGGCACGATCGGCCATGTGGA
>NZ_JBHSHD010000016.1:0-223922 GCF_042652785.1 Dokdonella ginsengisoli | reverse complement strand
GCTTCGCGATCCGCGAGGGCGGCCGTACGGTCGGCGCGGGCGTGGTGGCCAAGATCGTCCAGTAAGGCGAATTGCCGGCCGGGTGAGAATCTCCCGGCTGCGTTCATCCGAGGGCTTCACATCGGCTGAACTGTGTATTATACTTGTTAGCTCACTGCCGCTCTGGCCGGGTGCCGGGTGGCGAAAGACAGCGAAATGAGGCGCAGGAAGCGCTTCGAGTTCGCGGGCAAGGATGCCGGTCGTGGGGCTGCGGTCTCGAAACAGGAGATCGTCGGTCACGGCAAGTGAATCAAAGTTGGGCGGGCCGTCATCGGCCCGCCCATGTTTTCGTAGTTTCGAGCAGGTGATCGAGGTCGCGCCCGACAGGGGTGCGGCGAGCGGGTTCGATGAACCCCTCATCGATGAACGACGTTCTTTCAGATTCAAGGACACGGCAATGGCGGACCAGAAGATTCGTATCCGGCTCAAGGCGTTCGATCACCGTCTGATCGATCGTTCGGCGAGCGAAATCGTCGAAACGGCGAAGCGTACCGGGGCTCAGGTGCTCGGTCCGATCCCGCTGCCGACCAAGATCGAGCGTTACACCATTCTGGTGTCGCCGCACGCCGACAAGGATGCGCGCGACCAATACGAGACGCGCGTGCACAAGCGCGTGCTGGACATCGTCGACCCGAACGACAAGACCGTGGACGCGCTGATGAAGCTCGATCTCGCGGCCGGCGTCGACGTCCAGATCAAGTTGCACTGAGGCAGCAGACCATGAGTATCGGATTGGTAGGTCGTAAATGCGGCATGAGCCGCGTCTTCACCGAAGACGGCCGCTCGGTGCCGGTGACGCTGATCGAGGCGACGCCGAACCGCGTGACCCAGGTCAAGACGGTCGAGGTCGACGGCTACAGCGCCGTCCAGGTCACCGCCGGCGCGAAGCGCGCTGCGCTGATCAGCAAGCCGCTCGCGGGTCACTACGCGAAGGCGAAGGTCGAGGCTGGTCGCGGCCTGTGGGAATTCCGCGTCGAAGCGGGCGATCTGGGCAAGTTCGCGGTCGGCGGCGAAGTGAAGGCCGATGAACTGTTCACCGTCGGCCAGAAGGTCGACGTCGCCGGCGTCAGCAAGGGCAAGGGTTTCCAGGGCACGATCAAGCGTCACCATTTCACGATGGGCGACGCCACGCACGGCAACTCGCTGTCGCATCGCTCGCCGGGCTCGATCGGCCAGCGCCAGACGCCGGGTCGCGTGTTCCCGGGCAAGAAGATGGCCGGTCACATGGGCAACGTGAACCGTTCATCGATGAACCTGGAGGTCGTCAAGATCGACAGCGAGCGTCACCTGATCGCGATCAAGGGTGCGGTTCCGGGTGCTCCGGGCGGCAACGTGATCATCCGTCCGGCCGTGAAGTCGAAGTAAGGAGGACGCCATGGAACTCAATGTTGTTGGCGCCAAACCCGTGACCGTCTCCGAGGCGGTGTTCGGCAAGGAATTCCGCGAAGACCTCGTGCATCAGGTCGTCGTGGCGTATCGCAACGCCGGCCGTGCCGGCACCAAGGCGCAGAAGACGCGCTCGGAAGTCAGCGGTACCACCAAGAAGTCGAAGAAGCAGAAGGGCGGCGGTGCGCGTCACGGCGCGCTGAAGGCGCCGATCTTCGTCGGCGGCGGCGTGACGTTCGCGGCCAAGCCGCGCAGCTTCGCGCAGAAGGTCAACCGCAAGATGTTTCGCGGTGCGATGGTTTCGATCCTGTCGGAGCTGAACCGTCAGAACCGCATCTCGCTGGTCGAGTCGTTCGGAGTCGAGCAGCCGAAGACGAAGGCGCTGGTCGCCAAGCTCGGCGAGCTGCAGGCGGAAGGCCGCGTCGTCCTGGTCGCCGAGAATGCGCCGGAGGCGCTGTTCCTGGCCGCGCGCAACGTGCCGTACGTCCACGTCGTCGACGTCGCCGCGCTGGATCCGGTCAGCCTCGTCGGCGCGGACAAGGTCGTGATGACGGTCGAATCGCTCAAGCGCATCGAGGAGTGGCTGGCATGAAAGAGCAGCTTTTCAGCGTCCTGCGCGCACCGCACATCTCCGAGAAGAGCGCGCGCCTGCAGGAGCTCAACCAATACGTGTTCGAAGTTGCGCAGGGCGCGACGAAGGCCGACGTCAAGGCCGCGGTCGAAGGTCTGTTCAGCGTCGAAGTGCAGTCGGTGAACCTGGTCAATCAGAAAGGCAAGGCTCGTTCGTTTCGCAACCGCGCGGGTACGCGCGGCAGCAAGCGCAAGGCTTACGTTCGCCTCGCCGATGGCCAGACCATCGACGTGACCGCCAAGGCTTAAGGTGGATATGGACGCCTCAGGCGTTCATGGAAATCAGGAAAAAACATCATGGCACTGATTACAGTCAAACCCACCTCTGCCGGACGCCGCGCCGTCGTGCGCGTGGTCACGCCCGGATTGCACAAGGGCGACCCGTACCGTCCGCTGACCGAATCGCAGTCGAAGACCGGTGGCCGCAACCACTACGGTCGCATCACGACGCGCCACAAGGGCGGCGGTTCCAAGCAGAACTACCGCATCATCGACTTCAAGCGCGACAAGGAAGGCATCGCCTGCCGCATCGAGCGCATCGAGTACGACCCGAACCGCACCGCGCACATCGCGCTGCTGCTGTTCGTCGACGGCGAGCGCCGCTACATCATCGCGCCGAAGGGCGCGAAGGTCGGTGATCAGCTGATTTCCGGTCACGACGCGCCGATCAAGGTCGGCAACTCGCTGCCGCTGCGCAACATCCCGATCGGCTCGACCGTGCACTGCATCGAAATGAAGCCCGGCAAGGGTGCGCAGATCGCGCGTTCCGCCGGCGCCTCGGCGCAGCTGGTCGCGCGCGAGCAGGGTTACGCGACGCTGCGTCTGCGTTCGGGCGAAATGCGCAAGGTTCCGGCCGAGTGCCGTGCAACGATCGGCGAAGTCGGCAACTCCGAGCACAACCTCGAGAAGCTGGGCAAGGCCGGCGCGAGCCGCTGGCGCGGTGTGCGCCCGACGGTGCGCGGCGCGGCGATGAACCCGGTCGACCACCCGCACGGTGGTGGCGAGGCCAAGGCCGGCCAAGGCAACCCGCATCCGGTGTCCCCGTGGGGCATGCCGGCGAAGGGTTACAAGACACGCAAGAACAAGCGCACGACGCAGTTCATCGTCCGCGATCGCAGGGGCTAATCCATGCCACGTTCTCTCAAGAAAGGTCCGTTCGTCGATCACCACCTGCAGAAGAAGGTGGACACGGCGAGCGCCGCAAACAACAAGCGCCCGATCAAGACTTGGTCGCGCCGCTCGATGATCGTGCCGGAGATGGTGGGCCTGACGCTCGCCATCCACAACGGTCGCCAGCACGTTCCGGTGCTGGTCAACGAAAACATGGTCGGCCACAAGCTCGGCGAATTCGCGGTCACGCGGACGTTCAAGGGGCATTCGGGCGACAAGAAGGCTGAGGCCAAGAAGTGACGGTGAGCACGATGGAAGCGAAAGCGATCCTGCGCAGCGCGCGCATTTCCCCGCAGAAGGCCCGCCTGGTCGCCGATCAGGTGCGCGGACTCAGCGTGGACCGGGCGACCAACCTGCTCGCGTTCAGCGACAAGAAGGCGGCTCACCTGATCAAGAAGGTGCTGCTGTCGGCGGTCGCCAACGCCGAGAACAATCTCGGTGCGGACGTGGACGAGCTGAAGGTCGCGAAGATCTTCGTCGACGAGGGGGCGATCATCAAGCGCATGCATGCGCGTGCGAAGGGTCGCGGTTCCCGCATCTCCAAGCGCACGAGCCACATCACCGTGGTTGTCGGCGAATAAGGCACAGGATCGAAACGATGGGTCACAAAGTCAATCCAATCGGTATCCGCCTGGGCATCGCCAAGGACTGGAACTCCAAGTGGTTCGCGAACAAGCGCGAATACGCCCAGTATCTGGGCGCGGACCTCAAGGTGCGCGAGCTGCTGAAGAAGAAGCTCGCCCAGGCCGGCATCTCCAAGATCCTGATCGAGCGTCCGGCCAAGACCGCGCGCGTGACGATCCACACCGCCCGTCCGGGCGTGGTGATCGGCAAGAAGGGTGAGGACATCGAGAAGCTGCGCAAGGAAGTGTCGCAGGTGATGGGCGTTCCGGCGCACATCAACGTGACCGAAGTGCGCAAGCCCGAGCTCGACGCGCAGCTGGTGGCCGAATCGATCGCCCAGCAGCTCGAGCGCCGCATCATGTTCCGTCGCGCGATGAAGCGCTCGGTGCAGAACGCGATGCGCCTCGGCGCGCTCGGCATCAAGGTCAACGTCGGTGGCCGCCTGAACGGCGCCGAGATCGCGCGTTCGGAGTGGTATCGCGAAGGTCGCGTGCCGCTGCACACGCTGCGCGCCGACATCGACTACGGCTTCGCCGAAGCGAAGACCACGTACGGAATCATTGGCGTGAAGGTGTGGGTCTACAAGGGCGAGATCTTCGACCTGCACGCTTCACAGCAGGAAGCCAAGGCCGAGGCGGCGGAAGAGCGTCCGCAGCGTCGCGCGCCGAAGGCGGGAGCGTAAGTCATGCTGCAACCCAAGCGCACCAAGTACCGCAAGGTCCAGAAAGCCCGCAACCGCGGCCTGGCCTACGTCTCGAACAAGGTCAGTTTCGGCGAGTTCGGCCTGAAGGCGACCACGCACGGCCACCTGACCGCACGTCAGATCGAAGCCGCCCGTCGTTGCATCACGCGCTTCGTCAAGCGCGGCGGCAAGCTGTGGATCCGCGTGTTCCCGGACAAGCCGATCTCGAAGAAGCCGATCGAAGTCCGCATGGGCAACGGCAAGGGCAACGTCGAATTCTGGGTCGCTCCGATCCAGCCGGGCCGCATGCTGTATGAAATGGAAGGCGTCACCGAGGTCGAAGCGCGCGAGGCGTTCCGCCTGGCCGCGGCGAAGCTGTCGGTGCAGACTCAATTCGTAACCCGGACGGTGCTGTGATGGAACTCCAGGAACTCCGCCAGAAGAACACGGAGCAGCTCGTCGAGCACCTCGCCGAACTGCGTCGCGAGCAGTTCAATCTGCGCATGCAGAAGGGCTCGGGCCAGCTCGCGCAGACGCACCAGTTCGGCCGCGTCCGCCGCGAGATCGCGCAGGTCAAGCATCTGCTCGGCAGCAAGAAGCAGGGGCAGTGAGATGAGCGAGAACGAAAAGATCCAGCGTACCCTCGAAGGGCGCGTCGTCAGCAACAAGATGCAGAAGACGGTGACCGTCCTGCTCGAGCGCCAGGTGCAGCATCCGCTGTACGGCAAGATCGTGCGCCGCTCGACCAAGGTGCATGCTCACGACGAAGCCGGTGAGTGCAAGGAAGGCGACGTCGTCCGCATCGCGGAATGCCGTCCGCTGTCGAAGACCAAGAACTGGCGCGTCGTGAAAGTCGTCACGCGCGCTGAAATCTGAGCGTGGAGCAGAGGAGTCAAGCGACATGATCCAGATGCAGACCACGCTGGCCGCGGCGGACAACAGCGGCGCGAAGGAACTGATGTGCATCAAGGTGCTCGGCGGCTCGAAGCGCCGCTACGCCGGCATCGGCGACATCATCAAGGTTTCGATCCGCGACGCGATTCCGCGCGGCAAGGTGAAGAAGGGTGAGGTCTACGACGCCGTCGTCGTGCGCACGCGCAAAGGTGTGCGTCGCGCGGACGGATCGCTGATCCGCTTCGACGGCAATGCCGCCGTCCTGTTGAACAACAAGCTCGAGCCGATCGGCACCCGTATTTTCGGACCGGTCACGCGTGAGCTGCGTGGCGAGCGATTCATGAAGATCGTTTCGCTCGCGCCGGAAGTTTTGTAACGAGGTTGATGTCATGAACCGTATCCGCAAGGGCGACCAGGTTCTGGTTATCGCCGGCAAGAACAAGGGCCAGAGGGGCGAGGTGACGCGCGTCGCGGGAGATTCCGTGTTCGTGCAGAACATCAACCTCATCAAGCGCCACACGAAGCCGAATCCGCAGGCGAACCAGCCCGGCGGTATCGTCGAGCGTGAGGCGCCGGTCCATATTTCCAACGTAATGCTGTTCAACACCGCCACCGGCAAGGGTGAGCGCGTGGGCTACAAGACGCTCGACGATGGGCGCAAGGTCCGCGTGTTCCGTTCCTCCGGTGAAGTGGTTGACGCTTGAGGTCCGCTGCAATGACGACGCGTCTTGAAACAATCTACAAGGAACAGGTCGTGCCGAAGCTCGTCGAGCGTTTCGGCTACGCCAACCCGATGCAGGTCCCGCGCCTGACCAAGATCACGCTGAACATGGGCGTGGGCGAGGCCGTGGGCAACAAGAAGATCCTCGAGAACGCGGTCGCCGACATGGCCAAGATCGCGGGACAGAAGCCGATCGTGACGCTGTCGCGCAAGGCGCATGCGACGTTCAAGATCCGCGAGAACTGGCCGATCGGCTGCAAGGTCACGTTGCGCCGCGCCCGCATGTACGAGTTCTTCGATCGCCTGATCAACATCTCGCTGCCGCGCGTGCGCGACTTCCGCGGTATTTCGGGACGTTCGTTCGACGGCCGCGGCAACTTCAACATGGGCTTGAAGGAACAGATCATCTTCCCGGAGATCGACTTCGACCAGATCGACGCGCTGCGTGGCATGGACATCGCCATCACGACGACCGCGCGTACCGACGAGGAAGCGAAGGCTCTGCTGGAAGCGTTCAAGTTCCCGTTCCGCAACTGATCGACCAGGACCCAATCATGGCAAAGCGTTCGATGATCAACCGCGACGTGAAGCGGGAGAAGCTGGTCAAGCAGCACGCCGCGAAGCGCGCCGAGCTGAAGAAGATCGTTTCCAGCTCGACCGCCTCGTACGACGAGAAGCTGGCCGCGGCGACCAAGCTGCAGAAGCTGCCTCGCGATTCGAGTCCGTCGCGCCAGCGCAATCGCTGTGCGCAGACCGGCCGCCCGCGCGGTGTCTACAGCAAGTTCGGCCTGGGCCGTCACAAGCTGCGCGAAGCGACCATGCGCGGCGACGTGCCGGGTCTGCGCAAGGCCAGCTGGTAAGCGTCACCGTCCCACAAAAAATTTTCGGAATCCGCGCTGCGGGTTCCGGGATATCGATGCCAGAGAAGGAATGAATCATGAGCATGACTGATCCCATCGCCGACATGTTCACGCGCATCCGCAACGCGCAGGCCACGGGCAAGCGTACCGTGGCGATGCCGGCGTCGCGCGTGAAGCAGGCGATCGCGACCCTGCTGAAGAACGAAGGCTACGTCTCCGACGTGCAGACCGTCACCGAGGACGGCAAGCCGAAGCTCGAAATCGCGCTGAAGTATTACGAAGGCAAGCCGGTCATCGAGCGCATCGAGCGCATCAGCCGCTCGGGTCTGCGCGTCTACCGCGGCAAGGACGCGCTGCCGAAGATCCTCGGCGGACTCGGCATTTCGATCGTCTCGACCTCGTCCGGCATCATGACCGACGCGCAGGCCCGCAAGCAGGGTCTGGGCGGCGAAGTCATCGGTCTGGTCGCCTAAAGTTCCGGGAGAGACAAAGCCATGTCACGTGTAGGAAAGAAGCCCGTCGCACTGCCGAAAGGCGTCGAATGCCAGGTGCAGGCCGATGCGATCACCGTGAAGGGCCCGAAGGGCACCCTCCAGATCGCCGCGCCGGCTGGTGTCGACGTCGCCATCAACGGCGGAGAGATCCAGCTGAAGGCGCAGGGCGACAACGATCACAAGATGGCCGGTACCGCGCGCGCGCTGATCAACAACATGGTCAAGGGCGTGAGCGAAGGCTATACGCGCAAGCTCGAGCTGGTCGGCGTCGGCTATCGCGCCGCGCTGCAGGGCAAGGACCTGAACCTCAGCCTCGGTTTTTCGCACCCGGTGCTGTTCAAGGCGCCGGAAGGCATCACGATCGAGGTTCCGGCGCAGACCGAAATCCTCATCAAGGGTGCCGACAAGCAGCGCGTCGGCGAAGTCGCCGCGAAGATCCGCGCGTTCCGTCCGCCGGAACCCTACAAGGGCAAGGGCGTGCGTTACTCGGGTGAACAGATCACGATGAAGGAAGCCAAGAAGGCGTAAGTGCGTTGCCCCTGCGTGTGGAAGTGGCCATTCCAGGCCGCATTTCCCACCAGAAGCAGCAAACCGGCCGATCCGCTTCTCGGAGAACTACAGTGGAAAAGAACATCGCAAGACTGCGTCGTGCCAAGTCCACCCGTGCGCGCATCCGTTCGCTCGGCGTGCCGCGCCTTTCGGTGCATCGCAGCGCGCAGCACATCTACGCGCAGGTCTTCAGCGCCGACGGCGAGAAGGTCGTGGCGGCTGCCTCGACCGTGCAGAAGTCGCTGGCCGAAGGCCTGAAGGGCACCAAGAACAAGGCGGCTGCGGCTGCCGTCGGCAAGGCCGTCGCGGAAGCGGCGCTGAAGGCCGGAATCGAAACGGTCGCGTTCGACCGCTCCGGTTTCCGTTATCACGGTCGCATCCAGGCTCTGGCCGATGCGGCGCGCGAAGCGGGACTGAAGTTCTAAAACGGTGGCACCTGATGGGGGATTCGTCGGCAGCGAGCCTGCTCCGTCGAGTCTCCGGTCACGAATCGCCGATCACGGCAACATCACAATTCTAAGCGGCATCGCCGCAAGCAGAAGTCCGCATCCCACGGGAGCGGCATCAAAGGTGAAACATGGCGAACAACAACGAACGTGAAAGCGCAGATGGCTTCCTCGAGAAGCTGATCGCGGTCAACCGCGTGGCGAAGACCGTCAAGGGCGGCCGTCAGATGAGCTTCACCGCTCTGACGGTGGTCGGCGACGGCGACGGTCGCGTCGGCTTCGGTTACGGCAAGGCGCGTGAAGTGCCGGTCGCGATCTCGAAGGCGATGGAGCGTGCGCGCAAGGGCATGATCAAGGTCCAGCTCAACAACGGCACGCTGTTCCACGCGGTCAAGGCCAACCACGGCGCGGCGAAGGTGTTCATGCAGCCGGCGTCCGAGGGTACCGGCGTGATCGCCGGCGGCGCGATGCGCGCCGTGCTCGAGGTCGTCGGCGTCAAGAACGTTCTGGCGAAGGCGGTCGGTTCGCGCAATCCGATCAATCTGGTGCGTGCGACGATCAACGGTCTGCAGGCGATGGTGTCGCCGGAGCGCATCGCTTCCAAGCGCGGCAAGTCGGTCGACGAGGTTCTGGGCAATGGCTAAGACGAAGAAGGCGGCGGAAGGCAAGACCATCCGCGTGCGTCTGTTCAAGAGCATCAACAGCTGCCAGGAGCGCCACCGCATCAGCGTGCGTGCGCTCGGCCTGCGCAAGCTCAACGACGTGCGCGAGCTGAAGGATTCGCCGTCGGTACGCGGCCTGATCAACCAGGTCAGCTACCTGGTCCGCATCGAAGAAAGCGCTTAAGCAGCGGCGCGCTCGCCGCGCTCACCCGTTCAGGAGTTACGTCATGCGTCTCAATACACTCAAGCCAGCTGCCGGCGCCCGCAAGGACCGCGTCCGCGTCGGCCGCGGCATCGGCTCCGGCCTCGGCAAGACCGCCGGCCGCGGCCACAAGGGCCAGTACGCGCGCAAGGGCAAGGGCAAGGTCAAGGCCGGTTTCGAAGGCGGCCAGATGCCGCTGCAGCGCCGCCTGCCGAAAGTCGGCTTCCGCTCCAAGAAGGCGCACGAAGTCAGCGAAGTGCTGCTGTACAAGCTCGACTCGGTCAAGGCCGACGTCGTCGACTTCGACGCGCTGAAGGCCGCCGGCCTGGTGGAAACGCGCGCCGAGCGCGCGAAGATCGTCAAGAAGGGCGAAATCAAGCGCGCCGTCAAGCTCAAGGGCGTGGCGGTGACCGCCGGCGCCAAGGCGGCGATCGAGGCCGCTGGCGGCAGCGTGGAGTAAGACCGTGGCGTCTTCGCAGTCCAACATGCTCGCTTCGCTCGGCAAGTTGACCGAGCTGAAGCAGCGGCTCTTGTTCGTGATCGGCGCGCTGATCGTGTATCGGCTCGGTTCGTTCATCCCGGTGCCGGGCGTCAACCCGGAAGCGATGGGGCGCCTGATCCAACAGGGCGGCGGACTGCTGGACATGTTCAACATGTTCTCGGGCGGTGCGCTCAGCCGCTTCTCGATCTTCGCGCTCGGCGTCATCCCGTACATCTCGGCGTCGATCATCGTGCAGATGTTCGCCACGGTGATCCCGAGCTGGCAGGCCTTGCGCAAGGAAGGCGAGTCGGGTCGGCGCAAGCTGACCATGTACACGCGCTTCGGCACGCTGGCGCTGGCGCTGTTCCAGTCCTTCGGCGTCGCCACCATGCTGCAGACGCAGCAGGGCATCGTGTACTCGCCGGGGCCGGGCTTCATCTTCGCCACCGTCGTCGGCCTCACCGCCGGCACGATGTTCCTGATGTGGCTGGGCGAGCAGATCACCGAGCGCGGCGTCGGCAACGGCATCTCGCTGCTGATATTCGCCGGCATCGTCGCCGGTCTTCCGGCGGCGGTCGTGCACACCCTGGGCATGGCGCAGAGCGGCGAAATGCCGATCATCCGCGTGCTGATCGTGTTCGTGATCGTGCTCGCGGTGACCGCGTTCGTCGTGTTCATGGAGCGCGGCCAGCGCCGCATCACCGTGAACTACGCACGCCGCCAGGGCGGAGCGGGCAAGGCGTACATGAACCAGAGTTCGCACCTGCCGCTGAAGATCAACATGGCCGGCGTGATCCCGCCGATCTTCGCCTCCTCGCTGCTGATGTTCCCGGCGACGGCGGCGACCTGGTTCAACAACTCCAGCCAGATCCATTGGCTGCAGGTGCTGACGTCCTCGCTCGGTCCGGGCGAGCCGCTGCACATGCTGATCTACGCGGCGCTGATCATCGTGTTCGCGTACTTCTACACGGCGCTGACGTTCAATTCGCAGGAGACCGCGGACAACCTCAAGCGCTCCGGGGCGCTGATTCCGGGCCTGCGCCCGGGCAAGGCGACCGCGGACTACATCGACGGCGTGCTGACCCGCCTGACCGGCGCCGGCGCGCTGTACCTGGTGGCGGTGTGCCTGATCCCGGACATCCTGCGCAACGCCTGGCACGTGCCGTTCTACTTCGGCGGCACGTCCCTGCTGATCGTGGTCGTCGTGGTCATGGATTTCACCGCGCAGATCCAGGCGCACCTGGTCTCGCACCAGTACGAAAGTCTGCTCAAGAAGGCGAATCTGCGCGGCCGTTGAGCGGAAAAGCTGCAGTAGGGGGTTGTCGGGACAGGGGTTTCCCGGGAACGGCAATCCGGATATAATGTCAAGTTCTCTGCGCAATCAGTAGTTTTTTTGGAGACAAACAAGCATGGCACGCATTGCGGGTGTCAATCTGCCGGTTCAGAAGCACGTCGTGATCGGCCTGCAGAGCATTTTCGGTGTCGGTCGTTCGCGCGCGAAGAAAGTCTGCGCCGGCGCGGGCGTCAATCCGGCGGTGAAGATCAAGGACCTGACCGAGGCCGAGGTCGACAAGCTGCGCCATGAGATCGCCAAGTTCAGCGTCGAGGGCGACCTGCGCCGCGAAGTCGGCATCTCGATCAAGCGCCTCATCGACCTCGGAACCTACCGTGGTCTGCGCCACCGTCGCGGCCTGCCGCTGCGCGGCCAGCGTACGCGCACCAACGCTCGTACCCGCAAGGGTCCGCGTCGCGCGATCAAGAAGTAAGACGTCATCGGCGGCAAGCCGGCCGGGACGGCCGGTCGAGTTTTCCGGTCGGGACGACCGTAGACCATCTGAAGTCCGACCAGGACGGTCGGTCTTTCTTTCGATCAGGACGATCGTGGAAGTGCAAGATTTCGAGGATCCTCCGGACCTATGAACAAGCCGGTTGCAGTCAAGGCAAAGAAGAAGACCAAGCGCGTGGTGACGGACGCCGTCGCCCACGTGCAGGCTTCCTTCAACAACACCGTGGTCACGATCACCGATCGCCAGGGCAACGCGCTGTCGTGGGCGACGGCCGGCGGTGCGGGTTTCCGCGGATCGCGCAAGTCGACGCCGTTCGCCGCGCAGGTCGCCGCCGACAAGGCAGCGCGCGCCGCGGCCGACTACGGCATCAAGACCGTCGAAGTGCGCATCAAGGGCCCGGGCCCGGGTCGCGAGTCCGCCGTGCGTTCGCTGAACAACGCGGGCTTCAAGGTCACCAACATCATCGACGTGACGCCGATTCCGCACAACGGCTGCCGTCCGCCCAAAAAGCGTCGCGTGTAAGGAAGAAACAAGAATGGCACGTTATCTCGGCCCCACCTGCAAGCTCGCGCGTCGCGAAGGCGCCGACCTCAACCTCAAGAGCCCGGCCCGCGCGCTCGACTCCAAGTGCAAGCTGGAGCAGAAGCCCGGCCAGCACGGTGCCACCGGCGCCAAGCGCGGCCGCCTGTCCGACTACGGGGTGCAGCTGCGCGAAAAGCAGAAGGTCAAGCGCATCTACGGCCTGCTCGAGCGCCAGTTCAGCTCGTACTACAAGAAGGCGTCGGGCCAGAAGGGCAACACCGGCGAGAACCTGCTGCGCATTCTCGAATCGCGCCTGGACAACGTCGTCTACCGCATGGGCTTCGCAGTCACCCGCGCCGGTGCGCGTCAGCTCGTTTCGCACGCCGCGGTGCGCGTCAACGGCAAGAAGGTGAACCTGCCGTCGTATCAGGTGCGTCCGGGCGACGAGATCGCGCTGTCGGAGCGTGCCAAGAGCCAGCTGCGCGTGCAGGAAGCGCTGACCGTTTCGCAGGAAATGGACCTGGTGCCGACCTGGATCGAGGTCGACGCGAAGAAGGGCGCTGGCCTGTTCAAGACGCTGCCCGAGCGCTCGGACCTGCCGTCCGACATCAACGAAAGCCTGATCATCGAGCTCTACTCGAAGTAAAACCCCCGCCGCGGCTGGATTTTCGCGGCAAAAACACCATATAGAGCCCTCTCGGGGCTCTTGGAGTCAACGTCATATGGCGGGATCGTCCACCAACGTGCTGCGTCCGCGCGGCATCAACGTCGAGCGTATCGGCACCGACCGCGCCAAGGTCGTGGTCGAGCCGCTCGAGCGCGGCTTCGGCCATACGCTCGGCAACGCGCTGCGGCGCGTGCTGCTGTCTTCCATTCCGGGCAGCGCGATCATCGAGGTCGAAATCGACGGCGTGCTGCACGAGTACACCACGCTCGAAGGCCTGCAGGAAGACGTCATCGAGGTTCTGCTGAACCTCAAGGACGTCGCCATCCGCATGCACGGCCACGACGAGACCACGCTCACGCTCAGCAAGAAGGGCAAGGGCGTCGTCACGGCGGCCGACATCAAGGTCGATCACACGGTCGAGATCGTCAATCCGGACCACGTGATCTGCCACCTGACCAAGGACATCGCGCTGAACATGCGCCTGAAGGTCGCGCGCGGCGTCGGCTACCAGCCGGCCACGGCGCGTCGCCTGCCGGACGAGGAAGCGCGTCCGATCGGCCGCCTGCAGCTCGACGCCTCGTTCTGCCCGGTCCGCCGCGTCGCCTACAACGTCGACAGCGCGCGCCTCGAGCAGCGCACCGACCTCGACAAGCTCGTGCTCGACGTCGAGACCAACGGCGCGATCGACGCGGAAGAAGCCGTGCGCAAGGCGGCCGAGATCCTGCAGGACCAGATCAGCGTGTTCGGCGACTTCACGCGCCGCGAAAGCGCCGATGCGAAGACCGACAAGAGCGGCGTCGATCCGGTGCTGCTGCGTCCGATCGACGATCTGGAACTGACCGTGCGTTCGGCGAACTGCCTCAAGGCCGAGAGCATCTACTACATCGGCGATCTCGTGCAGAAGACCGAGGTGGAGCTGCTCAAGACGCCGAACCTCGGCAAGAAGTCGCTGACCGAGATCAAGGACGTGCTGTATCAGCGCGGCCTGCAGCTCGGCATGAAGCTCGACAGCTGGCCGCCGCCGGGGCTCGTTCACGGCATGCAGCTGGGTTGACGCGATCCTTCGTGATCGCTCAGTAGTAAGGGCCCCGGCGAGTTTGCATGAAATGCCCTCGCCGGAGTCCAAAGCGACCGTCCCTGGTCGCGCTTTTCAAATACAGCCCGTTCTTTTGTAGGGCTGACATAAGCGGGTAACCGCGGGAATCCGGACGCAAGCGCCGGTTTCTCATAACAATCGAGACAAGAGGAATTCCCCATGCGTCACCAGAAAGCCGGCCGCAAGTTCAACCGGACCAGCAGCCATCGCGAAGCGATGTTCAAGAACATGGCCTCGTCCCTGTTCAAGCACGAGCTGATCCGCACCACCCTGCCGAAGGCGAAGGAACTGCGCCGCGTCGCCGAGCCGCTGATCACGCTGGCCAAGACCGACAGCGTCGCCAACCGCCGTCTCGCCTTCGCGCGTCTGCGCGACAAGCAGGCCGTCGGCAAGCTGTTCGTCGAGCTCGGCCCGCGCTACCGCGAGCGCAAGGGTGGCTATCTGCGCCTGCTGAAGTGCGGCTTCCGCGTCGGCGACAACGCGCCGATGGCGTACGTCGAGCTGGTCGACCGCCCGCGCGTCGCCGCCGAAGAATCCGCCGAAGGCTAAAAACCTCCCTCCGGTCGCCGCGCAGCGCTTCGGAATTTCCGATGACGCCGACGGGCGACCGCAGCGTCGACGCCGGTGGCGAACCGGCGTCGGTCCCGCGCCCGGTGTCCTTCTCCGGGCGCTGGCCCACGCGGCTCCTCTGGCTGCTCCTGGCTGCGCTGTACCTGGTCGCGACCTGGGTCGCGATGCGCGGCGTCACGCCGTACGCCGACGAGCTGGTGCACTTCCCGCAGATCGACCTGTTCCGGCAGGGAGTCTTCCGGATCGCCAGCGATTTCCTGACCACCACGCCCGGCTACCACGCGGCCTCCGCCGCGCTCATGGCACTGTTCGGCGGGCACACCGTCGGTGACGCCCGCGCGGTGAACGCGCTGTTCGGCGTGATCGCCATCGCGGGCTTCTACGCGCTCCGTCGCACGCTCCATCCGGGCACCCAGTCGCTGGCCTCGATGCAGTTCGCCGTGCTCCCGCTGCTGGCATCGCTGTTCTTCGTCGTCTATACCGACGTCCTTTCCCTCGCGCTGATCCTCTGGGCCGCCGTCGCGACGTTCAACGGCCGCCACTGGTGGTCCGCCGCGATCTTGCTGGTGGCGCTGGGCGTGCGCCAGAACAACGTGCTGTGGACGGTGTTCCTGGCCTGGCTCGTCGCCTGGCCGCTGCTGCGCGAAGGCGGAATCGCAGCCTGGCGCGGCGTGCTCGCGCGTACGCTGCCGTACCTCGTTCCGCTGGCCGCGTTCTTCGTGTACTGGCTGTGGAACGGCTCGATCTCGCTGAACCGGCCGGTCGCCCATCCGGACCTGACCCTGCACGCCGGCAACGTGTTCTGCCTGCTATTCCTCATGGGGGCGCTGTTTCCGCTGCACGTCGCCGCGGGGCTGGCCGAATTTCCTGTCCTGGTGCGTCGCCACCCCTGGCTCGCCATCGTGCCGCTGCTGGTGTTCGCGGCGTTCTGGTGGGGATACCAGGCCGACCATCGCGACAATGCCGTCATGCCGGAATGGTTCCTGCGCAACGGGCTGGTGATGGCCGCGTCGACCGATCCGATGACGCGCGCCTGGACCGCCCTGGTCGCCACCCTCGGCGTGACCGGCTGGATGTCGACGCGGCTGCGGCCGCGCGAAGCGTACTGGCTGGTGCCGTTCTCGATCGGATTCCTCTCGCTGTCGTGGCTGATCGAGCAGCGCTACGCCCTGATTCCGCTGGCGTTCTGGCTCGCGTTCCGGCCGATGCGCGGCCGCTTCGTCGAATGGGCGAACTTTGCGCTCTGGCTGGCGGTCACGGTCCTGGTCGTGCAGGGGACGTTGCGATGGAAGTTCTTCCTGTAGCGTGCCCGGCGAGAATCCCTTCCGACAACAGCCGAGAGTCTCCGTGAGCATCCTTCGTCCTTTCGCGTGGCCGTTTCGAATGCAGTTCCTGTTCGGCGCACTGGCCTGTGCCGCACTGCTCGCCTACGCGTTCTACGAGCAGTTCCAGATGGGCCTGGAGCCCTGCCCGAAGTGCATCTTCCAGCGCGTGGCGTTCCTGGCGATGGCGGTGTTCTTCCTGGCCGGCGCCGCGCACGGCCCGGGCGCGGTCGGCCGCCGCGTCTACGCGATCCTGGTCGCGATCGCATCGGCGGTCGGTGCGGTCGTCGCGATCCGCCACCTGATCGTGCAGTTCTCGCCGAAGGATCCGCTGATGGACGGCTGCGGTCCGGGGCTCAACTACCTGATGGATTCGTTCCCGATCGCCGAGGCGATCAAGAAGGCCTTCATGGCGACCGGCGACTGCGGCGAGATCGGCTGGACCTTCCTCGGCCTGACCATGCCGGCCTGGACGCTGATCTGGTACGTGCTGCTCGGTGCCGGCGCGCTCTGGGCCGGTTTCCGCAGGCGCTGAACGGGTATCGCGTGGCTCGGAGGGGCCGGCTTCGTGACGTAGGCGCGGCGGCGGTCCTTGTGGCATGATCGTTTTCCGCACTGCAGCAACCACGTGATCGCCATGAGGTCCCTCGAGCGCAACATTGGTCCCGTCCGCGAAGCCGCCGGCTGGTCGCCGTCGTCCTGGTACGAGCGCCCGCAGCAGCAGCAGCCGGTGTATGCGGATGCGAAGGAACTCGAACGGGCGCTGGCGCAGCTGCGCGAGCTGCCGCCGCTGGTCACGTCCTGGGAGATCCTGGCGCTCAAGCGGCTGATCGCCGATGCGGCCGAAGGCAAGCGCTTCGTGCTGCAGGGCGGCGACTGCGCCGAGAGTTTCGACGACTGCAGCTCGCCGCCGATCTCCAACCGCCTCAAGGTCATGCTGCAGATGAGCCTCGTGCTGGTGCACGGGCTGCGCCTGCCGGTGGTGCGCATCGGCCGCTTCGCCGGCCAGTACGCCAAGCCGCGCTCGGCCGACACCGAGACGCGCGACGGCGTGACCCTGCCGTGCTACCGCGGCGATCTCGTCAACGGTGTCGCGTTCGACGCGCAGTCGCGTCGCGCCGATCCGCAGCGCCTGCTGCGCGGCCACGCGCATTCGGCGATGACGATGAACTTCGTGCGCGCGCTGATCGACGGCGGCTTCGCCGACCTGCATCACCCCGAATACTGGGACCTGGCCTGGGTCGAGCACTCGCCGCTGCAGAGCGAATACCGCCAGATGGTCGAAGCCATCGGCAACTCGCTGCGCTTCATGGAGACGCTGGCCGGCGAGTCGATCGGCAGCTACCAGCGCGTGGATTTCTACACCTCGCACGAGGCGCTGGTGCTGCACTACGAGCAGGCCCTGACGCGGCAGGTGCCGCGCCACTGGGGCTGGTTCAACCTGTCCACGCATTTCCCGTGGATCGGCATGCGCACGGCGCAGCTCGACGGCGCGCACGTGGAATACTTCCGCGGCATCCGCAATCCGGTCGCGGTCAAGATCGGTCCGTCGGTGACGCCGGACCAGCTGCTGCGCCTGGTCGAGCTGCTCGACCCGGACAACGAGCCGGGACGCCTGACCCTGATCCACCGCATGGGTGCGGAGAAGATCGAGAAGGCGCTGCCGCCGCTGCTGGCCGCGCTGAAGGCGAGCGGACGCAAGCCGCTGTGGATCTGCGATCCGATGCACGGCAACACCGAAACGGTCGGCGGCGGGGTCAAGACGCGCCGCTTCCAGAACATCCGCGCCGAACTCGACCACGCCTTCGACGTGCACGCCGCGGTCGGCACGCGCCTGGGCGGCGTGCATCTGGAGCTGACCGGCGAGAACGTCACCGAGTGCCTCGGCGGCGCCCGCGACCTGACCGAAGCCGACCTCGCGCGTGCGTACAAGTCGCAGGTCGATCCGCGCCTGAACTACGAGCAGTCGCTCGAACTGGCCATGCTGATCGTGCGCAAGCGCGGCGGCCTGCAGGCGCCGCGCTGACGCCGCGAAGCCACGGGCACGCCCGTGGCTTCGAAACGCTCAGATCGCCGCCTCGATGTCCGGCAGGCTGATGCGCGCCTTGGTCAGCACCATGCCGAGATTGGCCGACTTGCGGCAGACGAACACGACCACGTAGTCGGCGAAGCGCTTGCCGCGCAGGAAGACGTGGATCAGGTTGTCGCTGTTCACCAGCAGCTCCTGGAAGTAGTGGTGGTCGTCTTCCTTGATGCCGCGCGCGCGCTTGAACAGCTTTTCGATCGTCATGACGTTCGGCCCGGCGAACATGTCGGTCGTGGCGGCGGCGAGCAGGTCGATGACTTCGCGCGGATGCGAGTCGACCGTCTTGATCGCCAGAAGCATGCCCGATGCAAGGTCGACGACGCCGCCGGCGACGCACTCCGGAACGGTTCCCATCGATTTACTCAGCGCGGCTTCGATACTCATGGACGTGGCTTCTCCAAGTGGTTGGGGGGAAAGGTGCCGCGTGCGCGGCTTCCGGCTCACGCCGGGGTGATGGAAAGCAGGTGGGCTTCGAACGCGTGCAGGAATGCCTCCTGCTCGTCGGTCTGCACGAAGGCGGGATCGATGCGGCGGATGCGATCGAGTGCGGCGTCGGCGGTCAGGCCCTCGGCGATCAGCCAGCCGGCCAGGATCGTGCCGGTGCGGCCGATGCCGGCGCGGCAATGCACGGCGAGCACCTCGCCGCGATCGAGCATCGTCGTCATGCGGCGCGCGAGCATGCGCATCTGCCATGGTGCCGGCGCGTCGCGGTCGTAGATCGGCAGGTGCAGGTTGCGCAGGCCGTGGCGGCGCAGCGATTCCTGCGGCAGGTCGCGCCGCGTCAGCGTGATCAGCGAGGTGACGCCGACCACGCGCAGGCTGGCGAGGTCGTGCTCGATGTCGACCACCGCCCCCGGCAGCGGCGTGCTGCCGACGCGGCCCGGCACGATCCACTTGAATCCGCGCGGCCCGCGGTACTCGGCTTCGGCGCGCACCGCGATCTGCGCCGCCAGCGGCAGCGGCGGCGGCGCGGCGGCGTCTTCGGCGAGGTCTTCCGGCTGCGCATCCGGCGACGGCACGTCGCAGCTGCCGGTGCGCACGAAGTGCTCGGCCAGCGGCGTGGGAGGCTGCTCGAAGAACGTCGTCACGTCCGCGTCGGCCTGGATGCGGCCGCCGGCGAGCAGCAGGATCCGTTCGGCGACCGCGCGTGCGTGCTGCTGGTTGTGCAGCACGACCAGCACGCAGCGCTCGCGTCCGAGCATGCGCACGAGCTCGAGCACGGGTGCGCTGGAATCGTCGTCGAGGCCGGTGGTGGGTTCGTCGATCATCAGCAGCGGCGGCGACGCCACGGCCTCGCGCAGGATCGCCACGCGCCGCCGGTCGCCGACCGGCAGGTCGATCACGGTGCGGTCGAGCCACGCGACGAGGTCGCCGCAGGCCAGGCGCTCCAGTTCCGCGGCGGCGCGATGGCGCAGTTCCAGCGGCGAAAGACCAGGCACCGCGCTGCGCAGGCCGCCGGCCAGCGCCTCCAGCACCGAGGTGCCCAGATGCTGGGGATCCTGCAGCACCAGCGACGGCACGTGACCCGCGCCGAGCACGGCGCCGGCGAATTCCGCGCGGCCCCAGCTGTGGAAGCGCGAGTTCGAGACGTTGAGGCCGGCGAGCGAACGCAGCAGGGTGGACTTGCCGGTGCCGGACGGGCCCATCACCCCCGTGACGCCGCGCGGCGGCAATGCGAAGTCGATCTCGGCGAGGATCACGCGCTGGCCGAACGCGACGCCGTAGGATTCCAGCGACAGGATCGCGTTCGCGTGTCGCGGATTTTGCGCGCCGTCCGGCGGAGCGGGAGGTCGCTGGGCGTGATCCATGGCATCGCACCGGTCGAATGGAAGAGCGCCGCAGCGGGCCGCGGGTCCCGCCATGCGCAAGCCTTCCCCGCAGCGCCGTCGCCGGCGCCGGACAGGGCTTCCACTGGGCGAAACCATCGCGCCCGCCGTTGCGGCGGCCGAACGTCGTCCGACTGGCGAAAGACTGCAGACTCCGCTCTTTCAAGCAGTCGTGAGTTCAATCGACGGTCTGGAACTCGGTCTTCATTCAAGCTTCGGCATTGTGCACAAAGTGTGAAATACTACTTAGTACACAAATGAAAAATTATTTTCTTGCGATTTCGTCCGTGCGCGTTGCGCCGCCCGGCACGGCAGCGCCGGATGCGCAGGGTCGCATCGCGCGAAGAAGCGCGGCGCGGCAAGGAACACGATGGGTGCGGCGAGGATCGATTGCTCGCGCGAACGAAGGAGCGCGCCTGCTGCCGCGGGCCGGCAGGCGAGGGTGACTCCGGGGTGCGCGCAGGCCTCAGCCGAGCGGGACGTGGTTGACCGGAACTTCGGGTTCGGGCTCGTCGGAGTTGCCGTGCAGCTGCACGATCCGCCGTCGCGCGGCCATCGTTTCCCAGTAGCCCTCGACCTTCATCGCCTGGTTGGCGCGGAAGTAGCGCAGCGCCAGCTCGGGCTGGTTGCGCGCGAAGGCGACTTCGCCGGCGTAGTAGAGCGCCTCGCTCAGGCGCTCGCGCCGGTCGGCCGGATCCGTGGCGAGTGTGGTGAGGCGCGCCAGGGTCGCTTCGTCGATCTCGCCGCGGACGAACAGCAGCAGCGGCCCGGGCCAGCCCTTGGCTTCGATCAGCGGCAGCAACAGGCTGTCGCTGCCGCCGCGCAATTTGGCTACCGCCAGCGTGGTCGCGCAGTACTGCGCCAGGCGCGCGCGCGCGGTGAGCCGGAGGCAGGCTTCAGCGTGCCGCACGGCGTCCTGCGGCCGGTCGGTCAGCAGGTACACGTTGGCCGCCTGGTGCTCGATCTCGGCGTCGTCGCTCGCGCGTTGCAGCGCGCCCGCGGTCGATTCCAGCGCCGCGTCGTCGCGGCCCAGCGCCAGCTGTTCGGCAGCGACGTCGGCGTGGCTCTGCGCCGAATCGGCGTCGTTGGCGAGCGCCATCTCGTAGTAGCGCAGCGAGAGGCGATGCAGGCCGAGGCGCGAATAGGCCAGGCCCAGGGTGCGCAGCGCGTCGGCGAAGTCGCGCTTGCATTCCGGGCTCTGGCAGCCGCCGGAACGGTCGTACTTGTCGGTGAGCGCGCCGAGCAGGACGAACGAGCCGAGCACGTCGGTCTGCGAGCGCTCGCGCTTGCTCGGGTCGAGGTAGAACAGGCCGGAGGCGGCTTCCAGCAGCGGAGAGGCCGGCGGACGCGGGGCAGGCGCGCTAGCGCAGCCGCTGGTCAGAAAGGCCAGGGCGCAGGCGAGCGCGGCCGTGCGGAGCGCCGCGCGCGTGCGTTCAGTGGGGCCTGCATGCGGAATGTTCGGTTTCATGATCCCTTCCTCGAAGACGCATCCGGCCCGCGGCGCGTCGATCGCAGGTTCGCGTCCGGGCGATCTATCGCCACGCGACCACGCCGAAATCGGTGATGGCAGCGACGATGTTCTGCTGCGCATCGTAGGCGAAATACGTGGCGTAGGTTCCATCACCGTAGCCGGAGGAGAACAGCGCCACGGTGCCGCGCTCGGTCGGCAGCAGCAGCCACGACCGCGTGTGCCGGTAGGTCTTTTCCATCGACTCGATCAGTTGATCGGAGAATTTCTCGCCGTCGTGCTGCAGGCGTGCGGCGTAGGCGCGCATGGCGGCCTCGTCCATGAACGAACCGGTGCCGCTGTCGACGCCGTAGCCGAAGAACTCGCCCGGCTTCAGCGCAGCCGGATCCTGACCCTTGACCAGTGCCAGTTCCCAGCGCGCGATGCGCGCCTCGGAAAAGGCGATCTTCGCCAGCGCGATGCGTTCGTCGTCTCCGCTGCGCGCGATCGCGAACCGCAGCGGGAACGAGCCGCGCGGCAACGCCTTGTCGAAAGGTTCGGCTTCGAATGCAACGAACGGATCGAACGCCGCGAGCCGGCCGCTCGGAAGATCGATGCGGCCGACGTCTTCCGTGCGGAAGACGAACGTGGTCCCGTTCTGCGTGAGCGTGAAGCCGGCGGTGAACGCCTCGTCGAAGACGGGGTGATCGAGCGTCTCGGTGAGGGATTGGGCTTCGCTGCCCGCCGCCGGCGCCTGCTGACGGCCGCAGGATGCGACCGTGAGCAGGAGAACCAGCGCGAACAGGTATTTCATCGGCGTCGGCCGCCCCGCAGGGGGCGGCGCTGCCTCAGGCGGCCTGGCGCGACGCCCTCTTGCGATCGCTTTCGGTCAGGAACTTCTTGCGCAGGCGGATCGCCTTCGGCGTGACCTCGACCAGCTCGTCGTCCTCGATGAACTCCAGCGCCTGCTCCAGCGACATGCGGATCGGCGGCGTCAGCTGCACGTTGTCGTCCTTGCCGGCGGCGCGGATGTTGGTCAGCTGCTTGGCGCGCAGTGCGTTGACGGTGAGGTCGTTGTCCTTGGCGTGGATGCCGACCAGCTGGCCCTCGTAGATCTCGTCGCCTTCACTGACCAGCAGGCGTCCGCGCTCCTGCAGACCGACCAGCGCATAGGCCGGAGCCGGGCCCTGGCCGTTGGAGATCATCACGCCGTTCGGACGCTTGGCGATCGCACCTTCGGCCTTCGGGCCGTAGTGGTCGAACACGTGGAACAGCAGGCCGGTGCCGGCGGTGATCGTGCGGAATTCGGTCTGGAAGCCGATCAGCCCGCGCGCGGGGATCAGGTATTCCAGGCGCACGCGGCCCTTGCCGTCCGGTTCCATGTTCTTGAGCTGGCCCTTGCGCTGGCCCAGGCGCTCCATCACGCCGCCCTGGAACTGTTCTTCCATGTCAACGACGAGCTGCTCGATCGGCTCGCTCAGCACGCCGTCGATTTCCTTGATGATGACTTCCGGCCGCGACACGGCCAGCTCGTAGCCTTCGCGGCGCATCGTCTCGATCAGCACCGACAGGTGCAGCTCGCCGCGTCCGGACACCTTGAACTTGTCCGGATCCTCGGTCTCCTCGACCTTCAGCGCGACGTTGTGCAGCGTCTCGCGCAGCAGGCGGTCGCGAATCTGGCGGCTGGTCAGGAACTTGCCGCCGCTGTGTTCCTTCTGCCCGGCGAACGGCGAATTGTTGACCTGGAAGGTCATGCTGATCGTCGGCTCGTCGACGGTCAGCACCGGCAGCTGTTCCGGCGCTTCCGGCGCGCAGATCGTGTCGGAAATGCCCAGGCCCTCGATGCCGTTGATCGCGATGATGTCGCCGGCCTCGGCCTCCTCGACCTCGCGGCGCTCCAGGCCCATGAAGCCGAGAACCTGCAGCACCTTGGCGTTGCGCTTCTTGCCTTCGCGGTCGAGCACGGTGACCGGCATGTTGGTGCGCACCTTGCCGCGCTGCACGCGGCCGATGCCGATCAGGCCGACGTAGTTGGAATAGTCCAGCTGGCTGATGCGCATCTGGAACGAGCCGTCGGCGTCGACCGGCGGCTTGGGCACGTGCTGCATGATCGCCTCGTACAGCGGCGTCATGTCGCCCGAGCGCACGTTCTCGTCGAGGCCGGCGTAGCCGTTGAGGCCGGAGGCGTAGATGACCGGGAAGTCGAGCTGCTCGTTGGTCGCGCCGAGGCGGTCGAACAGGTCGAAGGTCTGGTTCAGCACCCAGTCCGGACGCGCGCCGGGACGGTCGACCTTGTTGATCACGACGATCGGGCGGAAGCCCATCTGGAACGCCTTCTGCGTGACGAAGCGCGTCTGCGGCATCGGGCCGTCCATCGCGTCGACCAGCAGCAGCACCGAGTCGACCATCGACAGCACGCGCTCGACCTCGCCGCCGAAGTCGGCGTGTCCGGGCGTGTCGACGATGTTGATGCGGTTGCCGTTCCAGGTGATCGCGGTGTTCTTCGACAGGATGGTGATGCCGCGTTCCTTCTCCTGGTCGTTGGAGTCCATCACGCGCTCGGCCAGGACCGTGCGTTCGTTGAACGTGCCGGACTGCTTCAGCAGCTGGTCGACGAGGGTGGTCTTGCCGTGGTCGACGTGGGCGACGATGGCGATGTTGCGCAGGTTTTCGATGGACATGCGAATGGGCGCCGCCCGCTGGAGCGCCGCCTGGAAGGTGAGGAAAGGACGCCGATTATACGGTGTGTGGCGCTGCGCCGCAGCATGCGCGCGCCACGCCGTTCAGCGACAGGCGGCCGGCAGCAGCTTGTCCGGCACCGTGGTCGCCGTTTCGGGGCCGGACAGCGGCTGCGCCGCGTCGTCGACGGCGCCGTTGCCGCAGCGCCAGACCACGCCCGTGCCGAGCTGGTACGGGGTCAGCGTCAGCGTCTGTTCCTTCAGACCGGCCGTCGCCTCGTCACCGAACTGCAACACGATCGTGCCGTCCTCGATCCAGAAGTTCTCCAGGTACTTCGATATTTCGCCCAGTTCCGTCTCGCCCACGTCCGCTTCGTCCAGCGAATCGGGAAAATTGCCGCGCGCGATGTAGTGCTCGGCAAGATAGGTCTTCAGCTCGCCGGTCGCCGCGACCACGCTCGCGACCTGCGCCCGCGCGGTGTAGTCCTGGTAGGCCGGCAGCGCGACCGCGGCGACGATCGCCGCCGCGGCGACGGTGGTCATCGAGCCGCCGCCGCTGAGGGCGTCGAGCGGGGTGGCGTCGTACTGCAGGCTCAGCCCGAGGAAGTCCGGCCGCGCTTCCAGCGCGATGCCGACGGCGCCCTGCAGCGGCAGCTTCAGTTCGCTCGCGCTCGGCAGGCTGGCCAGGTCCGGCTTGGCGCCGACGGCGTCGGCGACCAGCTGCAGGCCGCCGAGATAGGCGTAGTAGCCGGTGCGCTGCGCGCCGCGCGTGAGTGCGGTGACGCCGAGCAGGCTGCCCGGAGCGTCGTAGCCCTGGCCCTTCTGCCAGCCGGCCAGATCGGTCGCCGGCCGTGCCGCGGCGCGATCGGCCAGCGCCTGCGGCACCGAGCCGAATACCAGCCAGTCGCCGTCCTCGACCCAGTACAGGTGCGAACCCAGGCGTGCGTACAGGCGCATCCAGGCCGACGACTGCGCGTCGGCCGGGGTTGCCGATGCGCCGTCGAGGTCGGTGCCCGGGATGTGCAGGTGGTGCACGTCGGTGGTGCCGGAGCGGATCGTGTCGTGGCGCCAGCCGCGCTTGCCGCCGAGCTGTTCCAGCAGCTGGTAGAGCGCCGCGCGGTCACTCACCTGCAGCGCGCTGTACGAGCCGGCGTCGTCCTCGAAGGCGACCACGGCCGGGCCGATCCGGCGCAGCAGCTCGAGCGGATCGATGCCGAGCTTGGCGGTGGCGTCGCTCTTCGCCGCGTCGAATTTCGCGCGCGTGCCGGGGCCGAAGTCGGTGTCGAGCTGATCGACCAGCTGCTGCCACTGCTGCGCGTCGGGCAGGTGCAGGCTGGCCGCCCACTGCGGCGCACCGGCGGTCTTCAGCGCCGGCAGCGGCGCGTTCGGTGCGAAGTAGCCGAGCAGGCGCGCCTGCGGGGCGCGCAGGCGCAGTTGCAGCCGGCCGTGGCCGTCGACGGTGCCCCAGCCGCCGGCGACGCTCTCCGATTTCTGCACGAAATCGCGCACCAGCGCACTGCTGGCGTCCTGCGGCAGGTAGGCGCCGGCCATGCCGTTGATGCCTTTGAGCTTGAGCCAGAAGAACAGCCCCTGGCCGGACGCGTCGACCTCGCGTTCGCTCGCCGCCATCTCGGCCGGGCGCGTCTGCGCGGTCTGCCCGATCAGCGTGTCCAGGCCGCTGGCCGAGGCGGACATGCCGGCGAACACGAACAGGCGGCGGTTCGCGGCATCGAAACGGACGAAACCCTTCTGCGCCAGCTCGCCGCGGCCGTCCGCGTCGAGCGGCGCCTTCAGCACGGGCGCGTCCTTGGCCAGCGCGGCGATGCGCGCGTTCATCGCCGCCACGTCGGCGACGTCGAACTGCACGCTGGCGAAGACGTTGCTGGTCGGGTTGGCGACCTCGCCGTTGTCGACGACGGCGATCTCGACCGGCGAGTCGAGGTCGGCCAGCAGCAGGCCGAGCATCGGCGCCATGCCGCTGTCGGCGATCAGCTTGTCCTCGCGCACGGCCTGGCGCAGCGCACGGATCGCGTCGACGTGCGCCTGGCTGGCCAGCGCCGCATCGAGCACACGGCCGTTCGGTGCCGACAGCCAGCCCCAGATCGACGGCACGCGCAGATAGGCCACGGTGTGGTCGGGCAGGCGGTCGCGCAGCCAGGCCGGCCGTGCGATGGCGGCGGCGCGCTCCCTGGCGGCGCCGTCGAGCGCGGCGACGGGTGTCGTCGTTTCCTTCGAGCAGGCGGCCAGCAGGCCGGCGGCGAGGCCGAGCGCGAGCGCGCGGCGGACGAACGGCGATCGGGACATCGTGGACTCCTTCCTTGTCGTACGGGCCAGCCGCCCGCATCGAACGCGCGGTTCGGCGGCGGCTTGGCGATTGCGGATCCCCGCGCAAAGGTAGCCGAAATCGCGCGGGTCCGCCCGGCGTGCCGCTGGGCTATCATCGCTGCCCTTTTTCCCGGAGTTCCCACGCCATGAGCAGCAACGACCTGGTCGCCAACATCCAGACTTCGCGCGGCAGGATCCGCGTCCGCCTGTTCGCCGATCAGACCCCGGTCACGGTGGCGAGCTTCGTCAACCTGGTCCAGCGCGGCTACTACGACGGGCTCAATTTCCATCGCGTGATCTCGGACTTCATGATCCAGGGCGGCTGCCCGCACGGCAGCGGCACCGGCGGCCCCGGCTACAAGTTCGAAGACGAGATCCGGCCGGCGCTCAAGCACGACCGCGGCGGCATCCTGTCGATGGCCAACGCCGGCCCCGGCACCAACGGCAGCCAGTTCTTCATCACGCACACGGCGACGTCGTGGCTGGACGGCAAGCACACCGTGTTCGGCGTGGTGGTCGATGCCAGCGACAAGGCGGTGGTCGACCAGGTGCGCGTCGGCGACAAGATCGAATCGATCACCATCGAGGGCGACACCGCGGCGCTGCTGGCGCAGCAGAAGGGGCGGGTCGATCAGTGGAATGCGGCGGCGGACGCGGCCGGATTCAAGGCCAAGGCGGCGGGCTGAGCACCCCCGGCCGAACGACGCTCCGCGCAAGGCGGAGCGTCGCGGGAAAGCCGGTCAGCCGGCGTTGCGGCGGACGACGCGGTAGATGGCGAGCAGGATCAGCGAACCGATCACGCCGCCGATGAAGCCGGCGGGCTGGATCTCGCCGCCCGGCCCGGCGGTGCCGAAGATGAGATGGCTCAGGTAGCCGCCGAGGAACATGCCGGCGATGCCGAGGATCGCGGTGATGATGAAGCCGCCCGGGTCCTTGCCCGGCATCAGGAACTTCGCGACGACGCCGACGACGAGGCCGACGATGAACATCCACAACCAAGACATACAACCTCCTCATGATGGGCACGCCGCCACACTGTAGCGCAGACGATGCGACGAGATGTAGACGGCGAGATGTAGACGTTTGTGGACGAATGCTTCGGGCGAACGCGTCAGCGTCCGCGTCCGGCGCGCGGCGAGCGCACGCCGGCGATGAAGACTTCCGCCGCGCGCACGACCAGTTCGTCGGGGTCGACGCGCACGTCCAGATGCGCGTCGATGCGGTGGTCGAGCACCAGCCGCGCGACGCCGTGCGCCATCGCCCACGCGGCGAGCGATTCCAGCGTCGCCGGCGCGGCCACGCCGAGTGCCTGCACGACCTGGCGCAGCGTGTCGAAGGCGAGGCCGGAGGCGTACATGAGGTCCGGATAGTCCTGCTTGTCGACCGTTTCGCCGAACATCAGGCGCCAGGTTTCCGGCTCGTCGAGCGCGAAGCGCACGTAGGCGCGCGCCATCTCCACGAAGCGCCGCTCGGGCTCACCGGGGGCGGGCAGGGCGGCGAAGCGCCGGTTCAGCCGCTCGAAGCCGCTGCGCGCGAGATCGGCGAGCAGGGCCTCGCGACTGGCGTAGTGGCGATACGGCGCGGCGTGCGAGACGCCGGCGCGGCGCGCGATCTCGCGCATGCCGACGGCGCCGGCACCCTCGGCGGCGAGCAGGGCGGCGGCGGCCTCGAGCAGCGCCTTGCGCAGGTCGCCGTGGTGGTAGGTCGTGTCCTCGTCGCGGCGCGCGGCGGGTTTTGCGGTCTTGCGGGCCATTGCGACAGGGTAGGGAGTGATGTTGACAGCGTCAACATCGAGCGCTAGCGTAGCCGGCGCATCCTTCCGCCGGAGACGTGGCATGCCCTCGACCGCACGCATCGATACCTTCGCCGCCGCTCCGGAACCGCGCATGCAGACCCTGCTGCGATTGCAGCAGCAGGCGTTCCGCAAGGACATGAATCCCTCGCGCGAGCTGCGCCTGGACCGGCTGGCCCGGCTCGAGCGCCTGCTCGACGCCGACGCCGAGCGTGAATTCGCCGACCTGATCGCGCAGGATTTCGGCAACCGCTCGCGCATCGAGACGGTGCTGGCCGAATCGATCTTCACGCGCAGCGCGATCCGGCACGCGCGCCGGCACCTGAAATCGTGGATGAAGCCGCGGCGCGCGCCGACCGCGCTGACCTACCAGCCGGGCCGCTCGTACCTGCTGCGCCAGCCGCTCGGCTCGATCGGCATCATCAGCCCGTGGAACTACCCGCTGCAGCTCGCGCTGGCGCCGCTGGTCGGTGCGCTCGCCGCCGGCAACCGCGCGCTGCTCAAGCCCTCGGAACTGACGCCGCGCTTCAGCGAGGTGCTGCAGCGGCGCATCGCCGACGCGTTCGCCGAGGACGAGGTCGCCGTCGTCACCGGCGATGCGGAAGTCGGCAAGGCGTTCGCCGCGCTGCCGTTCGACCATCTGGTGTTCACCGGCTCGACCGCGGTCGGCCGGCTCGTCGCGCAGGCCGCGGCGAAGAACCTCACGCCGGTCACGCTCGAACTCGGCGGCAAGTCGCCGGCGATCGTCGACGCGTCGGCCAATCTCGCCCTCATCGCCGACCGCATCGCGTTCGGCAAGCTGCTCAACGCGGGTCAGACCTGCATCGCGCCGGACTACGTGCTGGTACCGCGCTCGCGCCGCGACGCGCTGGTCGAGGCGCTGCGCGCCTCGGTGGCGCGCATGTATCCGACCATCCAGGGCAACCCGGACTACACCAGCATCGTCAGCGATCGCCACTACCGGCGCCTGCGCGAGCTGGTCGACGACGCGCGGGCGCGCGGCGCGCAGGCGATCGAGCTCGCCCCACCGGGCGAGCACGCCGACCCGGCCGCGCGCAAGCTCGCGCCGACGCTGCTGCTGGACGTCGACGACGGCATGCGCGTGATGCAGGAGGAGATCTTCGGCCCGCTGCTGCCGATCGTCGTCGCCGACGGCGACGAGGCGATCGACTACGTCAACGCGCACGACCGGCCGCTCGCGCTGTACTGGTTCGGCGAGGACCGCGGCGTACGCGAGCGCGTGCTCGAGCAGACGATCGCCGGCGGCGTGACGGTCAACGACACCCTGATGCACATCGCGCAGGAGGCGCTGCCGTTCGGCGGCGTCGGCCCGTCCGGGCAGGGGCACTACCACGGCGAGTTCGGCTTCCGCCAGTTCTCTAAGGAAAAGCCGGTCTTCATCCAGTCCCGCTTCGCCGGCGTGCGCTGGCTGTATCCGCCGTACGGCCCCTTCACCGAAAAGATGCTCAAGCTGCTCGCGCGCGTGTCCTGAGCGGGCGGGGCCGGCACGCGGGAGCCGGCGGACGGGCTGTGATAAAATCGATAGTTGCAGCTGCAACTTTTCATCTCCCTTCCGCAACCTCGCAGGACAGCCATGCCGAATCTTGCGGCGCGCATGAGTCGCGCCAAACCCAGTGCGATCATGGCCGTGGCCGAGAAGGCCAAGGCCCTGAAGGCCGCAGGCCGCGACATCGTCAGTTTCTCGATCGGCGTACCGAACTTCCTTCCCGGCGAGCACGTCTACGCCGCGGCGCGCGAAGCGCTGACCCGCGACAGCGGCCAGTACGGCTCCAACCGCGGGCCCGACGCGCTGCTCGACGCGTTCATCAAGCATCTGGAAGACGGCGGCCTGAAGGGCTACGGGCGCAAGAACATCGCCACCGGCATCGGCGCCAAGCACATGCTCTACAGCCTGGCCGAGGCGCTGCTCGATCCGGGCGACACGATTGCCTTCCCGGTGCCGTACTGGACCACCTACGTCGACATTGCCGACATCGTCGGCGCGCAGAAGCGCCTGCTGCCGTGCCCCGCCAGCCAGAACTACAAGCTGACGCCGGACCAGCTCGACGCCGCGCTGCCGGGCGTGAAGGTGTTCCTGTTCAACAATCCGTCCAATCCGACCGGCATGGTCTACGGCAAGGACGAGATCGCCGCGCTGGCCGACGTGCTGGTGAAACATCCGGACGTGTGGATCGTCTGCGACGACATCTACAACCGCATGGTGTTCGACGGCGTCGGCTACCACAACTTCGTCAACGCGCGCCCCGAGCTGCGCGAGCGCACGATCCAGGTCGATTCGCTGTCGAAGACCTACGGCATGCCGGGCTGGCGCGTCGGCTTCATCGCCGGCCCCGAGAGCGTCGCGCAGGCGATGGTCACGCTCAATTCCAACCACATCACCAACGTGCCGGAAGTCGTCAACGCGGCCGCCGTCGCCGCGCTCAGCGGCCCGCAGACGATCACCGAGCGCAAGTGCGCCGAGTTCCAGGCCAAGCGCGACGAGGTGCTGGCGGCGGTGCTGTCGATCCCGGGCGTGGTGTGCCCGCGTCCGCAGGGCGCGTTCTACGTGTTCCCGGACATCTCGGTGGCGTTCGGCAAGAGCCACTGCGGCGTGAAGATCGGCAACGACGTCGAGCTGTGCAACGCGCTGCTCGAAGTCAAGGGCGTGGCCTGCGTGCCGGGTTCGGCCTTCGGCGATCCGAACGCGCTGCGCATCTCCTATACCTGCCCGACGGAGCAGCTGGCGGACGGGCTGAAGCGCTTCGTCGAGTTCTTCGCCGAACTGACCTGAGCGCATGCGTCGCCTCGCGCTCGTGCTGCTGATCGTCGCCGCCGTCGCGGCGACGGCGGCGTGCACGCGGCGCGCGCCGGTCGACCAGGCCGCCGTGCGCGCCGTGGTCGGCGACGATCCGGTGGTGCTGCTGTCGGCGACGTGGTGCGGCTACTGCCGCAAGCTGCGCGCCGACCTCGACCGTTGGGGCGTGCGCTACCGCGAGTACGACGTCGAGGAAAGCCCGCAGGGCGAGCGCGCCGCCGGCCTGCTGCGCAGTCCCGGCGTGCCGGTGCTGCTGGTCGGCGAACGGCGTTTCGTCGGCTACGTGCCGCAACAGATCCGCCAGTCCCTTTCCGAAGCCGGCCTGCTGCCGGCTTCGGCGCATTGACGGAGCGGTTCGAAAGACCGCTCCGGCACACGGATGTGCCGCCGCGCCGGGCACGTGGGTGCCCGGCGCGGAAAACGTGGCGCGGCTCCGCCGCGACCGTTTTCCTGCGAACCGCGGCAGGAGGCCCGGTTTCGCGAACCACCCCAATCTTCTGCACTACTGCGAGGTCCACACGATGAAAGCTCCCGTCCGTGTTGCCGTCACCGGCGCCGCCGGCCAGATCGGTTACGCCCTGCTGTTCCGCATCGCCGCCGGCGACATGCTCGGCCCGGATCAGCCGGTGATCCTGCACCTGCTCGAGATCACCCCGGCGCTGCCCGCGCTGCAGGGCGTGGTGATGGAGCTCAACGACTGCGCCTTCCCGACCCTGGCCGGCGTCGTCGCCACCGACGACCTCAACGTCGCCTTCAAGGACGTCGACTACGCCCTGCTGGTCGGTGCGCGCCCGCGCGGCCCCGGCATGGAGCGCAAGGACCTGCTCGAGGCCAACGGCGCGATCTTCGGACCGCAGGGCAAGGCGCTGAACGACCACGCCAAGCGCGACGTCAAGGTGCTGGTGGTCGGCAACCCGGCCAACACCAACGCGCTGATCGCGCAGCAGAACGCCCCCGACCTCGACCCGAAGCAGTTCACCGCGATGGTCCGCCTCGACCACAACCGCGCGCTGTCGCAGCTGGCCGAGAAGACCGGCGCGCACACGACCGACATCCAGCGCATGACGATCTGGGGCAACCACAGCTCGACCCAGTACCCGGACATCCACCACGCGACGGTGAAGGGCAAGGCGGCGATCGAGGCGGTCGACGCGGCCTGGTACAAGGACAGCTTCATCCCGACCGTGCAGCAGCGCGGCGCGGCGATCATCAAGGCGCGCGGCGCGTCGTCCGCAGCCTCGGCCGCCTCGGCGGCGATCGACCACATGCGCGACTGGGCGTTCGGCACGCAGGACGGCGACTGGGTCTCGATGGCGATCCCGTCCGACGGTTCCTACGGCATCGCGCCGGGCGTGATCTACGGCTACCCGGTCACGGTCAAGGACGGCAAGTACGCGATCGTGCAGGGCCTCGAGGTCGGCGCGTTCTCGCGCGAGCGCATGGACGCGACCGACAAGGAACTGCGCGAGGAGCGCGCCGGCGTCGAGCATCTCTTCGCGAAGCGCTGATTCTTCGGAGGAAGCTCCGGAGAGATGTTCCGGAGCCATTCCTTCTGCACCGTCATTCCCGCGTACGCGGGAATCCATCTTGATCTTCATGCTTCTGAAGCAGCAGAAGCGAAATGGATTCCCGCTTGCGCGGGAATGACGACTTCTTCAATCCCGTTCGGAGTCCCGATGAACCCAAAGCCCGCTCTCGCCCTGATCCTGATGGCCGTCACCAGCACCGCCGCATTCGCCGGTGAAGGCATGTGGACGCCGGACAACCTGCCCAAGGCGCAAGTCCAGGCCAAGTACGGCTTCACGCCGGACGCGAAGTGGGCCGAGCGCGTGCAGAAGTCCGCGCTGCGCCTGGCCGGCGGATGCTCGGGTTCGTTCGTGTCGCCCAACGGCCTGGTGCTGACCAACCACCACTGCGTGAACTCCTGCGTGCAGCAGCTCTCGAGCGCGGAGAAGGACTACATCAAGTCCGGCTTCCTGGCGAAGGACGAGAAGGACGAGATCAAGTGCCCCGAGATCGAGCTGAACCGGCTCGACCAGATCGTCGACGTCACCGAGCGCATCCGCAAGGCGACCGCCGGCAAGAGCGGCGAGGACTACAGCAAGGCCGAGAAGGCGATCAAGTCCGAGATCGAGAAGGAATGCGTCGGCAAGGACAGCGCCGACACGCGCTGCGACGTGGTCGACCTGTACCGCGGCGGCGTCTACGACCTGTACAAGTACCACCGCTTCCAGGACGTGCGCCTGGCGTTCGCGCCGGAACTTGAGATCGCGTTCTTCGGCGGCGATCCGGACAATTTCAACTTCCCGCGCTACGACCTCGACATGGGCCTGCTGCGCGCCTACGAGAACGGCAAGCCGGTCAAGGTGAAGGAGTACTTCCCGTTCTCGAAGAACGGCGCCGAGGACGGCGAGATGACGGTCATCGTCGGCAATCCCGGCGGCACCGACCGCCAGCTGACGATCGCCCAGCTCGACTTCGCGCGTGACGACGAGCTGATCCCGTACCTGATGCTGCTGGCCGAGCGCCGCGGCCTGCTGGAGCAGTTCCGCAGCCAGGGCGCCGAGAACTGGCGCGTCGCGCAGAGCGACCTGTTCGGCACCGAGAATTCGTTCAAGGCGCTGCGCGGCCGCCTGCAGGCGCTGCAGGATCCGGCCGTGTTCGAGCTCAAGCGCAAGCAGGAGAAGGAACTGCGCGACTTCGTCGACGCCGATCCGGCGCGCAAGCAGAAGTACGGCGCCGCCTGGGACGAGATCGCCAAGGCGGTCGCGCTCCATCGCAACATCGAGGACCGCTACAACTACATCGAGTACGGCCGCGGCTTCTACTCGCGCTACTTCGAGTACGCGCGCACGCTGGTGCGCGGCGCTGCCGAGCGCGGCAAGCCGAACGCCGAGCGCCTGCGCGAGTTCAGCGATTCGCGGCTGCCGAGCGTGACGCAGCGGCTGTTCTCGACCGCGCCGGTGTATCCGGACTACGAGAAGGTCAAGCTCGGCTGGTCGCTGGCCAAGCTGCGCGAGGCGCTCGGCACCGACGACGCCTTCGTCAGGCAGGTGCTCGGCAAGGAATCGCCGGAAGCGCTGGCCAAGCGCCTGGTCGACGGCAGCAGGCTCAACGATCCGGCGGTGCGCAAGGCGCTGTGGGAAGGCGGCGCGGACGCGATCGCCAAGTCCGACGATCCGTTCATCGCGCTGGCGCGCCAGGTCGACGGCGACGGCCGCGCGATCCGCACGCGCTACGAGAACGAGATCGAATCGGTGATCGACAAGAATTCCGAGCTGATCGCCGAAGCGCGCTTCGCCAAGTACGGCACCAGCGTCTATCCGGACGCCACCTTCACGCAGCGCTTCTCGTTCGGCGAGGTCAAGGGCTGGGACGAGAAGGGCGAGGCGGTGAAGCCGTTCACGACGATCGGCGGCGCGTTCGAGCACGCCACCGGCTCCTATCCGTTCGCGCTGCCGCAGAGCTGGCTCGACGCGAAGGGCCGGCTCGACCTCGGCCAGCGCTACAACTTCGTCACCACCAACGACATCATCGGCGGCAACTCCGGCAGTCCGGTCATCAACAAGAACGCCGAAGTCGTCGGCCTGGTGTTCGATGGCAACATCCATTCGCTCGGTGGCGACTACTGGTACGACGAGCGCCTGAACCGCGCGGTGTCCGTGCACAGCGGCGCGATCCTCGAGGCGCTGCGCAAGGTCTACGGCGCCGATGCACTGGTCAAGGAAATCGAAAGCGCGCGCCGGTGACACCTGCGCACCGGCCTCGTGCCCGGATCGGTTCGGGGCCGGTGTGGATTTCCTCAGATATCCGTCTGGAGCATGACCTTCTTCCCATCTCCAGGATGAATCGCATCGGGTAATCTGCCCGACGAGCCGCCGGCATGGCGTTGTCGCCTGTCGGTGCGGCGATTCTTGCGGGGAGAAAATCATGCGCATGCGGTGGACGGTGGCGGGACTGCTGGCGTTGCTGGTGAGCAGCGCCTCGGCGGTGACCCTGGACGAGCTCGTCGCGAAGAACCTCGAGGCACGCGGCGGCGCCGCCGGGCTCGCAGCGATCAAGACGCTCAAGACCAGCGGCAAGCTGCTGGTCGGCGACCAGTTCGAACTCGGCTTCGCGCAGTACCAGAAGGCGCCGGAGCTGACCCGCGTCGAGGCGAGCCTGCAGGGACTGACCTCGGTGCAGGCCTGGGACGGCCGCGAAGGCTGGCAGATCTCGCCGTTCCAGGGCCGCAAGGACCCGGAGAAGATGAGTGCCGACGACGCGCGCGCGCTGGCCGACGAAGCGCCGATCGGCGGCGCGCTGTTCGACTGGAAGGCGCGCGGCAGCACGCTCGAATACCTCGGCACCGAGGACGTCGATGGCACCGAGGCGCACAAGCTCAAGGTGACGTTGAAGAATGGCGACGTCGAATACGTCTACCTCGATCCGGACCATTACCTTGAGATCCGCACCGTCGCGCAACGCAACGTGCGCGGCACGCAGGTCGTCAGCGTCAGCGACTACGGCGACTACGAACAGGTCGCCGGCGTGTACTTCCCGTTCTCCATCGCCACCGAAAACAAGGGCGACGGCGGCAAGCAGCAGGTGACGATCGAGCACGCCGAGGCGAATGCGCCCGTCGAGGACGCCTTGTTCGCCTTCCCGGCGGCGGCGAAGGGAGGCGCGAAATGAGCGCGCGTCCGATGAAGATCCTGCTCGCCGGCGGCGGTCTGCTCGCCACCGTCGCTTTCGGCGCCGCGGCAGCGGCGACTGCGCCGCAGGCGCGTTTCGACGCCGGCGTCGTGTCCGGCCTGGGTGCGCGCAACATCGGCTCGGCGGCGATGAGCGGACGCGTTTCCGCGCTCGCCGCGGTGCCGGGCAAGGACGGCAAGACCACGCTGTTCGTCGGCGCCGCGTCCGGCGGCGTGTGGAAGTCCAGCGACGGCGGCACCACGTTCAAGCCGGTGTTCGACAAGCAGCCGGTGCAGTCGATCGGCGCGATCGCGCTCGATCCGTCCAATCCGCAGAACGTCTGGGTCGGCACCGGCGAGCCCTGGACGCGCAATTCCGTCTCGATCGGCAACGGCGTCTACAAGTCCGCCGACGGCGGCGACACCTGGACCTACCTCGGCCTGCCCGAGTCCGAGCGCGTCGCCAAGATCCTGGTCGACCCGCGCGACGGCAACACCGTCTACGCCTGCGTGCCGGGCAAGCTGTGGAGCGACTCGGCCGAGCGCGGGCTGTACAAGACGCGCGACGGCGGCAAGAGCTGGAACCTGGTCCTGAAGGGCAAGAACCTCTCCACCGGCTGCGCGTCGATCGGTTTCGATCCGAAGAATCCCGACGTGCTGTTCGCCGGCCTGTGGGACTTCCGCCGCAAGGGCTGGACCTTCCGTTCCGGCGGCGAGTCGCCGCAGACGCCGTCCGGCAGCGGCCTGTTCCGCAGCGCCGACGGCGGCGCGTCGTGGACCGAGGTGACGGACGCGGCGAACAAGGGCTTTCCGGGCAAGCCCTACGGCCGCATCGCGGTCGCCGTGGCACCCTCGGACGCGAACGTCGTCTACGCCCTGGTCGAGTCGACCGACTCGGCGCTGTACCGCTCCGACGACGGCGGCAAGACCTGGGACAAGCGCGACAAGAGCCAGATGATGGTCTGGCGGCCGTTCTACTTCGCCAACCTGATCGTCGATCCGAACAATCCCGATCGCCTGTTCAAGCCCGATCTCGGCCTGATCCAGAGCCTGGACGGCGGCAAGAGCTTCGCCAATGTCGGCGGCGGCACGCACGGCGATCACCACGACGTCTGGATCGACCCGACCGACACCCAGCACGTGATCAGCGGCGACGACGGCGGCCTGTGGCAGTCCTTCGACGGCGGCAACAAGTGGTGGAAGCAGAACAACCTGCCGATCTCGCAGTTCTATCACGTCAGCGTCGACGAGGCCGATCCGTTCCGCGTCTACGGCGGCCTGCAGGACAACAGCTCCTGGGTCGGCGACAGCGCCTACCCCGGCGGTGTCACCAACTCGCGCTGGGAGAACATGTACGGCGGCGACGGCTTCTGGATGTTCGAGGACCCGGCCGATCCGGCCTACCTGTACGCCGAATACCAGGGCGGCTCGATCGCGCGCATCAACCGCCACACGCACGAGATCCGCTTCGTCCAGCCGATGGCGCAGTACAAGGAAAAGCTGCGCTGGAACTGGAACACGCCGATCGCGCTGAGCCCGAACGAGAAGGGCGCGATCTACATCGGCGCGCAGTTCCTGTTCCGCTCCGGCGACCACGGCCAGAGCTGGCAGCGCATCTCGCCGGACCTGACCACCAACGATGCGCAGAAGCAGAGGCAGGAAGAATCCGGCGGCGTCACCGTCGACAATTCGGCGGCCGAGATGCACACGACGATCTACTCGATCAGCGAGTCGCCCAGGCAGGCCGGCCTGATCTGGGTCGGCACCGACGACGGCAACGTGCAGCTGACGCGCGACGGCGGCAAGTCGTGGAGCAACCTCACGCGCAACGTCAAAGGCGTGCCCGAGCATTCCTGGGTGTCGTGGGTGCAGGCCGGCGCGTTCGAGCCGGGCACCGCCTTCGTCGCGTTCGATCGCCACACCTTCGGCGACATGGCGCCGTACGTCTATGCCACGCGTGACTACGGCCAGAGCTGGACCGCGCTGGTCACGCCGAAGGACGCCAAGGGCGTGCGCGGCTACGTGCACGTGATCCGGCAGGATCCGGTCAAGCCCGACGTGCTCTACGCCGGCACCGAATTCGGCCTGTGGATCTCGATCGACGGCGGCCGCGAATGGGCGCAGTTCAAGGGAGGCGAGATGCCGGCCGTGGCGGTGCGCGACCTCGCGTTCCAGAACCGCGACGCCTCGCTCGCGCTGGCCACGCATGGTCGCGGCATCTGGATCGTCGACGACCTGACGCCGCTGCGCGCGCTCGACGCGAAGGCGCTGGCGAGCGAAGCGGCCTTCCTGCAGGCCAAGCCGGTGCAGCAGCGCATCAATGCGTTCGGTGGCTGGTCGGAGGGCGACGCGAGTTTCAGCGGGCCCAACCCGTCCTCCGGCGCCGACATCGTCTACTACCAGAGAAGCCGCCACCTGTTCGGCAAGCTCAAGCTCGAGGTGCTCGACTCGAAAGGCGAGGTCGTCGACACGATTCCGGCCAGCGTGCGTCGCGGCATCAACCGCGTGAACTGGTCGATGCGCGCCAAGCCGCCGCGCGTGCCGCCGGCGGCGCAGGTCGCGTTCAATTCGACGCAGGGACCGCGCGTGCCGCCCGGCACCTACACGGTGCGCATGACCAAGGGCAAGGACGTGTACGAAACCCGGCTCGACGTCGGCCTCGATCGCCGCGTCAGCTACGCGACCGCCGATCGCCAGGCGCAGTACGACACGGCGCTGCGCGTGCGCGACCTGTTCGGCCGCATGAGCGACCTGGTCCACAAGATCAACGCGGTGCGCGCGCAGTCCGACGAGCGCGCCGGCAAGCTCGGCGGGAACGAAGCGCTGCGCAAGTCGCTGCTCGCGCTGAAGGACGAGGCCGACACGATCCGCAGGAAGATCGTCGCGACCAAGGAGGGCGGCGCGATCACCGGCGAGGAGCGCCTGCGCGAGCACATGGACACGCTGTACGGCGCGCTGACGATCTACGAAGGCAAGCCGACCGACTACCAGCTCGCGCGGGTCGACACGCTGCAGCGCGAACTCGGCGACGTCGAGCAGGAGTTCGCCAGGTTCCAGTCCGGCGATCTGGCCCGGGCGAATGCGGGGCTGCGCGCGGCGAAGCTCGAGGAGATCGCGGTACCCGCCGCGGCGCCGGAAGAGGCGTCCGCCGCGCGCGGTGGACGCGAGGAAGATCGGCGCAATCCGTTCGAGCGGGATTGAGCGGACGGTCCGAAGCGCATCCGATCTAATCGCCAAGCAACCCGTTTTTCCTTCCCCCGCTTGCGGGGGAAGGTGCCGAAGGCGGATGGGGGAAGTCGGAGTGAAACGCCGCACTCCGATTGCCCTCACCCAGCCCTCTCCCGCAAGCGGGAGAGGGGAAGGCGGTGGCGAGTGAAGCGAACGGTTTGGGCTCGATCGACCTGAGCGCCAAGCCTCGGAGTGCTCGCTCCGCTTGGCTGCATTCCGCTCGACGAGGCCGAGTGTTCAACGAGGTTTCGGCGTCACCTCAATCCAACCGCTTGCGGAAGCGCAACACCGCCACCGACAACATCACCGCGACGAACGCCGCCAGCGCCGCGAGTTCGTGCCACATCTCGCCCAGGGCCGCCTCGCGCAGCATGATGCCGCGGATCAGGCGCAGGAAATGCGTCAGCGGGAAGATCTCCGCCAGCCACTGCGCCGCACGCGGCATGCCGTCGTAGGGAAACATGAAACCCGACAGCAGGATCTGCGGCAGGAACGTGAAGAACGCCATCTGCATCGCCTGGAACTGGCTGTCGGCGAGGGTGGAGATGAACACGCCCAGCGACAGCATCGCGGCGATGTAGACGATCGCCGCGACGTACACCTCCAGCAGCGAACCGCGCACCGGCACGTCGAACACGAGCAGGCCCAGCAGCAGGATCAGCGTGACCTGCACCAGGCCGATGCCGACGTAGGGCAGCACCTTGCCGATGGTCAGCTCGAACGGCGACAGCGGCGTGGCGATGAGCATCTCCATGTTGCCGCGCTCGCGTTCGCGCACGATCGCCATCGCGGTGAAGATCACCATCGTCATCGCCAGGATCACGCCGATCAGCCCCGGCACGGTGTTGACCGGAGCGCGCCGTTCCGGGTTGTAGAAGTTGACGATCTCCACCGATGGCACCGCGCGCGTTCCGGGCCGGTTCGGCGCGCGGCCGTAGTCGAGCGAGGCCAGCGGAAACGCCGACAGCTGCCGCGCCGCCGCCTGCACGGACTGGTCCGAGCCGTCCACCACGACCTGCCAGGCCGGACGGTCCGCGCGCGCCAGGCGCGTCTCGAAATCCGGCGGAATCACCACCGCGGCGCTGATCTCGCCGCGGCGCATCGCCGCGTCGATCTCCTGCGGCGCGACGACGACGCGGCGCAAGTCGAGCACCTGGGAGGAAGCGAGTTCGGCCACCAGTTCGCGCGAATGCGCGGTGTTGGCCTGGTCAAGCACGGCGGCCGGCAGATGGCGGATGTCGAGATTGATGGCGAAGCCGAACAGCAGCAGCTGCAAGGTCGGGATGCCGACGATCATGGCGAAGGTGAGGCGGTCGCGGCCGAGCTGCACCAGCTCCTTGCGTACCACCGCGAGCAGGCGCGCCAGGCTCATGCGGCCGCCTCCGGGACCGGCTTGCGCGTCGCCGCGACGAACACGTCCTCGAGGTTCGCGGCGACCGCCTCGACCGCGGCATCGGGATCGATCGCGCGCACGCGCTCGCGCAGCCAGCCGTCGCCGTCGCGGCGGTCGGTCAGCACGCGCAGGCTGCCGCCGATCTGCGCGATGCCGAGCACGTGCGCCTCGCGCGCGAGCGCCTGCTGCACGCGGCGCGGCTGCGCGCAGTCCACGCGCAGGGTCGAACCGGGCAGGTCGGCCATCAGCTGCTGCGGACTGCCGTTGGCGACGAGGCGGCCGCGGTCGAGGATCGCCAGGCGGTGGCAGCGCTCGGCTTCGTCCATGTAGTGCGTGGAGACGAGCAGGGTGGTGCCGGCTTCAGCGAGGTCGAACAGCGCGTCCCAGAAATCGCGCCGCGACTGCGGATCGACCGCGCTGGTCGGCTCGTCGAGCAGCAGCAGTTCCGGCTCGTGCAGCACCGCACCGGCCAGGGCCAGGCGCTGCTTCTGGCCGCCGGACAGGGTGCCGGCGAGGCGGTTCTTCAGGTCGTCCAGGCGGTAGCGCGCGTACATCTCGTCGAGCCGCGCGCGTGCCGCCGTGCCGCGCAGCCCGTGCACGGCGGCGAGGAATTCGAGGTTCTGGCGCACGCTCAGGTCTTCGTACAGCGAGAACTTCTGCGTCATGTAGCCGATCGAGCGCTTGACCTTCTCCGCCCCTGCCGGCAGGGACTGGCCGAGCACGCGCACTTCGCCCGAGGTCGGCCGCAGCAGTCCGCAGAGCATGCGGATGGTGGTCGACTTGCCGCAGCCGTTCGGGCCGAGGAAGCCGTAGACCTCGGCGCGCCGCACGTCGAGGTCGAGATGGTCGACCGCGACCAGCTCGCCGAAGCGCTTGGTCAGGCCGCGCGCGACGATGACCGCTTCGGTCCGGCGCGGCTCAGCCGCCATGGCCGCCGCGGCCTGCGCCGGAGCAATCGGCCTGCGCCGGCAGGCCGGCCGGAAGTTTCGTCGCCGCCTCGCCCGACAGCACCAGCTCGGCGCGATAGGCGAGGCGGCTCGCGTCCTCGCCGGTGAGGGCGTAGTACGGCGTGAACGCGGGGTCGGAGCGCAGCGTGCGGAGGATCGCGTCGAACGCCTCGGCGACGCCCTGCACGTGCACGCGGCAGTGCGCGCCCTCGGCCAGCGCCGCGCGCTGCGAGGCCGGCATGTAGACGCGCGCATACGGCGCCGCGCCGGCCAGCAGGCTGACCAGCGGAGCGCCGAGCGGCGGCTGGTCGCCCACCTTGAACGGCAGCGCATCGACTTCGCCGTCGCGCGGCGCACGCACGTCCAGCCGCGCGCGCACCAGCGCGGCGTGCTCGGCGGCGGCGCGTGCGGCAGCCAGCGCCGCCTCGGCCTGTTCGATGTCCTCGATGCGCGTGCCGTTGAGCAGCTCGGTCAGGTTCGCGCGCGCCGCGTTCGTGCTCGCGCTGGCGGTGCGCAGCGCGGTTTCGGCGTTGTCGAGATCGGCCTGCGCGATCAGGCCGCGCTTGCGGATCTCGGCCAGCCGGTCGCGCTCGCGCTGCGCGTTGGCGCGCGTGGAATCGGCGCCGGCCAGCGTGGCGCGTGCGGCGTCGATCGTCTCGATGCGCGTGCCGTGGCGCAGCTCCGCCAGCGCGGCTTCGGCGCGGCGCTGCTCGGCCTGGGCCTGCGCCAGTTCGGCGTCGCTGCGGCGCGGATCGAGGCTGAGGATCAGGTCGCCGAACTTCACGCGCGCGCCTTCGGCGACCGCGACCGAGAGGATCGGCTCGGAGGCCTCGGCGGCGACCGCGACGCGGTCCCATTCCAGCGTGCCGAGCAGCTGCGGCGGCTGGCGTTCGGCGCAGCCGGCGGCGAATGTCGCCGCGGCGAGCGCGAAGAACCGCGCGCGGCGGCCGGATCGGTCGAGGCGTTCACGCATGGTCGAGCTCCAGTCCGCGTCCGAGCAGGGCGAGGGTGTGTGCGGCGAGCCGCTCCGCATCGACGTCGTCGGCGTCGAGCAGGCGCGTCCAGATCGGCCGCGCGGCGAACGGGAACACGGTCAGGCCGATCAGCGAAACGACGGTCAGGCGTGGATCGAGATCGCGGTTGATCTGTCCGCGTGCCTGCGCCGCGGCGATCGCGTCGCGCAGCAGCGGCGCGATGCGCGAGGCGACGCCGCGCAGCAGGCGTTCGCGCAGCAGTCCGCCCTCGCTCAGCACTTCGCGCAGCCACAGCGGCGGCAGCCACGGGTTGGCTTCGAGCACGCGGAACAGGCTGCGCACCAAGGTCTGGATCTGGCGCGCCGGATCGTGCGCCTGCGCGAGCAGGTCGGCGCGCACCGGTTCGAGCAGGGGCAGGAAACGTTCTTCCATCAGCGCATCGAGCAGGCGCTCGCGGCTGCCGAAGTAGTAGTGCAGCAGGGCCGGCGTGACGCGCGCGCGGCGCGCGATCGCGGTCAGCGGCGTCGCCGCGATGCCGTGCTTGGAAAACAGGGTGAGTGCGACGTCGAGCAGGCGCCCGCGTTCGTCGCCGCGGGAGCGGACCGGGCGGCCGGGGGTGCGGCCGGAGGGGTTCTTGCGCGTCGTCATCCGTCTACACTAATTAAATGGATAATTAATTTCAAGCGAGGATAGCAGACGGCGCCCGGATGCCCCTCGACCAAGGTCGTAGCCGCCGCGGGCGCGCCGTCCTCTAGGCTTGCGGGGCGAGGCCCCAGGAGAAGCGCGATGACGACCTACGACGAGCTGTATCGCCAGTCCGTGGAGCAGCCGGAGGCGTTCTGGGCGGAGCAGGCCAGGGCGATCGACTGGCACAGGCCGCCGCAGCGCATCCTCGACGACTCGAACCCGCCGTTCCGGCGCTGGTTCGTCGGCGGCGAGACCAACCTCTGCCACAACGCGATCGACCGGCACCTGGACGCGCGCGGCGACCAGCTCGCGCTGATCGCGGTGTCGACTGAAACGAATCTCACCCACGAGATCACCTATCGCGAACTGCATCGCGAAGTGAACACGTTCGCCGCGGTGCTGAAGTCGCTGGGCGTCGGCCGCGGCGATCGCGTGGTGATCTACATGCCGAACATGGCGGAGGCGGTGTTCGCCATGCTCGCCTGCGCGCGCATCGGCGCGATCCATTCGGTCGTGTTCGGCGGCTTCGCCGCGCACAACCTGGCTCTGCGCATCGACGACGCGCAGCCGAAGCTGCTGATTTGCGCCGACGCCGGCATGCGCGGCGGCAAGGTGATTCCGTACAAGCCGCTGGTCGACGCGGCGTGCGCCGCGGCGAAGTCGCCGCCGCCGCACGTGCTGATCGTCAGCCGCGGACTCGATCCGGATCTGGCGCGCGTGGCCGGCCGCGACCTCGACTACGCCGAACTGCGCGCGCGCCACGACGGTGCGACGGTGCCGGTGGAATGGCTGGAGTCGAACGAGCCGAGCTATCTGCTCTACACCTCGGGCACGACCGGCAAGCCGAAGGGCGTGCAGCGTGACGTCGGCGGCCACGCGGTGGCGCTGGCCCTGTCGATGTGGGCGATCTACGACGTGCGCGCCGGGCAGACGATGTTCACGACCTCGGACGTCGGCTGGGCGGTCGGGCATTCCTACAACGTCTACGGGCCGCTGATCGCCGGCGCGACCGTGCTGCTGTACGAGGGCCTGCCGACCAGCCCCGACGCCGGCATCTGGTGGCAGCTGTGCGAGAAATACCGCGTGCGCACGATGTTCTCCTCGCCGACGGCGATCCGCGTGCTGAAGAAGCAGGACGCCTCGTGGCTGCGCAAGTACGACCTGTCGGCGCTGAAGTGGCTGTTCCTCGCCGGCGAGCCGCTGGACGAGCCGACCGCGCAGTGGATCACCGACGGCATCGGCAAGACCGTCATCGACAACTACTGGCAGACCGAGACCGGCTGGCCGGTGCTGTGCCTGCATCCGGGGCTGGATCTGAAGCCGGTCAAGTTCGGCTCGCCCGGCCTGCCGAACCTCGGCTACAAGCTGCGCGTGATCGACGAGGCCAGCGGCCGCGAAGTCGCACCGAACGAGAAGGGCGTGCTGGTCATCGTGCCGCCGCTGCCGCCGGGATGCATGACCACGATCTGGCGCGACGACGCGCGCTTCAAGGCCAGCTACTTCAGCCACTTCAAGGAACTGGTGTACAGCTCGCTCGACTGGGCGGTGCGCGACGTGGACGGCTACACCTTCATCCTCGGCCGCACCGACGACGTCATCAACGTCGCCGGGCACCGTCTGGGCACGCGCGAGATCGAGGAATCCGTCGCCACGCATTCGGGCGTTGCCGAGGCCGCGGTGGTCGGCGTGCACGACGAACTGAAAGGCCAGGTGCCGGTCGTCTTCGCGACCCTGAAGGCCGCGCAGGCGGACGAGGCGGAGAAGCGCGCGAACGCGGACGCGATGCAGCGGCGCGTGGTGGAGACGCTCGGCGGCGTGGCGCGGCCGGCGCGCATCTACATCGTCAACGCGCTGCCGAAGACGCGTTCGGGCAAGCTGCTGCGCCGGTCGCTGCAGGCACTGGCCGAGCAGCGCGACCCCGGCGACCTGTCGACGCTGGACGATCCGGGCGCGCTCGAGGAGATCCGCCGCGCGCTGGAGCGCGGCAGCGACGTCTGAGCGAGTCCTGCGCACCGCGTTGCGGTCGTCGGGCCGGCGCCGAGGCGGGTGCGGCGCGACCGGCACGAACGGCGCCCCGCGGCGATCGGCTAGAATTGCGGGTCTTTCAGGAGGTCGCATGAGTTCGATTGCTTCCGCCGGCGCGCGCTTCCGCGCCGCCGTCGCAGAGGAAAGCCCGCTGCAGGTCGTCGGCGCGATCACCGCCTACGCCGCCATGATGGCCAGGCGTGTCGGCTACAAGGCGATCTACCTTTCCGGCGGCGGCGTTGCCGCGAACTCGCTCGGCGTGCCGGATCTGGGCATCAGCACGATGGAAGACGTGCTCATCGACGCGCGCCGCATCGTCGACGCCACCGGCCTGCCGCTGCTGGTCGACATCGACACCGGCTGGGGCGGCGCGTTCAACATCGCGCGCACGATCCGGTCCTTCATCAACGTCGGTGTCGGCGCCGTGCACATGGAGGACCAGGTCGGGCAGAAGCGCTGCGGCCACCGTCCCGGCAAGGAAGTGGTGCCGAAGGAAGAAATGGTCGATCGCGTGAAGGCGGCGGTCGATGCACGCACCGATGCCGGTTTCGTCATCATGGCGCGCACCGACGCGGCCGCGGTCGAGGGCGTGGATTCGGCGATCGAGCGTGCGGTCGCCTACGTCGAGGCCGGCGCCGACATGATCTTCCCCGAAGCGATGAAGACGCTCGACGACTACCGCCGGTTCAAGGCCGCGGTGAAGGTGCCGATCCTGGCCAACCTGACCGAGTTCGGCTCGACGCCGTTCTTCACCGTCGAGGAGCTGAAGTCGGCGAACGTCGACATCGCGCTGTACTGCTGCGGCGCGTACCGCGCGATGAACAAGGCGGCGCTGAACTTCTACGAGACCACGCGCAGCGACGGCACGCAGAAGGCCGCGGTGCCGACTATGCAGACGCGCGAGGAGCTGTACGACTTCCTCGGCTATCACGACTACGAGCGCAAGCTCGACACGCTGTTCGCCAGCGGCAGGAAGGAGCCGTGAGCCGGTGACGGCCCCGGCGGCGCCCGAGAAGCCCGCACGCGAGCGCCATTGGGACGCGCTCGCGGCGGTCGTTGCCGCGCTAATCGGTTTCCTCGCGCTGCTGGTTTCCGGATACACCGCCTACGTGCAGCGCGAGCAGGTGCGCGCGCAGGTGTGGCCGTTCCTGATCATCGGCTACGCCGATCCGGACCGCTCGATCATCGTGCTGAACAAGGGCGTCGGGCCGGCGCAGGTGCGCGGCGTGGAGGTGCTGGTCGACGATCAGCCCAAGCGCAGCTGGAGCGAGGTGCTCGATGCGCTCGACCTCGATTCCGACCGCGAGAACCTGAAGCGTTCGACCATCAGCGGCAACGTGATGACGGCGGGCGAGCGGATCGAGATGATCCAGCTGCCCGATGCCGAAAGCTACGAGCGATTCCGCGTGGCGGCGCAGAAGCGCGTGAAGATCAGCATCTGCTACTGCTCGACGCTGGGCGAATGCTGGGTGCGCGACCGCAAGGTGCGCGACCAGACCAGCATGCAGGTCGACGCCTGTCCGGCATTGCCGCCGGAGCGGCAATTCATCGATTGAACAATTCGCTGCACATGCGCGGCGATCGCACAATGGAGAAAGACGTGAGCGACAACGAAGCGACCCCTGCGTTCAAACCGAAGAAATCCGTCGCCCTGTCCGGTGTCGCCGCAGGCAACACCGCGCTGTGCACGGTCGGCCGCACCGGCAACGACCTGCACTATCGCGGTTACGACATCCTCGACGTCGCCACCACCTGCGAGTTCGAGGAGATCGCGCACCTGCTGGTGCACGGCAAGCTGCCCAATCGCGCGGAACTGGCCGGCTACAAGGCCAAGCTGAAGGCGCTGCGCGGCATTCCGGCTTCGGTCAAGGCGGTGCTGGAGAGCCTGCCGGCGTCGGCGCATCCGATGGACGTGATGCGCACCGGCGTCTCGGCGCTCGGTTGCGCGTTGCCGGAGAAGGACGACCACAACCATCCCGGCGCGCGCGACATCGCCGATCGGCTGATGGCCTCGCTCGGTTCGGTGCTGCTGTACTGGTACCACTTCGCCGTCAACGGCAAGCGCATCGACGTGGAGACCGACGACGATTCGATCGGCGGCCACTTCCTGCACCTGCTGCACGGCGAGAAGCCGAGCGAGCTGTGGGTGCGCGCGATGCACACCTCGCTGATCCTCTACGCCGAGCACGAGTTCAACGCGTCGACGTTCACCGCGCGCGTGATCGCCGGCACCGGCAGCGACATGTACTCGGCCATCGCCGGCGCGATCGGCGCGCTGCGCGGCCCCAAGCACGGCGGCGCCAACGAGGTCGCGTTCGAGATCCAGAAGCGCTACGACACGCCGGACGAAGCGGAAGCCGACATCCGTGCCCGCGTCGAGCGCAAGGAAGTCGTGATCGGCTTCGGCCATCCGGTCTACACGGTCAGCGATCCGCGCAACAAGGTCATCAAGGAAGTCGCGCGCGAGCTTTCGGCCGCGCAGCAGAACCTGAAGATGTTCGACATCGCCGAGCGCCTCGAGTCGACGATGTGGGAGATCAAGAAGATGTTCCCGAACCTCGACTGGTTCAGCGCCGTCAGCTACCACATGATGGGCGTGCCGACCGCGATGTTCACGCCGCTGTTCGTGATCTCGCGCACTTCCGGCTGGAGCGCGCACGTGGTCGAGCAGCGCATCGACGGCAAGATCATCCGTCCGAGCGCCAACTACGTCGGCCCGGAAGACCTGGAGTTCGTGCCGATCGACCGGCGTTGAGCCATTCCGCCCGTCATTCCCGCTTGCGCAGGGATGACGGGCACGCGGATGACGCGGTTGTTCTTCGGAGCAGCCCGGCCCGTTCTTTTCAGGCGAGCCCTTCTTCCTTCAGCACCTTCTGCACCGCCGGGTCGGCTTCCATGCGGGCGGCGAACTGGGCCAGGTTTTCCAGGCCGCCGAGGTCGAGGTTCTGTCCCCTGGCCCAGCGCAGCACGACGTAGAGGTAGGGATCGGCGATCGAGCGCGATCCGGCCAGCCAGTCGCGGCCGGCCAGCTGCGCGTCGGTGCGCTCGAACAGCGTGCGCAGCGTCGTCCGCGCATGCGTCTTGGTCTTCTCGATCGCGGCCGCGTCCTCGAGATACGCGGTCGAGCCGAACAGCGGCTTGAAGGCCGGATGCACGTCGGAGTTGACGAAGGCCAGCCAGCGGTTCACCTCGGCGCGGCCTTTCGCGCTGCCGTCGCCGCCCAGTCCGGCTTCCGGGTGGACGTCGACGAGATAGTTCAGGATCGCCGCGTTCTGGGTCAGGACCCAGCCGTCCACCTCGAGCACCGGCACCGCGCCGGCCGGGTTGATCTGGCGGAACTCCGGCAGTGCGCGCTCCTCGCGGCTCAGGCGCTGCAGCTCGTACGGCCGACCGATCCATTCGAGCACGATGTGGTCGGCCATCGCGCAGGTGCCGGTCGAGTAGTAGAGCTTCATCGTCTTCTCCTTTTTGCTGTGATTGCCCGCGTCAGTGCGGGCGGCCGACGTCCTCGAAGCGGACGTTCTGGATGGCGTACGAGGTCCAGTCCCGGTAGTCGTAGTGCCACCATTCGAATTCGAACACGCGGAAGCCTTCGGCTTCCATGCGGCGGCGCAGGAGATCGCGGCGTGCGCGGGCGTCGGCATCGCCGCCGGCGTAGTCCGGATAGGCGCGCTCGGACATCTCGTCGTACAGGCTCGGCATCTCGACCGCACGGCCGGTCTTGAGATCGTACAGCGTCAGGTCGACCGCGCAGCCGCGGTTGTGGCGCGAACCCTTGGCGGGATCGGCGACGAAACGGTGCAAGTCCTGCGGCGTGGCGTCCCAGAACATCTTCGTCACGTACCAGGGGCGGTAGGCGTCGTGCACGAGCAGGCCATAGCCGTCCGCGGCGAGCGTGCGCTGCACGCGCACCAACGCCTGTGCGGCCGGACGCTGCAGGAACGCGCGCGGCTGACTGTACAACGCCGTGCCGAGGAAATTGCGTGTCGTCGCGTAGCGGATGTCGAGCCGGATGGACGGATCGAGTTCGGCCGGCTCGATCAGGTCCGGCGCGCGGAACTCGCCCGCTTCGTGCGGCGGCGTCGCCGCCAGCGCCTGCGGCAGCAGCTCGGTGACCGGCCGTACGGGTTCGATGCGGAACACCGCCGGCGCGGGCGGGTTCGCGCTGCACGCGGCGAGCGCGACGGCGAGGATCGACGGCAGCGTGCGCATTCCCGACTCCGCGGTTTCGGAAAAGACGCATGATAGCCGTGCGACCGCCCAATCCCGACCGCCGTTGCCAAACGCGCGCCGAATCCCCACCATCGCCGGCCCATCCCGTCCGCACGCCGCCATGAGCGAACTTCCGAGCACGCTGGCCGACTGGCTCGACTACCAGCAGCGCGTGCATCCGCAGGCGATCGAGCTCGGCCTGGAGCGCGTGCGTGCGGTCTGGGAACGCCTCGGCGCGCCGGCCCCGGCGCCGCTGGTGATTGCGATCGGCGGCACCAACGGCAAGGGTTCGACGGTAGCCTTCCTCGAGGCCATGCTCGCCGCGGACGGCCGTCGCGTCGGCGCCTACACCTCGCCGCATCTGCTGCGCTACAACGAACGCGTCCGCGTCGCCGGCGACGACGTCGACGATGCGGCGCTGATCGACGCGTTCGAGCGCATCGAGGCGGCGCGCGCGGAAGGCCCCGGCGAACCTGTCGCGCTGACGTATTTCGAGTACGGCACGCTGGCGGCGCTGTGGATCTTCTCGCGCAGTGCGCTCGACGTCGCCGTGCTCGAGGTCGGGCTCGGCGGGCGCCTGGATGCGGTCAACCTCGTCGACGCCGATGCGGCGATCGTGACCACGGTCGACCTCGACCACCAGGACTGGCTCGGCGACGATCGCGACAGCATCGGCCGCGAGAAGGCCGGCATCTTCCGCACCGGGCGCCCCGCGATCGTGGGAGAAAGCGAGCCTCCGGCGACGCTGCTCGCGCAAGCCGCGCGCATCGGCGCCGACCTGCGTCTGGCCGGCCGCGATTTCGCGTATGCGCGCAGCGAGGACGGCTGGTCCTGGAGTGCCGGCGACACGCAGCTCATGCTGCCGCCGCCGCGGCTCGCCGCGCCGTGCCAGCTGGCGAACGCGGCCGCGGCGATCGCCGCGCTGCACGCGCTGCGCGGCCGGCTCGGGTGGAATCCCCCGGCCATCGGCGAAGGCGTGGCGCAGGCGAGGATCGGCGCGCGGCTGCAGCGCTTCGCCGGACCGCCCGAGCTGATCGTCGACGTCGGCCACAATCCGCAGGCCGCGCGCGCCCTGGCCGAATGGTTGCGCGCCGAACCGGCGGCGGGCCGCACGCTGGCGGTGTTCGGTGCGCTCGCCGACAAGGACGCGCGCGGCATCGTCGCGGCGCTGCGCGGCGAGGTCGACGAATGGCTGCTCGCCGGGCTCGATGGCGACTCGCCGCGCGGGCTCGCCGCCGAGCCGCTGCGCGCGGCGATCGGTGACGCGATCGGTGCCGCTGCGGAACCGGCCCGGTACGCCGACGCCGGCAAGGCGCTCGCCGCCGCGTTCGCGCAGGCGAAGGCGGGCGACCGGATCCTCGCCTTCGGTTCGTTCTTCGTCGCGGCCGCGGCACTGCGTTTCGCCGCGCAGCGGCTCGCCAGGCGCGCCGCACCCGCCGCTTAACCTTCGATACAGCACGGGGGGCGCGTATAATCGCGTCGATTTTCCGACCCGGACCCATCATGGATCTGTCGCTGAAACAGCGCCTGCTCGGCGCCGCCGTGCTGATCGCGCTGGCTGTGATCTTCGTACCGATGTTCATGTCCGGTTCGGCGCCGCAGAAGAGCGCGGAAATGGAGACTTCCAGCCTGGCGATCCCGCCGGCGCCGGATCGCGAGTTCCAGACGCGCGTGCTGCCGGTCGCTCCGGCGCCGAACAGCGCGCCGTCCGCAGCGGCGCCGGTCGACGAAAACCATGTCGCCACGGTCGACACGGCCACGGCGCCGAAGCCGGCGGAATCGCCGCAGCCGGCCGCAGCGAGCCCCGCCACCACGCCGACACCCACGCCGGTCGCCAAGACCACGCCTGCGCCGGCCGCCACGCCGACGCCGGCACCGGCCGCCGTGCCGGAAGCGCCCAAGCCGGCGCCGGGGCAGGCGGCGGATGGAAAATACTTCGTGCATCTGGGCGTCTACACGGCGATCAAGAACGCCGACGAGCTGGTCGCCGGCCTCAAGAAGGGCGGCTATCCGGCGTTCGCCGAATCGAGCAGCTACCAGGGCAAGCCGGCGTCGCGCGTGCGCGTCGGCCCGTTCACCGATCGCGCCGCGGCCGAGGCGGCGCGCGTGCGCATCAAGCAGATCAAGCCGACCGTGCCCGGCAGCGTCGTGCAGCTGGCGGCCGACGCGCCCGCCGATGCGGCGCCCGCCGCGCTGCCGAAGAACCGCGCCGGCGCATTCGCCGTGCAGCTCGGCGCGATGAAGACGGTCGAGGACGCCAACAAGCTGCGCGACCGCGTCAAGAACGCCGGCTACGCGGCGTTCGTCGACAAGATCGATTCCAACGGTGCCACGCTCTGGCGCGTGCGCGCCGGCCCGGAAGTCGACCGCGCCGCCGCCGACAAGCTGAAGACCGGCATCAAGGACAAGCTGAAACTCGACGGCATGATCGTCACGTTGTGATGAGGCCGGGATTGGAGATTGGGGATTGGAGATTCGTTAGAGCGGTGCAGGTGAGCGTGTCGAATCTTTTCCGAATCCCCGATCCCCAATCCCCAACCCCGGCGCTGTGATGAACTGGGCCGACTACGCGATCCTGGCCGTGCTCGGCCTGTCGGTGCTGATGGGGCTGTGGCGCGGCTTCATCGGCGAAGTACTGGCGCTGGCGGTGTGGGCGTGCGCGTTCTGGGTCGCATGGATGCTCGGTCCGGCTCTTGCGGAACAGTTTTCCGGCAGCATATCCACGCCGTCGGTGCGCGTTCTGCTCGGTTACGGGCTGTGTTTCATCGCGGTGCTGATCGCGGGTGCGATCGTGACGTTCCTGATGCGCAAGCTGGTCGAAGGCAGCGGCTTGTCCGGCAGCGACCGGTTGCTGGGCATGGTGTTCGGCCTCGTGCGCGGGATCGCCCTGGTCGTGCTGATCGTGCTGCTGCTCGGGTTCACCCCGTTCGCACGCGATCCGTGGTGGGGCCAGTCGCGGCTGCTGCCGAGTTTCGAACCGGGCGCGCGCTGGCTGCGCGAGCGCCTGCCGGCCGAGGTGGCGAGCTACCTCGAACCGGCAGCCGGTGCCTTGATCCGCCCGCCGGAATCCGACAGGAAACCGCCGGCCGTCCCGAATCCTACGTCTACCTGAAGTATCCAATCATGTGCGGAATCATCGGCATCGTCGGCCAGTCGGAAGTCGCTGCGGCGCTCTACGACGCGCTCACCGTCCTGCAGCACCGCGGCCAGGATGCGGCCGGCATCGCCACGCTCGACGGCAACCGCCTGCGCCTGCACAAGGGCGCGGGTCTGGTGCGCGACGTGTTCGACCGCGACAGCATGCTCGGCCTGCGCGGCAGCATCGGCATCGGCCACTGCCGCTATCCGACCGCCGGCTCGGAAGGCTCGGCCGAGGCGCAGCCGCTGTATGTGAACTCGCCGTACGGCATCGCGCTGGCGCACAACGGCAACCTGATCAACACCGAGGCGCTGCGCCGCGAGGTGTTCGAGGACGATCGCCGCCACATCAACACCGATTCCGATTCGGAGATCCTGCTCAACGTACTCGCGCACGAGCTGCAGATCCAGGATCGCATGACCCTGTCGCCGGATCACATCTTCAAGGCGGTCGCCGGCACGCACGCGCGCTGCGTCGGCGGTTACGCGGTGGTGTCGGTGCTGCTCGGCTACGGCGTGCTCGCCTTCCGCGATCCGCACGGCATCCGCCCGCTGGTGCTCGGCGAGCGCGAAACGGCCACCGGCAGGGAATACGCGGTCGCGTCCGAGTCGGTCGCGCTCGACATCCTCGGCTTCCGCCTGCTGCGCGACGTCGCGCCCGGCGAGGCCGTATTGCTGACGGTCGACGGCAAGCTGCACACGCGCCAGTGCGCGGAGCCGGGCCTGCACGCGCCGTGCATCTTCGAGTACGTCTACCTCGCGCGGCCCGATTCGATGATCGAGGACGTCTCGGTCTACAAGGCGCGTCTGCGCATGGGCGAGAAGCTCGGCGAGAAGATCCTGCGCCTGATGCCCGAACACGACATCGACTCGGTGATCCCGATTCCGGACACCTCGCGCACGATGGCCGGGCCGCTGGCGCAGAAGCTCGGCGTGCCGGTGCGCGACGGCTTCGTCAAGAACCACTACATCGGCCGCACCTTCATCATGCCGGGGCAGAGCGAGCGCGTGCGCTCGGTGCGCCGCAAGCTCAATCCGATCGGCCTGGAGTTCCGCAAGAAGAACGTGCTGCTGGTGGACGATTCGATCGTGCGCGGCACCACATCCAGGCAGATCATCCAGATGGCGCGCGAGGCCGGCGCGAGGAAGGTGTACCTCGCCTCCGCGGCGCCGCCGGTGCGCTATCCGAACATCTACGGCATCGACATGCCGGTGACCGCCGAACTCGTCGCGCACGGCCGCACGGTGGAGGAGATCGAGAAGATCCTCGGCGCCGACAAGCTGGTCTACCAGGATCTCGACGACCTCATCTGGGCCGTGCAGGACGGCAACGAGGACCTCAAGTACTTCGATACCTCGTGCTTCTCGGGCGAGTACGTGACCGGCGTCGAGCCGACCTATCTGCGCGACCTGGAGTTTTCGCGCTCCGACGACGCGAAGATGCAGCGGCGGCAGACCGGCTGAGCCCTCGTCCGCCGCGTTCAGCCCCGGGGCCGGGCTGTGCGGCGCGCGTATTGAACGTTTTCTTTGCATCTGGGTCCCGACACGTATCGCATCCTTGCCGATTGCAGTCGTGGATAATCCGCGACGGGCATCAACTGGGACCCGATACGCATGGATCACACCGACCCGGTCGACCTGTTCGCGGCGGCCGAGATCTGCCTCGCCAGCGCCGATCCGCAGCAGAAGTGCGCGCTGACGCAGCGCTTCGCGCAGGCGATCGCGCGCGGTGAGCTGTCGCGACCGCCGGCGCCGTCGGCACCCGCGCCGATCGGAGCGCCGGGCCGTCCCGCCAGCCCGCGCCTGGTCGCGCCGCGCGCGCTGGCGCAGCGCGGCCTCGGCACCGCGGAGGGCAGGGCGGCGCTGGTCCATGCGGTGGCGCACATCGAGTTCAACGCGATCAATCTCGCCTGGGACGCGGTCTACCGCTTCCGCGACCTGCCCGACGACTACTACCGCGACTGGGCCCAGGTCGCCGCCGACGAGGCGCGCCATTTCGGCCTGCTGAGCGCGCGGCTGGCCGAGTACGGCCACGCCTACGGCGATTTCGACGCGCACGACGGACTGTGGGACATGGCGATGCGCACCGCCGATTCCTGCCTCGCGCGCATGGCTCTGGTGCCGCGCGTGCTGGAGGCGCGCGGACTCGACGTGACGCCGGGCATGATCGAGCGCCTGCGCGGCGTGTCCGATCACGCGACCGTCGAGATCCTCGACGTGATCCTGCGCGAGGAAGTCGCCCACGTCGCCGCCGGCTCGCGCTGGTTCGCCTGGTGCTGCGGACGCGAAGGCGTGGAGCCGCAGGCCACCTTCCGCAGCCTGCTCGAAACGCATCTGCGCGGCGGGTTGCGCGGTCCGTTCAACGTCGACGCACGCCTGCGCGCCGGCTTCACGGCGATCGAACTCGATCGCCTCGCCGAGCTGGCCGCATGAGGGTGCCGCGCGCGCGCCTCGCGGCGTTCGTCGTCGCGACGGCGGCGAGCTGGCTGCTGCTCGTGCTGTGGGCGGCCGGCGCCGGCTGGAGCACGCCGCCGGCGCCGCAGCTGACGCGCGAGTTCGCCGGACGCGAATTCCAGCCGGTCTTCGGCACTGCCGCGGCGCAGGACGATCGCCTGCAGGTGACCGCCGCGGCGGAGGACTATTCCGCCCTGCAGTCCACCGCGCTGGCGAACGTGGCCGGCGAGGAATTGCCGATCCTGCGCTACCGTTTCGAGAATTTTCCGCGCACGCTGGAACTCACGCTGGTGTTCCGCACCGCCGAGCAGCCCGACGACGTGCAGACCATCGCGCTGCCGTGGCCGGGCAGCGGTGAAGCGAGCTTCGACCTGTCGCGGATCGAAGCCTGGCGCGGCACGATCGTCGAACTCGGCTTCGCCCAGTTCGCCGCCGCGCAGCTGGTCGCGCCCGAACGCGGTTTCGCGCCGTTCACCCTGGTCTCGGTCGGACTCGAGTCCGATTCGTGGGCCGGCCGGATTCGCGCTCTGCTCACCGGCTGGTCCCTGCTCACGCCGTGGCAGCTGATTTCGGTCAGCGCGGTCGGGCCGAGCGAGGTCGGCGACAGCTCGCCACACGCGCCGCGCCTTCCGCTGGTGCTGGCGCTGGCACTCGGCCTGGCGGCCGTCTGGGCGCGCCTGGTGCTGGGCTGGTCGGGCCGGCGTCTCGGCGGCGGCCTGCTCGTCGTGGCGGCGCTTGCCTGGGTGGTGGCCGATGCGGCGTGGCTGCGCAGCCTGGCCTACAAGCGGTCCGTGGATCGCGACGTCTGGGGCGATGTTCCGCTCGCGCAGCGGCAGGATCACGTCGTCGACGCCGAGCTGCGCGATGCGGCGACGCATCTGAAGCAAATGCTGGTGAACGCGCCGCCGACGACGCGGATTCTGGTCGACGCGGATTCCCCGCACGACGTCCTGCGCCTGACCTACCTGGCCTCGCCGCTCAACATCGGCGCCTACGGCGAACTCGCGCTCGCCGGCGGCCGCGCCGTGGTGCCGGTCGGAACGATCCTGGTCCGCCACGGCGAGGGCAAGCGTCTGCGGCCGGTCGGCAACCGCCTGCGCGTCGGCAAGCAGAGCGTGCGCGTCAGGACGATGCTGGAAACAGACGGACTGGCCGTATACCGCGTCGAAGGAGTGTCGCCGTGAACGGCCTGTCCGCATGGATCGTCTGGTGCGTGCCGCTGCTGGTCGGCAGCGGGCTGTGGGTCGCCTGCGCCGGCTGGCCGCGGCGCGGGCACGACCGCGTCGTCGCACTCGCCGGCGGCTGGATCGTCGGAGCGCTGGTGTGCGGCCTGCTGGTGCGCGTGCTGGCCGCATCCGAGCTTTCGCTCGTTGCCTCGCGCGTCGGCACGGGCGCCGTGCTGATCGGACTGGCTGGCTGGATCTTCGCCTGGCGCCGCCGCGGCGCGGCGCCGCTGCCGGCCTCCGTGTCGTTCACGCGCGGCGAATGGGCGCTCACGGCGGCCGTGCTGATCCTGCTGGGCTGGCGCGGCTGGATTCTCGCCAGCGACATCCTTCTGCATCCGACCTTGCCGTGGGATGCCTGGGCGATCTGGCAGGCCAAGGCGAAGGCCTGGGTGCTGGCGGGGCACGTGACGCCGTACGTTTCCTTCGAGAACTGGCTGTCGGCGCCCGCGGTCGAGGCGCGCACGGCCGGCGCCTGGAGTTATCCCGAGCTGCTGCCGTGGACCCTGGTCTGGTTCGCCGGCGGCGGCTGGGTCGAGCCGTGGATCAACCTCGCCTGGCTCGGCCTGTGGTGCGCCATGCTGTTCGCCCAGTACGGTCAGTGGCGCGCGCTCGACGTGCCGCGGTTCGCCGCGCTGGCCGGCGTGTACCTGCTCGGTTCGCTGCCGCTGCTCAACGCCCATGCGGCGCTCGGCGGCTACGCCGACCTGTGGCTGGCGGCGCTGCTGTCGCTCGCAGGGCATGCGTGGCTGCGCTGGCGCCGCGACCGCGACTCGCGCCAGCTGCTGATCGTGCTCGGCCTCCTGCCGCTGCTTCCGATGATCAAGCTCGAAGGCGCGGCGTGGAGCATCGTGCTCGGCGCCGCCTGCGTGTTCGGCGTGCTGCCCGAAGGTCTGCGTGCCAAGCGCTTCGCCATCGGGCTCGCGGTGGCGGCGGTCGCCGTCGTCGCGTCCCTGGTCTTCGGCGTGGCCTGGATCGCCGCCGCGCGTAGCTACGCCGGAAGCGGGCCGGCGCTCGCGCTGGGCTCGATCGGCCAGTCGATCGCGGCGCTGTCGAACGCGCTGTGGGGACAGTGGAACTGGAACCTGCTGTGGTTCGCGCTGCCGGTCGCACTGGTCTGGAACGCGCCGCAGTGGCGCCGCGACCCGACCGCCCGGCGCCTGCTGGTGCTGCTGGCGATACCGCTGGCGCTGATCTTCGGCCTGTTCGTGTTCACGACCGCTTCGCGTTACGCGCAGAGCTACTCGGCAGTGAACCGCCTGCTGCTGCAGATGACGCCGCTGCTGGTCGCATCGCTGCTGTTCGCGCTGTGGCCGGCGAGCGGCCGCAGCGATCAGGCCGGCGTCGCGCGGACGGCTTCGGTGTAGATCCGGCGCCACGCCGGCATCGTCGCCTTGAGCGCGAAATCCTTCCGCCAGCGCCGCTCGCCGGCCTGGCCGAGCCGGCGGCGCAGGTCCGGATTGCGCATTCGTTCGATCGCCGCCGCGAGTCCGGCCACGTCGCCGGGCGTCACCAGCAGGCCTGTTTCGCCGTCGACGACGACGCTGCCCACACCCGAGCCCGGGATCGCGCTGGCGATGACCGGCAGGCCCGAGCGCATCGCCTCCAGCAGGACCAGGCCGAAGGCCTCGCCGCGGTCCAGCGACGGCAGCACGAACGCATCCGCCGCGGCGTAGGCCGCCGCCAGCGAGTCGTCGTCGAGGTCGCCGGCCAGGTGCAGTCGCGCGTCGAGACCGCGGGCCGAGGCGAGCGCACGCAGTTCGCGCTCGCATTCGCCGTGGCCGACCAGCAGCAGGCTCGCGTCGGCGACCTGCGCGAGCGCTTCGAGCAGAACCCCGAAACCCTTGTAGCGGCTGAGGCGACCGACGGCGAGGAGGCGCAGGCCGGCCGCCGGCCAGGCGGGTGGCTGCGCCGGAGTGGAAATGGCGGGGAGATCGCCGATGCCCAGAGGGATGACGCGTGCCTTGTCCTTCCACGGCGACAACGCCGCGCTCGCGTCGAGGTACGGCTGCGACGTGGCGACGATCGCCCGCGCCCGCGCGAGCGTGGCCTGCTCGAACGGCCGGTAGGCGCGATAGAAGGTGCGCAGACGCCAGTCCGGCGAATCCGGCGGGACGTCCGCGTGCCAGTGCACGATCCATGGCAGGCGCCGGGCGGCAGGGCTGGCCAGCGCGGCGAAGCAGGACGGATTGGGGAAATGCAGATGCAGCAGATCGGGGCGGAATTCGCGCAGCGCGCGCGACAGCTGCAGCGGAAAAGCCGGGCTCAGTGGCGTGTACACCGGCGCGGCCAGACAGCCGGCGCGGCGTACCTCCACGCCGTTCATCGCCTCGCGCGCGCCGCGCCACAGGCCGGGGCGCTGGTGCACGAGGACGCTGACCGCGTCGCCTTGCGCGACGCACCATTCGGCCAGTGCCTGCGTGTAGCGCTCGATGCCGCCGCGCTCCGGGGCGTAGTACTTGCCGAGGTGGAGGACGCGCATGCCGCCGGGCGTCGTCAGGAATCGTCGTCGAGGCGCGCGTCCCGCGCCGGGCGGCCTTCCAGGCGGTCGAGTTCCTGCTCGAGGATCGCCAGTTTCTGCGTCAGGCGGCGTATCTGCCGTTCCTGCTTGGAGCGGTCGATGTCGAGCTTGAGCAGGCGGATCAGCACCAGCGAGAGGCCGATGATGATCGGCAGCACCGGCGCGTAGACGATGCCGGTCGCGTGGCCGAGCCAGACGACGACGCCGGGAAACACACCGAGCACGAACGTCGCCGCGGCGACGGCGAACCACCAGATCGCGAACGGGCCGTGCAGATGGTCGCGACGGACCAGGAACAGGATCGCGCCGGCCAAGCCGATGCCGAGGATGGCCGACGTCATCTGGCTGGTCAGCATGCGCGGCCTCCCGTCGCGGCCCGCGCCGGCGCGCGGCGTCCGGCGTCGATCTGCGCGATGCACAGCACCGTCGTGTGCAGCATGTATCGCGCGACCACCCACCAGGAAGCGAACACGCGCGAGCGACCCTGGCGGCGCGGCAGCATCGGCGTCGGGGTCTCCTCGATGGCCAGGCCGTGCTTGGACAGCAGCATCAGGACGCCGACGTCCTGGTAGTCGAGCAGGCTGGCCTCGGGGCCGGCCAGGATCTCGATCGCGCGGCGGTCGTACAGGCGCAGGCCGGAGGTGAAGTCGCCGAGCTTCAGCCCGGTCAGCAGGCGCAGGTAGCGCCAGGCGATGCGCTTGGCGCGGCTGAGCCGCTCGATGCAGGTGCCGATGACGACGTTCGCGCCGCTGCGCGCCTGCGCCAGGAACAGCGAAGGCAGCGATTCGGGCAGGTGCTGGCCGTCCGCGTCCAGGGTGATCACGCCGGAATAGCCATTGCGCCGCGCGTAGCGGATGCCGGCCTGGGTGGCGCCCCAGGCGCCCAGTCCCAGCGGGAGGGTCAGCACCTCACCGCCGGCGTCCCGCACCTCGGCCGCCGTCGCGTCCGTGCTCGCATCGTCGACCACCAGCACGTGGCAGCCGAGCGCCTGGCGCACGCCGGCGACGACCGCGGCGACCGTGCCGGTCTCGTTGCGCGCGGGGATGACGGCCAGGCAGTCGCTGGCGACGAGCGGTGGGGAAAGGGTCGGGGCCAAGGGGAGAAGAGGAGCCGCAAGGAGGCGCGATTCTGCGGATGGGGGCAGGGGAGGTCAATGTACGCCGGTCCGGTCCGCGCGGGATTCGCCTGCCGGGCGTCTTCCCGGCACGGGCGGTCCGACACATACTTATATGCGGACGGGGCCCGGGTTCTCTCAGGGAAGGGGCCGGCCCGGACGGGCCGGCGAAGGGGTTTGGAAAAAGTTCCCGGCAGAGTGTCCGGTTCCCGTCCGATCGTGCGTCATAGAAGTTCGTGGGTTCAGGCGCAGCCGCGAGGCAGCCCCTGACCGGGATTCGGGACCGCATGCAGTTGGGGATCCCGCTCTCGAATCGGGCACGGGTTAGCCTGGTCCACGCTGCGAACGTGTTGACATAGCGTTATTCCTTACACTATCGTCCGCGCGGATCGGGCTTGGTTAACCAACATTCACAACCAACGGGGATGGGGACTGCACCTCGCCCGAGACACTCTGGGAGATTTCTCAAATGAACACGAAGATGAAAGTTCTTTCGCTGGCGCTGGTCGGTCTGGCTGGTTTCGCGGGTAGCGCGATGGCGGCTTGCCCGGCGGGTCCGACCACGGCGGACGGTGGCGCTTGGACGAGCAAGTCGGTCCTTCCTCCTTCGACCTCCAGCCTGACCATCGCTACTCCGGGTCTGGATTCGACCGAATGTAAGCTGGTTTCGTCGCTCGGCCCGAGCACGACGGCCTCCTCGTTCGTGCGCTACAACCACGCTTCGCCGGAAACGAGCTATCGCTTCCAGTTCCTGGTCGACACCAACGCGCTGAGCGACTTCAGCTCGACGGACAACGTTGTCGTGTTCCAGGCTCCGGCTCAGAACACCGCTAACGGTTTCAATCGCCTTCTCCGCGTCTCGCTGGTAGCGGGTCCGGCCGGCGCGAAGCGCATTCGTTTCATCGCTCAGTGCGGCTCGGGCACCTTCAGCTGCGCGCAGAGCTTCGCAACCGACCTCACCCCGGGTGTGAATCGCATCGAAGGCTTCCTGAAGGTTGGTGCTGGTGCGGCTGGCGAACTCAAGTACTGGGTGAATGCTGCCGCGGGCACGACGGAGCCGACGGAGTCGGGCAGCATCGCGAATCTGGACAATGCCGCGTGGGGTGGTGTCGCTGCCGCTTCGCTGGGTCTGACCGCTCCGAGCGCGGCCTTCAAGACCAACCATGCCACCCAGGCTGTTGGCTTCGATACGTTCGATTCGCGTCGTACGACTTACATCGGTCACTGAGGCATTTCCTCAGTTAATTCAAAAAATTCGATAGGAGTGACTAAATGAAGCGCAATATGCTCTGCTCAATGGTGGGTGCGGCGGTGTTTGCTGCGTGTTTTGGCATGTCGGCGAGCGCACAGACGTGCACGTCTCCGGCGTCGTGGCAGCCGAACACGACGGGTGAGCCGCCCCTCACGGGTACGACGTGCGGTAACGAGACCGGCATCGTCAGCGTCTGCCAGGGCGCCAGCGGCGCTCCGGCGGCTGCCTTCGTCGCTCGCGTCAATGTTTCGGCCGAAGGTACGTACCAGACGATCGGCTTCACGGGTGGCGCGGGCTACACGATCAGCGCGTACCTCGTTCCGGAAGCGAGCGGCTGCAATGCGGACGCTGCCTGCACGACCGTCGGTGACGGAAGCACCCAGATGGCGCACACTGACACCCCGCCGGGTTCGTACTACCTGATCCTGACGGGCGCCGATTTCGACGCGCCGGGATCTTGCGGCACGTTCACGGCGACGTCTGACGGCACCCTGCCGGTGACGCTGCAGAGCTTCTCGGTGGGCTAATCCAGCCAACCTTGCTTTTCCTAGACCCACCTGTGGCGACACGGGTGGGTTTTTTATTTTGGACGATCGTATGCTGATTGCTTCATTTTTGCTGGCGAGCTCGATGGCGGCATCTTCCGGCGCGAGCCCGAAATCCAATCTGGAGATTTCCCCTTGCGATGCCGGAGAACACTGGCAGTTCGAGACGGCAAGCTGTAATTTCGAGTTGACGAACATGGGTGATCGCCCCATCCGAATCTCCAACGGAGAGGCGGTGATGTCTTGGGACAGCATCGAGAAAGCCGTGGTGGTGCCTCCGCACGGCAAAGCCTATTTGAAGGCCACGATCGCTACTCGCGACAATATGGGATACATCAAGCGGTCGTTCCGCTTCAGGACGGACGAGCCCGGCATTCTCGGGCAACGGGGATCGACGGTTTACGCATTCGTGTTGTCTGCCCTCGACCAGAGTCCATTGGTATTGGATTTCGGCGCTTTCAAAGAAAAGGGCGAGAAGCCCACCAAGTCCATCACTCTCGACAGCCGAGAGGTGCCTGATTTTCGTCTCACCGGGGTCTCGTCGAAACCGGATTACCTCGAGGTCAATATCGACGACGATCACAGAACGGTGCGCGTGTCGTTTCGCGGGGATCTCCCCTGGGGAATCCTGCACGACAAGATCAAGTTGCAGACCAACGTGCCCCAGCAGAAGGAGGCTTGGCTCACGATCGACGCGAACGTCATCGGCGAGATCGCCCCGAACGGCAATCCGGTCTCGATGGGCCTGATGCGCACGAACAACAAAAACGAATTCCTCGTCCGCTTGACCAGCGAATCGGGTAAGGATTTCAAGGTGGGCGGCGTCAAACTGAACGGTGTCAAGGGAAGTGCCGTGTCCACGTCATGCGACCCTGCCGCTCCCGGATGTCGACTAGTGAAGGTGGCCGTGTCGAATGACCAGGGTCTCGGGCGACTGCAAGGCACTGTCGATGTCGACCTTCCGGAATTCGGACGAACGCTGCCGATCCAGGTCGTCGGAATGCTCTTGAATCCCACTACCAAAGTGCATGATTTGGACGAGGAGCGTGAAGCAGCAGGAGCTGCTAAGAGCAGTCTGCCCGAAAGTCAACAAGAGGTGGCTGCGACTCCGAATCTCGGCCAATCACTGCGGCAGGCAGTGGACGCCGCCAATGAAGAGCCTCCGGCCGGGCAGGGGCCGCTGCTGAGTTGGTCGGTGGCCAATGAGCGCTCCGTTTACGGTTATCTGATTTACCGGGCCGACGAGGAAAACGGAAAGCTCATTCGCATCAGCAAGGATGTGATACTGGTCAAGAACCGGGAGAGAGGGTCTTCCAGTCGATACCAGTGGCGCGACAACTCGGCGATTTCCGGGAGAACTTATTGGTATGCCATCGACATGCTGAAAGGGGACGGAAAAAAGGAACCGTTGGTGAATCGACAGAAGGTTGTGGCAAAGTGATCCAGGTTTGGCTGTCGGAATTTCGTGACTGAACTTTCAATCGGGAGGATGCTCATGAGAACCCTTGTTTCCGGTGTCGCGTCTTTGCTCTTCGCGCTCGCTGCACCGATGGCTTACGCTCAAACCTGTGCATCACCTGCGGCATGGCATCCAGGAGCCAACGGGGGAATCAGCTTGACAGGCACCACTTGCGGCAATGAGGCCGGAATAGTGAGTGTGTGCCAAGGTGCGGGAGGTGCGCCGGGGGCAGCTTTTGTTTCGCAGATACAAGTGACCAGCGACGCTCCATTTTCGGGGATTGCTTTCGCTGGTGGATCCGGTTACACATTGAGTTCTTATCTGATTCCTCAGGCCAGCGGCTGCAATACAGATGCCGCCTGCACTACGGTCGGGGACGGCTCTACTGTGATGAGTCATTCGGACATTCCTCCCGGAGCGTATTATCTGATTGTCACCGGAGCAGATTTCGATCAGCCGGGAGCATGCGGGACGTTTTCGGTCACGGCGGATGGGTTTCTTCCGGTCATTCTGCAGAGGTTTTCCGTCGATTGATTCTTCGACAGACCGGAGAGAGCTTGGATTCAAAAAAAGACACGCCGCGACTGTACGCTCTTTGGTTTCGCTGATCGAAATCGTCATGGTGTCGATCGAGATGACGGACAAGCGCAGCGCCGTGCATTACGGCATGGTGAGCCTCGCAGCGGCGAGGCGTATCTCCAGGCGAGGGCCAGCCTTACATTCTTTCTCGTTTGACGTGATCACGGACGCAGAGGTGGTGCAGATGCCCGGTATCAGGAAGAAGTCGCCGATCCAAACAAGCTGGACGGAGCAGAAGGTTTCCGCATCAGAGGGATTTCCGCGTGCCTGGCTGGGTTCCGCCGTAGCGATTTCAGGTGATGTTGCCCTGGTCGGCGCCAAGAACATGACCGTGGACGGACGGGTGGGCCAAGGAGTCGTCTACGTATACAACAAGATCGGGGGCGCCTGGAAAGAAGTTCAGCGCCTCACGGCGAGCGATGGGGCGGAGCGCGATCAGTTCGGCTTTTGGATTGCCTTGGACGGTGACCGAGCGATGATCACCGCGCCGTTCGCCGCCATCGACGGGAAAGTGTGGCAAGGTGCGGCTTATTTCTTCAGCAAGTCGGGTGGACGCTGGGTCGAGTCACAGAAGATCACCGGCAGCCGGCTGCGAAATCTCGATACCTTCGGCACCGTGGTTTGCCTGAGTTCGTCACGAGCGCTCGTCTCTCTCGGAGGGTTCACTCGAGGGGGGATAACGGTTCCCTATCGAGTCATCGCTTTCGATCTCGTACACGGGCGCTCGCGTGACTATTGGGTAGAGCGAAACACCCTAAATGCTCCCGATCCGGATGATGTGACCAGTGCATTCGGCTCGTCGATTGCGATCAACAAGGATGTCGCTCTCATCGGTGCGCGCACCGCTACCATCGACGGAAAGCCCGGGCAGGGGGCGGTGTACGTCTATGCACGCCGCTCCTCCGGAGAATGGGTGTCGACCACGCGACTTACCGCCGCAGAAGGAGCTCCTCGCGAAAACTTCGGTACGTCGATCGCATGGAACGGAGTTGAAGCCCTGGTCGGTGCGCAAGGCTCCGTCATCAACGGCAACGTAAGCCAAGGGGCCGTCTATCGCTTCAGTTTCGAGCGCGGCCGATGGGACGAGACGCAGAAGTTCTACGCAGCCGAGGGAACTTCGATCTCGCTTTTCGGCGCCTCCGTCAGCTTGGCCAAGAAGCGGCTCATCGTCGGTGCCTATGCGACGAGCAGCTACACAGGAGCTGCCTATTTGTTCGTTTTTCGCCAAGGCCTCTGGCAGGAAGTGAAGACATTGAAGGCCAGCGACGGCAAGGCTGGCGATCTGTTCGGATACTACGCGGCACTTTCGGAGAAAGATGCACTCGTCGGCGCCTTCGCTGCCACGGTCGACGGCAATTTCGAGCAGGGAGCGGCTTACTTTTTTGCGCTGCCCAGCGTGGACGCGGAAAGTGGCCTCGTATCGGATGCCTAAGGAATGACGGGAGGGCGATCAAAACCATCCGCCAACAATACGTCGTCGATGACGCGAAGGTCCGGAAAGAGGGTGTAGCTGCCGCAGGCTCCGGGGGCTTCCATTTTTGGATCCGCCGCAACGACGACGTAGAACGGGCCCTGCATATCCGGGGTGAACAGTATCGGCGCCCCCGGCATGCTCGAGATGCAGTCGCCTTTCAGGCAGTTCGCGTTCTTCACGGCGAGGAACGAGGTGAAGTTTGCGGCAACGTCGATGAAGCCGGACAAACGCTCGGCGTCGATTGCGTAGACGACGACAGGCCCGGTTTCGCCGACTTCGTGACAGAGCAGTGCAACCGGCTCGCCCCCGTTGCAGGTGCTGCCGGTCACCGGGGCGGAGTTGGGACGGAGCGTGATTGGCGCCACGCAGGTTTGCGCCGACACGCTTGCTGCCAGCGACAGGGAAAGTGCCGCTCCCCATGTTGCCGCCGGCCACCACCGAATCGAGCCCCGATCAGGCGATTTCCGTAGTCCGAGCATGACGATAACCCCTCTGTTTGCGCGGAATTGTACGCCGATTTTCCGCCAATGCCGCTGTGCCGAACCCTAGGTCGAGCTTTGGGATCAAGGGCTTGCCGGTACCGTCCTGCGGGTGCCATCGGCGTTTCCGGGAGCGCCGGGCGCAAACGGGCCAGTCAGTGATCGCCGAGCGCAGCCAGATCCCAGATGCCCGCTTCGGCTCGCAACACGCTGCCCTGTTCGTACCAGTCGCCGAGCACGATGCGTTCGCAGGAACGCTCGCCGTCGGCGAGCCGGTGCACGGCCGGGCGATGGGTGTGGCCGTGGACCAGGCGCCGCACGTCGTGCGTGCGTAGTGCCTGCACGACGGCATCGGCGTTGACGTCGGTGATCGCGTCGTCCACCGAGCGCGTGTAGCGCTGGCTCTCGGCGCGGGCCTGGGCGGCGAAGGCCTGCCGTTCGGCGATCGGGCGATGCAGGAAGGCGCGTTGCCAGGCAGGGGAGCGGGACTGCGACCGGAACGCCTGGTAGGCCGCGTCGTCCGTGCACAGGGTGTCTCCGTGCATCAGCAGGACGCGCTCGCCCTCGATGTCGATCACGCTGGCGTCGGGCAGCAGCGTCATGCGCGCGCGTCGCGCGTAGGCGTCACCGAGCAGGAAATCGCGGTTGCCGTGGACGTAGAAGCAGGGCACGCCCTGCGCGCGCAGCCCAGCGAGCGCGCTGGCGACCTGGACCGCGGTGTCGTCGTCGGTGTCGTCGCCGATCCAGGCCTCGAACAGGTCGCCGAGGATGTAGAGGGCACTCGCGCGGGAGGCTTCGGTGCGCACGAAGTCGACGAACAGGCGCGTGATGTGCGGCCGGCTCGGGTCCAGATGCAGGTCGGAAATGAACAGCGTCGTCATGCCGGAATTCTATCCGACGTCACGAGCGGGGCAGGTCGGCATCCATTGCGCCGATGCCCGCAGCCGCGGGTGGCGCAAGACGAGGCGCGACCGAAGTCGCGCCCCGCCAGCAGAACGTCCGCGGAACTTACGGTACCAGGCTGACCTTCTCGATCACGATGGCCGTGGTCGGCACGTCGCTGCGGAACGGCCCCTGCGGGCCGGTCGGCACGGCCTTGATCTTGTCCACCACCTCGAGGCCGGCGATGACCTTGCCGTACACCGCATAGCCGGGATTTGCGTCGCTGACGTAGTCCAGGCGCGGGTTGTCGACGGTGTTGATGAAGAACTGCGCTGTCGCGGAGTTCGGATCCATCGTGCGCGCCATCGACACGGTGCCGCGCAGGTTGCTCAGGCCGTTCTTCGACTCGATCGGAATCGGCGCCTTGGTCGGCTTCTGGCGCAGATCCTTGGTGAAGCCGCCGCCCTGGATCATGAAGCCTTCGATGACGCGGTGGAACACGGTGCCGTCGTAGAAGCCGCTCTTCACGTAGCCGAGGAAGTTCTCCACCGACTTGGGCGACTTGTCCGGGTACAGCTCGACCGTGATGTCGCCGAGGCTGGTCTTGATCAGCACCTTGTTCGAGTTCGCCGCGGCTTCGGCGGCGGCCGGCTTCTCGGCGGTCTTGGCCGGCGTCTTGGCCGGCTTCGCCGCCGGTTTGGCGGTCTTGGCGGCGGGCTTGGCCTCGCTCTTGGCCGCGGCCGGCTTGCTGGCAGGTGCCGGCGCGTTCTGCGCGAGCGTGTAGGCGGGAACGAGCAGGGCGAGCAGGAACAGCGCGCGTTTCAGCACGGAAACCTCCGGATGTCGGATGAGGGGAAATACGACCGCGAATGATAGGCGCTACGGCGGCACGCGTCATGCCGGCCACGGCAACCGGTCGTGAGCCGAAGCGCGGTTTTCCGCAGCGCGCGCCGCAACCGGCCGCGCCGCGTGGGCCGTCCTAGGCGGCCGCCTGCTCCAGCGAGCGCACGTGCAGCTTCAGGTCCAGGATCTTGAAGTAGTCACGCTCCTGCTCGAGATCGGCCCGTGTCAGCGGATGCTGCGCCAGCCAGTCCTCGGGCAGGTCCAGGCGCAGGGTCTTGTCCTCGACCTCGAGGTGCAGCGGCGGCAGCGCCTCGGTCGTGCGCGGGCGCTCCAGCAGCGCCGCCAGTCGCAGCAGGGCGGTCAGGCGGCGCGCCGGGCGGCGCAGGCGCTCGGGCAGGGCGTCCAGCGCATCGCGGTCGGGCTTGCGTCGATGCGAGCGGATGATCGCCGCCAGCGCCTGCTGGCCCTGGCGGCTGAAGCCGGCGAGATCGGAGTTGGCGACGATGTAGGCGCCGTGGATGTGGTGCAGGCTGTGCGCGATCGCCAGACCGATCTCGTGGACGTCGGCGGCCCAGCCGAGCAGGTCGCGGTCGAGCGAGCCGAGCTGCCAGGCTTCCTCGACCTGTTCGAACAGCGCGATCGCGGCATGCCGCACGCGCGCGGCCTGCGCGCGGTCGACGCCGTAGCGCGAGGCCAGCGCGGCGATGCTGCCCGCGCGCGGGTCGCCATGCATCGCGCGCCCGACCATGTCGTACAGGAGGCCTTCGCGCATCGCGGTCTCGCAGGTCGCCATGTGCTCGAGCGAGAAGGTCTCGAAGATCGCCTCCATGATCGCCACGCCGCCGGCGAGCACCGGCGCACGTTCCTCGGCGAGGCCGGCCAGGCGCAGATTCTCCACGCTGCCGGCTTCGAGGATCGCGTCGCGCAGGCGCGCCAGCGCTACCGGGGTGATGCCCTGTTCGCTCCAGCCGTTGGCCTGCACGATCGCGCCGATCGCCTTGGCGGTGCCCGACGATCCCACCGCTTCGCCCCAGCCGCGCGCCTTGTAGTCGGCGGCGAACTGCTGCAGCTCCACGGCGATCTCGGTCTGCGCCTGGCGCCAGCGCTTGGCGGTGAACTTGCCGTCGTCGAAGAAGCGCAGAGTGCTGGCGATGCAGCCCATCTGCAGGCTTTCGGTCTCCAGCGCCTCGTACCCCTGTCCGATGATGAACTCGGTACTGCCGCCGCCGATGTCGACGACGAGCCGGCGCTGCTTCGTCACGGCCAGGTCGTGCGCGACGCCGAGATAGATCAGTCGCGCTTCCTCGCGGCCGCTGACGACTTCGATGGGATGCCCCAGCGCCGTCTCGGCCGGCAGCAGGAAACTCTGCGGATTGGCCAGGCGCCGCACGGTGTTCGTCGCGACCGCACGCACGCGTTCGGGCGGCAGCGCACGCAGCCGCTGCCCGAAACGCGCCAGGCAGGCCAGCGCTCGTTCGCGGCGTTCCGGCGCGAGGCTGCCGTCGGCGCGCAGACCCAGCGCCATGCGCACGCTGTCGCGCAGGCGATCGATCAGGCGCAGGCTGCCGTGCTCGTAGCGCGCGACGACGAGGTGGAAGCTGTTCGACCCGAGGTCGACCGCCGCCAGCGTGTCGCCGTCCCGCATTTCTTGGCTGGCAGTCGTCACCGGATGCGCTCGTGTCGGGAAGCCGGATTGTCGCATGTCCGCCGCCGCTTTCCGGACCGGCCGCGACGCCGTCGCCGACTTGCGGGGGCGGGAAGGGGAAGCCGGCAAGCGCTGCCCCTCAGGTCAGTTCGGACAGAAGCGTCTGCTGCGCCGAATGCGGCGGAGCGTCACCGGGCGACATGTGCGCGTAGCTGCCGTCCGCCTCCAGCGTCCACGCCTGCGTGTTGTCGGCGAGATAGTTGGCCAGCGATTCGTCGAACACGCGTTGCGCCAGCGCCGGGTCGAGGATCGGGAAGCAGGTCTCGATCCGGCGCAGCAGGTTGCGCTCCATCCAGTCGGCGCTGGAACAGTAGATCTCCGGCTGCTCGTCGTTCTGGAACCAGTACACGCGGCTGTGCTCGAGGAAGCGGCCGACGATCGAGCGCACGCGGATGTTCTCCGACACGCCGGCGATGCCGGGCCGCAGCGTGCAGGCGCCGCGCACGATCAGGTCGATCTGCACGCCGGCCTGCGAGGCACGATACAGCTGCTCGACCACGCGCTCCTCGTTGAGCGCGTTCATCTTCGCGATGATGCGCGCCGGCTTGCCGGCGGCGGCGTGCGCGATCTCGCGCTCGATCTTCTCCATCAGGCCCTTGTGCAGCGTGAACGGCGAGTGCAGCAGACACTTGAGCTGGATGATCGGACCGAGTCCGGACAGCTGCAGGAACAGCAGATGCGCGTCTTCGCCGATCGTCGGGTTCGCGGTCATCAGGCCGAAGTCGGTGTAGATGCGCGAGGTGATCTGGTGGTAGTTGCCGGTCGACAGGTGGCAGTAGCGGCGCAGGGCGCCCTGTTCGCGGCGCACGATCAGCAGCATCTTGGCGTGCGTCTTGTAGCCGACCACGCCGTAGACGACCTGTACGCCGGCTTCCTGCAGGCGGTTGGCCAGGCGCAGGTTCGCTTCCTCGTCGAACCGCGCGCGCAGCTCGACGACGACGGTGACGTCCTTGCCCTGGCGCGCGGCCTCGATCAGGTGGTCGACCAGCGGCGAGGCGCTGCCGACGCGGTACAGCGTCTGCTTGATCGCCAGCACGTCGGGATCCACGCTCGCCTCGCGCAGCAGCTCGACCACCGCGTTGAACGATTCGAACGGATGGTGCAGCAGGATGTCGCGTTCGCGGATCGCCTCGAACAGGCTCTGCTCCTCCAGCACGGCGGGCAGCACGCGCGGCGTGAACGGCGGGAATTTCAGGTCCGGCCGGTCGATCTGGTCGTAGACCGCACTGACGCGGCTGACGTTGACCGGTCCCTCGCAACGGTAGACCTCCGAATCGCTGAGCTCGAAGTTGTGCGTCAGCATGTCGGCGATCGCCTTCGGACAGTTGTCGGCGACCTCCAGCCGCACCGGCTTGGCGAAGCCGCGGCCCTTCAGCTCGTCGCGCAGCGCCAGCGCGATGTTCTCCACTTCGTCCTCGTCGACGACCAGCTCGCTGTTGCGCGTCACGCGGAACTGGTACGAGCCCTTCACCTGCATGCCCGGGAACAGCTCGTCCATGAATTCGTGCAGCACGCTGGACAGGAACACGAAGTCGTAGGCCGATTCGGCGACCTCGGCCGGCATGCGGATGATGCGCGGCAGCGAGCGCGGCGCGCGCACCAGCGCCATGTGGCCTTCGCGGCCGAACGCGTCGCGGCCCTTCAGCACGACGGCGAGGTTCAGGCTCTTGTTGAGGATGCGCGGAAACGGATGCGCCGGGTCGAGCCCGAGCGGCGACAGCACCGGCAGGATCTCGTTGCGGAAGTAGCCCTGCAGCCAGCGGCGCTGTTTCGCCGTCCAGCCGTCGCGCTTGGAGAAGCGCACGCCTTCGCGGTCGAGTTCCGGCAGCAGGGTCGCGTTCCAGAAGTCGTACTGGGCCTTGACCAGGGTCAGTGCGCGGTCGCGGATGCGCGCGAGCACTTCCGCCGGCGGCAGCGCGTCGGGACCGGGACGCGTCTCGTTGAGGCTCAGCTGCTCGCGCAGGACGGCGACGCGCACCTCGAAGAATTCGTCGAGGTTCGTGCACGAGATGCACAGATAGCGCAGCCGCTCGAGCAGCGGCACGTTCGCGTCCTCGGCCTGCGCCAGCACGCGGAAATTGAATTCGAGCTGGGCCAGCTCGCGATTGAGGTACAGAGCGGGGTCTTTGAGGTTCTGCTGCGGCACGTCGCGATTCATGGCGGGCTCGTTCATTCGAGGAGGGCGCGCTGGGCGGCGCGCTCGTTGGCTTGCAACGGCGTGAATCCCTCGCGTTGCGCGAGCGCCTGTCCCGCGTCGGACAGTGCGTAGGCGAGGAAGGCGGCCGGCAGATCCGCCAGCGCACTGCCCGGCGGGCGATTCACGTACAGATACAGGGCGCGCGAGAGAGGATATCGGCCTTGCGTGACAGCTGCGCGATCCGGGGTGACCGCCTCGTCGCCGTCGCCGCGGGCGAGCGCCAGCGGCTTGACCAGTCCGGTGACGTAGCCCAGGCCGGCGTAGCCGATCGCTTCGCGATGGGTCGCGACGGTCGCCACGACCGCGCCGTTGCCGGGCCAGGCGACGACGTCGGCGCGGTAATTCCCGCGGCACAGCGCGCCTTCGCGGAACACCTCGTAGGTGCCCGAGGCTTCGTTGCGGCCGCTGGCCAGCACGCGTGCGGCGGCCAGTGCCGGATCGGCGGCGACGCCCAGATCGCGCCACTCGCGCACCGGCACCGCAGCGCCGCAGCGACGGTCGGCCGAATAGATGGCGTCCAGCTGCGCCAGCGTGATGCGCTCCAGCGGATTTTCCGGATGCACGAACACCGCGATCGCGTCGTGCGCCACCACCACGCGGGTCGGGTCGTAGCCGTAGCGGGCGTGGAACGCGGCGTTCTCCGTCTCGCTCATCGGCCGGCTCATCGAGCCGAAATCCGCGGCGCCTTCGACCAGCGCGGTCGGGGCGCTGGCCGAGCCGGCGGCCTGCACCTGGACCTGCACGCGCGGATGTTCGGCGCGGAACGCGTCAGCCCAGCGCGCCACCAGCGCGCTGGCGGTGTCCGAGCCGACGCCGGTGAGGCGGCCCGTCAGCGCGTCGGCCGCGCCGGCGGGAGAGGTGCACAGCGCGAACAGCACCGCCGCCGCGCAGGCGAATGCCGCGGTCCGGCTCACGTCGTCTCCGCCAGCGCCAGCGGTTCGAGCAGGCGCTCGCCGCCGAACACGCAGCTGAACGTGCTGCCGACGCCCAGCTCGCTGCTGATCTCCAGCCGCGCCTGATGCAGCTGCAGCACGTGCTTGACGATCGACAGGCCCAGGCCCGTGCCGCCGGTGTCGCGCGAGCGGCTCGTCGAGATGCGGTAGAAGCGTTCGGTCAGCCGCGGCAGATGCTGCGGCGAAATGCCGGGGCCGGTGTCGATCACCGACAGGCGCGCGCCGCGCTCGCTGCTTTCCCAGCGCAGCGTGATGCGGCCGCCGGCCGGCGTGTAGCGCACGGCGTTGCTGACCAGGTTGGAGAACGCGCTGTGCAGCTCCTTGGTCGAGCCGAGCAGGTCGTGACGGCCGCGCAGCTCGGTGGTCACCGTGTGCTCGCCCTGGCTCAGCGCGACCGCTTCCCGGCGCAGCGCTTCGAGCAGCGAGCGCAGGCTGACCCGCTCCTGCGGCAGGTCGCTCTGCGCCTCGAGCCGCGACAGGGTCAGCAGGTCCTCGACGATCTGCGTCATCCGGCGCGACTGGTTGCGCAGCTCGTGCAGGATCGGCTCGTACTCGGGCATGCTCTCCGGCTCGATCATGTCGAGGTAGCCGTGCACGACGGTCAGCGGCGTGCGCAGTTCGTGCGAGACGTTGGCGACGAAATCGCGGCGCACCTGTTCGAGCCGCATCAGCTGGCTGACGTCGCGCGCGATCAGCAGCGACTGTTCGTCAGCGTAGCGGATCAGGCGCAGGTTCAGGCGCAGGTTCTCGTCGCTCGGCGCGGCCAGGTCGAGCAGGGGTTCGGCCGGTTCGCTGCGCAGCCATTCGGCGAAGCGCGGCGCGCGCACCAGATTGGTCAGCGGTCCGCCGATGTCCTGCGGGTACTTCAGGCCGAGCAGGCTGCCCGCCGCCGTGTTGAACCAGAGGATGCGGCGTTCGCGATCGAGCACGACCACCGCATCCGGCAGCGCCGCGGCGGCGTTGCGGAATTCGCGCAGCAGATGCACCAGGCGGCGCTTCTCCTCGAACGCGTCACGCTGGCGCCGGCGCAGCAGGTTCTGCACCTCGTCCCACAGGCCGCTGCCCTCGGCGGCGGGCACGTGGCGCACGTCGGTCAGGATCCGGCACAGGCGGGCGAGCCGGAACACGCCGTAGGCGAAGCAGGCGGCGAGCGCGACCAGCAGGGCCTGCGGAATCGCGTGCAGCCAGCCGCCGATCGCCAGCGCGACCAGCAGCACGGCGGCGACCCGCCACAGGCTGGAACGCCAGGCGCGGCCTAGACGCGAAGGCATCGGAACGACCTCCGCCGGGACGCTTCGCGACGCGGCGCGAAAGCGGCGGCGGTCACGGAGCGGGAATTCGCCTTGCGCATGAAGGATTCGTCGCGACGCACCGTCACACGCTGGTCGAGAAACGATAGCCGGCGCCGCGCACGGTCTGCACCAGGGCATCGCGGCCGAACGGTTCCAGCGTCTTGCGCAGGCGGCGGATGTGCACGTCGACCGTGCGCTCCTCGACGTAGACGCCGCCGCCCCACACGTGGTCGAGCAGCTGGCCGCGCGAGTAGACACGCTCGGCGTGCGTCATGAAGAAGTGCAGCAGGCGGTACTCGGTCGGGCCGATGTGCACCGGCTGGTCGCCGGAGAACACGCGGTGCGCGGCACTGTCGATGCGCAGGCCGCCCAGTTCGACCACGCCTTCCGAATCCTCGCCGTGCGTGCGGCGCATGACCGCGCGAATGCGCGCGAGCAGCTCGCGCGTGGAGAACGGCTTCACCACGTAATCGTCGACGCCGGCGTCGAGGCCGCCGACGCGGTCGGTTTCCTCGCCGCGCGCGGTCAGCATGATGATCGGCACTTCGCGGGTCAGGTCGTCCTTGCGCAGCCGGCGCGCCAGGTCGATGCCACTCATTCCCGGCAGCATCCAGTCGAGCAGGATCAGGTCGGGCACGCGCTCTCCGATGGCGGTCTGCGCGGCCCGCGCGTCGGCCGCGTGCATCGCTTCCATGCCGGCCTTGCGCAAGGCAAACGCGACCATGTCGCGGATCGCGGTCTCGTCTTCGACGATCAGGATATGTTTCTGCACATCGGCACCGCAGGACAGCGCAGACAGTGCGCTTTATGACGCCATCATTGCAGCCGTATTTTGTTACGCGCGAATGACAGCGGCTCCGTCGGTCGCGACCGGGAGGCCCGGAAGCGGCGCGGGCCGGCGCATTCGTGTTGCGGAAATATTACACCTTCAGGGCTTTCCGACGCGGATCTGCAGGCGCGACGGCTCGCAGCAGGACAGCGCCGGGGCCATCGAATTGGGCGAGTCGGAGCTCGGCGAGCGCCGCTTGCGCAGCTCCAGCACGGTCGGCGTCAGCTGCGTGATGCGCGCGTCGATGCGGCTGCGCTGGTAGTAGGTGAGGTCGGTCTGCTTGGACAGGGCCTTCAGCTGGTTCAGCGCGTCCTCGGCGTGGCCGGTCAGGTACGCCGCCTCCGCGTAGGCCTCGGCGGCGCGCACCTTGTCGCCGGCGAGCTGGTTGGCGCGGCCGAAGCTCTTCTGCAGGTCCGGATCGTCGCTGTAGCGGGCGATCATCGGCCGCAGCAGTTCCAGCGCGCGCTTGGCGTTACGCTCGTCGGCCTGGCCGAGCAGCGCGTCGGCGTAGGACAGCGTCACCGCGCGATTGCCGAGAAAATCCGAATGCAGACGCTCGTAGGTCTTCAGCGCGGCGGCCTTGTCGCCGGCCAGGTCGAGTGCCCCGGCCAGAGCCAGGCCCAGCGGAGCGGAATCCGGATGGCGCTCGGCCAGCTTGCGCGATTGGGCGATGGCCGTCGCCGTGTCCCCGCTGCGTGCCAGCGCGAGCGCGTAGCCGTAGCGGTTCGCGATCGTGTCGAACGCGGGATCGTCGCGCAGGTTGTTGGCGTAGTACGCACGCACGGCGGTGCGCGATCTCGCGCTCAGCACGCGGGCGCGCTCGCGCATCAGTTCGAAATAGCCCTGCACGGCCGGCCCGCGCGAGACGCAGGCCGTCACCGACACTTGCGGCAGCGCCTTGGGATCGTCGGATTTCTTCTCCACCTTCGTCGTCGCCGCTTCGCTGGCGGCGATCGCGCTCGCTTCGTCGATCGCGTCGGCCGCGTCGTCGTTGCGCTGGCCCGGCACGGCGAGGTCGAGATTCAGCGAGGCCGTCGACGGCAGCGAAACCCGGTTCGGGCGCAGCTGCGGTTCGGCCGGGCAGCCGAGCTGCGCGGCGCGGTCGCGCGCCTCGGCGATGCGCTTGGTGTCGAGCGGGTGGTCGAGCAGGAACTCCGGGATGTCCACGCCGTTCACGCGCATGACCCGCTGCAGGGCCTGGAACGCACTCGCCATCGCGTTCGGGTCGAAGCCGGAGCGGGACAGGATCTGGATGCCGAAACGGTCGGCTTCGGCTTCCTCGCTGCGCGTGAAATTGATCTGCCGCTGCTGCATCAGCGATGTGCCGGCCGCCATCGCGGCGGGCGCCGCATCGTCGGAGCGACCGGCCGCCGCGATCATCACGCCGAGCATCGCGAGCATGATCGGGATCGACATCTTCGTCGTGTCCTCGAACGCGCGCAGGATGTGCTGCTGCTCGACGTGCGAGATTTCGTGCGCGAGCACGCCGGCGAGCTCGTCCTCGCGCTGCATCGCGGTGATCAGTCCCGCGTTCGCCGCGACGAAGCCGCCGGGCATCGCGAACGCATTGATCTGCTCGTCGTTCATGATGAAGAACGTGAAGCGCAGATTCGGGTGCTCGCTGTTGGACACCAGCCGGTAGCCGAGCCCGGTGAGGTAGTCGTTCAACAGGGCGTCGTCGAGCACCATGCCGTAGGAGCGCATTTCCTGCAGCGCTCCCGAGCCGTAGTCGTACATGTCCTGCGGCGACACCATGCCCGCGGCCGAGCTGCCGATGTCCGGCAGGCGGACGTCGGGTTCGCGCGCGCCGGCCAGCGTCGCGACGCAGGCGGCGGCCAGCAGGGAGAGACCACGGGAGAAACGCATGACCACACCGGAAAGGACGGTTGCTGGGACCAGATTAGCGCGCGCAGGTTCCCGCGGCTACCGAAGCGGCGAACCCGCTCGGCGCCGGTTCATGCACAGGTGGGGAGGGCGGGCCGACCTTGCAAGCGGGCGGCGGACACCCCAATCTGCGTGCATCCCAATCGCTTCCGGAATGCCGCGATGAATCGCGTCGAAATCTACACGACGGCCGTCTGCCCGTATTGCGTGGCGGCGAAGAATTTCCTGCGCCAGCGCGGGTTCGACTACGAGGAAATCCGCGTCGATCTCGACTCCGCGCGCCGCGAGGAAATGCTCACGCGCAGCCACGGCCGTCGCAGCGTGCCGCAGATCTTCATCGGCCAGACGCACGTCGGCGGCTACGACGATCTGGTCGCCGCGGATCGGGCGGGCCGGCTCGGCGCGATCGCGGAGGGCGCACGATGAGCGACGACCGCATCGCCGAATTCACCGCCTTCCGCCAGCGCATGAACGAGCGCATCCTGGCGCAGGACAACCAGGTCGTGCGGCGCTTCTTCGCCCTCGACACGCAGACCTACAAGGCCGGCGCGCTCGACGTGAAGACCAAGGAAATGCTCGGTCTGGTCGCCTCGCTGGTGCTGCGCTGCGACGACTGCATCAGCTACCACGTCGCGCAATGCGCGCAGGCGGGGGTCAGCGAGGACGAGTTCTTCGAGGTGTTCAGCGTGGGACTGGTCGTCGGCGGCTCGATCGTGATTCCGCATCTGCGCCGGGCGGTCGATTTCCTCGACCAGACGCTCGCGACGCCCGACGGCGGCGAGGAGCCGGCCGCGGGCTAGTGCGGAACGCGCATCAGCGTCGCGTGCGCGCCGCCGTTGGCGCGGCCGGACAGGCGGTCGAGGCCGACCTGATCGAAATCGGCCAGCGTTGCTGAGGCGGCGGACAGGGAACAGATTTCCGGGTGTTCCGTGCCGCTCGCCAGGCGGCAGTCCAGGCGCGCGTCGCCTGAGCTGTCGGCCAGATGGAAATTCTCCGCGTCCTGGCTGCCCGCGGCCGCGAAGTCGAACGTGCGCGGCGAGCCGCCGTCGTCGACCACCAGCACCCACTGGCCGCTCCAGTTGGCGCCGACCGGACCGGTGGCGAAGCGCGAACGTGACAGCAGCAGAGGGCGGACTTCGACGTCGCGTCCCTTTTCGCTGCGCACGAGATAGGCCCGCGCGCGGCTCGGAGAAAGGAATTCGAGTTCGATGCGCGGCCCCGGCTGGGCTTCGGGCTGGTTGCCGATCGGAGCGAACGCCGGATCGCCGTTGGCGAGCTGCACCAGCGGCACGCGCGCGACGTGGCCGGCGCGCTGTCCGGTGCCGAAGTACCAGGTCGCCGCGCCGGTTTCGCCGAAACCGAATACGCCGACGGCGAGGCGGTCGCCCTGCATTTCGATGCTGGCGCCGGTGCCCGCAGCCGCCGCGCCGGTTTCGGCGCTGGCTTCGGACCACCACAGTCCGCTTTCCGGCAGCGGCGCCGACGTCGCGGTGCTGGTGTCGAGCAGGCCGAAGGAAACCAGGCTCTGCGTGCCGTGTTCGGTGGCGTAGATGCGCGTGCGGTAGATCTGGCCCGGCAGGATCCGCGCCGAGGCGGTCGTCACCGGATCGAGGCGTGAGTAGAACGGCATCAGGCTCTTCGAGCCGCAGCTGGTAGCGCTGGTCGGCTTCAGGATGACGTTCAGGTCGGTGTCGTCCACACTCAGGCTGGCGACGGCGGGAACGCACAGCGCCGGAGCGCGGCCGGCGACGCTCAACTGCGGGGAGTGATGCGTGGAAGCCGACGCCGGCTGTTCCAGCACTACGCGCAGATCGGCGGCGTTCAACCCCGCCGCGCCCGCAGGAGCGGCGCAGACGAAGGCGCAGGCCAAGGCGGCGAGCCCGGCCACGGCAACCCGCGTTCTTTTACGAATCGACAGCATTGGTGGATAATGCGCGCCCTCGCCGGCGCCGGCAAGTCGGATCTTCCGAAGCCCTTGTCGCGCAAGGCTTTCGGTCCGGTTGCTGTCATCCGATCGTCACGTCGGGCAGCGGTTCCGATGCCTTTCCTTTCACCATGCGGCTGGGTGCGCGCGGTCGGCCCGCGTGCGCCGGTCGGCGCGACGCCCCGCCGCGTTCCAGGAGACGTTTTCGATGAGCACGACCATTGCAGTGATTCCCGGCGACGGCATCGGCCCGGAGATCATGGAAGCCACCCTGCGCGTACTCGAGGCGCTGCAGCTCGGCTTTTCCTACGACTTCGTCGACGCCGGCCTCGCCGCGCAGCAGAAGACCGGCGAGTTGCTGCCGCAGGCGACGCTGGATGCGATCGCCAGGCACCGCGTCGCGCTGAAGAGCCCGCTGACCACGCCGGTCGGTGAGGGCTTCAGTTCGATCAACGTGCAGCTGCGGCGCCAGTTCGACCTCTACGCGAACGTGCGTCCGGCGATCTCGTTCCCGAACACGCGGTCACGCTTCCCGGAGAACGTCGACCTGATCACCGTGCGCGAGAACACCGAAGGCGCGTACGCCGGCGAAGGCCAGCAGGTATCCGAGGACGGCGCCACCGCGACGCTGGTGCAGAAGATCACGCGCCGGGGCTCGGAGCGCATCGTGCGCTACGCCTTCGACCTCGCGCGCCGCGAAGGCCGCAAGAAGGTCACCGTGGTGCACAAGGCCAACATCCTCAAGTCCACCTCGGGCCTGTTCCTGAAGGTGGCGCGCGAGGTGGCCGCGCAATACCCGGAGATCCAGTGCAACGAGATGATCGTCGACAACACCTGCATGCAGCTGGTGATGCGGCCGGAGCAGTTCGACGTGATCGTCACCACCAACCTGTTCGGCGACATCATTTCCGACCTGTGCGCAGGCCTGGTCGGAGGACTGGGCCTGGCGCCGGGCGCCAACATCGGCGCCGATGCGGCGATCTTCGAGGCGGTGCACGGATCGGCGCCGGACATCGCCGGCAAGGGCATCGCCAATCCCTGCGCGCTGCTGCTCGGCGCAGCGCAGATGCTCGACCATCTCGGCCGTGCGGCCGAAGCGGCTCGCCTGCGCACGGCGATCCGCGACACACTGGCCGCGCGCGACCGCGTCACGCCGGATCTCGGTGGCACCGGCACCACGCAGTCGTTCGCCGACGCGCTGATTTCGCGGCTGGGCGGCTGACGATTTCCCCCGGCCCGACTGCGGCCGGGCCTCGCCGGGCAGAAGCGCGCGCTTCAGCGCGCGCCGAGATGATCGAGCACGCGCAGACGCCCGCGACCGGGCCGGTAGCCGGCCGCCAGGGCGGCGTGCACGAAGCCGATCGCCTGTTCGACCGCCGCTTCGAGCGCGTGCCCGCAGGCCAGGCCGGCGGCGATCGCCGCGGCCAGGCTGCAGCCGGTACCGTGGCTCTCGCCGCGGATGCGACGCTGGTGGAACCAGTGTTCGCCCTCGCGTGTGAGCAGCAGATCGGCGACTTCGCCGCCGTGCAGATGGCCTCCCTTGAGCAGCACCGCACGTGCGCCGTGCTCGAGCAGCGTGGCGGCGGCGGCGTGCATGCCGTCCCGGTCGCGGATGCGGTGTCCGATCAGGGTTTGGGCCTCGGGAATGTTCGGGGTCAGCAGGTCCGCGCGCGCGAACAGGTGCCGCCGCATCGATTCGACCAGATCCTCGCGTGCGAGCGCGGCGCCGGTCGTGGCGATCAGCACCGGATCGAGCACCACGGGGACGCGCGGATGCGCGTGCAGCACCCTGGCGGTCTCGCGTGCCAGGTTCGCGCTGGCGAGCATGCCGATCTTCACCGCGCCGATGCGGAAATCGGCGAACACCGCTTGCAGCTGCGCGCCCAGCATCGGCGCGGGCAACCGGTGCACGGCATCCACTCCAAGTGTGTTCTGGGCGGTGACCGCGGTGATCGCGCTGAGTCCGTGCACGCCGAAAGCGGCGAACGTGCGCAGGTCAGCCTGGATGCCGGCGCCGCCGCCCGAATCGGAACCGGCGATCGTCAGGGCGATCGGCGGGGATTTGCGCCCGGGGCTGGCAGGAGAGTTGTTTTTCTGCAACAGTCTTTCGCTCGAGTGAGGGCGGTCGGCGGGAAAGCGCCGGAGATTCACGCATCTGCGCGCCAAAATCGGCGACCGTGCGCTTGACAAGTGTTGCTTTTTCGCCAAAATCGCCGCGAATTACACCACATTCCTTTCAACCACTGCAGTTTACGGGGCGATGCAGCGGGCAATGGCAACCACGGGGAAATGGATGGGAGCGCTCGGCGCAGGCTTGGCGCTCCCATTTTTTTCCGTTCTGGCACAAGCCGGCGTCGCCGACGGCAGGGCCGCGGCCGCGTACGTTTCCTCCTCGGTCGAGACGGTCAGCGAGTCGGTGCCCGCGCGCTGGCGCGCGTATGCGCTCGCCAGCATCACGCCGCAGTTCTCGTGGGCGCTGACGCCGCAGGCCTTGGAGCCACCGCGCGTCCTCGACAACTACAGCGGCGAAATCGAACGCGTGTCGCCGTTCGGCGCGCAGTCGAATGCTCCGGCGCAGTTTTCCATTTCGGTCGCCAGGGGCTCGGTATCCGAGACGCCGGCCGTGCTGCCGGGCCAGGCGACGCATCTGGTCGACATGCCGCAGTCCGGTCTGCAGCGGACGGTGGTCGCGCCGTCGCTGGCGCTGCGCTGGGGCGAAACCGGCAGCGTACGCCTGACCGGCGTACTCGCCTACCAGCGCTTCGCCACGTCCAGCCTCGGCCTCGCGCAGTCGGACGGCTGGGCGCCGCCGCCGTCCTGGCTGGGCGACAGCTCCTACGGCACTGGCGCGCGCATGGAGATCGGCAACGCGTTCAACGATCGCCTGAGCTGGAGCGTCGGCTACCAGTCGCGCGTCGGCATGGGCACGTTCGATCGCTACCGCGGCGTGTTTTCCGACCGCGCCGATTTCGACATCCCGTCCAGCGTGACGGCGATGCTGAGCTACGCGATCACGCCGGAGTTCAGCGTCGACGCCGGCGTGCAGCGCATCGACTACAGCACGATCAGGCCGTTCGCCAGCTCGACCCTGCCCAGGCGCTTCCTGGCGCTGCTGGGCGACAGCTCCAGCCCGGTGTTCGCGTGGAAGGATCTGGACGTCTACAGCCTCGGCTGGACCCTGCGCAACGAAACGCTGGGCAACGTGCAGCTGCGCTACACGACGCGCCAGCAGCCGGTGCCGACCTCGCGACTGCTCGAAAATGCGCTGTCGTCCGCGACCGCGAACGACATGGTGTCGCTGGGCTGGTCGCGATCGGTGGGCAGCAACGCCAAGCTCAGCATGATGGCGAGCTACGCGACGTCGCCGTACTTCCTGCTGATGCCCACCTACGTCACGCGCCGCGACGCCACCGCCAGCCGCGTCGAATTCGAGGCGCTGTGGTCGGTGCGGTTCTGACCGAGAGCCGGGATTCGGGATTGGAGATTCGGTAAGGCGGGCGAACCTGCCTTAGCGCGGCTCAATCGAGGAGTCGGAAGCCTTTCCGAATCCCCCGATCCCGAATCCCCAATTCCCGCTCCTACAGCACTTCCGACGCGTAGTCCGCCAGTCGCGAGCGCTCGCCGCGGCGCAGCGTGATGTGCGCGCTGTGCTCCCAGTCCTTGAAGCGGTCGACCGCGTAGGTCAGGCCGGAGGTGGTCTCGGTCAGGTACGGCGTGTCGATCTGCTCGACGTTGCCGAGGCAGATCATCTTGCTGCCGGGGCCGGCGCGCGTGATCAGCGTCTTCATCTGCTTGGGCGTCAGGTTTTGCGCCTCGTCGATGATGACGTAGCGGCCGAGGAAGGTGCGGCCGCGCATGAAGTTCATCGAGCGGATCTTGATGCGCGAGGCGAGCAGGTCGTTGGTCGCCGCGCGGCCCCAGGCGCCGCCCTCCTGCGGATTCGTCAGCACTTCGAGGTTGTCGGTCAGCGCGCCCATCCACGGCGTCATCTTCTCCTCCTCGGTGCCGGGCAGGAAGCCGATGTCCTCGCCGACCGAAACGGTCGCGCGCGTCATGATGATCTCGCGGTAGCGCTGCTGGTCCATGACCTGCGCGAGGCCCGCGGCGAGCGCGAGCAGCGTCTTGCCGGTGCCGGCCGTGCCGAGCAGGGTGACGAAGTCGACCTCCGGATCCATCAGCGCGTTGAGGGCGAAGTTCTGCTCGCGGTTGCGCGCGGAAATGCCCCACACGGTGTGCGAGCCGCTGCGGTAGTCGTCGACGATCTGCAGCACCGCCTTGTTGCCTTCGATGCGCAGCACGCGCATCTCGACCTCGTCCTCACCGGGCAGGTAGAGGCTCTGGTTCGGGTGCCAGTCCTCGTCCTTGCGCCGCTTCACCTCGTAGAACGTGCGGCCGCGCTCGGACCACGAGCGCAGCTCGCCGTGGCGGTCCCAGAAATCCTGCGGCAGCTCGGCGACGCCGGTGTAGAGCAGGCTGAAGTCGTCGAGGGCGCGGTCGTTCTCGTAGTCCTCGGCGGTGATGCCGTGGATGGTCGCCTTGATGCGCAGGTTGATGTCCTTGGACACCAGCACGACCGGCACCTTCGGGCGCTGCTCGCGCAGGGCCACGATCGAGGCGAGGATCAGGTTGTCGGGCAGCGTGCGGCGCTGGCTCTTGTCGGCGGTGACGTGCGCCGTCGTCTGGAAGTACAGCCGTCCGGCCTTGTGCTTGCGGTCGAGCTGGATGCCCTGCGGCAGACGCAGCTCGACGCCGTCCTCGATGTGGCGGCCGTTGCCGGCGACGATCAGCTCGTTGAGGAAGCGGCTGACCTGGCGCGCATTGCGCGACGTTTCCGAAGTTCCCTTCTTGGCGGCGTCGAGCTCCTCGAGCACCGTCATCGGTATGAACACGTCGTGTTCCTCGAAGCGGAACAGGGCGGTCGGATCGTGCATCAGCACGTTGGTGTCGAGCACGTAGATGCGCTTGCCTCGGGTCATGCGGGGCTCTCGTGGATGCGAAGGAAGAATGCGCACGCCGCATCGGCGGCACGAAGCCGCGATGCATAACAGAACAAGATGACGCTCACGGGTGGGCGAGTCGCTCGAGCACGGCGGCCGCGTGGCCGGGCACCCGCACGCCGCGCCATTCGGCGGCCAGGACGCCTTGCGCGTCGATCAGGAAGGTGCTGCGGATCACGCCGACGAAGCGGCGGCCGTACAGGGTCTTCTCGCCGAGCACGCCGAACGCGTTGCACCAGGTCTCGTCGACGTCGGCGACCAGCGGAAACGGCAGTGCCTGCTTGTCGCGGAACTTCGCGTGCGAGGCGGCCGAATCGCGCGAGACGCCGACGATCTCGCAGCCGTGCTTGCGGAATTCGCCGTAGAGATCGCGGAACGCCTGCGCCTGGTTGGTGCAGCCGGGCGTGGCGTCCTTCGGGTAGAAATAGACGACGACCGGATGCCCGCGCAGATCGGCCAGGGCGAGCGTGCTGCCGTCGTGCAGCACGCCCTGGAGCTTGGGAACCTTCTTGCCCGTCGTGACCGTCATCAGAACTTCATCGGGTCCATGATCGCGTCGAGGTTGAGCCCGTCGCAGAATTCGAGGAAATCGTCGCGCAGCGCGGCGATGTGCATCGTGTTCGGAATGCCGATGGTGATCTGCGCCGAGAACATGTCGGCGCCGGTCTGCATCGCGCGGTAGCGGGTGGAATGCAGCTGCTCGATCGTGATGTTCTGCTGCGCGAAGAACTCGGCCAGCTGGAACAGCACGCCCGGCTTGTCCGCGGCGACGACCTCGACGACGTACGGCAGCAGGTTCGACTGCTGCTGCTTGGCGCTGGTGCGGAAATGGCTCAGGCGCAGCTCGCCGTCGCGCTCGAGCCGCGCCAGCGCGTTCTCGAGCTTGGCGATCGCGTCCCAGGCACCCTGGGCGAGGGCGAGCACGCTCAGTTCGTTGCCGAGCGTGGACACGCGCGCTTCGGCGAGATTGCAGCCGCATTCGGAGATGCGCTTGCTAATCGCCACCAGGGGCGACTGGGTGGACGCGCTGAACGCGCTGATCAGCAGGTAGTTTTCGTTGGAAGCTGGGCGCGACGCGCTGTCGTTCTGGGCTTGTCTTCCTGCTTGCTTCACGATTCCGTCGCCCTGTCGGTCGCGGCGCCGCTGATCGGCGCCGACGGCCCAGAATACTGGCGGGGCAGAGGGGTCGCAAGGGAACCGCCGGGCGGTCGCGCGAGGTGAATGGACTTGCCGGGATCATCCCCGCTACCATCGAATTTCCCGCAAGCGCTTGAATCTCCGCCTTGATTCTTTCCGGCAGCATCTGCGCACTGGCGACGCCGCTGCGCTCCCGTGACGACAGCCTCGATCTGGAGGCCTGCGGTCGTCTGGTCGACTATCAAATCGAGGGCGGCACGCGCGCCCTCGTCGTCGCCGGTTCGACCGGCGAAGCCGCTGCGCTCGACGAGGCGGAATATTCCGCCCTGATCGAGTTCGTCGTCGCGCGTGTCGCCGGCCGCGTTCCGGTCCTGGCCGGCACCGGCCAGCCGGCGACGGCGAAGACGATCGCGCAGACGAAACGCGCGCGTGCGGCCGGCGCCGACGCGGCGCTGGTCGTCGCGCCGGCCTACGTGCGGCCGACCCAGGCCGGGATGCTGCGCCATTTCGGCGAGGTCGCCGATCAGGGTGGCCTGCCGGTCGTGCTCTACAACGTGCCGGCGCGCACCGCCAGCGACCTGCTGCCGGAGACCGTCGCCCAGCTGGCCCGCCACGGCAACATCGTGGGCATCAAGGAAGCCTTGCCGGACGCACGGCGCATGCAGGCGCTGCTCGCCTTCCGAGGCGAACGGTTCCGCATCTTCTCCGGTGACGATCCGACCGGCGCTCGCGCCCTGCGCGCGGGTGCCGACGGCATCATCTCGGTCGCCGCGAACGTCGCGCCGAGGCTGTTCTCGGCCATGTGCGAAGCCTGCCTGCACGGCGAGGCGAACGCCGAGGCGCTGGATCGCGAGCTGCAGCCGCTGTACGCGGCGCTGTCGGCCGAACCCAACCCGATTCCGCTGAAGTGGTGCCTGGCCCAGCTCGGGCTCGGCGAGGCGCATCTGCGCCTGCCCCTGCTTCCGCTGTCGCCCGCCTATCACGTCGCCACGCTCGACACGCTGAACCGCCTCGGTCTGGTCGAGGCCGTCCGCGCGGTCGGCTAGGCTAGACTAGTCGTATTACCTGCCACGAGATTCCACTGTGAAAAGAACCGTCCTCGCGCTGCTGACGACCCTCATCGCGGCTTCGCTGATCAGCGGCTGCGGTTTCCTGCGCAAGCGGACCGAGCGAAAGAACAACGAATACAAGACGGCGGTCGAAGAGCGGCCGCTGGAAGTGCCGCCGGGCCTGGACATGCCGAGCACGACCGGCGCGCTGACGATTCCCGCCGCCGGCGGAGCGGCGCCGGCTGCCGCGACGTCTTCTTCCGCGGAGACGCCGCCGGCCGCCGGGGAAACGGCCGTGGCCGCCGCCGCCGGATCGGGCGTGGCGCTCGGCGGAGACGGCCTGAGCGTCTCCGACACGGTGGAGAGCACCTGGTCGCGTGTCGGCCTGGCGATGGAGCGGTCCGGTGCGGCGACGATCCTCAATCGCGACGAGGCCGGGCGGACCTACACGGTGCAGACCACCGGCCAGACGACCGTCCGGCCGGGTTGGTTCAAGCGTGCGGTCACGCTGGGCATGGCGAGCACGAAGAAGACGGCCCAGGTGCAGCTCACCGTGCGTGTGAGCGCCGAGGGCGTCGGCAGCAAGGTCGGTGTGGAAGGCGCCAACGACGAGGCTTCGCGCGACGCCGCGCGTGCGCTGCTGGCGGCCCTGCGCGAAAGGCTCAGCTAGTTTCTTCTAGTTTCTTCGCGGCCCGTCCGGCAATCGCCGCGAGCGTTGCCGGATTGCAGCGTACGGGAATGCGGCTTCGGGTGAGTCCACCCGCGGCCGCAGGGGTTCACGGTATCGGGAACCTGCGCGTCAGCGCTCGATCAGGTCGCGCTTGCCCGGCTTGCCGTCCCAATCCTTGGCGTCGGCGGGAGCGTCCTTGCGCTCGGTCAATACCGGCCAGGCCTTGGACAGCTCCGCGTTCAGCGCGATGAAATCTTCCTGGCCGGCCGGCACGTCGTCTTCCGGGAAGATCGCGTTGGCCGGGCATTCCGGTTCGCACAGCGTGCAGTCGATGCACTCCTCGGGATCGATCACGAGGAAGTTCGGCCCTTCATGGAAGCAGTCGACCGGACAGACCTCGACGCAGTCGGTGTACTTGCACTTGATGCAGTTCTCGGTGACGACGAAGGGCATAGGGGATCGGGCTAGGGTCGTTGCGGCGCTGGGCTCGAATGCGCTTTTCCACGGAAACGGCGCGAACCCGCTTCGAAGCGGATGTTTGGATGTTAGTTGAAAAGTGCGGCCATGGCTGGCCGCTCTGGACGTCGGCGAAGACGAAAAGCCCAGCACCGCGTTTCCAACACCTCGAAGCAGCGTTCACGGACGAACGCAAAGGCAAATGGCGCTCCCTACGAGGTTCGAACTCGTGTTCCCGCCTTGAGAGGGCGGTGTCCTAGACCACTAGACGAAGGGAGCGGGTTGGGATTTGCGTGGCCGCGTAGTATAACGAATCGGTAACACGCAGCAAATACCGGAGCATCAGTAAGGAATGAATTCGGAGTCCCTCGTACGGAACACGCCGGTCGACGGGTCGTTCCGCATCGTTCCGCGCGCGGAACACGCGATTTCGCGCAAGAGCATTTCCCCCGGCGCCCTGCGCGTGCTGTACCGTCTGCACGAGGCCGGCTTTCGCGCCTGCCTGGTCGGCGGCGCGGTCCGCGACCTGCTGCTCGGAGGCCATCCCAAGGACTTCGACGTCGCCACCGACGCGACGCCCGAACAGGTGCGGGCGCAGTTCCGCAACTGCCGCCTGATCGGCCGGCGCTTCCGTCTCGCGCACGTCGTGTTCGGCCGCGAGATCGTCGAAGTCGCCACGTTCCGCGGCAGCAGCGACGACGGCAGCGGCGACCGCCATCTCGTCGACGGCCGTCTGGTGCGCGACAACGTCTACGGCAGCATCGAAGAGGACGCGGTGCGCCGCGACTTCACCGTCAACGCGCTCTACTACGACATCGCCGATTTCAGCGTGCGCGACTCCGTCGGCGGCATGGACGATCTGGCGCGACGCACGCTGCGCCTGATCGGCGATCCGGAGCTGCGCTACCGGGAGGATCCCGTGCGCATGCTGCGCGCGGCGCGGCTCGCGGCGAAGCTCGATTTCGAGATCGCGCCGGAAACCGCCGCACCTTTCGCCACGCTCGGGGCGCTGCTCGCGGAGGCACCGCCGGCGCGCCTGTTCGACGAGTCGCTGAAGCTGTTCCTCAGCGGCTACGGGCTGGCGAGCTTCCGCACGCTCGAACGCTACGGGCTGCTGCAGCACGTGTTTCCGGCCACCGCGCACGCGCTGTCCGGCGACGGGTCCGGGGCGTTCCGCCTTCTGCTCGAACAGACGCTCGTCAACACCGACGCGCGCGTGCGCCAGGACAAGCCCGTCACGCCGGCGTTCCTCTTCGCGGCGATGCTGTGGGAGCCGGTCCGCGCGACCGCGCAGGCGCTGATCGACGGCGGCAGCGACGCCTCCATCGCATGGCCGAACGCCGCGGCGCGCGTCCTGCGCGAGCAGGCCCAGCGCGTGGCCATCCCGCGCCGCTTCACGCTCGCGGTCGAGGAAATCTGGTCACTGCAGCCGCGCTTCGCCTCGCGCACGAAGAAGCGCGTGTTCCGACTGATGGAGCATCCGCGATTCCGTGCTGCCTACGATTTCCTGCTGCTGCGCGTGCACGAGTCCGCCGAGCTGGCCGAGCTCGCGCAGTGGTGGACCGACGCGCAGCAGGTTGATCCCGGCGAGCTGGCCGCGCAGTTGAACGCCGCTCCGGCAGTCGCCGAGGAGACGGCGCCGCCGAAGAAGCGCAAGCGCCGGCGTCGGCGCAAGGCCAAGTCCGCGCCGCAGGCCAGCGGTGGCGAATGAGCCGGCCGCGACGGCCTACGTCGGACTCGGCAGCAATCTCGAGCAACCCGAACGGCACGTCCGGCAGGCGCTGCATGCGCTCGACGCGATCGCGCACACGCACCTGGTGCGCCGTTCGCGGCTGTACCGCACGCCGCCGTGGGGGCGCAGCGACCAGCCCGACTTCGTCAATGCGGTGGCGCAGGTCGCCACGTCGCTGCCGGCGCGCGCGCTGCTGGACACGCTGCTCGCCGTCGAACTCGAGCACGGCCGCCGTCGCGACGGCACGCGCTGGGGACCGCGGACGCTCGATCTGGACCTGCTCGTCTACGACGACGTGCAGCTCGCCGAGCCCGGCCTGATCCTGCCTCATCCGCGCATCGCCGAACGTGCCTTCGTGCTGCTGCCGCTGGCCGAGCTGGCACCCGATCTGGCGATTCCGGGCGCCGGTCGCGTCCGCGAGCTGCTCGCCGCCGTGGATCAGGGCGGTTGCGTGGCGCTGGACGAATCCGGCGCTTGAGCCGGTGAGCATGCGCGCGGAATAATGCGCGACCCACTGCCAGCGGTGATCCCCGCGATGCAAGCCAACGCCGCGACCGGCGCGCCGGTCACCGTGCCAGATCTGCGCGAGCGCAAGCGGCGCGGCGAGAAGATCGTCACCATCACCTGCTACGACGCGAGCTTCGCGCAACGCGTCGACGAAGCCGGCGTCGACGTCGTGCTGGTCGGCGATTCGCTCGGCATGGTCGTGCAGGGACATTCCAGCACGCTGCCGGTCGGCGTCGACGACATGGTCTACCACACGCGGCTGGTCGCGCGCGGGCTGCGTCGCGCACTGCTCGTCGCGGACCTGCCTTTCATGAGCTACCGCAACGCCGACGTCGCGCTGACGAACTCCGCGCGCCTGCTCGGCGAGGCCGGGGCGGCGATGGTCAAGCTCGAAGGGGCCGGATGGGTCTGCGAGGTCATCGACGCGCTGAAACGGCACGAAGTGCCGGTCTGCGCGCACCTCGGCCTGACGCCGCAGTCGGTGCACGCGTTCGGCGGCTATCGCGTGCAGGGACGCGGCGACGCCGCCGCGGCGCGGCTGAAGGCGGATGCAAAAGCGGTGCAGGACGCCGGCGCCGACCTGCTCGTGCTCGAATGCGTGCCGGCGACGCTGGCCGCCGAGATCACGCGCGAGCTGAGCATCCCGACCATCGGCATCGGAGCCGGCGTGGATTGCGACGGCCAGGTGCTGGTGCTCTACGACCTGCTCGGCATCACCGTCGGCAAGCGCCCGCGCTTCGTCAAGGATTTCCTGCACGGGCGCGGGTCGGTGGCCGCGGCGATCGCCGCCTATGCCGAAGACGTGCGCAGCGGCGCTTTCCCGACATCCGAGCACAGCTACTGAGTCGCGCATGAAGACGGTGACGCACAAGGCCGGACTGCAGGCCGTCGTCGACGGCTGGCTCGGCTCGGGCAAGCGCATCGCGCTGGTGCCGACCATGGGCAACCTGCACGCCGGCCATCACTCGCTGGTCGCGCTGGCGCGCGAGCGGGCGGACGTCGTGATCGCCAGCGTGTTCGTCAATCCGACCCAGTTCGGCCCGCACGAGGATTTCGCGCGCTATCCGCGCACGCCCGAGGCGGACGCGCAAGGCCTGGAGGCGAGCGGCTGCGACCTGCTGTTCCTGCCCGGCGTCGAGGATCTCTATCCGTACGGGGCCGAGCGCAGCGTCCGGGTCAGCGTGCCGCAGCTGCCCGACGTGCTCGAGGGCGCAATCCGGCCCGGGCATTTCGACGGCGTCGCCACGGTTGTCGCCAAGCTGTTCAATCTCACGCGGCCGCACGTGGCGGTGTTCGGGCAGAAGGATTATCAGCAGTTGCTGGTGATCCGCCGCCTGGTCCGCGATCTCGGCTATCCGATCGAGATCGTCGCCGCGCCGATCGTGCGCGAGGCGAACGGTCTGGCGATGAGTTCGCGCAACCAGTATCTCGATCCCGAGCAGCGTGCGAGGGCAGGCGTCATCCGCCAGACCCTGTTGTGGATGGCCGAACAATCCCGCGGTTCCGATGCGGACCTGTCCGCCGTCGAGGCGCAGGCCGCCGCACGGCTGCGCGAAGCGGGACTCGATCCGGACTACGCCGTGGTGCGGAACGCGGACGACCTGACCGAGCCGAAAAGAGACGAACGTCACACCTGGGTCGCGCTGATCGCGGCGCGAATGGGCTCGACCCGGCTGATCGACAATCTCCTGATCGAGCCCTGACGTGTTCCGGCTCGACGAAAATCGCAATTCTCTCAATGAAATCAGCGTGTTGAGCCGTTCTTCGGCATTCGTTGCGCGGTTCGGCCGGTTTTTCCGGAATCGCCTGTAGCGTTTCTCCATCGGACTGTGGTATTCTCCCCACTGCCTGAAGGGTTTTCGCAACGCCAGTCGTTGCACTCCGATGGCAGCAGGGCGCATTTAGGTAGTCGTCACTCCAAATTAGGACCCTCGCTGCGGCGACGCGCGAGGGTTTTTTTTGCCAGGAAGAATCATTAAGTCCATGATTTTTATTGAAATTAATTCCGGGGTCCGTAGGTCGTGCTGCATCAGCACATGCTTTGATATAATGATCCGGTGCGCATTTGTTGCGCGAACGCAACAGCAGGAGACCTCATGCACCTCAACATGCTCAAGGCGAAGATCCATCGGGCGACGGTGACGCACGCCGAGCTGCACTACGAGGGTTCCTGCGCCATCGACGGCGATCTGCTCGACATCTCCGGCATCCTCGAGTACGAGCAGATCCACATCTACAACGTCAACAACGGCGAGCGCTTCTCGACCTACGCGATCCGCGCGGACGAGGGCTCGGGCATCATTTCGATCAACGGCGCGGCGGCGCATCGCGCCCAGCCGGGCGACATCATCATCATCGCCGCCTACGGCGGCTACAGCGAAGCGGAAGCGGCCCAGCACAAGCCGCAGCTGGTCTACGTCGACCGTTCCAACAAGCTCACGCACACCAATCGCTCGATTCCCAAGCAGGCGGCGTAGCTTTCGCGCTCGCCCGCGACTGCTGCGGACGTCAGCGCCGAGATCGGGGCTGACGCTGCACCCTCACTCCAGAACGCACGTCACGGAATCATCCGCGCGATGGCGTCGCAGCGCCCACGCGACGTGCTCGCGTACGAGTGGCGAAGCGTCGTTCTCGCGGCTGTGCAAGGCGGCCAACACCGTCGGCGTGCCGGGCGCGTTGCCGAGCGCGACGGCGATGTTGCGCAGCCATCCCTCGTAGCCGGTGCGGCGGATCGCCATGCCGGCGGTCCGCTCGAGGAAATCCTCCTCGCTCCAAGCGAACAGTTCGGCCAGCGTGGCGTCCTGCAGGCCGTGCCGCGGCACGAAGTCCGCCTCGGGCGTGGGCGTGGCGAACTTGTTCCATGGGCAGACCAGCTGGCAATCGTCGCAACCGAAGATGCGGTTGCCGATCAGCGGGCGCAGCTCTTCGGGAATCGCGCCGCGCAGCTCGATCGTCAGGTACGAAATGCAGCGCCGCGCGTCGAGGCGGTACGGGGCGACGATGGCCTGCGTGGGGCAGACGTCGATGCAGCGCGTGCAGGTGCCGCAGTGCGCCGACGGAGGCGCATCGACCGGCAGCGGCAGGTCGGTGTAGATCTCGCCCAGGAAGAACCACGAACCGGCCTCGCGATTGAGCAGCAGGGTGTGCTTGCCGATCCAGCCTAGGCCCGCATTGCGCGCCAGCGCCTTCTCCAGCACCGGCGCCGAATCGGTGAAGACGCGATGCCCGAACGGGCCGGTGGCTTCGGCGATGCGGTCGGCGAGCTTCTGCAGGCGCGTGCGCAGGATCTTGTGGTAATCGCGGCCGAGCGCGTAGCGCGACACGTACGCGCGTTCGCCGTCACCGAGAACGTCCCACGCGCCGGCGATGCCCGGCGGCGCGTAGTCCATGCGGGCGGACAGCACGCGCAAGGTGCCCGGCTGCAGCTCGGCCGGACGGCTGCGCTTGGAGCCGTGCCGCGCCATGTAGTCCATTTCGCCGTGAAAGCCGGCGTCGAGCCAGCCGAGCAGGTGGGCTTCGTCGCCGTCGAGTTCGATGCCGGAAATGCCGACGCGCTGGAATCCGAGTTCCCGCGCCCAGTCTTCGATGTCCCGGCGCAGCGTCGTGTAGTCGATCGTGGTCATGCGCGTGGGGTCTGCGTGCGTCGTCCAGCATAGCGCGTGCCCGTCGCTTCTATAATCGTCCGATGAGCGACGGCGCCCGCACGACATCGCTGTACACCGCCGATCAGGTGCGCCGCGTGGAGCGCCATGCGATCGATCGCTTCGGCATTCCCGGCTTCGATCTGATGCAGCGCGCCGCGGCGGCCGCCTATGCCGTGCTGCGTCGGCGCTGGCCCGCGGCGCGGCGCGTCCTGCTGCTGGTCGGCGAAGGCGGCAACGGCGGCGACGCGCTCCTGCTCGGAACGCTCGCCTTGCGCGACGGGCTCGCGGTCGAGGCGCTCGCCTTGTCCGACCGTTCCACCGGCGATGCGGCGCAGGCTCGCGCCGCGTTCGATCGAGCCGGCGGGCGCGTGCGCGTCGCCGATGCGGCAGCCGAATTCGGCGACGCCGACGTATGCGTCGACGGACTGTTCGGCATCGGACTCAGCCGTCCCCTCGACGGCGTCGCGGCGGCGCTGGTCGCCAGGCTCGATGCGACGCGCCGTCCGGTGCTCGCGCTCGACGTGCCTTCCGGCCTCGATGCCGATACCGGCGCGCGGCTCGGCCCTTGCGTGCGCGCCGACGCGACCGTCGTCTTCGTCGCCTGGAAGCGCGGCCTGTTCACCGCCGACGGCGCCGAGGCCTGCGGCGAGCGCGAACTCGCCACGCTCGACGTGCCGCTCGCGGCCTTCGAGGACGTCCCTGCCGACGCCGACCTGCTCGATGCGTCGATCGCCGGCGTTCTCGCGCCGCGCCGCGACAACGCCAACAAGGGGCACTACGGGCACGTGCTGGCGATCGGCGGCGACGAGGGCATGGGCGGCGCGATCCGCCTGGCCGGCGAGGCCGCGTTGCGCACGGGAGCGGGACTGGTCAGCGTCGCGACGCGGCCGGCGCAGGTCGCCGTCGCCTCCGCGGCGCGCCCGGAACTGATGGTGCGCGGCGTCGACGACCGGTCCGCCCTGGATCCGCTGCTCGCGCGCGCCAGCGTGGTGGCGATCGGTCCCGGACTCGGCCAGGCGCCGTGGGGGCGAGCGCTGTACGACGCGGCGCTGGACTGCGGCAAGCCGCTGCTGCTCGACGCCGATGCGCTGAACCTGCTCGCCCGGTCGCCGCGCGCGCTGCCGCCGTCGACGGTGCTGACGCCGCATCCGGGCGAGGCGGCCCGCCTGCTCGGATGCGACACCGCGACGATCCAGCGCGACCGCTACGCTGCGGTGCGCTCGCTCGCGCAGCGCTACGCGGCGGTCGCGGTGCTGAAAGGGGCGGGCAGCCTGATCGCCGATGCGCACGGTCGCGTCGCGGTCTGCCGCTGGGGCAACCCGGGCATGGCCTCGGGCGGCATGGGCGACCTGCTCACGGGCGTCGTCGCCGGTCTGCTCGCGCAGGGGCTGTCCGCGTGGGACGCCGCCCGTTTCGGCGTCGCCTTGCACGCGCGTGCCGGCGACCTGGCAGCGGCGGATGCACCGCGCGGCATGATCGCCGGCGACCTGCTCGCGCCGCTGCGGCATCTCGTCAACCGTTTCGAGGCATGAGCACGGTGCTTCCCGATCTCGACGAAGCGCAACTCGTCGCCGCGGCCCGGCGGCTGGCGCCGCACCTGCGCGACGGCGGCATCGTGCACCTGCGCGGCGAACTCGGCGCCGGCAAGACCACGTTCGCGCGCGCCCTGCTGCAGGCGCTCGGCGTCGGCGAGCGGGTGAAGAGTCCGACGTACAGCCTGATCGAGTCCTATCGCGTCGGCGATCTCGACGTCCACCATCTCGACCTGTACCGGCTCGCCGATCCGGGCGAGTTGGAATGGCTCGGCGTCGCCGATCTGTGGGGCGGTGCGTCCCTGGTCCTGATCGAATGGCCTGAACGCGGGGCCGGCGCGATGCCGCCGGCCGACCTGGTCCTGCGGCTGGCGCATTCGGCCGCGCGGCGTTCGCTCGCGGCGGAGGCGGCCAGTCCCCGCGGCGCCGCGTGGCTGGCGGACTGGATCTCGAAAGGCGGCTTCTGAATCGGTCGCTTGGGGCCGATTCCTGAATGGAAATTCACGAAAGCTTCGCACGTTTCGGATTTTCAAGGAAAAAGCTTGCTTTCTCCGGGCGCTTTCGATTTGAATACGCGCCATGTGGGGACCTCGCATCCAAGCTTCGCTGCTCGCCGGTTTCGCGCTGCTGCTCGGGACTTCGACGGCTTGCGCCTCTGAAATCAAGAGCTTGCGAATCTGGGCGGGCCCCGAATACACGCGCGCCGTGTTCGACGTATCCGGGCCGGTCGACTACAAGCTGTTCGAGTTGAACAAGCCCGACCGCATCGTGCTGGACATCCGCGGCAGCGATCTGGGCAGCGGCTTCAGCGCGCCGGCCGTCAAGGGATTGCTGAAGGGCCTGCGCGCCGGCAAGCAGGGCAAGAGCGATTCGCGCGTGGTGTTCGACCTCGCCGACGGCGTGCGTCCCAAGAGTTTCCTGCTGCCGCCGGCCGACAAGTTCGGCTACCGCCTCGTGCTCGACCTGTATCCGGCCGCGGTCAAGGCGGTGCCGGTGAAGACGGTCGTCGACGTCGCGCCGGGCAAGGCGCGCGACGTCGTGATCGCCATCGACGCCGGCCACGGCGGCGACGATCCGGGCGCGACCGGTGCCACCGGCACGCACGAGAAGGAAATCACGCTCGCCGTCGCACGTCAGCTGAAGAAGCTGGTCGACCGCACGCCGGGCATGAGCGGCGTGCTGATCCGCGACTCCGACTACTTCATTCCGCTCGAGAAGCGCTACCTGAAGGCGCGCGACGCGAAGGCGGACCTGTTCATCTCGATCCACGCCGACGCGTTCACACGCAGCGACGCGCGCGGTTCTTCGGTGTGGGTGCTGTCGCCGCGCGGCGCGACCAGCGAGGCTGCACGCTGGCTGGCCGATCGCGAAAACCGCGCCGACCTCGTCGGCGGCATCTCGCTCGACGACAAGGACGACATGCTGGCCAAGGTGCTGCTCGACCTGTCGCAGGGCGCGACGATGGGGGCCAGCGTCTCGGTCGCCGAGCAGGTGCACGGCGCGCTGCGCAAGCTCGGCCCGACCCATCGCAACTACGTCGAAAAGGCGAACTTCGTCGTGCTGCGCTCGCCCGACGTGCCGTCGATCCTGGTCGAGACCGCGTTCATCAGCAATCCGGCCGAGGAAGCGCGCCTGAAGAGTCCGGAGCACCGCGAGAAGCTCGCCGGGGCGATCCTCGACGGCGTCAACGAGTATTTCCGCTCGACGCCGCCGCCGGGCACGCTGTTCGCGCAGAACGCCGATCGTGCGCGCGAGGCGCGCGCCAAGTCGCAGCGCTACGTCGTCAACCGCGGCGACACCCTGCGCGCGATCGCCGAACGCCACGGCACGACCACCGCCCAGCTGCGCGCCGCCAACGAGCTCGCCGACGAGCGCGTGCGGCCGGGCGAGGTGCTGCAGATCCCGCCTTCCGGCTGAGCCTTCGCGTTCGGCTATGATGCGCGACTGACATGTCGCGCATCCGTTCGCTTCCGCCCGAGCTCGTCAACCAGATCGCCGCCGGCGAGGTCATCGAGCGGCCGGCGTCGGTGGTCAAGGAGCTGGTCGAGAACAGCCTGGACGCCGGCGCGCGGCGCATCGAGATCGACATCGAGCAGGGCGGTGCGCGCCTGATCCGCATCCGCGACGACGGCGGCGGCATCGACGCCGAGGACCTGCCGCTCGCGGTCGCCGCACACGCGACCAGCAAGATCGCCAGCTTCGACGACCTCGAGCGTGTCGGCACGCTCGGCTTCCGCGGCGAGGCGCTGCCGTCGATCGCTTCGGTCTCGCGCTTCGCGCTGACCTCGCGCGCGCGCGGAACCGAGGCGGCGTGGCGCATCGAGGTCGACGGCGGCAGGCCGCGCGCGCCGGCGCCGGCGCAGCATCCGCAGGGCACCAACGTCGAGGTCCGCGACCTGTTCTACAACCTGCCGGCGCGGCGCAAGTTCCTGCGCGCCGAGCGTACCGAATTCGGCCACATCGACGAGCTGGTCAAGTCGATCGCACTGGCGCGGGCACCGGTGGAGCTGCGGTTGAGCCACAACGGCAAGCCCGTTCGCCTGCTGCACGCCGCGCGCACGGAAGGCGACGAGACGCGTCGCATCAGCGACGTGCTCGGCGAGGAATTCCTCGCCAACAGCCTGCGCATCGAGCACGAAGCGGCGGGCCTGCGCCTGCGCGGCTGGGTCGGGCTGCCGACCGCGTCGCGCTCGCAGGCCGACCAGCAGTACTTCCACGTCAACGGCCGCCTCGTGCGCGACCGCCTCGTCGCCCATGCGGTGCGTCAGGCGTACGCCGACGTGCTCTACCACGGCCGGCATCCGAGTTTCGTGCTGTTTCTCGAACTCGATCCGGCGCTGGTCGACGTCAACGTGCATCCGGCCAAGCACGAGGTGCGCTTCCGCGAGGGCCGCCTCGTGCACGATTTCCTGTACCGCACGCTCGACGATGCGCTCGGCGGCGCGCGCGCCGGCAGCGCGGCGAACCTGCCAGGCGCCGCCGCCGCGGCACCGGCGTTCGCGCCGTCCGCGTCGACGTCCTACGGCTATTCGCCGCAGCGCCAGGGCGGTCTCGGCCTGGGCGTGCGCGAGCCCCTCGCCGAGTACGCGGCGCTGTTCGGCGAATCGCGCGCCTTGCCACAGGCTTCCGGCGGGGCGGGTCTTGCGATCGGTAACGCGCCGGCCTCCGCTGCGAACGCGGACGCGCAGGACATTCCGCCGCTGGGCTTCGCGCTGGCGCAGCTGCACGGCATCTACGTGCTGGCCGAGAACGCCCACGGCCTGGTGCTGGTGGACATGCACGCCGCGCACGAGCGCATCACCTACGAGAAGCTCAAGACGGCACAGGAGGGCTCGGGCATCCGTTCGCAGATGCTGCTGGTGCCGCTGACGCTGGCCGTCAGCGAGCGCGAGGCGGGCGTGGTCGAGGAGCAGGCGGCGCGCTTCGCCGAACTCGGCTTCGACGTCGCGCGCAGCGGTCCGCAGAGCGTCGCGGTGCGGCGCATTCCGGTACTGCTCGACGGCGCCGACGTCGCCCGGCTGGTGCGCGACGTCATCGCCGACTTCGCCGTGCACGGGCAGTCGCGGCGCGTCGAGGAGAGCGGCAACGAGATTCTCAGCACGATGGCCTGTCACGGTTCGGTGCGCGCCAACCGTCGCCTGAGCCTGCCAGAAATGAATGCGCTGCTGCGCGAAATGGAGGCGACCGAGCGCTCCGGCCAGTGCAACCACGGACGGCCGACCTGGGTGCAGCTGGGCATCTCCGAGCTGGATCGTCTTTTCCTGCGCGGAAGGTGATTGGAAGGTTTGCGGTCGGTCCGCGTTCGGGATCGCTGCGGTTCGGTCGGGTGCGTCGGTTTGTCGAGGTATCGGTTTCGAAAAACTCTACCCGTGGCCGTCGCTCCCATCATGTTTGTTTCTCACATCCCCAAGGATTCACGATGCTCAAGACCAGTCTTCTGCTCGCCGCGAGCTTTGCCGGAGTGCAACTGATGTCAGCCAAGGTCGAAGGCGGCAAGGCGCCCGCCGACTACACCAAGCAGATCGAGACCTGGCGTGCGCAGCGCGTCGAGCGGCTGAAGTCGCCGAATGGTTGGCTGAGCCTGATCGGCCTGCACTGGCTCAAGGACGGCAGGAACACCGTCGGCAGCGCGAAGGACAACGACGTCGTGCTCGCCAAGGGACCGGCGCACCTGGGCGCGGTCTTGCTCAAGGACGGCAAGGCGACGATCGAGCTCGACGCGAAGGCCGACGCGACGATCGACGGCGGCAAGTCGAAATCCGCCGTGCTGCTCGACGACAGCCACGAGAAGCCGACCACGGTCGCGTTCGGCACGGCGAGCTTCTATCTGATCGACCGCAACGGCAAGAAGGGCCTGCGCGTGAAGGACTCCGACGCGCAGACGCGCAAGGACTTCGTCGGCATCGACAACTACCCGATCGCTCCGGCCTGGCGCATCGAGGCGAAATGGGAGGCGTACCAGCCGCCGCACACGCTCGACGTGCCGACCGTGCTCGGCACGGTCGACAAGATGCCGGTGCCCGGCAAGGCGGTGTTCGAGCGCGACGGCAAGAAGTACGAACTGCTGCCGGTGCTCGAGGAGAAGGACGCCAAGGAGCTGTTCTTCATCTTCGCCGATCGCACCAGCGGCAAGGAGACCTACGGCGCGGGCCGCTTCCTCTACGCCGACATGCCCAAGGACGGCAAGGTCGTCATCGACTTCAACAAGGCCTACAACCCGCCGTGCGCGTTCACGCCGCACGCGACGTGCCCGCTGGCGCCGCCGGAGAACCGTCTCGACCTGACGATCCAGGCCGGCGAGAAGAAGTATCGCGGCGGACATCACTGATCCTTGCGCCGTGCGTGTCCTGCTGGTCTCCGACACGCACGGCGTTCTCGACGCACGCATCGAGGCCCTGGCACGCGAAGCCGCGCTCGTCGTGCACGCCGGCGACGTCGGCTCGGCGCAGGTGCTCGAGCGGCTGCGCCGCGCGTGCCCGCGCGTGATCGCGGTGCGCGGCAACAACGACGTGGCGTCGAAATGGGCCTGCGCGGACCTGCAGGAACTGCAGACGCTCGGGGAGTCGGTGGAAATCGACCTGCCCGGCGGCGTGCTCGCGGCCACGCACGGCGACCGCTTCGCCGTTGCGCGCCGGCACGCGCTGCTGCGTGCGGCGTTCCCGGGCGCGCGGGCGGTCGTCTACGGCCACAGCCACCGTCTCGGCGTCGACGACGGCGAGCGGCCATGGGTCTTGAATCCCGGCGCGGCTGGCCGCGCACGCACGTTCGGTGGGCCGAGCGGCCTGCTGCTGCACGCCGCCGCGAAATCGTGGACGGTGGAGGCGGTCCGGTTCCCTCGCTGAGCCGGACTCGGCTGCGGTTCAGCCGCGGGCGGCATGATGGCCGACGGTCGGCGCGAACTTTCGGCGCCCGGCGCGCTCCCAAAGCGGCCGCTTTGGCCCGCAGCGGGGCTCGGTTACACTAGCGCGTTTTTTGCGGCCGGCTCCCGTCACGGGCCGGACCCGATCAGGCATTCACCCCGGAGGCATCAGGCATGAAGTTCGGTTGGTCACTCGCCCTTGCGGCGCTGCTCACTACTGGCTCGGCGTTCGCGCAGGACACCACGTCCGACAAGGGCAAGGTTTCGTACGCGATCGGCTACCAGATCGGCTCCGGTCTGGCCGACCGTGGCATGGAAGTCGACATCAACACCGTCACCCGCGCGATCCAGGACGCGTTCGGCAAGAAGCCGCCGGCCGTGCCGGAAGCGGCGATGAAGGACGCGCTGGCCAAGCTCGACGCCAAGATGAAGGCCGAGGCGGACAAGGCGCTGGGCGACAACAAGCGCCAGGCCGACCAGTTCATGGCCGAGAACAAGTCGAAGAAGGGCGTGACGGTGCTGCCCAACGGCGTGCAGTACCGCGCGATCGAGGACGGCAACGGCAAGACGATCGGTCCGGGTAACGAAGTCACGTTCCACGTGCGCGTTTCGCTGACCAGCGGCCGCGAGATCCGCAGCTCCTTCGTCGGCGAGCCGGTGAAGGCGAAGGTGTCCGAGATGCAGAACATCTTCGGCACCAAGGTGCTGCCGGAAGTGATCCAGCGCATGAAGGTCGGCGACCACTGGCAGATCTTCCTGCCGCCGGATCCGGCGTCCGGCAACCAGGTCTTCATCTGGGAAATCAAGATCATCGACGTGAAGTGACGTCCGGACGGCGTCGTCGCGTTCCGCATGGAGCGCGGCGCGACGCCGCAATCCGATGGAACCCAGCGATGAACCGCAGACGCCGCGTTCCGACGCGGCGTTTGCTTTTGGACACATGACGACGATCCCGCATCCGCCACCGATCCTCAGCCCGTGCATCGGCATCTGCCATCTCGGCACGGACGGCTATTGCGAGGGCTGCCTGCGCAGCGGCGACGAGATCGCGCGCTGGATCGCGATGGGCGAGGCCGAGCGCCGGCGCATCGTCGAGGAAGTGCTGCCGCAGCGCGAGGCCGGGCGCCCGTGAGCGGGACGACGGGCGAGAATTCCGACGTCGCCCGCCTGCGGCGCGCCGTGCGCGGCCTGGACGATCCGCCGCGCACCGGTGCGTGGAACGCGGAGGAACTGGCCAATCTGCCGGTGCCTCCGCCGGTGCGCGCGGCTGCCGTGCTGGTGCCGTTTGTGCGCCGCGCCGACACGTTGTCGGTGCTGTTCACGCGCCGCACCGCGCACCTGCGCAACCATGCCGGGCAGATCAGCTTTCCCGGCGGCGGCGTGGAAGCCGGCGATCGCGACGTCGTCGCCGCCGCGCTGCGCGAAACCGACGAGGAAACCGGCATCGCGCCGGATCTGGTCGAACCGTTCGGCTACCTCGACGTGCTCGCCACCGTGTCCGGTTATCACGTGACGCCGGTCGCCGGCTTCGTCGACGGCGGCTATTCGCTGCGGCTGGACGAGCACGAGGTGGACGAGGCGTTCGAAGTGCCGCTGGCCTACATCCTCGAGCCGGGCCACCTGCATCGCGAGGCGTTCCTGTGGAACGGCCTCGAACGCGACATCTTCGCCATCCAATGGCAGAGCCACCGCATCTGGGGCGCCACCGCGGCGATCCTCAAGAACCTGCTCGACCGACTGGAACACGCCGCATGACGATGCCGCACACGCTGGTTTCCGCCGCCGAACTCGAGGCCCTGCGAACGCGCGGCGAGGTGCTGATCCTGGACGCGCGCTTCGACCTCTCCGACAGCGGCAAGGGCGAGCGCGACTACGCCGCGGTGCACGTGCCGGGCGCGCGCTACGCGCACCTGGACCGCGATCTTTCCGACCTCGGCAAGCCGGGCCTGGGCCGCCATCCGCTGCCGGACGATGCGGCGTTCTCGGCCGCGCTTTCGCGCTGGGGTTGGCGCCCGGACGTCGACGTCGTGGTCTACGACGACGCGAATGGCGCCCTCGCCGCGGCGCGTGCGTGGTGGCTGCTGCGCCTGGCCGGACACGAACGCGTCGCCGTGCTCGACGGCGGTTTCGCCGCGTGGCGCGCGGCCGGACTGCCAATCGAATCGGGCCTTGTCGCGCGCGATCCGTCGCAGGCGGACGTCGCGCTCGACCGCGACGCGGTGGTGTGGTTCGCCGAACTGCAGGAACGTCTCGCCGAGCGCAGCGCGCTGCTGCTCGACGCGCGCGCCGCGCCGCGTTTCCGCGGCGAGGTCGAGCCGATCGATCCGGTCGCCGGCCACGTGCCCGGCGCGGTCAACCGCGCGTTCTCGGACAATCTCGATGCGGCGGGACGCTTCAAGGCGCCCGCCGAACTGCGCGGCGAATTCGTGGCCCTGCTCGGCGGCCGCGACGCGCGCGAGGTCGTGCACATGTGCGGCTCGGGCGTCACCGCCTGCCACAACCTGCTCGCGATGGAACACGCCGGCCTGTCCGGCTCGCGCGTGTTCGCCCCGTCGTGGAGCGGATGGATCGCCGATCGTACGCGGCCGGTGACGCGCGGCTGATCCGCGCGCGTCAGCCCTTCGACTTCAGCCGCGCGACCAGCGCCTTCAGCACAGCCTGAGTTTCCGGCGCGAACCAGCCGTCGAGGAAGCCTTCGATGCCGAGTTTTTCGGGATCGGCGAACACCGCGGCCAGATCGGCGCGGGCGAGGCGGCGCGTTTCGAGCATCGAATGCGCAGGGAGCTTGCGCAGCTCGCCCAGCCATTCCAGCGCGCGCGCGACCACCTGGTCCGGCTCGGCGAGTTCGTCGACGAAGCCGACCGCATGCGCCGTTTCCGGGTCGATCATCGCACCGGCGACGAGCAGGCGTTCGGCGCGATACGTGCCGACGAGCCGGCGCAGCGCGATCTGGATCGGTTCGGGCACCGACAGGCCGACCTGCACTTCGTTGAGCCCGATCTTGTACGCGCCGCGCGCCATCACGCGGTAGTCGCCCATGATCGCCAGCACCGCGCCGCCGGCGGGGCTGTGACCGGTGATCGCCGAGACGAACGGCACCGACGAGCGCGCGATGGCACCGCACAGGCCGAAGAACTCGTTCCAGAACGCGCGCATCGCGGCGCGGTCGAGCTGCAGCAGGGCGGGGATGTCGAGTCCGGCCGAGAACAGGCCGGTCCGGCCCGACAGCAGCAGCGCGCGCGTGCCGTCGGTCTGCGCGGCCTCGACCGCTTCACGCAGGCGGCGCACCAGCTGCTCGCCGAGCGCGTTGACCGGCGGGTGCGCCATGTTGAGTTCGAGGATCGTGTCGTGGCGGATCAGGTCGAGCATGGCGAGTCCGTAGTCGAAAATGGGAGGCGGAGCGGGTGCGATCCGCGCGCCAGGCGTCGCGGATACGAAGATGGGTCAGCGGGAATGCGTGTCTTCAGTCGTCCGCCGCCGTCCACGTGTAGCGCACGGCGTAGTCGAGCGTGGCCTTGCCGCCGGCCGGGACCGCGACGCGGAACTCCAGCGTGTCCGGCGTCTGCCTGTCGGGCTTCTGGCTCGACGAGATCAGGCTCCAGCCGCGCCAGCGGTTCGGATGCTCGCGCACGGTGACCGTGCGCGCGGTTTCGCCGGAATTGGTCAGGGTGATGCGGAAGCCTTCGTTCATGTCGCGCGCGGCCTTGTCGACGCTGAACGCGCTGCGCTCGCGCGCGGCGGACAGGTCGAACGCCACGCCCAGGCCGACGTTCACGTCGCGTCCCTTGGCCACGTCGCCGATGCGGTTCTCGCCGAGCAGTTCCGTGCGGCCGTCCTTGTCGCGCGTGAGCACGCGCAGGTTGCCGCTGGGCAGGTTCTCGGCCGCAGCAAAGTGCAGCTGGCTGCTGACCGGGCCGCCGCCGTCGGCGACGGCTTCCGGCTGCAGCAGGGGCTTGGGCGGGAACCAGGCGCCGCCGTTCTCGAACAGCCAGCGGCGTTCGCACGGCAGCTCGCGGCTGCTGTACAGCGGGACCTGGGTCACGCTGGCGTCGGGAAGATCGAGGCTGCCGTCGACGGCGTAGCTGCGGTAGTCGCCGAGCGAGGACTGCTCGGGCAGCATCTCGGGCGCGTCCGCCGCCGCCATCGACTTGGCCATGTACATGCGCGGTCCGCCGCCCTTGGCGAAATTGGGCGCGCCGGCGACGAGCTTGAGCTTTGCGTTGGGGAAATCGCGGCCGCTGCGGTTGGCGATGGTGGCGAGTGCGTCGAGGCGCAGCTTGCAGTCGCCCTCGAGCAGCAGCGCCGAATACGCCGCGCGCCAGCCGAGGCCGCTGGTCGGGTAGGTCAGCGTCGCCGGCGCCGTGCCGGCCTTGCCGTCGACGGCCACCTGCAGCGTGCTGCCGGGCAGGCCGGTGCTGTCGGGGAACTGCGCGGTGGCGTAGTCGCGCACGTAGCGCACCTGGCCGTCGTCGCCGCGCACGCCGAGGTTGCCGCCGTCCAGCGCGACCAGCACGCCTTCGGCCACGACGCGGCCGTCGCCGGTGCTGAGGCGGATGCGCTCGCCGCGGTGCGCGGCGAGCGCGCCGCCGTCGCCGGCGGAGAGCACGCGCTGCGCCAGGACGCGGCCGGCACCGCCGAGGTCGATCGCGACGGCCTCGGTGTCGAGCATCGTCGGCAGGCCGCCGACGACGACGGTCTGGCGGCCGCCGGCGAGCTGCAGGCTGCGTTGTTCGTGCACGATCGCGTGACCGTCGGCGACCGGCGCATTGCCGGCCTCGAACAGCGCGTCGCCGTCGCTGCGGTAGATCGTCAGGGCGGGATCGGCGGCTGCGGCGGTAGTGGCGATGGCGGTCATGGCGAGAGCGAGCAGGGAGTGACGCATGGTCGCATTCCGGTTGCGGGCGAAAGTTGCGACTATCATAGCGATCACTCCGGAGGATGCCATGCGTCGACTGTCAACCTGTCTCGCCGCGCTCGGGCTGTTCGCTGCGGCGGGCGGCGCACAGGCCGCGGGACGCCTCGTGGTCAGCGACGCGTGGATCCGCGAAGCGCCGCCGCAGGCGACGATGCTGGCCGGCTACGCGCGGCTGGAGAACGCCGGCGACGAGCCGCTCAGCGTGCTGACGGTGCAGAGCGACACGTTTCGCATGGCTTCCCTGCACGAGACCGTCGTCGCGGACGGCGTTTCGAGGATGCGCGAGGTGCATCGGCTCGATCTCGCGCCGGGCGCTTCGGTCGCGTTGGAGCCGGGCGGCAGGCACCTGATGCTGATGCAGCCGCGCCACGAAGTGCACGCCGGCGACAAGGTCGAGGTGCGTTTCCTGCTCGGAGACGGCACGCGCCTGGAAACGGTGTTCGAGGTTCTCGCGCCGGACTCAGCGGACGACGAAGGCGCCGACGCCCACCGGCATCACTGAGCCGCCGCCTCCGCGACGGGCTCGGCCGGCCGGCACGCCGAGCGGATCGCCGCCGGCAGCGGCACGGAACGTCCGCTGGAAGGATCGATCCAGACCATCACCACCTCGCCGTCGGCATACACGCAGTCGCGATCGCCAGCGGCCACCACGCGATGCGCGATGGTCAGCGAGGAGTTGCCGACGCGCGTCGCCGCGAGCTCGACGACGATCCCGGCCGGCCAGGTCAGCTGGCGGCGGTAGTTCATCGTCGCGGCGGCGACCACCGGCATCATCGTCTCGTCGAACCAGGTGCCGTCGATCGCCGCCAGCCAGGCCAGGCGCGCCTCCTGCACGTAGACGAGGAAGGCCGCGTTGTTGACGTGGTTGAAGGCGTCCAGATCGCCCCAGCGCACGGCCAGCGGCACGCTGGCCATCGGCGTCCAGGCCGGCGGCGCGACCGGCGCCGGCGTTTCGGCCGCGGCCGGCAGCGTGGAAGGAGCGGGTTTCTTCGTGCGGCCGGAGCGGCGGGCGGGCTGGCGTGGCGGGTTCAAGCGGCTTCCTTGCGGTTGCGCGAGCGCGGCTTGGGCGCGTCGACGCCGAGGCTGCGCGCGAGGAAATGTCCGGTGTGCGAACCGGGCGTCTTGGCGATCTGCTCCGGCGTGCCGGTGGCGATGATGGTGCCGCCGCGCTCGCCGCCGTCGGGGCCGAGGTCGACGATCCAGTCGGCGGTCTTGATCACGTCGAGGTTGTGCTCGATCACGACCACGGTGTTGCCGTCGTCGGCGAGGCGATGCAGCACCTTCAGCAGCTGCTCGATGTCGTGGAAGTGCAGGCCGGTGGTCGGTTCGTCGAGGATGTACAGCGTGCGGCCGGTGTCGCGCTTGGAGAGCTCGCGCGACAGCTTGACGCGCTGCGCCTCGCCGCCGGACAGCGTGGTCGCGCTCTGGCCGAGCTTGATGTAGGTCAGGCCGACGTGCATCAGCGTTTCGAGCTTGCGCGCGAGCACGGGCACGGGCTCGAACAGCTTGAACGCGTCCTCGACGGTCATGTCGAGGACGTCGGCGATGGTGTGGCCCTTGTAGGTGACTTCCAGCGTCTCGCGGTTGTAGCGCTTGCCGTGGCAGACGTCGCACGGCACGTACACGTCCGGCAGGAAGTGCATCTCGACCTTGATCAGGCCGTCGCCCTCGCAGGCCTCGCAGCGTCCGCCCTTGACGTTGAAGCTGAAGCGGCCCGGGCCGTAGCCGCGCGAGCGCGCCTCGGGCACCTGCGAGAACAGCTCGCGCAGCGGCGTGAACAGGCCCGTGTAGGTGGCCGGGTTCGAGCGCGGCGTGCGGCCGATCGGCGACTGGTCGATGTCGACGACCTTGTCGAACAGGTCGAGCCCTTCGATCGCGCGGAACGGCGCCGGCTTCTCGTTCGCGCCGTTGAGTTCGGCGGCGGTGTGGCGGAACAGGGTGTCGTTGATCAGCGTGGACTTGCCCGAGCCCGACACGCCGGTCACGCAGGTGAACAGCCCGGCCGGGATTTCCAGGTCGACGTCCTTGAGGTTGTTGCCGCTGGCGCCGAGGATCTTCAGCGTCCTTTCCGGATCGGCCTTGCGGCGCTGCTTGGGAATCTCGATGCGGCGCGCGCCGGAGAGGTACTGCCCGGTCAGCGAACGCTTGGATTTGAGGATCGCCGCCAGATCGCCCTGCGCGACGACTTCGCCGCCGTGCACGCCGGCGCCGGGGCCGATGTCGACGACGTAGTCGGCCAGGCGGATCGCGTCCTCGTCGTGCTCGACGACCAGGACCGTGTTGCCGAGATCGCGCAGGCGGTTCAGCGTGCCGAGCAGGCGCTCGTTGTCGCGTTGGTGCAGGCCGATCGACGGCTCGTCGAGCACGTACATCACGCCGACCAGGCCGGCGCCGATCTGCGAGGCGAGGCGGATGCGCTGCGCCTCGCCGCCGGACAACGAATCGGCCTGCCGGTCCAGGGTCAGGTAGTCGAGGCCGACGTCGACGAGGAAGTGCAGACGCTCGCGGATCTCCTTGACGATCTTGGCGGCGATCTCGCCGCGCCAGCCGGCCAGCTTCAGCGTCTTGAAGAAGGCCAGGCTCTGCTCGATCGGCAGCGCGGTCAGCACCGGCAGGTTGCGGTCGCCGACGAACACGTTGCGCGCGCTGCGGTTCAGACGCTGGCCGCCGCAGTCGGGGCAGGGGCGCGAGGAGATGAACTTGGCCAGTTCCTCGCGCACCGCCGGCGACTCGGTTTCCTTGTAGCGGCGTTCGAGGTTGTGCACGATGCCCTCGAACGGATGCTTGCGCGTGACCGCGCCGCTGGCATTGCCGGGCGTGTAGCGGAAGGTGACCGCCTCGTTGCCGGAGCCGAACAGCACGTGGTGGCGCGTCGCCTCGGGCAGGTCGTGCCACGGCGTGTCGACGTCGAACTTGTAGTGCTTGGCCAGCGCCTGGATCAGCTGGAAATAGTACGGATTGCGCCGGTCCCAGCTGCGGATCGCGCCGGCGGCGAGACTGAGCTGCGGATGCACGACGACGCGCGCCGGGTCGAAGAACTGCGTCACGCCGAGGCCGTCGCATTCCGGGCAGGCGCCGATCGGCGAGTTGAACGAGAACAGGCGCGGCTCGAGTTCCGGCAGCGAGTAGTCGCAGATCGGGCAGGAGAAGCGCGACGAGAACGTGATCGCGGCGGCCTTCGGATCGTCGTGGTCGACCAGCAGGGCGATGCCTTCGCCCAGGCGCAGTGCGGTCTCGAACGACTCGGCCAGGCGCTGCTTGATGTCCTCGCGCGGACGGAAGCGGTCGACCACCACCTCGATCGTGTGCTTCTGCCGCAGCGCCAGCGGCGGCACCGCGTCCAGCTCGTGCACGACGCCGTCGACGCGAGCGCGCACGAAGCCCTGCGCGCGCAGCTGCTCGAACACCTGCACGTGCTCGCCCTTGCGCTCGCGCACCACCGGCGCCAGCAGCGCCCAGCGCTTCTCGGCGTCCAGCGCGAGCGCGGCGTCGACCATCTGGCTGACCGTCTGCGCTTCCAGCGGAATGCCGTGGTCCGGGCAGCGCGGCGTGCCTACGCGCGCGAACAGCAGGCGCAGGTAGTCGTAGACCTCGGTGATCGTGCCGACGGTCGAGCGCGGGTTGTGCGAGGTCGACTTCTGCTCGATGGAGATCGCCGGCGACAGGCCTTCGATGTGGTCGACGTCCGGCTTCTCCATCACCGACAGGAACTGCCGCGCGTAGGCCGAGAGCGACTCGACGTAGCGGCGCTGGCCTTCGGCGTAGATCGTGTCGAACGCGAGCGAGGACTTGCCCGAGCCGGACAGGCCGGTGATCACGATCAGCTTGTCGCGCGGCAGATCGAGATCGATGTTCTTGAGGTTGTGCGTGCGCGCGCCGCGGATGCGTATCGTGTCCATGACGCCGGAACATGGGGGAAACCCTAACTATAACAACCGGGCGATCTCCGCGAAGATTCCACGCTGCGGTCCTGCGCGCGTGCGCCGGACGAACGAGCCGTCGGGGAGCGTCGATGCCGAGAATTTCGCGTATGAATCCGGTTGCGGCCTGGGCGGCCGTCCTGCTGCTGCAATCTTCTCCGGCGCTGGCCGATGCCGGCGCGAGCTGTCCGGTGGTGTCCTCGCCGGCGGCCGTCGCGGCGCTCGCGGCGGCGCCGGTCGCGCGTCCCGTGCGCCACGGCGACGGCATCAGCGTGGGTTCGGAAAGCACCGGGCCGTACGACCCGCAGGCCGCCGCGCAGCGGCGCGAAGCCGAACGGCGCACGTTCGAACGCATCCTGGCCGAGCGCCCGACCGGAGCGTCTCCGCCGACGCCCGTCGCGCCGATCACGCCGCAGCAGATCGAGGCGATCGAGCGGAGCGCGGACCGGGGCCGGCTGCACGTCGGCACGGCGCTCGCAGTCGGCCGCAACGTCGACTTCTCGCACCTCGGCACCGTTCCGGCGACGGTCGCCGAAGTCGCGTACGAGAACGGCCTGCTGCGCGCGGGCCCGGATGCGGCGACCTGGGAAACGCAGATCGTCTCCGACCACGCGAGCGCGCTGCGCCTGCGCTTCCGGGGCGTGGATCTCGGCCCGGGCGTGGAGTTGTACGTCTACAACGAAGCCGGGCGCGTCGTCGGACCGTATGCCGGCGCCGGGCCGGACGGCCGCGGCGACTTCTGGAGCGAAGCGGTGTTCGGCGATCGCGTGCGCGTGCACCTGCGCGCTGCCGACGCCGAGGCGTTGAAGGCGGCCCGCTTCGAGCTGGCGCAGGCGATGCACTTCGGCTCGCGCTATCGCATCGCCGAGGCGGAAGCCCAGCGCTACGTCACAGGTCCCGTGCCGAACGGCGGCGGCTTCTGTGGCGTGCCGGTGCCGACCTGCTGGGTCGACGGCATGTGCGCGCTGGAGACCAACCCCGGTCTGGAGAATGCGACCAAGGGCATCGCGTATCTGCAGTTTGCGGACGGCAACGATGACTTCATCTGCACCGGCACCCTGCTGAACACGGTGTTCGAGGGGCCGGATGCCCCCGCAAGCACGGCCGCCGGCCGCCCGCCGTACCTGCTGACCGCCAACCATTGCATCGACAACCAGGCGAGCGCGACCAGCCTGCAGGCATTTTTCCACTACCGCACGACGTCGTGCAGCGACGGGGGCAGCAACTGCAGCTTCGACACGGTGCAGGTCGACGGATCGACGTTGCTGACCACCGGCGCCGCGCCGACGCAGCCGGATTTCACCCTGCTGCGGCTGTCGCCGCTGCCGGCCGGCGCTGGATTGATGCGCCTGGGCTGGACCACGGAAACGGTCGGCGATGGCTGGTATCTGATGCATCTGGGGCATCCCGACGGCGCCCCGCTGGCCTACAGCTACCGTCGCTCGCGCCTGAACAATGCGAGCCTGCCGCATTGCACGGACGCGCCGGAGCCGACCTTTCTCTATTCGGGGCTGTCACTGCCGACCAGCAATCCGCCGGACGCGGTCGGCGCGGTCAGCTCCGGCAGCAGCGGTTCGGCCGCGCTGAGCTTCCTCGACGACTTCTCCGACGTGCAGGTGGTCGGCCAGCTGTTCGGCCATTGCCCGTCCGGCGGGGACGTCTGCGACGCGAACGCGGACTCGACCATCGACGGCTCGTTCCGCGCCGCCTATCCGTACCTGCAGCGTTTCCTGGTCGAGCGCATCTACGCGGACGGCTTCGATTGAACGTCCGCTCCGCGCGCGTGCGATTTTCGTGGTTGTTGGAGAGGCGTAAAGAATCCGTCGGAAGCCGGTGAAGTGTCTCCCGGCGTTCAGGGCGGATTGGGACGGCCGCCCTAGCGTTGTGCCGCCGGCGCGTGCTCGCACGCCGGGAACGCAGCAGGGAGGAAACCGCATGATTCATCGTTGCCGACGTCTGTTCGTCGCCGCTCTCGTCACGCTCGCATCGCCGGTCGTGGCGCTCGCCGCCGGGGGCGTGCTGCCCACAGGCCCCGCCGCCTGTCCGGCGGCGCCGCCGCCTCGCCTCGCCTCGCTCGCTTCGACGACGACCACGCTGTCGCCGGACGCTCTCGCGATCGACGGCGCCGCCAGTCCGCCCGGCGCGGCGGAAGAGGAGGCCGTGACCCAGGCGCGCGAGCGCGCCGCGTTCGATCGCATCCTGGGTGAGCGCTCCGCCGTGGCGGTGCCGGCGGCCCCGGTCCTCGCGCTGTCGCCGCAGCAGAAGGCCGAGATCGAGGGCGACATGCAGCACGAGACGAGGCCGAAGGTCGGTACGGCGCTGGCGCTCGACCAGGTGGTCGAGTTCTCCGCCGTCGACATCTCGCGGCTGCCATCCGGAGGCCTCGCCTCGCAGGGCGGCATCGTCGGTCGTACGGACCAGGGCATCCTGGTCTGGGAGACGGCGCTGGCCTCGGACGGCGCCAGGGCGCTGCGCGTGGAGTTCACCGGTCTCGCCCTCGCCGCGGGTGTCGATCTCTACGTCTACAACGAGGACGGCCAGGTCTGGGGTCCGTTCACGCGAGGCGGCCCCGACGGCAGCGGAGCGTTCTGGAGCCCGTCCGTGTTCGGCGACACGCTGCGCGTGCATCTGCGCGCGCAGACCCCCGCCGCTCTGGCCGCCAGCCGCTTCACGATCGCGCGGGTCATGCACCTGGGCGCGCGCGTGGGGCCGCTGCAGGACCGGATCCGCGAGCGCTACGCGGTCGGTCCGTCGCCCTCGGACACCGGCTTCTGCGGCGTCCAGGTGCCCGACTGTGCGCAGAACGCGGTGTGCTGGATCGACACCAACGCCGGCCTGGCGGGGCCTTCGAATGCCATCGCGCACCTGCAGTTCGTCGAGGGCGGCAGCAGCTACATCTGCACCGGTGCCTACCTCGCGCAGTCCGGCGGCACGCCGCAGCAGCCGTACTTCATGACGGCCAACCACTGTTTCTCGACCCAGGCCTCGGCCAGTTCGCTCGAAGCGTTCTTCAAGTACCGCACCAGCGCCTGCAACGGCACCTGTCCCACGCTCGGCAGCCTGCCGCGCGTCAACGGCGCCACCCTGATCGCGACCGGAGCGACGTCGGACTCGACGGATTTCACCTTCCTGCGGCTGTCGGGATTTCCGGCCGGCGGCGCGACCTTGCTGGGCTGGACGGCGGATCCGTTTCCGGAAGGCGCCTCGGTGATGCACATGGGCCATCCGGCAGGCTCGCCGCTGGTGTTCAGCTACCGTCGCGCACGGTTCGGCAGCAACTCCGGTCTTCCGCACGCTTCGGACCTGCCCGAGCCGCGTTTCCTCTACTCCGGGCTGGCCTCGTCCAGCGAGGACTGGGCCGGCGCCACCGCCGGCGGCAGCAGCGGCGGGCCGGCCCTGCTGTTGCTGAACGACGGTTCGGTGCGCTTCGTCGGCCAGCTGACCGGCGCGGCCTATTCGCCGCCGGGTCCGCCCAACCCCTGCGATCCGAACGGCGTCGCGACCGTGGACGGGGCCTTCAGCCGGACCTACCCGCGGGTGAGCCGGTATCTGTACGATCGCGTGTTCACGAGCGGCTTCGAAGGGCAGTAAGTCGCGGAATCGGCATTGATTTTGCGCGCCGACCTCCCTACAATTCGCGGTCCCCTGTGGCCCTCGGGCCGCAGGGTGCGGTTTCCAGAATAACTACAGAAGGCAGATTTCCATGTACGCAATCATCGTCACCGGCGGTCGTCAGTACCGCGTGGCGCAGGGCGAAACCCTGCGCGTGGAGAAGCTCGTCGCCGACGTCGGCGACGAAGTGAAGCTGGATCAGGTCCTGCTGGTCGGAGAAGGCGACGGCGTCACCGTCGGCGCGCCGACCGTCGCCGGAGCGCTGGTCACGGCCAAGGTCGTCAAGCACGGCCGCGCGGAGAAGATCCGCATCGTCAAGTTCCGTCGCCGCAAGCACCACCGCAAGGAGACGGGACATCGTCAGCATTACACCGAAATCGAGATCGTCGGCATCACCGGCGCGGGCAAGTAAGGAGCACGGCAATGGCACATAAAAAGGCAGGCGGCTCAACCCGCAACGGTCGCGATTCGAACCCGAAGTACCTCGGCGTGAAGGTGTTCGGCGGCCAGGCCGTCGAAGCCGGCAACATCATCGTCCGCCAGCGCGGCACGCGCTTCCACCCGGGCAAGGGCGTCGGCCTCGGCCGCGACCACACGATCTACGCCACCGTGGACGGCACGGTCGAGTTCAAGGCCAAGGGCCCGCTCGCGCGCAAGACGGTCAGCGTGATCCCGGGCTGACCCGGTTCCGCCGACAGTGTCGCGAAAGCCCCGCTTCTGGCGGGGCTTTTCGTTTGAAGGGCCGGGCTTGCGCGACGGGAAATCAGGATCCGCAACGGCGAAGGCCGATTTCCTCCCCGAAACGGTCCCTGGCCGCCGTCAGGATGGGACGGCTTGCGCGAACGTCTCGAGCCCCTAAGCTGTTGCGAATCCCCCATCCCTCCATCCCCTCATCCCCAAACACGGCTCCTCTCCAGTGAAATTCGTCGACGAAGCCATCATCGAAGTTCACGCCGGCAACGGCGGCAACGGCTGCGTCGGCTTCCGGCGCGAAAAATTCATCCCGTTCGGCGGTCCGGACGGCGGCGACGGCGGCAGTGGTGGCAGCGTCTGGCTGGTCGCCGACGAAGGCATCAACACGCTGGTCGACTTCCGCCACGAGCGCAAATTCCGCGCGCAGCGCGGCGAGAACGGCATGGGCCGGCAGATGGCCGGCAAGAGCGGAGAGGATCTGGTCATCCGCGTGCCGGTCGGCACCGTCGTGATCAACACGGCGACGGACGAGCAGATAGGCGACCTGGCCGACCACGGCCGGCGCCTGCTGGTCGCGCAGGGCGGCCACGGCGGCCTGGGCAACATGCACTTCAAGAGTTCGGTGAACCGCTCGCCGCGCAAGGCGACGCCGGGCAGCCCCGGCGAGGAGCGCGAACTCAAGCTCGAGCTGAAGGTGCTGGCCGACGTCGGCCTGCTCGGCTTCCCGAACGCCGGCAAGTCGACCCTGATCCGCGCGGTCTCGGCGGCCACGCCGAAGGTCGCCGATTATCCGTTCACGACCTTGCAGCCGCATCTGGGCGTGGTGCGCATAGAGACCGATCGCAGCTTCGTGATCGCCGACATCCCCGGCCTGATCGAGGGCGCCGCCGACGGCGCGGGCCTGGGCATCCAGTTCCTCAAGCATCTGGCGCGCACGCGGCTGCTGCTGCACGTCGTCGACGTCGCGCCGTTCGAGGGAACCACCGACCCGGTCGAGGAAATCCGCGCGATCGAGAAGGAGCTGGCGGAATTCGATCGCGAGCTGCTGCACAAGCCGCGCTGGCTGGTCTTCAACAAGATGGACCTGCTCGCGCCGGAAGACCGTGAGAAGGCGGCCAAGGCGATCGTGCGCAAGCTGAAGTGGAAGCAGCCCTGGTATCTGATCTCGGCGATCGCGCGCGAGGGCACTTGGCCGCTGTGCCTGGACATCCAGCGCTTCTTCGACGAGCAGAAGCTCGCCGCAGCCGAAGCGGCGGAGCAGGGTGCGTGAGGCTTCGCGCCGTGGCGCTGCAGGCAACAAAAAAGCCGGCGATCACAGCCGGCTTTCTTGAAGGAGGCGGTCTGGACGACCGCCGCGTTTTCGCGATCAGGGACGACCGCGGAAACTCATCCCAGCGCGTTGATGTGCGCGGTCAGGCGGCTCTTGTGGCGCGAGGCCTTGTTCTTATGGATCAGGCCGCGCGAGGCGTAGCGGTCCATGACCGGCTCGGCGATCTTGTACGCGGCTTCGGCACGAGCCTTGTCCTTCGCTTCGATCGCCTTGACGACGTTCTTGATCGCGGTGCGAACCATCGAACGCGCGCTGGCGTTGCGCTGGCGGTGCTGCTCGGACTGGCGCGCACGCTTCTTCGCGGACTTGATGTTGGCCAAGGGAAGACTCCGGGAAATGGGTTGTTCGGAAAAAGACTGCAAATTATGCCGGTAGCGCCGTATGCCGTCAATCACTTAGGCGCGATCCGGCCGTCGGGCGAAGGGGCGGGCATCGAAAGCCGCGTGCCGGCGAGATTTCGCCCTGTCCGATCCCCGATCCCCGATCCCCGATCCCGGCTTTGCGCATGAGCCGTCCCAGTCTGTTCCGCTCGATGCTGAGCTTCAGCGGCGGCACGTTCCTGTCGCGCATCCTCGGGCTGGTGCGCGAGCAGGCCATCGCCTATTCGTTCGGCGCCAGCGCGGCGACCGACGCGTTCTGGGTCGCCTTCCGTATCCCGAATTTCCTGCGTCGGCTGTTCGCCGAGGGTTCGTTCTCGGTCGCCTTCGTGCCGGTGCTGACCGAGGTCAAGGAGACGCGCCCGCACGCCGACCTCAAGGAACTCGTGGCGCGCACGGCCGGCACGCTCGGCGGCGTGCTGCTGGTGCTGACCGCGCTCGGCGTGCTCGGAGCGAGCTGGCTCGCGCGCGGCTTCGCGCTCGGCGCGGCCGACGAGCCGGGCCGGCTGGCGCTGACCACCGACCTGCTGCGGGTGACGTTTCCGTTCCTGTTCTTCGTCTCGCTCACCGCGCTGGCCGGCGGCGTGCTCAACAGCTTCCACAAGTTCGCCCTGCCGGCGCTGACGCCGATCATTCTCAACCTGTGCATGATCGCCGGCGCGCTGTGGTGGGCGCCGCATTTCGACGTGCCGATCATGGCGCTGGGCTGGGCGATCTTCGCCGCCGGCATCCTGCAGCTGCTGGTGCAGCTGCCCGCCTTGCGGCGCCTCGACCTGCTCGCGCTGCCGCGCTGGGGCTGGCGCCATCCGGACGTGCGGCGAATCCTCAAGCTGATGGTGCCGACGCTGTTCGGCTCCTCGGTGGCGCAGGTCAACCTGCTGCTGGACACGCTGATCGCCTCGTTCCTGATTACCGGTTCGCAGACCTGGCTGGCGCAGACCGACCGCCTGCTCGAGTTCCCGCTCGGCATCTTCGGCGTCGCGCTCGGCACGGTGATCCTGCCGTCGCTGTCGCGCCATCACGTGGCGACCGATCGCGAGGGATTCGCCAAGGCGCTGGACTGGGGACTGCGCACCGCGCTGCTGATCTCGCTGCCGGCGATGCTCGCGCTGGTGCTGCTGGCCGAGCCGATCCTGGCCACCTTGCTGCAGCACGGCCGCTTCACCGCGCACGACGTGCACATGGCGGCGCTGTCGCTGTCGGCGCTGTCGTTCGGACTGCCGGCATTCGCACTGGTCAAGGTCGTTGCGCCGGCATTCTATTCGCGCCAGGACACCAGGACGCCGGTGCGCGCGGGCATCGTCGCGATGGTCGCCAACATGGTGCTGAACGTCCTCTTCGTCGGCCTGCTGCTGTCTCTGTGGCATCGGCCGGAGGATCTGGAGGGCGGCTGGTTCGCCGCGCTGGACAAGGTGCCGGGCCTGCACATGGGGCTCGCGCTGGCGAGCGCACTGGCCGGTTATCTCAATCTTGCCCAGCTCTGGCTCGCGCTCAAGCGCGACGGCGTCTACGTGAGCCAGCCGGGCTGGCCGCGGCATCTGGCGCGACTGGCGGTGGCCTGCGTGGCGATGGTGGCGGTGATCGTCGCGGCGCTGTGGTGCTGGCCGGACTGGAGCGGCTGGTCGCCGCTGACGCGCGTGTGGCGGCTCGGCGTGGTGATCGGCGCCGCCGGCGCGACCTTCGTCGCCGTGCTGTTGGCCGGCGGCTTCCGCCTGCGCGACCTGCGCGGCATCTGAGTGCGCGCGCTCGCCGCAAGCGCGGGATCGGCCGATATACTCGGCGGATGATCAGCTTGTTCCGGGACGTCGCGGGGCCGAGCCTGGCCCCCGGCGGCAGCGTGGCATGCGTCGGCGCGTTCGACGGCGTGCATCTGGGCCATCGCGCCCTGCTCGCGCGCGTGCGCGAGCGCGCGGCGGCGCGGGCGCTGACGCCACTCGCGATCAGCTTCGAGCCGATCCCGCGCGAGTTCTTCGCGCGCGGGACGCCGGTGCCGCGGCTGGCCAGCGCGCGCGAGAAGATCGAGCACCTGCGTTCGGCCGGCGTGTCGGCCCTGCTGTCGCTGCGCTTCGACGCCGCGCTGGCGGCGATGCCGGCGGAACGGTTCGTCGAGGACGTGCTGCTGCGCCGCTGCGGCGTGCGCGAGCTGTGGGTCGGCGCCGACTTCCGCTTCGGTCACGCGCGCCGCGGCGACGTCGCGCTGCTGCGCGAGCTCGGCGCGCGGCTCGGCTTCGACGTGGAAGTGATGGACGACGTGCTCGTCGACGGCGAGCGCACCAGCAGCAGCGGCATCCGCCGGCATCTGGCTGCCGGCGAGTTCGACGCTGCCGCAAGCCTGCTCGGCCGCCGATTCGCCATCGGCGGCCATGTCGTGCGCGGGCAGCAGCTCGGGCGCAAGCTCGGCTATCCGACCGCGAACATCCGGCTCGGGCGGCGCACCTCGCCGGTCGACGGCATCTTCGCGGTGCGCGTGCACGGCATCGGCGACCGCGCATGGCCGGCCGTCGCCAGCCTCGGCGTGCGCCCGACCGTCGACGGCGGCGGCGAGCCGCTGCTGGAGGCGCATCTGTTCGACTTCGACGGCGACCTGTACGGCCGTCGCATCGAGGTCGAATTCGAACAAAAGCTGCGCGACGAACTGAAGTTCGACGACCTCGACGCGATGGTGCGGCAGATCGACCGCGACGCCGAGCAGGCGCGCGCGATCCTCGCCGGCGAGAAGAGGCTGCGCCGCACCGGTGAAAGCCGCGATCCCGCTCCCATTTGATGTCGTTGGATTTGCGTGTTCGCCGGAATGACGAACAGCAGATAGTCTTTCCCGATTCCCGATTCCCGATTCCCGATTCCCGATTCCCGATTCCCGATTCCCGATTCCCGATTCCCGATTCCCGATCCGGCCTTTCCATGTCCAGAGACTACAAAGACACCATCAACCTGCCGAAGACCGACTTCGCGATGAAGGCCGATCTTGGCAAGCGCGAACCCGGCATGCTGGCCGAGTGGGAGAAGGCCGATCGCTACGGCGAGATCCAGCGCCGCACCGCCGCGCGCGAGCACGCCTTCATCCTGCACGACGGGCCGCCCTATGCGAACGGCGTGATCCATCTCGGCCACGCGGTCAACAAGATCCTCAAGGACATCGTGGTGAAGTCGGCGCTGCTGGCCGGCTATCGCTCGCCGTACGTGCCGGGCTGGGACTGCCACGGCCTGCCGATCGAGGTCGCGGTCGAGAAGAAGATCGGCAAGGTCGGCCAGAAGGTCGACGCCGAAACCTTCCGCGCGAAGTGCCGCGAGTACGCCGCGCAGCAGATCGACCTGCAGCGCGCGGACTTCAAGCGCCTGGGCGTGCTCGGCGACTGGGACAACCCGTACCGCACGATGGACTTCAGGTACGAGGCGGACATGATCCGCGCCCTGGCGAAGATCCACGCGAACGGCCACGTCGTGCGCGGCTTCAAGCCGGTGCACTGGTGCTTCGACTGCGGCTCGGCGCTGGCCGAGGCGGAGATCGAATACCAGGACAAGCAGTCGCCGGCGATCGACGTCGCCTACGACGCGATCGATCCGAAGGCGCTGGCGGCGAAGTTCGGCGTGACGATCGCCGACGGCGACGTCGTCGCGGTGCCGATCTGGACGACCACGCCGTGGACGCTGCCGGCGAGCGTGGCGGTGACGCTCGGCCCCGATCTCGACTACGTGCTCGCCGAAGGCCCGTCGCGTGGCGGCACGAGGGTGCTGCTGGTGCTGGCCGAAGCGCTGGCCGCGCGCGCGCTGGCGCGCTACGGCGTGGAGAAGGTGAACGTGCTCGGCCACGTCAAGGGCGCCGCATTGCAATCCCTTCTCCCGCAAACGGGAGAGGCGGTGGCGAGGGGCCTGAAGCACCCGTTCTACGACCGCGAGATCCCGCTGATCCTCGGCGACCACGTCTCGGCCGAGGACGGCACCGGCGCGGTGCACACCGCACCCGGCCACGGCGCGGAAGACTTCGCCGTCGGCCAGCAGTACGGCCTGGTCGACCGGTATCCGGCGAACGTGCTCAATCCGGTCGGCGGCAACGGCGTCTACCTGCCGGGCACGCCGATCTTCGAGGGGCAGTTCGTGTGGAAGGCCAACGACGCGATCGTCGCGCTGCTGCGCGAGCGCGGCGTGCTGCTGGCCGAGGCGAAGCTGACGCACAGCTATCCGCACTGCTGGCGCCACAAGACGCCGGTCGTTTTCCGCACCACGCCGCAGTGGTTCATCGGCATGGAACGCGCCGGCCTGCGCGCGGCGGCGCTGAAGTCGATCCGCGACGACGTCGACTGGTTTCCGGCCTGGGGCGAGGAGCGCATCGCCGGCATGGTCGCCGGCCGTCCGGACTGGTGCATCTCGCGCCAGCGCACCTGGGGCGTGCCGATCGCGCTGTTCGTCGACAAGGCCGACCACCAGCCGCATCCGCGCAGCGTCGAATTGATGGAGGAGGTCGCCCGGCGCGTCGAGAAGGACGGCGTCGACGCCTGGTACGCGCTCGATCCGGCCGAGCTGCTCGGCGAGGAGGCGGCGCGCTACGAGAAGGTCACCGACATCCTCGACGTCTGGTTCGATTCCGGCGTCACGCACTGGTGCGTGCTCGACCAGCGGCCGCAGCTGGCGCGCAAGCCGGGTGACAAGGTGATGTACCTGGAAGGCTCGGACCAGCACCGCGGCTGGTTCCAGTCCTCGCTGCTGACGGCGACCGCGATGCACGGACGTGCGCCGTACGACGAAGTGCTCACGCACGGCTTCACGGTCGATGCGCAGGGCCGCAAGATGTCCAAGTCGCTCGGCAACGGCATCGAGCCGCAGGACGTGATGAAGCACTACGGCGCGGACATCCTGCGCCTGTGGATCGCCTCGGCCGACTACCGCAACGAGATGGCGCTGTCGGACGAGATCTTGAAGCGCGTCGCCGACGCCTACCGCCGCATCCGCAACACCGCGCGCTTCCTGCTCGGCAATCTCGACGGCTTCGATCCGCAGCGGCACCTGCTGGCGGTGGAGGACACGCTTCTGCTCGACCAGTGGGCCGTGCAGCAGGCTTACGACGTGCAGCAGGCGGTCGCCGCCGCGTACGCGCGCCACGACTTCCCCGAGGTCGTGCAGCGCGTGCAGAACTTCTGCACCAACGAAATGGGCGCGCTGTACCTGGACATCACCAAGGACCGGCTCTACACGATGCCCACCGACAGCCGCGGGCGGCGCAGCGCGCAGAGCGCGATGTACCGTGTGCTCGAGGCGCTGGTGCGCTGGATCGCGCCGGTACTGTCGTTCACGGCCGAGGAGCTGTGGAAGTTCGTGCCCGGCCCGCGCGGCGAGTCGGTGCTGTTGGAGACCTGGTACGACGGCCTGGCCGCGACGCAGGGTTCGCCGGAACAGCGTCGCTGGTGGGCCGATCTGCTGACCATCCGCGGCGCGGCGTCGCGCCTGCTCGAAGGCATGCGCGCGACCGGCACGATCGGCGCCTCGCTGCAGGCCAAGCTGGTCGTGCACGCCGACGCGGCGACCTGCGCGCGCTACGCCGAGGTCGCCGACGAGCTGCGCTTCCTTTTCATCACCTCCGAACTCGCACTGGCCGATCTGGCGGTGACGCCGGACCCGTCCGAGCGCACCGACGTGCAGGGCGTGGAACTGGAAGGCGCCAAGGTCTGGGTCGCCGCGCAGCCGAGCGACGCGGCGAAGTGCATCCGCTGCTGGCACTACCGTGCGGACGTCGGCGCGCATGCGGAGCATCCGGACATCTGCGGACGCTGCGTCGAGAATGTCGATGGTCCCGGCGAGACGCGCCGGTGGTTCTGACGATGACCCGGCGCAACGCGCTGCCCTGGCTGCTGCTGTCGCTGCTGGTCATCGTGCTGGACCAGTGGACCAAGCACGTCGTGCTCGGGGCGCTGGACCACCTGCAGCGCGTCGAGGTGATCCCGGGCTTCCTGAACTGGACGCTCGCGTTCAACACCGGCGCTGCCTTCAGCTTTCTCGCCGACGAAAGCGGCTGGCAGCGCTGGCTGTTCACCGCGCTGGCGATCGGCGTCAGCGCGGTGCTGGTGGTCTGGCTCGGCCGCACGCGGCGCGGCGAGTGGCGCACGGCGCTGCCGCTGGCGCTGATCGTCGGCGGCGCGATCGGTAACCTGATCGATCGCCTGCGCTTCGGCCACGTCACCGATTTCATCCAGGTCTATCACGGCGACTGGTACTTCCCGGCGTTCAACGTCGCCGACTCGGCGATCAGCGTCGGCGCGGTGCTGCTGATCGCGTTCGGATTGTTCGAAGGAAAGAGGTCGTCGTGACCGCCCCGTTCGTGTACCCGGGGCGTGGCGGGGAATCCCTGCGCGCCGGCACGGTCGCGGGCCTTCGCGCGGCCGGTGCGCCCCCGATCGTGAACCACGGCAGCCGGCGGGTCTCCTCCGCGAAGATCGGCGATCGCGCGCCCCGGACCGGCCCGGTACACTACGCCGACGTGGACACGGCGCTTCGTGCGACTACCGAACCCCGGCCGACGTACCCGAACGAAGACGGCACGCCCTACTGATGCAAGTCATCCTCGCCAACCCCCGCGGATTCTGCGCCGGCGTCGATCGTGCGATCGAGATCGTCGAGCGCGCGCTCGAGACGTTCGGTGCGCCGATCTACGTGCGCCACGAAGTCGTGCACAACCGTTTCGTCGTCGACAAGCTGCGCGGCCAGGGAGCGATCTTCGTCGACGAGCTGGCCGAAGTGCCCGACGGCGCGACGGTGATCTTCAGCGCGCACGGCGTGTCGCAGGCGGTGCGCGGGGAGGCGGCCGAGCGCGGCCTGCGCGTGTTCGACGCGACCTGTCCGCTGGTGACGAAGGTGCACATGGAAGTCGCGCGCCACGGCAAGGCCGGCCGCGACGTCGTGCTGATCGGTCACGCCGGTCACCCGGAAGTCGAAGGCACGATGGGGCAGTGGGATCCGTCCAACGCCGGTGCGATCCATCTGGTCGAAACACCCGAATGCGTGGCGGACCTGCGGCCGCGCAATCCGGAGCAGATCGCCTTCGCCACGCAGACCACCTTGTCGATCGACGACACGCGCGCGGTCATCGAGGCCCTGCAGCGGCGTTTCCCGGCCATCGTCGGGCCGCGCCACGACGACATCTGCTACGCCACGCAGAACCGCCAGGACGCCGTGCGCCGGCTCGGCCAGCAGTGCGACCTCGTGCTGGTGGTCGGCTCGCCGAACAGTTCCAACTCCAACCGCCTGCGCGAGCTGGCCGAGAAGCAGGGCGTGCCGGCCTACCTGATCGACGGGGCCGGCGACATCCGCGCCGAGTGGCTGACCGGGCGCGAGCGCATCGGCGTCACCGCCGGCGCCTCGGCACCGGAGAGCCTGGTGCGCGAGGTCGTCACCCATCTGCGTGAGGCCGGATGCGCCAGCGTGCGCGAGCTGGACGGCGAGCCGGAGAACGTGACGTTCGCGCTGCCCAAGGAGCTGCGCCTGCGGGTGGTCGCCTAGCCACCGGCGCCGCTTTTCCCGCCAGGCTGCTCACCCGTCCGGCAGCTTCGCCCGCCGTGCCTGCGCAGGCGCCGTGCCGCTCGTCGGTTTTGCGGGCGCGACGGTCGGCTGCCTCTTAACTTCGCGCGCGCTCCGCCGCTAGCCTTGCGCCGACTAACCTCCCGGGACTGCGGGCGCTTTCCGAGGCCGCGACGCCGGGCTGTCGGACCGAAAGAGCAGGGGCTGTTTCGATGCGAACACACGTACTCGCCGGACTTCAGGGCGGCTCGGGGATTCGTCCCGCGCGCGGCTTCACGCTCGTCGAACTGCTGGTGACGATCTCCATCGTCGCGATCCTCGCCGCGCTGGCATTCCCGAGCTATCGCGAGTTTTCCATTCGCATGTCGGTCAGCGACAACACCAACAGCCTGGTCGGCGCCCTCAACGCCGCGCGCTCGGAGGCGGTGAAGCGCGGCCGCGCAGCCGCGGTGATCGCCAATGGCGGCAGCTGGACCAACGGCTGGCAGGTCGTCGTCTCCGCCGAAGATGCCGACGGCAACATCCAGGACACGCCGACCTCGCCCGGGACCACCGCGGCCGCATGCGAGGGCTATCTGGATGACGCGGCGAACGGCGACAGCACGGTGCCGCTGTGCCTGCTGCACCGCGACGCCCTGGCCGAGGGCTACCGCATTCTTTCGGCGAGCGAAGGCGGCGGCGCCGACGACCAGGTGGTGTTCACGCCGACCGGTGCGCTGCGCGATGCGACCGGCTTCGATTTCAGCGTGTGCCGGCCGTCCGCGGACGCCGACCCGACGCAGTCGCGGCGGATTCGCGTCACCGGAACCGGCCTGATCGAATCGCGCCGCGATACCACCGATTCCACGGCCGGCAGCTGCAGTTGAGGACCCGCACGATGCGCATTTTGAACCGGACCCGCGGCTTCACCCTGCTCGAGGTGCTGATCGCCGTACTGGTGTTCAGTCTCGGACTGCTCGGCGTCGCCGGGCTCATGGTGGTGTCGGTGCGCACCAACCACAGCGCCTACCTGCGCACGCAGGCCTCGTTCCTGGCCGAGTCGATGGCCGACCGCATGCGCGGCAACCTCGGCCACACCGTGGAATACGTCGACGAGTACGAAGGCTCGGACGGCACCGGAGAGCCCGGATGCCAGGCTTCGGTCTGCACGGCCGCGGCCGTAGTGGCGCGCGACAAGGAGATCTGGAACCGGCAGCTTCGAGAGTTCCTGCCCAATGCGGATGCTTCCATCAATTGCGAAGGCACCCAGCTGGGCACCGGCGCGCAGACCGGCACCGCTCCGTTCAACGGCCTGTGCACGATGATCATCCGCTGGACCGAAGCCGGGCTGGATCGCCCCGCCGATGCGTCCTCCCGCGACCAGCCCGCCACGCAGACCTTCGCCTGGGTGTTCCAGCCATGACCTCGACGCGTCAGACCCTCCAGCGCCCGCAGCGTCGGGCGGATTCCATCCGGGGCTTCTCGCTGCTCGAGATCATGATCGCGCTGACCCTGGGCCTGCTGCTCAGCATCGGCATCATGACCCTGTTCAGCGGTACCAGCCGGACCAACAAGCTGCAGGACGGACTGGCGCGCCTGCAGGAGAACGGTCGCTTCGCGGTGACGCGCATGGAGCAGGACCTGCGCATGTTCGGCGCCCAGTACTGCAGCAACACGACCGGCCCGAGCTCGCCGGATGCGGCCGTGCCGATGGTGCCGGTGCGCGCACCGATGGTCTACGCGACCGATCTCCAGCTGCCCGACAGCAACATCAACAGCATCGACGCCGACGGCAATCCGTCCCAGGACGCGGCGACGGCAGCCTACACCCTGAGCCCGCGCTGGTTCGTCCAGGGCTACGCGTGTTCCGCCGCGGACTGCACGCCGGCGCTGCCGACCGGCACGATTCCCGACATGGGGCTGGCCGACGGGCAGCGCGTGCCGGCTTCCGACGTGTTGACCATCCGCTACCAGCGCGGCAGCGGATGGACGGTTCCGGTGAATGCCTGCAGCGTCGCCTCCGGTACGGACCTGGCGAACGGCGACACCATCACGGTGACGCCGCAGACCGGCGACGATCCGATCAGCGGCATGTCGGCCGGCCTGGCCCTGGTGTCCGACTGCGTCAGTCCGGCCGTGCTGCCGATCGCCGCCGTTTCCGGCAACGTGCTGACGATCGGCGCGGGTCCGGATGCGACCGGCGGGATACTCGCCGGCGCGGGCGGCTTCCTGTGCAAGGGCAACCGCACCCGCGACGTGCGCCTGTTCGATTTCAAGGGCGGGTTCGTCACGGTCAGCTACTACCTCGCGTTCCGTGCGGACCAAAATCCCGACGCGCGTCCGAACAGTTCTGCCGACCAGCGCCTGATTCCCGTGCTGATCCGCCGCGAGAACGGCGTCGAGCAGGAACTGGTGCGCGGCGTCGACCAGCTCGCGTTCCGGTACGGCGTGCAGGACATCAGCGGCAGCACGCAGTTCCTGACCGCCGACGAAGTCAACGATCGCACCGACTGCCCGCCGCCGCCGCCGGGGCTCAACATCGAGCCCGGCTGCATGTGGCGCTCGGTGCGCGCCGTCGAGTCGCATCTGCTGGTGAACACGGTGGACGAGATCGGCCCGCTCGACGAGGCCAGCCGCACCTATCACTTCGACGGCGAGGAATTCGCAAGTCCCACCTCGCTGCCGTCGGGACTGAGCACGGGCAACCAGATGCGGCGCGAGTTCGTCGCCTACACCACCGTCCGCAACCGGAACTTCTAGGCCACCGCGATGAAACCGCACTCCAACCGCCTGCCTGCGCGCCAGCACGGCGCCGTCCTTTTCGTCGCGCTGATCTTTTTGCTGCTGATCACGCTGCTGACGCTGACCGCGATCGGCACGTCGATCCTGCAGGAGAAGATGACCGGCGGCATGCGCAACCGCCAGCTCGGCCTGATGGGTGCCGAAAGCGGATTGCGCGGAACCGAAGCGTGGCTGTGGAACCTTTCCTTCAGCGGGACCCAGCCGTTGCCGCCGTGCATCGAGAGCAGCTCGGGCACCTGCGTGTACCGGCCGAGCGTCGACGGCACGCTGCCGCTCGCCGTGCAGAAGTTCCGCACCTCCAGGACCTGGGAGTCCGCCCTGCCGGGCACGCCGAGCTATGGCGGCACGCTGACCGGACTGAGCGGCGACAGCGAGACCGCGTCGCTGGCGACCCAGCCGGTGGTTCTGGTCGAGGACCTCGGGCCGAACGTGCCGCCGGGCGCCGGCAGCCAGTCCGGAGCGATCGACGACGAACGCAAGGGCGGCGCCGGCACGGCCTGGTTCTATCGAATCACCTCGCGCAGCCAGGGCGGCACGGCGGCCGTCCTCAGCGCGAACGAGAGCGTGTTCTCGACCGTGAACCTGACCAATACCGGCATCGAGCCTTGAGCAGGCGCGAATCCTTCGAGGAGCCAACCCCATGACCAGGATGCGATCGTCCTTCACCCTGTCCCTGGCCGCCACCGTGGCCTGCCTGCTGGCCGGCCTGCCGCAGGCCGTATCCGCTCAGGATGCCGCGGAGGGCACGGTCGACCTGCTGACCACGCCGCCGGAGCTGACCTCGAAGGTCGCACCGAACGTGGTGCTGACGTTCGACGATTCGGGCTCGATGGGGCGCAACCACATGCCCGACCAGCGTCCTTACACCGGTGCAGGCTGGGGCGCCACGGATCAGCAGGATACGAGCGGTACCGCGACGTACCCCGGCTCGGACCTGAGTCCGTACCTGTGTGCGGGTGTCATCGACCCGCGCATCACCGACGCGGCCGACCCGAAATCCTGGGCGATGAACGGCGTCTACTACAACCCCAACGCCAAGTACGATCCGCCGCTGAAGGCCGACGGCACCTCCTTCCTGCAAGCTGCATTTGATGCGGCATGGGACAACGGCATCATCGCCAACCGGCCGGCTTCCCCGACCGCCTCCACCAAGCGCAATCTCGGTACGGGATCGCGTTTCTGCGGCAAGTCGGCCGGCTACTACCGGCTCAAGAGCACCGTCACGCTGACTCTCGGTACGGACGGAAAGATCAGCAATACCGGCACGCTGTACACGGCGTCGAACTGGGAATGGGTAGTCCTTCCAGCCGACGAACGGCAAAATTTCGCCAACTGGTATTCGTACTATCACACGCGCTACACCGCCTCGGTCACTGCGGTGTCGCGCGCGTTCGCCACGTTCGATCGCAACATCCGCGTGGCCTGGCAGAACATCAACACGCGGCAGATCGCCACGTCGACGGGCATCTTCCCGTTCGAGAACGTCAGCGGAGCGCAGACGCGCAACAATTTCTACACCTGGCTTTTCTCCACTCCGGTGGGCGGCAACACGCCCAACCAGGCGGCCGCCGATCGCGTGGGCAAGTTCTTCCAGCGCGACACCGGTGCGGCGGACACCAATCCCTACTGGGATCGTGCCCTCGACAAGGAGCTGAGCTGCCGCAAGAACTTCCACATCCAGATGACCGACGGCTTGTGGAACAACAGCGTCGTGACGGTGACTCAGACCGACACCACGGGAGTGGATCTGCCGGACGACGAGACCTATTCGACGTCCGCCGACGTGTCGAAGATCTTCTGGAACGAACTCAGCAGCGGTCAGAAGACGATGGCCGACATCGCCTTCCACTACTGGGCGACCGACCTGCGACCGGGTTTCCAGAACAATGAGCAGACCAAGCTCAAGGTGCGCCCCTATCTCGCCGACCGCACCACCGGCGTCACCGGAACCACGCCGCTGGGTCCGGGCGACAACTGGCTGAATAACGAGGAGCTGTACTGGAACCCGGCCAACGATCCGGCGACCTGGCCGCATCTGGTCCAATTCATGATCGGCTTCGGCGTCGACGGCACGATCCGCAAGACCGCGGACAACCTGCTCAAGCTGCGCAAGGGCCAGCTGCAGTGGCCCAAGCTGCAGGGCAACAGCCCGTATTCGGATACGGCCGAAAAGATCGACGACATGTGGCACGCGGCGATCAACAGCCGCGGCGAGTTCTTCGCCGCCTCCAATCCGGCCGAGCTGATCGAGGCACTGCAGAAGATCATCGCCAGCGTGGTCGCGCAGAGCACCGCGTCGACGCCGGAATCGATCTCGCTGCCGATCCTGACCGGCGGCAACAGCGGCTACCAGGGCGGCTACGACAGCAGCGACTGGTCGGGTACGTTCCGCCGCTCCCAGCTCGACGACGCCGGCGCGCCGACGGCCGCGGAATGGGACGCCGGCTGCCTGCTCAGCGGAGGTCTCTGCGACGACCCGCCCGGCACCGGCACCGCCCGCGACCCGAACGATCGCATCATCATCACCTCGGACGGCAGCGGTACCGGCGTGCCGTTCCGCTGGACCAATCTCAGCACGGCGCAGCAGAACGCGCTGAACCAGAAGCCCGGCGCCGCGACCTGCACCGGGGGTACCACGGAGTGCGACGGCTACGGCTCGATCCGGGTCGACTATCTGCGCGGCAATCGTGACCATGAAACCGTCACGACGACGCCGGCGCTGCGTGCGCGGGGTTCGGTGCTGGGCGCCGTCGTCAACGGCGAGCCGGCCTACGTATCCTCGCCGCGCTCGGGCTACCACGACATGTTCCCGGCGGATTCGCCGGAGGCGCAGGCGGCCGCAGCCAGCGAGGACGACAGCTACGCCGGCTACCAGAATCAGCAGCGTTCGCGCCAGCCGATGACCTACGTCGGCGCGAACGACGGCATGCTGCACGCGTTCGACGCGGACACCGGTGCGGAATCCTGGGCCTACGTTCCGAACCTGCTCATCCACAACGGCCGCCTGGCCAAGTCGACGATTCGCGAATCCGGTCTGACCCCGGGCGTCGACTCGCGTCCGCGCGAAGCCGACGTCTTCGTCGACGGCAGCTGGCGCACGATCCTGCTCGGCTCGATGCGCCTGGGCGGACGCGGCATCTACGTGCTGGACGTGACCGAGCCGGCGATGGAAAGCGAGACGAGCGCTGCGGGAAGCGGTGGCGTGGTCATGTGGGAGTTCACCAGCGGCGACACCGCCAGCACCGACGGCGACGGGCCCTGCGTCGCCGGTTCGCGCTCGTGCGCGTCGCTCGGCTACACCTACGACTCGGCCAACGTCGCGCGCCTGCACTACCAGAACAAGTGGGTCGCGGTGGTGTCGAGCGGCTACTTCCCGTCCAATGCGGACGCGGCCGCAGCACCGGGCGACCGCCTGGAAGCCGCCGCCAAGCGCACCTCGCTGCTCGTCATCGACCTGGAGTCGGGCACGCTGATCCGCGAGATCCCGACCAGCGACGCTCCGCAGGACCGGCCGAGCGGATTCAAGACCTTCGGCCTGTCCACGCCGATGGTCTACGACCTCGCTTCCGACGAGGTGGACGATCTCGTCTACGCCGGCGATCTCGCCGGCAATCTGTGGCGCTTCGATCTTTCCTCGGAGAACATCGACGAATGGAAGGTGGACCTGATGTTCACCACGTACGGCAACGGCGGCGCGAGTGCCGTCGGTGACCAGCCGATCGTCTTCAACCCGACCGCGTTGCGCGATCCGGGCACGCGGCGGCCGATCATCGTCGTCGGCACCGGCAAGTACCTGGGCAGCGACGACCGCACCTCGGCGATTCCGGAGCAGGCGTTCTACGGCATCCGCGACTACGGCACCGAATCGTCGGCGTATCCGATCAAGGTGAGCCAGCTCGTCACGCAGACGATGACGCAGGGCACGGACAATACGCGCAGCATCACCGGCTTCGAGGAACCGACCGAGGTGGTGAGCGACGTCCCGCCGATGCGCCTGACCGTCACCGATCCGGATACCGGAGAGGCGACCGTGTCCTCCGTGATGGCCAACGGCTGGCGCATCCCGCTGAACATCGACACCGAGCAGGGCGAGCGCGCGCAGCGCCGCGCACTTCCGCTCACGACCGGCAACGTCGCCCTGCTGTACGGCCTGATCCCGAAGAGCGACGATCCCTGCGATCCGGGCGCCCGCTATTCGATCATGGCCGTCGACGGCGGCACCGGAGCGCCGATCACGAGCTGGGGCGGCAGCGGCAGCGGCAATACCCTGGTCGGTGCCGTGGCCAATCTGTCCACTCCGCCGGCCGATGCGATGGTCGCGCGCGGCGGCGGCAGGCTGGTCATCCCGGGTCTCACGCCGCTGCTGGCGGAGCAGGTACGCGAAACGCTGGACAAGGCCGTCCCGCCGTGGCATCGCGGCGCCTGGCGCGAACTGCTCGGCTGGTGACGACAATCCAATGCGCAGCGGCAGCCGCGCCCATGCACGCGAGGGGAAAATGGCCAGTCAGAAGAACCGGGGATTCACGCTCATCGAGCTGATGATCGTCGTGGCGATCGTCGCGATTCTCGCGGCCATCGCCTATCCGAGCTACACCAACTACGTGCTGCGCACGCGCCGCGCCGACGGCAAGGAGTTCCTGATGCGCATCGCCGCGGCGCAGGAGCGCTATTACACGAACTTCAACCGCTACGCGACGTTCGACGAGCTGAACCTCGGCAGCAACACGTCGGAGAAGGGCTACTACGCCGTCGAGGTGACGCGCGAGAACGGAAACCAGACCTACCTGTTGACCGCGGCGCCGCAGGGAGCGCAGGGCGCCGACCAGTGCGAGAACCTGCTGCTGACCAACACGGGCGCCAAGGACTGGTCCGGCCCCAAGCCGCCGCCCAACGGAAACTGCTGGTAGAAGGCCCCGCCGGACGGCCGGAACCGGGCCGGACGGCTTGTACCGGAGTGCGTGGCTTGTCTATACTCCGCGCCCCCCGCCGGAGTAGCTCAGTTGGTAGAGCGGCGCATTCGTAATGCGTAGGTCGGGGGTTCGATTCCCTTCTCCGGCACCACGTCTGGCGGGGCGATGACGCAAGCCGTCGTCGCCCCGTTCCCCGAGGCAGGATCGTCCCAGCGGCGATCACGCAGCGAGTCCGGACGGTTCCAGGGCGGTTAGCTCAGCGGTAGAGCATTGCCTTCACACGGCAAGGGTCGCAGGTTCGATCCCTGCACCGCCCACCATTTCCGAAACCCGAAAACGGCGGCATTCCGCCTCGGCGCGCAGCCCGCGCCGCCGTTGCGCGGCGGCGGCTGGCCGCGCGACTCGCGCTGCTGGTACGCTGCGCGCCCGCCGCATTCCTCGCCCGCACTCGTCGTCGCCCATGAACATCGCCACGCCGAACCACGATTCGATCCGCGCCGTGCTCTGGCAGGGCGACCACCTGCGCCTGCTCGACCAGCGCCGCCTGCCGGTGGAGGAAACCTACGTCGACTGCCGCAGCGCGGAGGAAGTCGCCAGCGCGATTCGCGACCTGGTCGTGCGCGGCGCGCCGGCGATCGGCATCGCCGCCGCCTGGGGCGTCGTGCTGGCGGCGCAGAACGAGCCGGAGCGCCTCGAGGCGGCATCGGCGCATCTGCGCGCGGCGCGGCCGACCGCGGTGAACCTGATGTGGGCGCTGGATCGCATGGCCGGCGCCGGCACGGACGCGCAGGCGCTCGCGCGCGAGGCGCAGGCGATCCAGGACGAGGATCTGGCCGCCAACCGGCGCATGGGCGAGCTCGGCGCGGCGCTGCTCGACGCCGACGCCGGCGTGCTGACCCATTGCAACACCGGCTCGCTGGCGACGGCCGGCTACGGCACCGCGCTCGGCGTGATCCGCGCCGGCGTCTCCTCAGGCCGCATTTCGCGCGTGTACGCGGGCGAGACACGGCCGTGGCTGCAGGGCGCGCGCCTGACCATGTGGGAGCTGCTGCGCGACGGCATTCCGGCGACCCTGATCGCCGACTCGGCCGCCGCGCATCTGATGAAGTCCGGCGCCGTGCAATGGGTCGTCGTCGGCGCCGACCGCATCGCCGCGAACGGCGACACCGCGAACAAGATCGGCACGTACCAGCTGGCGATTTCCGCGCGGCACCACGGCGTGCGGTTCATGGTCGTCGCGCCGTTCTCGACCGTCGACATGGCGACCGCCGGCGGCGCCGACATCGAGATCGAACTGCGCGCTCCCGACGAGCTGCTCGGCTACGCCGGCCAGCGTACCGTCGTCGCCGGCGCGCAGGCGTGGAACCCGGTCTTCGACGTGACGCCGGCCGGCCTCATCGACGCGATCGTGACCGAGCGCGGCGTCGTCGAGCGCCCCGACGCGCAGCGCATGGCCGAGCTGTTCCGCCGGACGCGCTGACGCGCCGCCCGGTTCGCCGCGCATGGCCCTGCGCAAGGAAATCCTGCTGTTCGCGATCAGCGGCGCGATCGGCTTCGTCGTCGATGCGGGCATCGTGCAGTGGCTCGTGCGCGGCTTCGCGTTCAACCCCTACGGCGCCCGCGTGCTGTCCTTCCTCGCCGCGGCGACCACGACCTGGGCGTTCAACCGCCGCTATACCTTCTCCGGCCGCAGCAGCGGCAGCAAGCGGCGCGAGCTGCTGCGCTACCTGATCGCGATGGTATTCGGCTTCGCGCTGAACTACGGCACCTACGCGGCCTGTCTGGCGCTGTGGCCGCTGGTGCACCAGTGGCCGGCGATCGGCGTCGCGGCCGGTTCCGTCGCCGGCGCGTTCGTGAACTTCCTCAGTTCCAAGTACTGGATCTTCCGAGCGCCCGCGCAGTCCGCGCCGGCGCCCCGCGGGCAGGGCTGAAAACGCCCGCCAAGTCCCTCTGCCGACAGGGAAAAAGTCCAAAATTCCCGGGCTCGTTGTGCTATGATTTCATGTTGCCTTCGAGCCTGCCCGGACGCCCGCGTCCGGCCGCTGCGAACGGCATCGGAATCATCGGAATTCACCGCTCCGCAGAGGATTGCTGATGGCTGAACTGGCCAAAGAAGTCATTCGCGTCAACATCGAAGACGAAGTCCGCAAGAGCTATCTGGACTACGCGATGAGCGTCATCGTCGGGCGCGCTCTGCCCGACGTGCGCGACGGCCTGAAGCCGGTGCATCGGCGCACGCTGTACGCGATGCACGAATCGAACACGGTCTGGAACCGTCCGTACGTGAAGTGCGCGCGCGTCGTCGGTGACGTGATGGGTAAGTACCATCCGCACGGCGACTCTTCGATCTACGACGCGCTGGTGCGCATGGCGCAGGACTTCTCGATGCGCTACACGCTCATCGACGGCCAGGGCAACTTCGGTTCGGTCGACGGCGACGAAGCCGCGGCGATGCGCTACACCGAGTGCCGCCTCGACCGGCTGTCGTCGGAGCTGCTGGCCGACATCGACAGGGAAACCGTCGACTACCAGCCGAACTACGACGAGAAGGAACTCGAACCGACGGTGCTGCCCACGCGCATCCCGAACCTGCTGGTGAACGGCTCCGCCGGCATCGCGGTCGGCATGGCGACGAACGTGCCGCCGCACAACCTGGGCGAGGTGCTGTCGGCGTGCATCGCGCTGATCGACGATCCCGAGCTGGGCTTCGACGATCTCATGCGGCTGGTGCCCGGCCCCGACTTCCCGACCGCCGGCATCATCAACGGCTCGGCCGGCATCGTCGAGGCGTACAAGACCGGCCGCGGCCGCATCCTGGTGCGCGCCAAGTGCGAGATCGAGAGCGAGGACAACGGCCGCGAGACGATCATCGTCACCGAGATCCCGTTCCAGGTGAACAAGGCGCGGCTGATCGAGAAGATCGCCGAGCTGGTCAAGGAAAAGCGCATCGAAGGCATCTCCGAGCTACGCGACGAATCGGACAAGGACGGCCTGCGCGTCGTCATCGAAGTGCGCCGCGACACCTCGGCCGACGTGCTGCTGAACAACCTGTTCCAGCAGACCCAGCTGCAGGTCACGTTCGGCATCAACATGGTCGCGCTGCTCGACGGCCAGCCGCGCACGCTCGGCCTGCGCGAGATCCTCGACGCCTTCATCCGGCACCGCCGCGAAGTCGTCACGCGGCGCACGATCTTCGACCTGCGCAAGGCGCGCGACCGCGCCCACATCCTGGAAGGCCTGACCGTCGCGCTGGCGAACATCGACGAGATGGTCGAGCTGATCAAGACCTCGCCGTCGCCGGACGAAGCCAAGGCGCGCATGCTGGCCCGGCGCTGGGAACCGGGCATGGTGCGCGCGCTGCTCGCCGCGGCGGGTGCGGATGCGTCGCGGCCGGAAGGCCTCGACCCTGCCGTCGGCCTGTCCGACACGGGCTACCAGCTGTCGGAGACGCAGGCGCAGCAGATCCTGGAAATGCGTCTGGCGCGCCTGACCGGACTGGAGCAGGAGAAGCTCACCGACGAGTACAAGGAACTGCTGCGCACGATCGCCGGGCTGATCGAGATTCTCGAGAACCCCGACGTGCTGCTGAAGGTGATCCGCGACGAGCTGGTCGAGCTGAAGGACCAGTACGGCGACGCGCGCCGCACCGTCATCCAGGCCAGCCAGGAGGATCTCGACATCCTCGACCTGATCGAGCCGGAGGACGTCGTCGTCACGCTCTCGCACACCGGCTACGCCAAGCGCCAGCCGGTCAGCCTGTACCGCGCGCAGCGCCGCGGCGGCAAGGGCCGCTCGGCGACGAACATGAAGGAAGAGGATTTCGTCGAGCGGCTGTGGATCGCCAACACGCACGACACGCTGCTGGTGTTCACCAGCGTCGGTCGCGTGTTCTGGCTCAAGGTCTACAAGCTGCCCGACGCGGGTCCGAACGCGCGCGGCAAGCCGATCGTGAACCTGCTGCCGCTGGAGCCGGACGAGAAGGTGCAGGCGGTGCAGCCGGTGCGCGACTTCGCCGAGGACCGCTACGTGTTCTTCGCCACGCGCAACGGCACGGTCAAGAAGACCCCGCTGACCGAGTTCGCGTTCCAGCTGCAGCGCGGCAAGATCGCGATCGGCCTGGACGAGGGCGACGCCCTCGTCGACGTGCAGATCACCGACGGCGCGCGCGACATCCTGCTGTTCGCCTCGAACGGCAAGGCGGTGCGCTTCGACGAAAGCTCGGTACGCTCGATGGGCCGCACGGCGACCGGCGTGCGCGGCATGCGCCTGGCCGAGGGCGAGGAGGTGGTCAGCCTGATCGTCAGCGAAGGCGAGGACGACATCCTCACCGCGACCGAGCGTGGCTACGGCAAGCGCACGCCGCTGGTCGACTATCCGCGCAAGGGACGCGGCACGCAGGGCGTGATCGCGATCCAGTGTTCGGACCGCAACGGCGCACTGGTCGGCGCGGTGCAGCTCGGCGAGAACCACGAGCTGATGCTGATCTCCAACCAGGGCACCCTGGTGCGCACGCGCGCCAGCGAGATCGCGCGCGTCGGCCGCAACACCCAGGGCGTCACCCTGATCCGCCTTCCGGCCGACGAGGCGCTGGTCGGCGTGGTCAAGGTCGAGGCCCTGAGCGACGAGGGCGAGGACGCGGAAGCGGAAACCGCGCCGTTGCCCGGCGGCGAAGAAGGCTGATCGAACGCCTTGCGAACCGGCCGGCCGCGAACGCGCCGGCCGGTCGCTGCGCTCAGCCGATCGCGGCGAGCATCGCCTCCGCGCCGGATACCTTGAACTCTCCCGGCGCCTCGACGGCGAGCTTCTTCACCACGCCGTCCTCGGCGTAGAGCGCGAAGCGCTTGCCGCGCAGGCCCATGCCGAAGCGTGTCGCGTCCATTTCCAGGCCGAGCGAGCGGGTGAAGGCGCCGTTGCCGTCGGCCAGCATCAGCAGGCCGTCCGGCACGTTCTGCGCTTTGGCCCAGGCGCTCATCACGTAGGCATCGTTGACCGCGATGCAGGCCACCTCGATGCCGCGGCTGCGGAACTGCGCGTAGTGCTCGACGTAGCCGGGCAGGTGCTTGGCCGAGCAGGTCGGGGTGAACGCGCCGGGCACCGAGAACAGCACCACCTTCTTGCCGCCGAAGATCTCGTCGGTCGCGATCGGCTGCACGCCGTCCTTGAGGATGTCGAGGGTTCCGGCTGGGATGCGTTCGCCTGGCTGGATCGTCATGGGTTGGCCTCGGGAAGGGAGGGGGGATCATACGGCGCCGCAGGACCGATCAAATAGGCTCTTGAAAGCCTAAGGCGCAGCTCCATCTTCGTCGCATCGCGGCGATGCTCGCCGCACAAACATGCGGAGAGAGAAACTATGTTGGTCACCCACTATTCCCCCTTGCTGGTACGCGGCAACCTGCAGGCCAGGCAGGCGCTGGATCGCTTCTTCGGCGACGCCGAAACGAGCGCCTGGGTGCCGCGCGTCGACGTGCGCGAGGAAGCCGATCGCTTCGTGATCCTGGCCGACCTGCCCGGTGTCGACCCGGCCGGCATCGAAGTGCAGATGGACAAGAACGTGCTGACGCTGAAGGGCGAACGCAAGTCGGAAACGAAGGAAGACGGCGCGAAGTTCACGCGCGTCGAACGTCGCTACGGCAGCTTCGAGCGCCGCTTCACCCTGCCCGAGAGTGCGGACGCGGAGGGCATCAGCGCGGCCGGCAAGAACGGCGTGCTCGAGATCTCCATCCCGAAGAAGCCGGAACTGGCCCCGCGCCGCATCGCGATCAACGCCTGACGCGCCGGCGCGAAGAACCGCGGCAGCTTTGGTACGCTGGCATCCAGCCGGCGTACCGCATCGAGGAACGCCCAGCCCGCGGCAGCAGTGCCGCGGGCTTTGCCATTGTTGAAAAGCGCGGCCATGGATGGCCGCGGTTGGATTCGCCGAAGTCACTGCCCTTTCGGATCTCGGTGGGTCGACGAAGCAGCGATCAGGGACGATCGCAAAAGCACCTACAAAGTGCGGCCATGGAAGGCCGCGGTTGGACTCGCCGGAGTCACTGCTCTTTCGGATCTCGGCGCGTCGACGAAGCAGCGATCAGGGACGACCGCAAAGTCCAGGCACGATCGCACAAGCAACGGGATTGGGATGGAGTTCAAGGACTACTACGACACGCTCGGCGTGAAACCCGACGCGACCGACGCCGAGATCAAGTCGGCGTATCGGCGCCTCGCGCGCAAGTACCACCCGGACGTCAGCAAGGAAGCCGGCGCCGAGGACAAGTTCAAGTCGGTCAACGAGGCCTACGAGGCCCTGCGCGACCCGTCGCGCCGCAAGGCCTACGATCAGCTGCGCGCGGGCGGCTACCGCGAGGGTGATCCGTTCCGCGGTCCGCCGCCGAACTGGCAGCGCGAAACCGATTTCGGCGGCGGCGAGGGCGGCTTCGACCAGGAGAGCTTCAGCGATTTCTTCGAGTCGCTGTTCGGCGGCCGCAGCGCGGCCGGACGCACCGGGCCGCGGCCCGGGCGCGACCTGCACGCGCAGATCGCGGTCGACCTCGGCACGGCTTATCACGGCGGACGCGAGCGCATCTCGCTGCGCGACGGCAGCGGCGAGCGCACGCTGGAAGTGAGGATCCCCGCCGGCATCGCGCCGGGGCAGCAGATCCGTCTCGCCGGGCAGGGTTATCCCGGCATGCACGGCGGCAAGGCCGGCGACCTAATTCTCGAAGTGGGCCTGCGCGACGATCCGCGCTTCAAGCTCGATGGGCGCAACGTGCTGGTCAACCTGCCCATCGCGCCATGGGAAGCCGCGCTCGGCGCGACGGTCACCGTGCCGACGCTCGGCGGCAACGTCGAGCTGCGCGTTCCCGCAGGTTCCGACGGCGGCCGCAAGATGCGCCTGCGCGGCCGCGGCTGGCCGGGCAAGACGCCGGGCGACCAGATCGTCACGCTCGACGTGCGCGTGCCGAAAGCCGACACGGCCGAGCAGCGCGAGCTGTACGAAGCGCTGGCGAAAGCCTATTTCGAGTACGACCCGCGAGGCTAGCCCCCGGCCGGCATCGCCGTGGTGCGGTCAGGGGCGGCCGCACGGTCGTGCCCGGAAACGGAAGCTTGCGGGATCTGCCCGGAGCGTCGGCCGTCGGCGATCAGGGGAATCGCGGAAGGCGAACGACCGGGGCCTACCCGGCCTGGGCGGCGCTCACGCCGCCGGCAGATAGTCCTTGATCACGCGCGTCAGCTCGGCGTCGTCGATCGGCTTGGTCACGTAGGCCTTGGCGCCCTGGCGCATGCCCCAGACGCGATCGGTGTCCTGGTCCTTGGTGGTGACCAGGATGATCGGGATGTGGCTGGTCTTGGGGTCCTTGGCGATCGTGCGCGTCGCCTGGAAGCCGTTGAGGTTCGGCATGACGACGTCCATCAGGATCAGGTCCGGCAATTCGCGCTTGGCCGCCTCGACACCCGCCGCGCCGTCTTCGGCGGTGACGACCTGGTGGCCGAGCTTCTCGACCGTGCGCTTCATTCCGACCAGTTGCGAAGGCGAATCGTCGACGATCAGCACTTTGGACATGTGAACGTGTTCCCCCTGGGTGAGGGCGGCATTCTAGACAGAGGCGAGCGGTGTCGCCAGAGACGCGGTCAACCGATCCGGACGATGCTGCGGCCGAGCGATCCACCGCTCAGCATCTTATCGAAAACACCCGGTAGATCAGCGAGTTCGATCTCAGAATGGGCGATCGCGTCGAGCTGCGCCGGCTTCCACTCGCCGGCCAGATGCGCCCAGATCCGATCGCGGATGTCGCGCGCGGTGCCGGCGGAGGCGACGCCGAGGATGCTCAGTCCGCGGATGATGAACGGCATCACCGTCGTCGCCAGTTCGATGCCCGCGGCGTTGCCGCAGATCGCGATGCTGCCGTACGGCTTGATCACGCGCGTCAGTCCCGCCAGCAGGTCGCCGCCGACGTTGTCGATCGCGCCGGCCCAGTGTGCGCTCTCGAGCGGGCGCTGGCCCCAGTACAGCCCGGTCCGCGCGATGCACTGCTTCGCGCCGAGCCCGATCAGGTAGTCGAACTGCTCGACCTTGCCGGTGATCGCATGCGCCTCGAAGCCGGCGCGGGTCAGGATGTCGACGGCGAGCGAGCCGACGCCGCCGGTCGCGCCGGTGACGACGATCGGCCCCATCGACGGCACCTGGCCGTTGCGCACCATCTGGAACAGCGCGAGCGCGGCGGTGAAGCCGGCCGTGCCGAGCGCCATCGATTCGCGCAGCGTCAGTCCCGCCGGCAGCGGAATCGTCCATTTCGACTCCAGCCGCGCGTACTCGGCGTAGCCGCCGTCGCGAACCTCCGACAGGCCGCAGCCGGTGCACAGCACCTGGTCGCCTTCCTTGAACTTCGGATCGGTCGATGCCGCCACGTAGCCGGCCAGGTCGATGCCGCCGTTGAGCGGGTACTGGCGCAGGATCTTGCCCTTGCCGCTGCCGGCCAGCGCGTCCTTGTAGTTGACCGACGAGTACGCGACCTTGACCAGGACTTCGCTCGCGGAAAGTTCGTCGATGCGCATCTCCTCGATGCCGGCGCGATGCACGCCGTCTTCGTTGCGGATGCGGAAGGCCTTGAACGGAGCGATCGTCATTGCGGATTCTCGGAGGATTTCTTCGCCGTGCGGCGGAGGCCGGCGGAGACGGGGAGGGGAGACGCCTTTTCCCAAGGTTCCACATCGCCGGGGACGACGTCAAACAGCGGGTGCGGCAAAGGCGTGCGGATCGACTTCTGCTGCGCGTGACGCGGCGGGTCGCGCAGCGCGAGCTTGGCCAGCAGATGCTGCCACTCGCACTGCATCTGGCCGGACGTCACCGGCAGGCGCGCGTCGGAGGTCGCCTCGGCGATGCGCGAGACGTCGAAGTGATAGCCGCGCCGCGCCGCCTCCGCGGCGACCACGCGCAGATAGTCGGCGACCATGGCAGAGGGCGATCCGGCCGTGCGGAAGCGATCGAGCTGCGGATGGCGCGTGTAGCCCCTGGTGCGTCCGAGCAGCACGGCCTGCGCGAGCAGGGTTTCGCGCCACAGCGCGACCAGGCCCTTGGCGTCGAGGTATTGCGGGTGGAGGCTCCAGATGCGCATGGCAGAGGTTCCGTCGTGCGCCGGCGCTCGAGCGGAGCGACGCATGGGCGTCGCTCCGCGGGTCTCACGACCGCATCAGTTCATCTTGTGGATCGCGCGCTTGTCCACCGCCAGCGCCGCCTCGTGCACGGCTTCGCTGAGCGTCGGATGCGCGTGCACGATGCGCGCGAGGTCCTCGGACGAGCCCTTGAACTCCATCGCGACGACGCACTCGGCGACCAGCTCGGACACGTTCGCGCCGACCAGATGCACGCCGAGAATGCGGTCGGTTTCGGCGTGGGCGATCATCTTGACCATGCCGGCCGGCTCGTTCATCGCGACCGCGCGGCCGATCGCCGCGAACGGGAAGCTGCCGGTCTTGTACGGGATGCCGGCGTCCTTGAGCTGCTTTTCGGTCTGGCCGACCCAGGCGATTTCCGGCTCGGTGTAGATGACCCACGGGATCGTGTCGAGGTTGACGTGGCCGGCCTTGCCGGCGATCAGCTCGGCGACCATGATGCCTTCCTCGAAGCCCTTGTGCGCGAGCATCGGGCCGCGCACGCAGTCGCCGACCGCCCACACGCCCTCGGCGCCGGTCCAGCAATGCTCGTCGACGACGACGCGGCCGCGCTCGTCGAGCTTCACGCCGGTGCCGTCGCCGAGCAGGCCGTCGGTGTAGGCACGACGGCCGACCGCGACCAGCAGCTTGTCGACCACCAGCTGCTTCTCGCCGTCCTTGCCGGCGTAGGTGAGGTGGACCTCGTTCTTCTTGATCTCGGCCTTCGACAGCTTGGCGCCGAGCTCGATCTTCAGGCCCTGCTTGTTCAGTTCCTTCAGCGCGACCTTGGCGACGTCCGCGTCGGCGGCGCCGAGGAAATCCGGCAGTGCCTCGATGATCGTCACTTCCGAGCCCAGGCGACGCCAGACGCTGCCGAGTTCGAGGCCGATCACGCCGGCGCCGATCACGCCCAGGCGCTTGGGCACCGCGTCGAAGGCGAGCGCGCCCGCGTTGTCGACGATGTGCTTGCCGTCGAACTTGGCGAACGGCAGCTCGATCGGCGCCGAGCCGGTGGCGATGACGACATTGGTGCCGGCGATCGTCTGCTTGCCGCCGTCCGGCGCGGTGATCTCGACCTGGCGTCCCTGCAGCAGCTTGCCGGTGCCGAGGAACGAGGTGATCTTGTTGCCCTTGAACAGCATCGCGACGCCGCCGGTGAACTGCTTCACGATCTTGTCCTTGCGACCGATCATCGTCTTGACGTCGATCGCCGCGTCCTTGGTCGTGATGCCGTGCACGTCGAAGTGCTGCGTCAGGTTCCAGAACTGCTTGGAGGAATCGAGCAGCGCCTTCGACGGGATGCAGCCGACATTGAGGCAGGTGCCGCCGAGCGCGGCCTTGCCGTCGGCGCCGGTCCAGGCGTCGACGCAGGCGGTCTTCAGGCCGAGCTGCGCGGCGCGAATCGCGGCGTGGTAGCCGGCGGGGCCGCCGCCGATGACGATGACGTCGAATTGGTCCATGGGAAGGGTCCTTCGAATATTGGAGGGGTGATCTAAGGAGGGCCGAGGGTCCAGGGCTGAGAGCCGAAAAGCAAAGCGCGCGCCGCTCTTCCAGCCCTCAGCCCTAGGCCCTCGGCCCTCGCTTTCTCACATCCCGAGCAGCATGCGCTGCGGATTCTCCAGCTGGTTCTTGATGTCGACCAGGAACAGCACCGCATCCTTGCCGTCGATGATGCGGTGGTCGTAGCTGATCGCGACGTACATCATCGGCGCGGCGACGACCTGGCCGTTCTCGACGATCGCGCGTTCCTTGATCGTGTGCATGCCGAGGATGGCGCTCTGCGGCGGGTTGACGATCGGCGTGGAGAACAGCGAGCCGAAGGTGCCGCCGTTGGTGATCGTGAAGGTGCCGCCGGCGAGGTCGTCGAGCGTCAGGCCGCCTTCGCGCGCCTTCTTGGCGAACCCGGCGATCGCCTTCTCGACGTCGGCGAAGCTCATGTTCTGCGCGTCGCGCAGCACCGGCGTGACCAGGCCCTTGTCGGTGGACACGGCGACCGAGACGTCCTGATAGCCGTGGTAGACGATGTCGTTGCCGTCGACCGAGCTGTTGACGATCGGGTGGCGCTTGAGCGCCTCGACCGCGGCCTTGACGAAGAAGCTCATGAAGCCGAGCTTGATGCCGTTGGCCTTCTCGAACGATTCGCCCAGCTCCTTGCGCATCGCGGCGACCTTGGACAGGTTGATCTCGTTGAACGAGGTCAGCATCGCGATCGAGTTCTTCGACAGCATCAGGCGCTCGGCGATCTTCGCGCGCATGCGCGTCATCGGCACGCGCTCCTCGGCGCGGTCGCCGGAGGCGGCAGGCCTGGCGGCCGCGGGCGCCGCGGCGGCCGGCTTGGCCGCGCCGTCGTTGCGCATGAAGTTGATCAGGTCTTCCTTGGTCACGCGGCCGTCGCGGCCGGTGCCGGCGACGTTCGCTGCATCGATCCGGTTCTCGGTCGCCACGCGCTGGCCGGCCGGGGAGAGGTCGGACGTCTTCGCGGCAGCCGGGGCGGCGGCCGGGGCCGCAGCGGCCTTCGGTGCTTCGGCCTTCGCCGGTTCGGCGGCCTGCGCGGCCGGAGCCGCGGCGGCGGCGCCTTCCTCGAGGATCGCCAGCACCTGCTGGCTGGTCACCGTCGCGCCGGTGTCGAACTTGATTTCCTTCAGCACGCCGTCGGCCGGCGCGGGCACTTCGAGCACGACCTTGTCGGTCTCGAGGTCGACCAGGTTCTCGTCGCGCTTGACCGCGTCGCCCGGCTTCTTGTGCCAGGTCGCGATGGTCGCGTCGGAGACGGATTCGGGAAGGACGGGAACCTTGACTTCGATGGACATGGACTACTCCGAGACGTTGTCGTTGCCGGCCGGCGCGACCAGCGCCTGCTCGACCAGGGCGGCCTGTTCGACGAGGTGAGTGGAAAGATGACCACAGGCCGGCGCCGGCGAGCGCGCGCGACCGGCGTAGGAGAGCGACTGCTTCGGTCCCGCCAGCGCCTGCAGATGATGCTTGATCTGGTACCAGGCGCCCTGGTTCATCGGCTCCTCCTGGCACCAGATGATCTCCTTCGCCGCGGCGTACCTGGCCAGTTCGGCGGCCACTTCCGCGCGCGGGAACGGGTACAGCTGCTCGACGCGCACGATGGCGACGTCCTCGACCTTGCGCTTGGCCGCGTCCTCGACCAGGTCGTAGTAGACCTTGCCCGAACACAGCACGACGCGGCGCACCTTCTTCGCGTTCTTCGCGGTCGTGTCGGGCAGCACCAGCTGGAAGCGGCCGTCGGCGAGTTCGTCCAGCGTCGACACCGCCAGCTTGTGGCGCAGCAGCGACTTCGGCGTCATCACGATCAGCGGCTTGCGCACGTCGCGCAGCATCTGGCGGCGCAGCATGTGGAACATCTGCGCCGGCGTGGTCGGCACGCAGACCTGCATGTTCTCCAGCGCGCACAGCTGCAGATAGCGCTCCAGGCGCGCGGAGGAATGCTCCGGGCCCTGTCCTTCGTAGCCGTGCGGCAGCAGCAGGACGAGACCGGACAGGCGGTCCCACTTCGCCTCGCCGGACGAGATGAACTGGTCGATGACCACCTGCGCGCCGTTGGCGAAGTCGCCGAACTGGCCTTCCCACAGCACCAGCGTGCGCGGTTCGGAGGTCGAGTAGCCGTATTCGAATCCCATCACGGCTTCTTCGCTGAGCAGCGAGTCGACCACCGTCACGCTGGCGCCGTCGCGCACCGTCGCCAGCGGCACGTAGTCGCCGCCGCTGTTCTGGTCGTGCAGCACCGCGTGGCGGTGGAAGAACGTGCCGCGGCCGGAGTCCTGGCCGACCAGGCGCAGGTCGAACCCATCGTCGATCAGCGCCGCATAGGCCAGGTTCTCGGCGAAGCCCCAGTCCATCGGCTGCTCGCCGGCGGCCATCTTGTTGCGGTCCTCGTAGATCTTGGCGACGCGCGAGTGCAGGGCGACGCCGGACGGAATCGTCAGGAGCTTGCGATTGAGCTCGTCGAGTTTCGCGCGGCTCGCGCCGGTCTCGACCGGCTGGTCGAGCGTGGCGCCGAGGTGGCGCGTCCAGTCGACCGCGAACTGGTCGGTGTAGTCGGGGTCGAGTTCGGCGATCGGCGTGCCGGCTTCGAGCCTGGCGCGATAGCCCTCGATCAGCGCCTTAGCGTCGGTCTCGCCGATGACGCCCTCGGCGGTCAGCTTCTGCGCGTACAGCTCGCGCGCCGGCGGGCGGGCGCGGATCAGCTGGTACATCAGCGGCTGAGTCGCGGCCGGCTCGTCCGCCTCGTTGTGGCCGTGGCGGCGATAGCAGACCAGGTCGATCACCACATCGCGCTTGAACTTCTGGCGGAAGTCGAAGGCCAGGCGGGAGACGAACAGCACCGCTTCCGGATCGTCGCCGTTCACGTGGAACACCGGCGCATTGACCATCTTGGCGACGTCGGTGCAGTACAGCGTCGAGCGCGCGTCGTTCGGGTTGGACGTGGTGAAGCCGACCTGGTTGTTGACCACCACGTGGATCGCGCCGCCGACGGCGAAGCCGCGCGCCTGCGACATGTTCAGCAGTTCCATGTTGACGCCCTGGCCGGCGAAGGCGGCGTCGCCGTGGATCAGCACCGGCACCACGTGCTCGCGGTTGAGGTCGCTGCGATGCGTCTGGCGCGCGCGCACCGAGCCGGCGACCACCGGGTTGACGATCTCCAGGTGCGAGGGATTGAACGCGAGCGCGACGTGCACGGTGCGGCCGTCCGTCCTGATGTTGGCGCTGAAGCCCATGTGGTACTTCACGTCGCCGGAGTGGGCCGGGTCGTCGGGATGGTCGAACTTGCCCTCGAACTCGGCGAACAGCTTCTGCGGCGACTTGCCGAGCGTGTTGACCAGCACGTTGAGGCGGCCGCGATGGGCCATGCCGACCACCATGTCCTTCATTCCGTCGTTGCCGCCGCGGCGGATCAGCTCGTCGAGCAGCGGGATCAGGCTGTCGCCGCCCTCGAGCGAGAAGCGCTTCTGGCCGACGTACTTGGTGTGCAGGTAGCGCTCCAGGCCGTCCGCCTGGACCAGCTTCTCGAGCACGCGCTTCTTGTCCTCGACGCTGAGGCCGTAGCGGCCGCCGGCGCGTTCGAGCTGCTCGTGCACCCACTGGCGCTGCTCGACGTCGGAGATGTGCATGAACTCGGCGCCGATGCTGCCGGCGTAGGTCGCCTTCAGCAGGGCCACCAGCTCGCGCAGCTTGAGCTTCTGCGGCCCGGCCAGCGAGCCGGTGCTGAACTCGGTCTCCAGGTCGGCCGGCTCCAGGCCGTGGAACGAGGGATCGAGGTCCGGCGCCGACGGGCGCGGCAGCAGGCCGATCGCCTGCAGGTCGGCCGCGGTGAACGCGTGCTCCATGTCCAGCGGGTCGAGCTTGGCCGCGAGATGGCCGCGCGAGCGGTAGGCGGTGACCAGCTTGAGCACCGCGGCCTGCTTGTGCGACTGCGCGTCGCCGACCGGGGCGGAGGCTGGGCGGGCGTGCCCGTTGAGCTTCTGCGCCTGCTCGATCCGCGCGATCGCGGCCGAATGCGGCACGTCGCCGGTCCCTTTCAGGGCGGCGAAGAAATCGCGCCATTCCGGTGCGACGGCACCCGGATCGGCGAGGTATTGCTCGTAGAGATCTTCGACGAAGGCGGCGTTGCCGCCGGAAATCGGGGAAGTGGCCTGGAACTGCTGGAGAAGACTGGGCTGATTGGCGCTCACGCTGACACCCTACAGACGAAAAAAGCGCGCCGGATGCGCGCCTTGCAACAGGCTGGTCGCAGCCGCTCCCGGGAGGGTCGGCAGAACAGCGGAATTATAACCGTTTAACGAAACTTTGTTGCGCTGCACGCAGAGGAATTGGGGGCATCGATTCAGATTCCCAGCGCGCGCAGCTCGACGGCAGGCTCGGAACGTTCCCAGATCTGCTCGAACGACGCCAGCAGCTGCGCGTGGCGGCCGGGTGCGTAGGTCGAGCCTTCGGCGTCGAAACGGGTGGCGAGGGGGCGGAACAGGTAGCCGCGGCGGTCGTTCAGCACGAAGGCCGAGGCGAGCTGGCGGTCGAGGTCCTCGACCGGCGTGCGCAGCGCGAACGCGCTCGGCAGCCGCTGCGCCAGGGCGATCAGCGGCAGCGCTTCGGTGCGCGCTGCGCGCGGGTCCTGCACCAGGATGCGGATGCGCGCGCGCCGTCCCGACAGCGCGATGCGCTTGAGCGCCTCGAGCGAGGCGGGCGTGGCGAACAGGTCGGCGTCCAGGTCGCGCGTCAGGATCGCCAGCTCGTGCTCGGCGTCGCCGAGCAGCGCGGCAAGCGCGGCCAGCATCTGCACGCGGTCGCCGGCGGCGAGTTCGCGCGCCTCGGGCCGGGGCGGCAGCGGTCGCGGCACGGGCGCCGGCAGCGGTTCGAGTTCGAGCCGCATCCGGCGGTGCGCGATGCCGCATTCGAGGAACTCCTCGCCGTAGGCGGCGAAGCCCAGGCGCGCGTAGAACGGGATCGCGTGCGTCTGCGCGTGCATCTCGACCGCCGGAAGGCGCAGCGCGCGCGCCTGCTCCAGCAGCACGCGCAGGATCGCATCGCCCACGCCGCGGCCGCGCCACGGCGCCAGCACGGCCATGCGGCCGATCTTGCGCTCCGGCGTCAGCCGTCCGGTGCCGATCGGGCGGCCGTCGCGGTCGCGCGCCAGGACGTGATGCGACTTCTCGTCGAGCGCGTCCCATTCCTCTTCTTCCGGGCATTGCTGCTCGACGATGAAGACCTGCTCGCGCACGTGGCGCAGGTCCGCCTGGTCGTCGCCGAGCCAGGACGCCGGCTCGACGCGGAAGTCCGGTTCGGCGATCACGGCCGTTCTCCGCGCCCGGCACGCAGGAAGGCGAGATGGCCGGCGTCGACCAGCGCGCGCAGCGCCGCCCGGTCGACCGCGGTACCCGGCACGTCGGCGCAGGCAAACTCCGCCCGCGCGCAGATCAGCCGGGCGAAGGCGATCGAGCAGTCGTGTGCCTCGCCGGCGACGAACAGCCGTGCGCCACGCCCGGTACGCGTCCATGCGCAGCGCGACCATGGATTGCGGCGCACGCGCGCGTTGCGCCCGATCGCCCGCGCGAAGACGGCGTCGCTCAGCGCGCGCGGATTCGGTGCGGCCGTCTGCGCGCTGCGATAGCGCGTGATGAAGCGGCCGAACCACGTACGGAGCAACGACGCATCGACTGTTCCCGAACCGCCGTCGTCGCCGCCGGTGCGCTTTTCCTTTTTCGAGTCGGCGTCGATCCACAGCCACGGCATCGCCGCGGTCACGCGCGCGATCGCCGCGTCGTCGATCTCGCCGTCGCCGCGCGCGGGGGCGAGGTCCGGATCGGACAGGCGCGCATTCTCGGGCAGGCCTTCCGCCAGCGTCTCGGCGAAGTCGACCAGCAGTTCCGCCTGCGATGGCGCGCGCATGCCGATCGAATAGGTCATGCACGCGCCGAGCGCGACGCCGTGATGCGGCACGCCGGGCGGCAGGTAGAGCAGGTCGCCGGGCTCGAGGATCCATTCGTGCGTCGGCTCGAAACGGCGCAGCAACCTCAGCTCGGCGTCGTCGCGCAATTCCGCCGGCGCGGACGGATCGACGCTGATCTGCCAGCGGCGGCGGCCCAGCCCCTGCAGCAGGAACACGTCGTACTGGTCGACGTGGGCGCCGACCGAACCGCCGTCCTCGGCATAGCTGATCATCACGTCGTCGACGCGCCAGCTCGGCAGGAACGAGAACGGCGGCAGCAGCGCGGCGACATCGGCGTCCCACTTGTCGACGTCCTGCACCAGCAGGGTCCAGTGCGTCTTCGGCAGGGAAGCGAAGTCGCGCTCGGCGAACGGCCCGTTGCGCAGGGTCCAGCGATCGCGCCGCGGGTCGTGCACGACGATGCGCGACAGCGCCAGCTCCTCGCAGGCCAGGCCGGCCAGGTCCTCCGGCGCCACCGGATTGCGCAGGCCGTCGAACGCGCCGCGCACCAGCAGCGGCCGCTTCTGCCAGTAGTCGCGCAGGAAGCGCGCCGGCGGCATGCCGAGCGGCGCGGAGCGTCCGGCCCGGACTTCGATGGAAGCAGAGGTGGCCTTCGGAGACGTCATGCGGGCAGGATCGCGTCGGAGAGGATGGATCAGGGCTTGGGTTGCAGCACGTTGCCGCTGCCCATGTCGTCGATGCGCGGCTTGCCGGACGACCAGTGCACGGTGTTGCGGCTGCCGACGACGGCCATCGTGCCGATCGTCTTCGCGCCGACGCGCAGCTCGTCGCCGTTCAGATGCAGGGTGCCGAGTTCGTCGAAGGCGAACTCGCCGCGGCTGCCGATGAGGTAGGCGTCGGCGACCTTGCCCTTCACCGTCACGTGCATGCCGTTGCCCGACGACTGGACGAGTTCGGCCGATTCGATCGTCGCGGTGGTGTCCGTGCCGACGAAATAGATGCCCTTGCAGCGGCCGGTGAAGCTCAGCTTCGCGTTGGAGGAAGTCACGTTGACGTCGTGTCCTTCGCAGTCGACGGTGCCGCTGTGTGTGTTGACGAACAGCGACGGCGCCTCGTCCGCGACGGCACGATTCGCACCGGCGCACAGGAATGCGGTGGCGGACAGGACGGCAGCGTTCAGAATGTGTCGTGGCATGGTCAGTTCCCTTGATCGGTGGAAGAGGTCTGTGCGATCGCGCCGTCGAGCAGGACGTGCCCGTCGTCGCCGGTCAGCAGCAGCGAAGTCAGGCCGCAGGTGCCGACGTACCAGACGTTCGCGTAGATCCGCCGCGGCGGCGCGGGTTCGTTCCAGTCCGCGCCGGGCCTGCACGCCGGTAGCGGCGTGGACGAGGGCGATTTCGCGTGGACGGTGCCGGCGAAGGCGAAAGCAGGCAGCGCGCGAAGCCGAAGCATCGGCCGCCTCACACGGCGCGTGCGAGCGCTTCGGCCAGGCCCGTGTAGCCGGCCGGCGTCAGCGCGAGCAGGCGCTGCTTCGCGTCGGCCGGAAGGTCGAGCCCGGCGACGAAGGCGCTCAGCGAAGCCTGCGTGATGCCCTGGCCGCGGGTGAGGGCCTTGAGCTGCTCGTACGGTTCGGGCAGGCCATGGCGGCGCATGACGGTCTGCACCGCTTCGGCGAGCACTTCCCAGCTCGCGTCGAGGTCGGCGGCGAGCCGGTCCGGCGCGGCGTTGAGCTTGTTCAGGCCGCGCAGCAGCGAATCGAGTGCGATCTGCGTGTGGCCGAAGGCGGTGCCGAGCGCGCGCAGCACGGTCGAGTCGGTCAGGTCGCGCTGCCAGCGGCTGATCGGCAGCTTGGCGCTGAAGTGCTCGAACAGCGCATTGGCGAGGCCGAAATTGCCTTCGGCGTTCTCGAAGTCGATCGGGTTGACCTTGTGCGGCATGGTCGAGGAACCGACTTCGCCGGCCTTCAGGGTCTGGCGGAAGTAGCCGAGCGAGATATAGCCCCAGACGTCGCGCGCGAGGTCGATCAGGATCGTGTTCGCGCGGCGCACCGCGTCGCCGATTTCGGCGACGCCGTCGTGCGGCTCGATCTGCGTCGTGTACGGATTCCAGGCCAGATGGAGGCTTTCGACGAAACGCCGCGAGAACGCCGGCCAGTCGACCGCCGGGTAGCTGACGACGTGCGCGTTGTAGTTGCCGACCGCGCCGTTGATCTTGCCGCCGATCTCGACCGCGGCGATCTGGCGGCGCTGGCGCTCCAGCCGCGCGACGACGTTCGCCAGCTCCTTGCCGAGCGTGGTCGGCGAGGCGGTCTGGCCGTGCGTGCGCGACAGCATCGGCAGCGCCGCGTGCTGGTGCGCCATCGCGCGCAGCTTGGCGGTCACCGCGTCCAGCGCCGGCAGCAGCACGCCGTCGCGCACGTCGCGCAGCATCAGCGCGTAGGCCAGATTGTTGATGTCCTCGCTGGTGCAGGCGAAGTGGATGAATTCCTTCACCGCCGCGAGTTCGGCGTCGCCGGCGATCTTTTCCTTGATGAAGTATTCGACTGCCTTGACGTCGTGGTTGGTGGTGCGCTCGATCGCCTTGATGCGCTCGCCGTCCTCCTCGCCGAAGCGCTCGCCGATCGCGAGCAGCGTGGCGCGCGCGGCGGCGGACAGCGGCGGCACTTCGGGCACCAGCGGTTCGTCGGCCAGCGCGAGCAGCCAGTGCAGCTCGACCTGCACGCGGCGGTGCATCAGGCCGAACTCGCTGAAGATCGGCCGCAGCGCTTCGGTCTTGGCGGCGTAGCGGCCGTCGAGCGGCGACAGCGCGAGCAGGGCGGAGCTCATCGGGGTTCCTCGGAAGATGGGGCGTGCGGATGCACGACGATGGTCTTGGCGCGTGCGCCCTGCATGGTGCGCACGGTCAGGTCGAAGCCGTCGAAGGAAAGCGTCTCGCCTTCGACCGGCAGGCGCTCGAGCCGGTGGATGATCAGTCCGCCGACGGAATTGACGTCGGCCGGCGCATCGATGTCGCGGTCGAGCAGGCGCTCCAGCCGGTAGATCGGCGTGCCGCCGGAGATCGTCAGCTCGCCTTCCGGCCCGCTGCGCGACACGACGCTGGCGCGTGCGTGCTCGTCCTCGATGTCGCCGACCAGCACCTCGAGGATGTCCTCCAGCGTGAAGAAGCCGGCCACGCGGCCCGATTCCTCCACGCCGAGGGCGAGATGGGTGTCGCCGGCGCGGAAGCGCTTGAGCACGTCGAGCACCGGCGTGTGCAGCGGCAGCAGGATCGGCGGCCGCAGCAGCGGCTTCATGTCGTCGACGGAGCCGCGCTCGGCCATCGCATGCAGCAGGTCCTTCATGTGCAGGACGCCGAGCACGTGTTCGCCGGCGGCGTCGAACCACGGGTAGCGGCTGTAGCGCGTGCGCCCGAATTCGGCCAGCACGGCGTCGCGGTCCATGCCTTCGCGCAGGCTGGCCAGCTGGTCGCGCGTGCGCAGCACGTCGCCGACGACCAGTTCCGGCAGGTCGAGCGCGTGCTTCATCATCGAGTATTCCTCGCCCGAGCGGGTCTCGCGCTGGGCATCGACGATCAGCTTCAGCTCGTCGCGTGAATAGTGGTGCGCCTCGTCGTGCGCGACCGGCTCGATGCCGCCCTGGCGCAGCATCCAGTTCGCGCTGGCGTTGAGCAGCCAGATCGCCGGATACATCAGCCAGTAGAACGCGTACAGCGGCGCCGCGGTCCACAGCGAGGTCGCTTCCGGGCGGCGGATCGCGAGCGACTTGGGCGCCAGCTCGCCGAGCACGATGTGCAGGTAGGAAATCAGCGTGAAGGCGATCACCAGCGCGGCGATCTTGGTCGTGTCGGGACCGACGCCGAACTGGACGAACAGCGGCTCGAGCAGGTGCGCGAACGCCGGTTCACCGATCCAGCCCAGGCCGAGCGAGGACAGCGTGATGCCGAGCTGGCAGGCGGACAGATAGGCGTCCAGATGCTCGTGGACGCTGAGCAGGATGCGGCCGCGCCAGCCGTGGGCGTCGGCGATCGTCGCGGCCTGCGTCTGGCGCAGCTTGACCAGCGCGAATTCGGCGGCGACGAAGAATCCGTTGAGCAGCACCAGCAGCAGGGCCGCAAAGACGTAGAGCAGGTTCTGCAGCATCGAGGGATGCACGAGGAACGGCCGGCCATTCTAGCATCTGCGCGGGCCGGCTCCGGCGGCGCGGGGACCGCCGCTATAATCGGCGTTCCTATTCCCCACAGGTGAAGCATGAGCGACTACCGCATCGAGCGCGACAGCATGGGCGAGCTGAAGGTGCCGGCGAAGGCACTGTACGGCGCGCAGACCCAGCGTGCGGTCGACAATTTCCCGATCTCCGGACTGACGATGCCGCGCGAGTTCATCCGCGCCCTGGGCCTGATCAAGTCGGCGGCGGCGCAGGCGAACGCGGACCTCGGCCATCTGAAGAAGGGCGCCGCGAAGGCGATCCGCAAGGCCGCCGAGCGCGTCGCCGCGGGCGAGTTCGACGCGCACTTCCCGATCGACGTGTTCCAGACGGGCTCCGGCACGTCGTCGAACATGAACGCGAACGAGGTCATCGCGCACGTCGCCGCGGCGGCCGGCACCAAGGTGCACCCGAACGACGACGTCAACAACGGACAGTCGTCCAACGACGTCATCCCGACGGCGATCCAGGTCAGCGCGACCCTGACCGCCAGCGAGAAGCTGCTGCCGGCGCTGGTGCACCTGAAGAAGACGCTCGACCGCCGCGCGCGCGAGCTGAACAAGATCGCCAAGACTGGCCGCACGCACCTGATGGACGCGATGCCGATCACCTTCGGCCAGGAAGTCGGTGCGTGGTCGGCGCAGATCCGTTCATCGATCGAGCGCATCAACGACGCGCTCAAGCGCACGCGCAAGCTGCCGCTGGGCGGCACCGCCGTCGGCACCGGCATCAACGCCGATCCGAAACTCGGCCCGGCGGTCGCGCGCGAACTCGGCCGCATGACCGGCGTGAAGTTCGAGTCGGCCGACAACTACTTCGAGGGCATCGGCGCGCAGGACGCCGCGGTGGAGCTGTCCGGCCAGCTGAAGACGCTCGCCGTGGCGCTGACCAAGATCGCCAACGACCTGCGCCTGATGAATTCCGGCCCGCTCGCCGGCCTCGGCGAGATCGAACTGCCGGCGTTGCAGCCCGGTTCCTCGATCATGCCGGGCAAGGTCAATCCGGTGATTCCGGAGGCGGTCGCGATGGTCGCGGCGCAGGTCATCGGCAACGACCTGACGATCACGATCGGCGGGCAGAGCGGCCTGTTCCAGCTCAACGTGCAACTGCCGGTCATCGCCTACAACCTGCTGCAGTCGATCGAGATTCTCGCCAACGTCTCCATCGCCCTCGCCGACAAGGCGATCGCCGGCTTCAAGGTGCGCCAGGACAAGATCAAGGAAGCACTCGACAAGAACCCGATCCTAGTCACCGCGCTGAACTCGGTGATCGGCTACGACAAGGGCGCCGCGATCGCGAAGAAGGCCTACAAGGAAGGCCGCGCGATCCTCGATGTGGCGATCGAGGAAACCGGCCTGCCGCGCAAGCAGCTGCAGGCCCTGCTCGATCCCGCCGCGCTGACCAAGGGCGGCATCCACGGCGGCTCAGCCGGGGGGTGAGTCGCTGCGTTCAGACGACGCCGTCGGGCGTCGTCTGCAGCGACGAACGCCGAGAGCAGGAGCCCGAGGCCGGGTTGCTTGGCGAGGTCAGGAAGGCCGAGCCTAGCAACAGCGTCCGCTCGCGCAGCGAGCGCCGCTGCGTTCAGACGCCGCCGTCGGGCGGCGTCTGCAGCGACGAACGCCGAGGGCAGGAGCTCGAGGCCGGGTTGCTTGGCGAGGCCAGGAAGGCCGAGCCTAGCAACAGCGTCCGCTCGCGCAGCGAGCGCCGCTGCGTTCAGACGACGCCGTCGGGCGGCGTCTGCAGCGACGAACGCCGAGGTCGAGCGGCGCCCTCCGGCGCTGCGAGGAGGAGGCAGGAGCCGACTGGGGAGCGCGCCAGGGATGGCTGCTCGCGTTGGCGCTTCACGAAGAAGGCCGAACATCGCTTCGAATGACGGCGGGATGAGATCGCTTCGGCGTGCGAAGTTCAGCGATACCGCGTGACCCGCGCGCTTCCGCCCCCCTCGTGCCGAACGGCACATGCCGCGACCCGCGCCCCCGCACAGACTCGCGCCGTCGCGCCCGACCATGGCGCAGAATCCACAATTGCAGGAGTTTCAAAATGTCCAGGAAGCTGATCCTCGCGGCGGCGCTGTTCGCCGCCAGCGCGTCCGCCCAGCAGAGCATCGACATCAGCGGCGCCGACTTCTCCAGCGGCAAGGGCGACGCGCGCCTCGCCGAACTCGTGCGGCAGGCCGCCGCGCAGGGAAAGCGCGTCGTCGTCACGGCGCCGAAGGAATGGCACAAGTCGATCGCCGCCAAGCTCGGCAAGGGTGACGTGGTGCTTCGCGAAGGTTTCTACGAAAGCGTGCTCGCCCGCGTCGAAGACAAGCCCGAGCCGCCCAAGCCGGCCAAGCCCGAACCCGAAAAGGCGCCCGCACGCCCGGCCCCCGTCGCAGCGGCGGTTCCGGCGAAGGCGCCCGAGCCGAAGCCGGTAGCCGCGGCCAGGCCGGCCGAGCAGGTGCCGCCGCCGGCAGTCGCCGCGACGCCGGTGCGCAAGCCGGCCGACGTCCGGCCGTCCCAGCCGCAGCCCGCCGCCGCGCCGTCGGCGCCGAAGCGGGTTGCCGCCGCGGCGCCGCCGAAGCCCGTCGTCGACGCCGAGGCGATCCGCGACCGCATGCGCCAGTCGCTCATCGAGGGCCGCCCCGCGGAGGGTTCGCTGGCGGTTTCCTCGCTGCAGTCGGGCGATGTGATCTACGTCGACGAGCCGGTGCGCGGCGTCGTGCGGCGCGAAGGCCTGAAGGCCGTGCTGTACTGGCTCGACGGCGATCTGGACCTGCGTCGTACCGAGCTCAAGCCGTCGGCAGCCAACCGCTACCAGGTGATGTCGGCGATCCGCGGAGAGGCAGCGCTGCGTCGGGAGTTCGATACGTCGAAGGCGGAACTGGTCGCCGGCGTGCCGGACGACGGCGCACCGGTGCGTACCGCGCTGGAGAAGGCGTTCAACGACGGCCGCCGCATCACCGAGCGGCTGACCGCCGCGGAGCTGCGCGAGGGCGACGTGATCTACACCGGCACCACCGCGGCGGTGGTCGTCCGCCGCGACGGCAAGGATCTGCTGCGCTACTGGCTCGACGGTTCCTTCGACCTGCGCCAGTCCAGCGTGCAGGCGGATGGTCCGGGCAAGTACCGCATTCGCGGCAGCGTAGCGCGCTGACCAGGATTACCGCGGCAGCGGCGCGCACGGCGGATGCGACTGCCGGCGCGCCTGCGCCTGGCGCCATTGCGGATGGTCGTAGGGCACGTAGCCGACCCAGAACCACGGCAGGCAGGTCGGCCCCAGCGTCGTGTCGGCGAGGTACTTGAACAGGCCGTCGCCGTTGGAGCTGTTGCTCAGGATCAGCACGCAATCGCGCTTGTCGTCGAGGCAGAAGGCGAGGTTGCGGGTGCCGTCGTCGTGGCCGCCCTTGAACCAGGCGCGGCCTTGCGGCGAGTCGTAGGCGACCACGCCCAGGCCGCCGGCGAGGTGGATCGAGTCGTTGTCGGTGGTGGTGTCTTCCGACAGCGTCGGGAACTGCTGCACGGAATGGATCGCGATCTGCGCGCGCTTCATCTCGCCGCAGCTCTTGGCGCTCAGGCCTTCGCAGCGGGCGAGGGCGGCGAGAAAGCCGGCGTAGTCTTCCAGCGTCGTGTCCATCGATCCGGCGGCGCGCACGCTGCCGCGCTGCTTGTGGCCGAGCGGCTTGCCGGCCTCGTCATAGCCGATGGCGAGATTCGCCGCGAAGGCCTCGCGCCAGACTAGGCCGCTGCCGCGCATGCCGAAGCGGTCGAACACGCGGGACTGGATCAGCTCGCCGGTGTCGATCTGCAGGCCGTTGTCGATCACGAACTGCATCAGGTTGATGCCTTCCCCGGAGTAGGCGTAGCGGCTGCCGGGCTCGAATTCGATCTTGAGCTTGCCGTTCGGATCGTAGCTTCCGTCCCGCGTGAAGAAGCGGAAGTTCGCAAAGCCGGCCGTGTGGCCGAGCAGCATGCGCGGCGTGATTGCGCGCCAGCGCTCGTCGCCGGCCAGGTCGGCGTATTTCGGGTACTGCGGCAGCGGCTTGGGCAGGTACTGCGCGATGCTGCGGTCGAGATCCAGGCGCCCTTCGTCAACCAGGGTCATCACCGCGTAGGCGAACAGCGCCTTGGTGATCGACGCGGCGTACATCGTCGTGTCGACGGTCAGCGGCAGGTCGCGTTCGAGATCGCGCTTGCCGTAGGCACGCAGGTGCACGATGCGCCCGTTCTCGATCACGGCCAGGGCCAGGCCCGGTACGTGGCCGGCGATCATCAGGCGCTCGACCTCGCGGTCCAGCGCCTCGCCGCGCAGACGCGGCGACGAAGAAGGGGAGGAAAGCGAGGCGCAGCCGGACAGCGCGAGCAGGCTCGCGGCGAGCACGTGGCGGAGCATGGTGGTCTCCCGTTGCGACCGGAGGTCGCGGAAATCAGACGCTGGTTTCGATGCGGCGTCCGCGCAGCCAGACCGCGCCGGCGAGCAGGACGAGGCCGCCGATCACGCCGATCCACAGGTTCGAGGTCGCCAGCAGGCCGTAGATGCGGCTGGGATCGAAGCTGCCGACGACGTGGTCGTCGTTGATGCTCAGCGAGATGCGCGTGGCGCCGACGAACACGCCGTCCGCACCGAGCCAGCTGCCGGGAAAGATGCTGAAGAGCAGGCGACCGAGGATCGCGCCGACGTTGAGGTCGCCGAACAGGTCCACGCCGCTGATCATGCGCAGCCAGCGATTCGCCGCGACCGCGACCGCCGGTATCAGTACGGCCCACAGGAACGGCTTGCTGCGCGCGAAGGCGGACCAGAACAGCAGCCAGCCGACCGCCGGCAGCGCCCACAGCGCCTGCACCGGCAGGGTGGCGGCCAGGCGCAGGAACAGGCCGAGCGGATGCGAGGCCATCACCGCCGGCAGCGGATTCACCCCGTGCAGCGCCGCCCAGCCGCATACCAGCACCAGGAACACGAGGTAGGCGAGAGTCGCCACCGCGAGCATGATCACCGGCATCAGCAGCAGCGCCGCCAGCGCCTTGGAGGCGACGGTCGCCGCGTCCGATACCGGCAGCGATTTCCAGAACAGCACGCTGCGGTCGCGGCGGTCGTCGTAGAGCGCGCCGAGCAGATAGAAGAACGTGACGAAGAACAGGCCGATGCTGGCGATGCCGGCGATCGACAGCTGTGCCAGGTCCAGGCCGTTGCCGGCCTGCGCGAGGTCGTTGGCGCTGATGCTTCCGCGCAGTTCGTCGAGCGAGAAGCCGATGTGCACCTGAGCCTTGGTGGCGAACACTTCGGCGCTGATGATGCCCATCGCGGTGATGACCAGGACCGCGGTCACGATCCAGACCGGCGTCCACAGGAAACCGCCGCGGTGTTCCCAGTATTCGCGCTTGATCAGCAGCGGCAGGTGGTTCATGCGTAGGTTCCTTTCATGGTCGCGACGAACAGGTCGGCGACGCTCGGCTTGTGCAGCTCGCCGAGTTCGGCCAGGCGCGAACGCTCGACTCCGTCGAACAGGAAAATGGATTTGCCGAAGATCTGCCGCTCGTTGATCGGTTTCAGTGCCCGGGCGGCTTCGGTCCTGTCCGGATTGACCATGACCTCGGCGTAGCGCTCGCCGACTTCCTCCATCGTCGCGGCGAGCGCGATGCGGCCGTCGCGGATGAAGACCAGGTCGGTCAGGATGTGCTCGATCTCCTCGACCTGGTGCGTGGTCACGATGATCGTCTTGTTCTCGTCGAAGTAGTCGCCGAGCAGGCTCTCGTAGAACGACTTGCGATAGAGGATGTCGAGCCCCAGCGTCGGCTCGTCGAGCACCAGCAGGCGGGCGTCGATCGCCATGACCAGCGCCAGATGCAGCTGCACGATCATGCCCTTGGACAGCTCGCGCACGCGCATGCCGGGTTCGATCTTGGTGTGTGCGAGGAAGGCCTGGCATTTCTCGCGCGAGAAGCGCGGATGCACGCCGCCGACGAACTCGACCGCCTCGCGCACGCGCAGCCAGCGCGGCAGCACGGCGACGTCGGCGATGAAGCACACCTGCTCCATCAGCTGGGTGCGCTGGCGACGTGGATCGAAGCCCAGCACGGACAGTTCGCCGTCGAAATCGGTGAGGCCGAGGATCGCCTTCAGCGCGGTGGTCTTGCCGGCGCCGTTCGGGCCGATCAGCCCGACGATGCGGCCGGCCTCGACGTCGAAGTCCACGCCGTCGAGCGCCTTGGTCGCGCCGAAGCGCTTGGTCATGCCGCGTGCCCTGACCACCGGCGCATTGCCGGGAATGCCGTTCGGCGCGTTCATTTCGACTCCTCCTGCCTGGCCTGCTCCATGAGCTGTCCGAGATCCAGGCCGAGGCGCACCAGGCGCGCGTGCAGCGCCGGCCACTCCTCGCGCAGGAAGCGCTCGCGCTCGGATTTCAGCAGCGCTTCCCGCGCGCCATCGGTCACGTACATGCCCAGCCCCCTTCGTTTCTCCACCAGGTTCTCGTCCACCAGTTCCTGATAGGCCTTCGACACCGTGATCGGATTGATCTGGAAATCGCCGGCGACCTGGCGCACCGACGGCAGCGGATCGCCCTGCTTGAGCACGCCGTCCAGAATCATCGCCACCACGCGGTCGCGCAGCTGGCGATAGATCGGCGTCGAGTCGTTCCAGGCGATGCTCATTCCCGTCATTCCTTGTTCACGCGTTGCAGAGGCTTGCCGAAGGAATAGTAGGGCATGCCGAAGCCGCTGCCGGGCAGCAGCGCGCGCGAGGAGGCGCGCACGCGTTCGGCGACGGCGTCGAGCGCGTCTTCGTCGTCGGCGACCTCGAGGCCGGCGGCGATCCGCTCGGCGCGGCTCGGGCTGACGGTGATTTCACCCAGGGTCGGGATTTCCGCTTCCGGGCGCACGACCACCGTGGGCAGCAGGACCGGAGCTTCGAGCGCGGTCTGGGCATCGGGCTGGGTCGTGGCGCCGGTGGTCAGGCCGGAAACGACCATCACGGTCGCGGCCGTGCCGAACAGGGCGGTGGCAAGGACGAGGAGTTGGATCGATCGATTCGGCATGGCTGCCTCCCGTGAGGCGATTGATGAAGTAGTGTTGTAGTTAACTATAACACTAAAAATAGCCTTGTCAACAGGACGCTTCGGGCCGCCCGGAATGGCCGGCTGAACGGACGTCGAGCCTGCGTCGATCGCACGGGAACCTTGTGGTGACGGCGCTCTCCAAGCGACCGGTCCCATGCCCGGCGCGCCGTTTGCCAACGTCCGGTGCCGCGTCCACAATACGCGGCCCCGATTGGCGGCCGGCAGCCGCATGGCTCTGCCGCCGGGTGTTGCAGACCGGCCCCACCTCGAATTCTTCCAGGAGTGAACATGACGCGTTTCGTGCAGAAGTCCCTTGTGGCCGCGCTGGTGGCCAGTTTCGCCGTCGGCAGCGCGATCGCCGCCGAGCCGGCCAAGACGGCACCGGCCATCGCACCGGCCAAGTCGGGCGCCGCCGCGGCCACGCCGCCGGTCGCGATCGACAAGAACAAGGTCAGCACGATGGTCGGCATGGACATCGGCCGCGGCCTGGTGCAGATCAAGGACGACATCGACATCAAGGTCGTCGAGCAGGCGCTGGAAGCCACGCTGAAGGGCGAGAAGACCTCGCTGACCCAGGAGGAGGCGCTGCAGGTGCGCCAGGCCTTCATGCAGCAGATGCAGGCCAAGCGCGTAGCCGAGCAGAAGGTCGTCGCCGACAAGAACAAGAAGGAAGGCGTGGACTTCCTGGCCGCGAACAAGGGCAAGGCCGGCGTGAAGACGACCGCCTCGGGCCTGCAGTACATCGCCGAGAAGGAAGGTACCGGTCCGAAGCCGAAGGCGACCGACACGGTCAAGGTCAACTACCTCGGCACCAAGATCAACGGCGAGAAGTTCGACAGCTCCTACGATCGCGGCCAGCCGGCCACGTTCCCGCTGAACGGCGTGATCAAGGGCTGGAGCGAAGGTCTGCAGCTGATGCCGGTCGGCTCGAAGTACAAGCTGTTCGTGCCGTCGGACCTGGCCTACGGCGAGAACGCGCCGGGCCAGATCGGTCCGAACGCGACGCTGATCTTCGAAGTCGAGCTGCTCGACATCGAAAAGCCGTCGGACAAGCCGGCCGCCGCGGCCAAGCCCGCCGCCAAGCCGGCTGCGAAGGCTGGCGACAAGAAGTAAGCCGCTGCGATGCGGTCCACGAAGGCGCGCCGCGAACCGGCGCGCCTTTGTTTTTGGTGTGGTTTCCAAAAGTAGGGAATTGGCATGCGCGTGACGATCTTCGGAACCGGCTACGTCGGCCTGGTCACCGGCACCTGCCTCGCCGAGGTGGGCAACGATGTGGTCTGCGTCGACATCGATGCGGAAAAGATCGCCCGCCTCGAGCGCGGCGAGATCCCGATCTACGAGCCCGGCCTGGAGCCGCTCGTGCGCGCCAACCGCGCCAGCGGGCATCTGAGGTTCACCACCGACGCCGCCGAGGCCGTCGCGCATGCGCAGCTGATCTTCATCGCGGTCGGTACGCCTCCCGACGAGGACGGCAGCGCCGACCTTTCGCACGTGCTGGCGGTGGCGCGCACGGTCGGCCGCACGCTCAACCGCTATGCCGTCGTCGTCAACAAGTCGACGGTGCCGGTCGGTACGGCCGATTCGGTGCGCGCGACGATCACCGCCGAGCTGGTCGCGCGCGGCAGCGAGGTCACGTTCGACGTCGTCTCCAATCCGGAATTCCTCAAGGAAGGCGACGCGGTGCAGGACTGCCTGCGCCCGGACCGCATCATCATCGGCGCCGACAGCGCGCGCGCGGTGGAGATGCTCAAGGCGCTGTACGCGCCGTTCAACCGCAACCACGAGCGCATCGTGCTGATGGACGTGCGCTCGGCCGAGCTGACCAAGTACGCCGCGAACGCGATGCTGGCGACCAAGATCAGCTTCATGAACGAGATCGCGAACATCGCCGAACAGGTCGGCGCCGACGTCGAGCTCGTACGCCGCGGCATCGGCTCCGATCCGCGCATCGGCTACCACTTCATCTATCCCGGCGCCGGCTACGGCGGCTCGTGCTTTCCGAAGGACGTCAAGGCGCTGGAGTACACGGCTCGGCAGCACGGCCACGAGCCGCGCCTGCTCGCCGCGGTCGAGGCGGTCAACGCGGCGCAGAAGCGCAAGCTGTTCGCCCTCGTCGAGCGGCACTTCGGCGCCGACCTCTCCGGCCGCACGATCGCGCTGTGGGGGCTGGCGTTCAAGCCGAACACCGACGACATGCGCGAAGCGCCGAGCCGGACCCTGCTCGAGCAGCTGTGGCAGGCCGGCGCCAAGGTCCGCGCCTACGACCCGGAAGCCGGCGCCGAGACGGCGCGCCTGTACGGCGAACGCGACGACCTGGTCCTGTGCGGCCAGTACGCCGCGCTCGAAGGGGCCGACGCGCTGGTGATCGTGACCGAGTGGAAGGCGTTCCGCAGCCCGGACTTCGAGCGCATCCGCAGCCAGCTCAAGCAGCCGGTCGTGTTCGACGGCCGCAACATCTTCGAGCCGAAGGCGGTCGAGGAGGCCGGGCTGGCCTACTACGGCATCGGCCGGGGGCGCAGCGTGAAGGCGCCGGCCGCCTAAGGCCGCCGTCTTCGCGCCGGCGAGCTGAACGAAAAGCGGAGCACAGCACAGTCCTGTCACCGCAGATCGCTAGGATGCGTCCTACAGGGGAATGCAGGGCGTGTCATGGCGGTACAGGCTCAGGGCGGTTCGTCCGCCACGCGGCGTGGTTTTCTCGCAGGGTTGGCCGGCGCAGGGGCAGGGCATTCGCCTCCCTCGCTCGCCGGATTGTCGTCGAACGCATTGACTCCGCCATTCGCCGCCTACGTGCTGGGCCGGCTCGGCTTCGGGCCGCGCAAGGGCTCGCTCTACAGCATCGAGCACTTCAATTCGCTCGGCGCCGGCGACGTCGACCGCCTGACCGCCTTCGTCGACGAGCAGCTCGCTCCGAGCCGCGACGGCAACGGCAACGTGACCGACGCTGACGTCGACGCGCGCCTGGCCCACCCGGACTACGTCACGCTCGGCAAGAGCTTCGACCAGAGCTGGACCGACTACGAGGTCAACGGCAACCCGTCCGGCGGACCGTACGTGCGCGACCTGCCGATCCGCGAAGGCGAGCGCGCCGTGTTCGTGCGTGCGTTCTATTCGCGCTGGCAGCTGGTCGAGCAGCTCGCCGACTTCTGGCACGACCATTTCAGCCTGTACGGCTACGACCGCTACGCCGCTCCGACCTGGGAACACTGGGATCGCGAGGTCATCCGCAAGCATTCGCTGGGCAACTTCCGCACCTTGCTGCAGAAGACGTTCGAGTCGCCGGCGATGCTGTATTTCCTCGACAACTACATCAATCGCGCGCCCAGTTTCAACGAGAACTACGCGCGCGAGATTCTCGAGCTGCACACGCTCGGGGCGCTGAACTACCTCGGGCCCGAATTGCAGCAGCACGAGGTGCCGTCGATCCCGGCCGGCGAGGACGGCGCGGGCATGCCGGTCGGCTACGTCGACGCCGACGTCTACGAGCTCGCGCGCGCACTGACCGGCTGGAGTTTCGGCAACGGCGGCAACGGCACCACCAACAACGGCCTGCCGGCCTTCATCAACGGCTGGCACGACATCGGCCAGAAGACCGTGGTGGGCCTGTTCCAGGCGGCGAACACGCCGCCGGCGACGGAGATCGCGGCTTTCCTCGATCGCATCGCGATGCATCCGGGCACCGGCCGCCACATCGCGACCAAGCTCGCGCGGCGCTTCCTCGGCGAGAATCCGCCGCAGGAGGTGATCGACAACGCCGCGCACGTGTTCTTCACCGCGCGCAACGCGGCCGACCAGCTCAAGCAGGTGGTGCGCGCGATCCTGCTGTACGGCAGCCAGGACGGCGATCCGACGATTCCCGGCTGCTTCAGCGACATCGCGAACTTCGGCAACAAGGTCAAGCGGCCGTTCGAGACGGTCGTTTCCGCCTTGCGCGCGGTCAGCGTCGATTTCACCGTACGGCGCAACGTCGCCAACGGCTCGCCGGCCAGCGACACCTTCATGGACCGCTTCCGCCGCACCGGACATCGTCCGTTCGACTGGCGGCCGCCGAACGGATTCCCCGATGCCTCGGACTACTGGATGGGCAGCACCGCCTTCGTGCACGCGTGGCGCACGATCGACTGGACCCTCGACGAAGGCACCGGCAACGAACAGACGCCGCTGGCACCTGTGCTGGCGACGACGCTGGCCGAATTCGGCAGCAACGTGGCCCAGCACACGCCGAACAAGCTCGCCGACTTCTGGCTGACGCGCTGCTTCGGCTGGGCGCCGGATTCGGCCAACGGCTGGATCGGCACCGCGCTGCACACGCAGGTGCGCGACTTCCTGTGCCGCAACACCGACACCCTGACGATGTTTCCGGCCGACGTCGGCATCGGCGCCGGACCGGCCGGCAACACGCAGGGCATCGGCACCAATTCCGGCCCGAACTACTGGTACAACCGGCTGCGCGGGATGGTCGACTGCATCCTGTTCAGTCCACAAGCGATGCTGCGCTGAGCGAGGACGTCATGGGCAATCTCACGCGACGCGGCTTCCTCAAGGGCTCCACGCTCTGTCTCACCGCGCTGGGCGGAATGCAGCTCGCGCTGCGCAGCCGGCCTGCGCGCGCGGAGTGGGTCGGCGACCGTTTTCTCGTCTTCGTGTTCCTGCGCGGCGGCATGGACGGCCTCAACCTGGTGCCGCCGATCGGCGGTCCCGATCGCGCGCCCTACGAGGCGAAGCGGCCGACGATTCACATCCGCACCAGCGGCCCGACCGCCGCATTGCCGCTGTCGGGCAACTTCGGCCTGCATTTCGCCGCTACCGGGCTGCACGAGCTCTACCAGCAGCGCAGGCTCGCGGTCGTGCACGGCGTCGGCTTTCCGCTCGAGCACATCTCGCGCAGCCATTTCGATGCGCAGGACTATGTCGATCTCGGCACGCCCGGCGATTTGCGCACGAGCAGCGGCTGGCTCGCGCGTCACCTGGAATCGGCCGGGCAGGTGCCCGACACCGCGCGGATCCCGGCGCTGGCCGCCGGCGCCGCGCCGCCGGACAGCCTGCTCGGCCGGCGCGACACGATGACGCTGGACGATCCGTCCAGCTTCCATCCCAACGGCAACAGCGGCACGCAGGTCGACGGCCAGCCGCTGTACAAGCTGTCGACGATGATGACGCTGAACCAGATGTACGCCGGCTCGGGCGCGCTGGAGCTCGCCGGCTCCGGCGCGGCGACCACCGTCGAACTGATCGACTCGCTGAGCCTGGCCACCTACACGCCGTCGCCGGGGGCGAACTACCCGAGCAGCGGCGTCGCCGCCGGTCTGGCGAACCAGGCCAAGCTGATCGCAAACATCGCCAAGCGCGGTCTCGGACTGCAGGTCGCCACGCTGGACTACGGCGGCTGGGACACGCACGAGAACCAGGGCGCCGGCGACCAGGCCAATCTCAACAACAACCAGTACGCCGCGCGCGTGGACGGGCTTTCGCAGGTGCTGTCGGCGCTCTACGCCGATCTCGCCGGCAGCCAGATGGCCGGGCGCATGGTCGTCGTCGTGCAGAGCGAATTCGGCCGCCGCGTGCGTGAGAACGACAACCGCGGCACCGATCACGGCAGCGGCAACCCGATGCTCGTGCTCGGCGGGCGGGTGCAGGGCGGGCGCCTGTTCGGCAGCTTCGGCGGCCTCGGCGACGGTCAGCTGTTCCAGAACGAGGACGTCGCCACGACCACCGACTCGCGGCGCGTGCTCAGCGAGATCGTGCAGGATCATCTGGGCAACGACGACCTCGCCAGCGTGTTCCCCGACTACGCCTATCCGGGGCCGCTCGGCCTGATGCCCGGCGATCCGATCTTCGCCAACGGATTCGACGGCGCGAGCTAGCCCGGCTTCCGGGCTGCACCGGCCGCCGGCGGCGCATCGGGGCGATCTTTTCCGCTACCATGCCCGTTTTCGCGACGGCCGGCCGAAGCACAGGACCGATGGAAAGAAAGCGAGCATTGATCACCGGCATCACCGGCCAGGACGGCGCCTATCTCGCCGAACTGATGCTGGCGAAGGGATACGAGGTGCACGGCCTGAAGCGGCGCGCGTCGTCGTTCAACACCGAGCGCATCGATCACCTCTATCACGAGCTGGACGAGACGCAGCCCGGCGTTCACCTTCACTACGGCGATCTGACCGATTCGCTGAGCCTGCTGCGCGTGGTCCAGCAGGTGAAGCCCGACGAGATCTACAACCTCGCCGCGCAGAGCCACGTCGCCGTCTCGTTCGAGGAGCCGGAGTACACCGCGAACGCGGACGGCCTGGGCACGCTGCGCCTGCTCGAGGCGATGCGCAGCCTCGGCCTCGGCGACCGCTGCCGTTTCTATCAGGCGTCCACGTCGGAGCTGTATGGCCTGGTGCGCGAGACGCCGCAGCGCGAATCGACGCCGTTCCATCCGCGCTCGCCCTACGGCGTGGCGAAGCTGTACGCGTACTGGATCACCGTGAACTACCGCGAGGCGTACGGCATCTACGGCTGCAACGGCATCCTGTTCAATCATGAGTCGCCGATCCGCGGCGAGACCTTCGTCACGCGCAAGATCACGCGCGGCCTGGCGCGCGTCGCCACCGGCCTGCAGCATTGCCTCTACCTCGGCAATCTCGACGCGCGGCGCGACTGGGGCCATGCGCGCGATTTCGTCGAGGCGCAATGGCTGATCCTGCAGCAGGACCAGCCCGCGGACTACGTGATCGCGACCGGCATCCAGCATTCGGTGCGCGATTTCGTCACGCTCGCGGCACGCGAGATGGGCATTGAACTGGAATTCCGCGGCGCCGGCGCCGACGAGCACGCGGTCGTCTCGGCCGTGAGCACGCCGGACGCGAAGATCGCGCCCGGCGACGTGATCGTGCGCATTCATCCGCAGTATTACCGCCCGGCGGAAGTGGACACGCTGCTCGGCGATTCGAGCTTCGCGCGCGAACGCCTGGGCTGGACGCCGAAGACGAGTTTCGCCGAGCTCGTGCGCGAGATGGCCGCGGCCGATCTGGCGCTCGCGCAGCGCGAAGCGCAGGGCGCGATCGGCGCCCGCCACGGCCGCCATCTGATCGAACGCCTGCCGGGGCGCGCCGGATGACCGGCACGCTCGAAGACCGCCTGACCGAGCTCGAAGTGCGGCTCGCCTTCGTCGACGACACGATGAACGTGCTCAACGATACGGTCGCTGCGCACGAGCAGCAGCTGCTGGAAATGCGCCTGGCGATGGATCGGCTGCGCAGCGAACTCGTCGCGATGCGCGGATCGCTGACGCAGGATGCGCGGGATGAGCCGCCGCCGCCGCATTATTAGTGCGATCGTCCGTGATCGCCGCTTGTGCGAAGCGAGCGTGGTTCGTGACGGTCGGTACGGCGGTGCGGTCCGACGCGGCCATCCCTGGCCGCACTTTTCAGCAAGAGCTAAAGGCGGATGATTGGGGGCGACGGCGGGCGTGAGGGGGCGGGCTTTTCCGTTTTCGCGGCTCGTGTAAGCTCTTCGTCCGTCGAAATGGCGTGTGTTTCGTGGTGGGTGTCCCAGTCATGTCCGAATCCTTGCGCGATCAGTTGTTGAAAGCGGGCTTCGTCGCGAAGCCGCAGAACAAGCCGCAACCTCAGAAAAAGCCGCAGCAGGCGCAGCGGCCGCAGCAACGCCCACAACAGCAGCGCTCGCAGCAACAGCAGCGTTCGCCGCGACGCGAGGGCGGCGAGATCGACCTCGCCAAGGCGTACGCGCTGCGCGACAGGAACGAACGCGAGGGGCGCGAGCGCGCGCAGCGCGAAGCCGAGCAGCGCGCGCGGGAGAAGCGCGAGCGCAAGCAGAAGCTCGCCGAACTGCTGAACGGCAAATCCCTCAACGTCGCCGACGCGGAAATTCCGCGCCATTTTCCTCACGCGAACAAGATCCGGCGCATCTACGTGACGGCCGACCAGCTGCCGCGCCTCAACGGCGGCGAGCTGGCGGTGGCGCAGTTCGCCGGACGCTACCTGCTCGTCACGCGCGAGACCGGGCTTGCGGCGCAGACGGTCGATCCGGAAGCGCTGGTCCTGCTCTGCGACCCGCACGCCACCGAGGACGACGGCGTGCCGGCCGATCTGGTCTGGTAGGCGCTTTCGCAGGGCCGCGACGCGCATCTGGGAAATCGCGCCGCGCACCATCGACGATGCGCGGAGGAGGCGGTATGCGTCGATCTCACTGGCTGTCGATCTTCGCGAGTGCGCTGCCGCTGCTGGCGGCCGCCGCGCCGCTGCCGCGTTTCCCGCCCGGCGCGGTCTGGAACCAGGACGTCAGCCGTGCGCCGCTGGCGGCGAACTCGGCCTCGATGGTTTCCACCCTGCAGGGACTCGGCGGCTGGGGTGCGGGCGACGACTTCCAGATCGATTTCTCGATGTACGTGCTGCAGGCGGACGCCGCCTCGCCGACGGTATCCGTGGTCGCCTGGCCCGACGCGGACGACTACTACGCGCCGGACTGCGACGCTCCGGGCTTTGCGTTTCCCGTTCCCGCCGGCGGGGCGATCGAAGGCTCGCCCGGCTACGCCTGCGATCACGAGAACGCCGACTGCCACCTGCTCGTGCAGCAGGGCGATGCCTTGTACGAGGCCTATGCGGCGAACGTCGCCGGCACCAGCCTGCAGACGATATGCGCGCTGCGCTGGGATCTGACGCGGCGCTACCCGCGCAACGGCCGCGGCGAGCAATGCACGAGCGCCGATGCCGCCGGTTTTCCGATCGCGCCTCTGCTGTTCAACGCCGACGAGGTCGCCGCGGCGATTCCGGTCGAGGGTGACATCGGCCACGCCATCCGCTTCGTGCTGCCGAATGCGCGGATCGCCGACGATCGCTACGTGCACCCGGCTTCGCACGGCACGCTGAGGACCAGCGGACCGGACGCGAGCGTGCCGTACGGCGTGCGCATGCGCCTGCGCGCGGACTTCGATCTCGGCCGCTACAACGCCGCTGCGAGGGTCTTGCTGCGGACCATGCAGCGCTACGGCATCGTGCTCGCCGACGGCGGCAACATCGCGCTGACCGGCGAGAGCGACCGCTACACCACGGCGAAATGGGCAGCACTGGGCATCGACGAGCACGTCTTCGTCGACGGCACCCCGTCACCGCGAGTGACCGATTTCGAAGTCGTCGAAACCGGCCCGCGCCACGTCGTCACCTACGACTGCGTGCGCAATCCGGACGATTTCCTGCTCATCGACGGCTACGACTACTGAAGTCCGGCTGCGGCTTCGCGAAGTTCTGGAGCGACGTTCCGTGCTCGCCGGTCAATTGCCGACGTTCGGTGATGGGGCGATGCCGAGCCGCTTGCGCTCCTGCGTGACGACTTCCTCGGCGAGCCGCACGAAGGCCACCAGCTCCGGATCTCCCGGCTCTCGCCCGAGATGCGTCCGTGCACGTTCGAGGTAGGTTTCCACTTCGTGCAGTTCGCGCAGTTCCTTGAGACGCTGTTGTGCTTCCGGTCGCATGCGGTTCCCCTTTCGATGAGGGAAGCGTAGCGACGCGCGTCACATTCGTCTGTCTGAGATTTGCGCCGCGTGCTGTAGGAAATTTCCTACAGCCGCGGTGGCGGCCAGATGTCGCTCGGCGCCGTGTTTCAGTGCTTGTGGCGTTTCCTTCGGCCTGCCGCCGAGGAGGAGAGGGACGCCTAGGAAGCCGCTGTTCTGCGGCTTCCCGGCCCGCCATCAATAGTTCATGAAGTAGCTGATTTGGTGCTCGTGGACGTCCGATGTCGTCCGGGACATGGCGGGAAATAGCGGAATTTATTGGGATTCCTGTCCGCTTCTGTTCATTGATGTCCAATAGCATCCGGGCCAAAATGGGTAGCTAGGTGGGTAGCTAGGAAGCGTAGCTACCCAGGAGGCGCTACCGATGGCGAAGCAGGCAAAGAATCTTTCCGAAGTGCAGCTGCGTGCCTGGCTCGCAGCGGGCAAGCCAGTGGCCAAGAGCGATGGAGATGGGCTGACCTTCACCTTGTCCTCTGCCGGGGCCGCCGTCTGGGTGCTGCGCTACCGCGTTGGTGGTCGCAGGCGCGAGGTGACCTTGGGGCGTTACCCGGACTACTCGCTCAAGAAGGCACGCCAGGAAGCCCGCGAAGCGCGGGTTCGAGTGAGTAAGGGCGTGGATGTCGCTGCCGAAAAACGGCGGGAGAAGCATGCCGGCATGGCCGCCTGGACGGTGCGCCAGCTGGTGGCCGACTATGAAGCGAAGGTGTTGTCGGTAGCCGCGGCTTCCACTCGCAAGCTCTATAAGATGTACCTGACGAACTGGATCGTTCCTCGTCTAGGGGCGATGCTCGCGGTCGATGTCTCCGTGGCCGACGTCGTAGCCATGCTCCGAGCCTCGTCTTCAAGGGGAACCGGCGCCATGCGAACGCTCCACGCCGCTGCGCGAGCAGTCTTCGAGCATGCGCGAGGGCAGGCGATACGTCCGGACAATCCTGCGCTGGGTATCAAGCGAAGCTCTATCGCAAAGGCAGAGGAGCGCCGTGAGGGTGTCGCCCTGGAAGGGGAAGTGCTGGCGAAATTCCTGCGGGCCATCCCCGATGACGTGAAGGGATGGGCGCTTCGCCTGCACCTGATCACAGGAGTTCGCCCTGGCGAGCTATGTGAAGCCGCGTGGGCCGAATTCGACTTGGAGCGGGGCTCATGGTCGATTCCTGCGGAACGCACCAAGACGGGATCCGGCTACGTGATTGTGCTACCCAGCCAAGTGCTGGACCTGCTTAGGAAGATCGCCGCCAACACTCCAAGCTCCGCGTATGTGTTTCCCGCGGCGCGGGGTGAAGACCGACCGATTCCGTACCAAACCTATCGCGCCTGGCTCTGGCGTGCTCTCGACGCCGCCGGGATCCCCCGAGGCTCCTTCAAGCCGCACGACCTTCGCCGCACGATGCGCAGCGGACTCGCCTCGCTTGGGGTGCGCTACGAAGTTGCCGAACGGGCCATCAATCACAAGCTGCCCGGCATGGCGGAAATCTACGATCGAAACGACTACGCGGTTGAGCGGGCTGCGGCGCTACGTCAGTGGGCGGACCAACTTGATGTTCTCGGCACAGGAACGAATGTCGTGCCGATCAAGCGGATGGCCTAGCCACTCTTGATCCCGCACCGCACCATCGCGGCGGAACTTCGGGGGAGGGGAGGGCCTGTAGGAGATTTCCTACAAGAACTCCCTGGGTTGGCCTACATCCCCGCTGGCAGCAGTCTTGCTAGGCTGTTGGAGCCACAATCCACAGGGGGTCTCAAAGATGGCTAAGAAGAAGGGGGATGAGGGGACGATTCCAATGGCGCTCAACGGCGAGGTGCCGAAGATGCGGGCGTCTAAGGCGAAGGGTGCCGATTCGCACGATGAGACGCTGCAAGCTACGCACAAAGGAAATTTCAAGGACGAGTTCGGGTTCGACGTCGATTGCTATGTGCTGAATGATGCTGGCAAGACCGCCGTCATCAGTCAGACCGGGATGGGTGAGGCAATTGGATTGGCGGCCCGAGGCCATTCAATTCGAAAGTTCGCAAGCGGGCAGGTGATGGCTCAGTTCGTCGGCACCGAGATCCTGGAAAAGTTGGGAAAACCCCTTAAATTTCAATATCGCCCCGGCGGCACCGAGAACCTTGTTGTTGAGGGAAACGGCTACGATGTGACCCTGCTAATAGACATCTGTAAGGCCATCGTGGCTGCCGAGGCCGCTGGCAAGTTGACTGATAGGCAGGCGCCTTATGCACGTCAAGCGCACGTAATCCTCGGCGCCTCGGCAAAGGCTGGAATCAAGGGTCTGGTCTATGCCTTGGCGGGCTACGACGCTACCCGAGAAGAGGTTATTGCGGCGTTCAAAGTGTTCGTGCGGGAGGAGGCTCGCGAGTATGAACGCGAGTTTCCTGAGGAGCTGTACAACGAGTGGTATCGACTCTATGCGCTCCCCAAACCTGTCCGCAATAGACCTTGGAAGTTCAAATGGCTCACCGAACGTCAGGTGTATGAACCGCTGGCGCGCAGCAATGGCAAGATCTTGACTCTAACGAGAGAGAGTCGTGAGAAGAGCAAGAGGTCCGGCGGCAAGTTACACCAGTTTCTCTCTGAGATAGGCGTGAAGGCGCTGCGTGTCCACCTTGGCAAGTTGACTGGCATCGCTAGCGTCTCCAACACTCAAGAAGAGTATGAATCCAACATCAAGAAGGTCTTCGGAGGCCAGCTCGATCTAGATTTCAAACGCCCAACGTCGTAGCTAGATCAGGCCCCGCCTAGCGCGGGGCTTTTCTTTTGGGCGAAAGAAGTCCGCTGTTGCAGTGCAGGCAGTGGTTGACCCATGGCCAGCAGATCATGATCCAGCCGATCCTGAGCGCGAATGGCTTGTGACATATCGGGCAGGGCCAGAAGGCGACGTAGAGGAACACTGGCACGTAGATCGCCACTTCGATCACTGCAATCCAAGGGGGAGCACGATCGACTAGCGACATCGAGAGGGCGGCAGCCAGAAACAGTACGACCAGCATCCATCTCGCGCGACGAAAGTTTTGCGACTTGGCCATCGAGATGGCTTGCGGAGGGCGTAGAAAGTCAGTCACGGCTCGTTCTGGGGCGAGGAACACGTCAGCGTAGACGTTCTAGGAATGGTAATACCATTCGCGCTCTCGTCAGATTTGCCGGAGGGCGCGCGCTCCATGGTCGGGCTAGGCGGGCCGATCATCCCTTGAGCCCAACTACGTATGAAGCAGAGCAGCTACGACTTCCGCCAGTTCCAGCAGGAGCTAGCGGAACTCGACCGCAAGAACGACACGGCGCGTCAGCCTGTGCCCCCTTTGGAGAAGGTGGGCGTCGAGGAGCGCCTGGCGCAAGCCAAGGCGGAGTTCCAGGGCTACGAAAGCGCTACCGCCTGACGGTCGCCCACGTGATCGCGTTCTTCCCAGAGGAAGAGCGCGTTGCTTATCTGCAGAAGCTCATCGCTGAGCAAGAGGGGAAGCCTCTGCGTCGGTCGAGGAGTTCAAAGCTGCTGCAGTCCTAGGCTTGTTTGGAAATGGCTTACAGAAAACTCGCCCGGGGCTGAGCCGTTTCCGCCTCAGGTGCCTTTAATTGCAAGCCGCTTTCGCTCGTACGCCAAAACTTTTTCGGCCATCCCTACGAAGGCTCGAAGTTCCTGGTTTCCCGGTTTCAGGCGCAGATCCGTCCGAGCGCCCTGCAAGTAGGTCTCCACTTCGTGCAACTGACGAAGCTCTTTGAGGCGCTTCGGAGTTTCAGGTTGCATGCGGCTTCCTATCGATGCTCAAGAGTGACAGCCATGCTGTCCGACTCAATCACGTCGGGCGCCCGCCATGAAAGGACGCGTCCAACGTCGTACTCGGCCCAGCGCGATCGGAAGAACCCCCTTATATACGTCCCAGTCAGCGAGGCCCCACGACCATCGAGTCGGAAGTGGATGGACTCTCCTTCGTGCGGCAAGGACGCGGAACAGGAGCACCACAAAGTAGGCACGTTCGTTTCCTCGATCGAAACATCCCGCGGGCCGATCGGAGCCGCATGCGTCTGGCACCACGGCAAAGATCGTCTCTTCAACGCACCTTCTACGCGGTAGCTGGCTGACGCTCTGTACGTTTCCGCACACAGATACTAGGCCTTCTAGTACAGAATGCTCTGCCAGGCCGGTACTGTCGTCGCTAGGTTGAAGGACGACTCGATTTAGTAAGCCCTGGTCGTCTCCGATCTCCCATCCATTTTTGCTCGATCCCACCGAAAGTCCGCCGAGGAGAATCCGGTGAACGTCAGAAAGTCGTCCCGCCTTCATAAATCCAAAGGGCAACAGCCCTCTGCTTCGGGAAATGGGGGCGAACGACACCAGCTTGCAGGAGGCAAGCATCCGCCGCTGACTACCAACCAGGGGACTCCGATCGCGGACAATCAGAACTCGGTACGCTCGACGTCGCGCGGGCCGACGCTGCTGGAAGACTTCATCCTCCGCGAGAAGATCACTCACTTCGATCATGAGCGTATCCCTGAGCGCATCGTGCATGCACGCGGATCCGCGGTGCACGGCTATTTCGAGTTGACCAAGTCGCTGAGCAAATACACCACAGCCAAGGTGCTCACCGAGGTCGGCGAGCGGACGCGGTTGTTCACCCGCTTTTCCACTGTTGCCGGCGGTGCCGGCTCCGTCGACACGCCGCGTGACGTGCGCGGTTTCGCCGTGAAGTTCTACACGAAGGAGGGCAACTGGGATTTGGTCGGAAACAACATCCCTGTGTTCTTCATCCAGGACGCGATCAAGTTCCCGGATCTGATCCACTCCGTGAAGATGGAACCGGATCGCGGCTTCCCGCAGGCAGCCAGTGCGCACGACACGTTCTGGGACTTCATTTCGCTCACGCCAGAAGCGATGCACATGATCATGTGGGCGATGAGCGACCGTACCCTCCCGCGGTCGCTGCGGATGATCGAAGGCTTCGGCATCCATAGCTTCCGGCTGGTTAACGCCAAGGGGGAATCGACCTTCGTGAAGTTTCACTGGCGGCCTAAGCTGGGGCTGCAATCCACGGTATGGGACGAGGCTGTGAAGCTCGCCGGAGCCGATCCGGACTTCCACCGCCGCGACCTGTTCGAGGCGATTCAGCGCGGCGACTACCCGGAATGGGAGTTCGCCGTGCAGCTCTTCACTGAAGAAGACGCGGCGAAATTTCCGTTCGACCATCTCGACTCGACCAAGCTCATCCCCGAAGAACTCGTGCCGCTGCAGGTTGTTGGTCGGATGGTGCTCGACCGCTGGCCGGACAACTTCTTCGCCGAGACCGAGCAGGTGGCGTTCTGCCCGGCCAACATCGTGCCGGGCATCGACTTCAGCGACGACCCCCTGTTGCAGGGGCGTCTATTCTCCTACCTCGACACGCAGCTCCTGCGCCTCGGCGGCCCAAACTTCCATCAGCTTCCGATCAACGCGCCCAAGTGTCCATACGCCAATCTGCAGCGCGATGGCCGCATGCAAATGCACGTGCCCAAGGGCCGCGTGAACTACGACCCCAGCTCGCTGCAGGTGGATAGTCCGCGGGAAGCGCCCAACGGCTTCCGCACGTTCGGCCAACCGGCCGACGAAGGCACAAAGGGCCGTATTCGTGTCGGGAGCTTCGCTGACCATTACAGCCAAGCGCGGCAGTTCTATCGCAGCCAGACCACACCCGAGCAGGCGCACATCGCCTCGGCGCTGGTGTTCGAGCTCTCCAAGGTGGAGACCCTGCACGTGCGCGAAGCGGTGGTTGGTCACTTGCGCCACATCGACGCGGACCTCGCCAAGCGCGTCGCCACGGGACTGGCGCTGGATGCCCTTCCTCCTGCGCCTCCCGCCACGGTGAAGCCGGAGGATCGCCCGCCGTCGCCCGCTCTGCAGATCATCGGCAAGATGAAGGCCACGCTGGAAGGCCGGCAGATTGGCATTCTGATCGGTGCCGGTTCCGATGCCGGCACGATCAAGGCCCTACGCAAGGCCGCCGAGGATGCGGGAGCGGCCGTCAAGATCGTCGCGTCCAAGGTCGGTGGCGTCACGCTGAGTGACGGCAGGACGCAGGCTGCGGATGGTCAACTCGCCGGCACACCCTCGATCGTTTTCGATGCGGTAGCGATCGTGCTGTCCGCCGCTGCTGGCAAGACCTTGGCGAAGGAAGCCGCGGCCGTGGACTGGTTGCGTGATGCATTCGGCCACCTCAAAGCGATCGCCTTCGACGGTGGCGCAGAACCCGTCTTGCGAGCCGCGGGCATTGCCAAGGATGCCGGTGTGATCAGTGCATCGGACATAAAGGGCTTCATCCAGGCCGCGAAGACACGGCAGTGGGACCGAGAGCCGAAACTGCGGACGTTGGCCTGAAGGTCTGCATCTGCACCGAATGGCTATTCAGCCATCAGGCAAACGTAAGGAGGCTCCATGCTGCAGCTCAATCCCCCGCTGCCAATGCTCACCCCGAGAGGTGAAGGATTCGCCCACATCCTAATCGACTACGGGCCTGAGTCCGATCTGTACTGGACGGTCTTCATTACGGATACGGGTGAGGTATGGACATTTTCCAACCGTGAAGTGCGAGCTGCCAAGAACATAACCCTCGGGCGCACGCGGGTCGGGGCGATTCCATCAGCGACCGCAAACGAACCTCGTGATGGACGCGATCAATGCAACAGAGCAGCCAATGGATCTGCAGCCCTAGCCGAGCAGGCTGCCCGGCAAGAAGTCTCGTGACGGGCATCCGGAGATTTCCGGGCCCTGAAGGCAACCGTTCCAGAGGAGGAGAAGAGGTATGACGACAAAAACAGAAGCAGCAATCACCGATGCGATCGATCAGCTCACGCGAGCGCGGGATAGCCTGTCCAGCATGCTCCGAGACGTGCTCAATGGCGTCTCCAGGCAAAGTGCGGCGGGGATGGAGTCCGCAACTGCGTTTCGCGACGAAGCGCTCGCCCAACTAACGCGAGCCAGCCGCTCCACGCAGCGTGCGGTGTCTCGTCATCCCGTCGAGACGGTGATCTTGGTTGGGGTGATCGGCTTCTCGGTCGGCTGGGTGGTCAAGCATATGCACGCGCGCCGCAATCAAGACACGATTCCGAGCACCTCGAAGACACCGCGGCCACCTCGTCGACCGCGTACGCGTCCCGAAGGCTGAGGTTAACTCCGCAGTTCTCGACGTCCCATCACCAATGCGTATTCCTGAGGCCTCGGCTATGAAGCGATCATTGAAAGAGGCGGGGACTCTGGAGGTGGGCTCCCTGCTAGGGGACCTAAAGCTGCTCTCCAAGACGGTTCGTTCTCATGCCGCTGCTCACGATGTTGCCGTGTGGATCAACGCTGGAGGTGACGTTTTCGTAAGCCGTACTAATAACGCTCCCGCGCTGACATCCGACCTATTCGTCGGAACCTATGGGCTGGGCATCAATGCGAGCCAGATCTACGACGACCTGGCAGCGCTACGTCACGAGCGGGTTGCCGGCGCGATCATCTTCCGGTGAATCTTGGCAAGGTCGTAAGCTGATCAATGGACATTACTGCTTGGCCCGTTTGGCGATTGGCAACGGCAGCGGGCGCGTGCAATAGCCCGCTGCCCTCCGGCAGCGGGGGACCCCCACCGTGCTGCCATCTCGGTGGCGCTGCGCGCGCGCCTCACTCCCCATAAGCCAACTCCCCCTCAAGCTTTACCCGCTCTGAGGCCGACTCGAACCTGGTCTTCAATGCGTTGACGCGCGCCCTCGTTGAGGAGGGTTACCAGGACCCGCAGAAGGTGGTCCGCGGCGGAAACAATGATAGGAGGCCCTGCCGCGCCGCGATTCCTGCGATTCTGCGATTTCTCTCACTGCTAGCTAGGGAGCGCGGGCGGCTCTTCGTCGCCCGCGCGGCTATCCCTATCTATGACTAGGGTCCTTGGTGCCAGCCTTGCCCGTGTACGGATTGACGTTCCCCTTGGTGGACCAGTTGTTGTACTTGCTGTGGTCAGGGGCGGTGCGAGTATGAGAAGGAACGTACTTGCCTGACTTCGTTGTATGACCGGCGACGTGGACTGTCGAGCTATGACCCGACGAGCGATGACTGCCACCTCGCGCAAAGGCCGGTCCGGCAACGAAGATGGCGAGTGAGGCAACGCCTACGATGATCTTGTTCATGGCAATCCCCTGTGTGCGCTGGAATGGCGCCAGGGAATCATGCACGAAACTTCGGGCCGGTACAGTCGGAAACCGTCGGTCAGTCGCGTAGGAAATTTCCTACAAAGCTCGCTTCATCTCAAGCACTCTCGGTACTCACCGGCCTGATCGTGGCTCGTCTGCCTCTGGCTTGCCGTGCTCGGCCCAAGCTGGGGCCGTGATTGCAAAGCTGTGGTGCGGTTCTCGAAATTCGCGCTAATCCACAGCCTATCCACATAGTTGTTGGCTGGACGAGATGTTGATGCAGCGCGAGCATCCATGGCCCGCAGATGCTTGGTGCGCGTCATGACCATCAAGAAGTCCCGTAGGTGTTTCCGATGGAGTGATCTTGATCGCAAGCTTCTTCGCGAGCTGTACAACGACGCCAACAATCGAGTTTTAGCCGTGGTCTTGGGGCGTTCGCTCAAGCAGGTAGAGTCCGAGGCAGCTCGAATGGGACTACGAAAGAACCGAACATGCTTGAGGAAATATTGTCACCCAGGAAAATTCAAACAAGGCCATCCAGGAGTTCATGCGCGAGAGATCGGAGAGGAGCGCTTACAGGGAGGGTGGCGAATGACAAAGGTGGCCGAAGAGCCTGGGGCTCATCGCAGGAATTGGAGGAGGAGTCACATCCTCGTTTGGGAGCAAGCGAACGGCTGCGTTCCCCAGGGCCACGTCCTCGCGTTTCGTGATGGCGATCGATCCCATATCCACTTGGACAATATTGAACTGGTTGCAAAGTCAGAGGCACTGCGTAGGAACTTGTTCTCGCACTACCCGCCAGAGCTTTGGGATGCGATGCAAGGACTTCGGCAGCTGAGGCGTGCTATTCAGGAGCGACGAGATGAAAAACAAGATGCTAGATCTTCGCAATCATCTTTTCGCAACGATCGAAGCGGTCCTGGACCTCGACGAGCCAATGGACATCGACAGGGCGCGCGTAGTCGCTGAACTTGCTCAGGTTGCGATCAACAGCGCGAAGGTTGAGGTCGAGTACCTGCGCGTCACGATGGGGGTCAAGGGGACTGGATTCATTCTTGATGACGCATCCGTGCCATCAGCTGAGCCCCCGCAGCGTCCAGCGTTAGCCGCGCGATACTGACCGCTCAAAGACCAGCTCGGGCGTCCGGCAGTTCGTGTGTCGCTATCGGCAACGACCCTGTTGGCTTCGTCCAAAGCTCCTGCGTGCATCGCAGCCTCAATGCCACCCGGCGCGCGCTCATCGCCGCTGGGTTCTTGGAGTACGAACGGGAGCAGGCGAAGCGACGACTTGCTACCAGCACTGGCGGCGCCAGTCCTCAGCCTCGGACAAATTTGTCCGAGGTCGAGCCTGGTCGAGCTCGCGACAAAGCCGGCGCTCGCATGGGCGTCTCCGGCCAGACCGTGCACGCCGCATCCAAGGTGATCGAGAAAGCAGTCCCCGAAATCATCGAGAAGTGCAAGTCCGGAGAAATGGCTTTGAACGAAGCTAAGCGCGTGATCGATTTGAACCCGGCGGCTCAGCGACGCATCGCCGAGTTACCGAAAGGGCAGCCCCGGTCCAGGGGCGGCAAATTTAGTGCCATCGATCATTGGGGCTAAGAACCCCTCGCTTGGCGCCTGCATCAGGCGCAGAATGGGTTGACGCGTTGGGGACTGGGGAGGTCTGCCATGCTTTCATGTGCCGTGTTGCGTGCGTGCGCATATGGCGCCGTACTTTGCATGTCGTTCAGTGCGTTTAACGCACAAGCTGGTGGTTTGATCGGGGATTTTGTTGAAAACATAGCCCCCGGTGCGGGAACTGCGCTTGATGACGCGCATCGCCAAGTCAAGAAAGCTATTCCTCCTTACAAGGCTTTGGAAGAAGGGGCCACGCACGTCGTCAAGGAGACGATGGTTCAAATGTATGCACCCATTCTTGAGCAGATGATCATCGCCTCACGCAACGATGCATTGAATGGTGGAGTGCAACCTATTCCACCTCAAATCCGCGAGAGCCTCACAGGATTCATCGACGAGGCCACTATGGATCGCGCGGTGTTTCGCGTTTTTGGTGGAGGTGATTTCACGCTACAGCATGCATCTATAAAGTATGGAGAAGCACTAGCGATAACTTTAGATCACGTGATCATGTTTAAGACGGCCGAAGATGCAAACTATAACCCTACACTGTGGGCACATGAGCTGACGCACGTCCGTCAGTTTGCGGACTGGGGTATTAAGGATTTTGCTATCCGCTATCTCCGAAGTTATCACTCGGTAGAGAAGCCAGGGTATGAAGCAGAAACTCGCTATGTCGCTTGGTCTGGCATGCGGAGCGCGGCGTCGCTCGCATCGAAAGGAATCGAAGTCAATTCGGATACGATCAATCAAGTACCTATGTCTGGTTTTGGCGACACGCAATCCTCGATCTGTGGAACCGCGCTGGGGAGATGCCAGTTAAATGGGTCTGGCCCAGTTGGGACGCCTTGTTGGTGTGGAACGCCGCTGGGAGCTGCGGTTGGAGCATTAGTTCCTTCCGTGACTCCTGTCGCACTCGGTTCTGATCCAACGACTCCGCCTACGCCACCCACGATGGGTAATGCGTGCGTTACACCAGCAGGACCCTGCATTCTCAACGCTCCTTTGATCGTCGGGTCCAGTTGCATGTGCATGGTTCCAGGAGGGGCGTTCGCTGGCGCAGTTCAGATGCGCGGATTTGGAGGGGTATGTTCAACCAATTTGGGTATGTGCGCTCTCGGCCAGCCACTTTTATCTGGAAGCAATTGCGCTTGTCCTTCAGCCTACGGACTTGTAGGAGGGATGGTTCCGTAACTATGCGTTCAAGGTCGTAGCCGGTTTGTGTGCCGGACTAGCGGCCATTGACATGGCCCTATTGCAGATGCATGCTCTTTTCGTCGCCGCCTAATCGGCGACCAGGATTGGCGTCCTGAATCAACTGGCGCATAAGCGCCCATCAACCGATGCCCGGCGCTTTTTTCATGCCCGTGTGTCGGCCGGGCACGCACGTCCCTCCTTCATGGCGGGCGGTGCGGGAGAGCCTCGTGCTCGCCGGTCCAGTTGCCGGTACGCCAATCCTGCATCGTCCGCCACCTTCGCCCAGCGGCGCTCGTGGCGGACTCCATCTCAGTCAGGAGTCCACAGACATGCCCAGATCATCCAAGACGCATGGCGCACCGACCAGCATTCCAACCTTCGTCCCACGCGCCGAGCTAGAGCCGAAGTCATGGCGCAGGCGCATCTACCAGATCGACTTCTCACAAGAAACACGTAACTCCATACACGATGCGATTGAGGACGCGAGCGGAGTGGGTGGAAGAATGGTCTGGCACCTACTTTCCGAAGCGATGGAAACAATCCGCGATGAGCATCAGTTGCTCGATACTCACGTCGACGATGCCTACATTTATCTCTGCGAGCAGGTGGGCATCGATGTCGAACAGTTCCCGAAGCTGACGAAGGTAGAGCCGGTGGGGTTCTTCCAGTACGTCGTGACAGAGCTTCCGCACTTCAGCATCCCTAGGAGCGAAGTGCAGTGGAAAGTGCAAAGTAGCGCCTACTGGAAATGCTGGAAACGGTGGACTGCGTTGCAGTGCGAAGGGCGAGGCGGATGTGCCTACGATGACCATCGCCATTGCGATGAAATCTATGTCAGCCCGCACTTCTGGGGCCTCGCACAATCTCTCGAACGAGAGCATCGCGCCAAGGAAAAGCTGTTGGCTTCCATTGATGTGTCGCCGAGCCGCAAGGCCGCAAAGACGGCGAGCGAATCGCTCGCCCGTATCTCTATCGCATCTAGGGAGGCACGGTCGTGACTGGAAGGAATCCAACTGTGTCCGATGATCTCCCGTTCGATCCCAAGTTCAGGGTTTGGTCTCATCAACAAGACCAAGAGGCCCGCGAGGCCGGTCTTCCCTATGAGAACCACGAAGACCAAGTTCAGCGCTACATCGCGGAGGTGCTAGGCGCTCGAGCAAAGCAGCACAGGCGCACGCGCAAGCCCAACTCATTGCTCGGTGCAGATGACCTCGTTCTCCATCCGAAATTCGGAGCGTGGCGCATTCGCCAGGAAAGGGCGGCAAGACGTGCAGGACGTCCAGAAGAACCCGTGGATGCCCTGGTCCAACGGTATTTGGTTGAGACGGAGGGCCCGTTCGCGGCAGGATTCTATGCTGGGCTGCACCCGCCAAAAAAGTTGAGGCGCTCCCGCGCTCATGCGCGTGGGTTCGGAATCGTGGAGATTGATGGCTCGATCAGACCAGGGCGAGTGGGGGCGTGCCGCCATGCTCCCTCGTCAAGGACTGACGGCAGGTCGATATCGGAACCAAGCTCAAGGCCAGCTGGCGTCCTGCTTCTGGCTGTGGAGCGTGTAGCGAGGGAGTTCCCGGTGTCTGAGCGTGCGCAAGTTCGCACGGCGCTCCAATCGTGGCGCAACGAGGACTGGCGAGCGTATTCATCGATAGCATCTGATGACGGCGCAGCAATCGCCTTCCAGAAAGTTGAGGCCTCTCGCATGGTGCTGGCTATGAGTGTTACAGAGGGGGGCGATCTGCTGCTGTTGCAAGCCAGAGCCGCACTGAAATTCATGGCCTCGATGCGTCACTAGCAGCCATTCCAGAATCGCCACGGCTAGGCCGGCCAGCCGAACGCGGGGCACCTTCCCCCGTTGCCGTGGCGCTCTTTGAAGGGCGCGGAGGTGCGCGCATGGCAAACATCCTGCAAAAGGGAATGGTCTCGCTGCTTGGCTCAAACGATGAGCGAGCAGCACACATTTTTATTTCCGACACGTTAGTGGCGGCTTTACTCGGGGACGAGGGCCGCGCGTCGGCCGCATTTGCGACATTGGCAGAAGTCTTCCGTCAGGGGCGTTCCCTGCCAGCTGAGTTCGCCCCCTTGGTAGCGGTTTTACTCGATCGTGCGGCGACTTCCGAGGGGGCCTGCAAGGCGATTTCGCGTGCTGAAGTCAGGGTTGGAAGACGAAAGAATGCGGATCGCGACTCACTCATAGTCGCTCAGGAGCGAGTAATGCGGCATGAAGTATCAAAGAAGAGCGCGCGCATGGCTATCTTGGCTGGAATGCATTCACTTAGTGTGAACGCGGTCAAGACGATCCTAGACGCAGATGTACGTCGATGGAAGGAAGCGGATGAGGTCATCAAGCGTGCAGATGCGCTCATTGCGGCTACAGAGACAGAAGATGCGGTGAAAAACTAGCCACAATGTTCACCTCTACGCCTTGTTGCGTCTAGACAAGAAAAACTAATCATAGGCATCGCCTCGTCTGAGGACGTCCGTCGCAATGCAGTGACGGACGAACTATAGGAGACGCGATGCAAGACCTTCCCGCCACAGGCTTCCTGCGCTTGCCGCAGGTTCTATCCGTAATCCCAGTCAGCAAAAGTACCTGGTGGGCTGGCGTCAGAAACGGCCGCTATCCCCAGCCAGTCCGCTCGCTCGGTGAACGAATCACCGCTTGGCGCGCCGAAGACGTGCGCGCGTTGATTGCCTCTGTCAGTGGTCCCGGCGATCAGCAGGAGGCGGCATGAACACGCCTCAGAAACGATTTGGCCCCGGTAGCGGTAGCACGCTGCCCGAGGCCACTAACCACATCGATCGTATCCGCAATTCTAGCGCACTCGACGGCTATCGCGCACTGTGTGGTGACGAGCCCCGAGCATCTCACAACAACGAACACGCTACGCGTTCGTTACCGAAGAGCTGGCGCGATCGGTTGCTTCACCCGAGCGTCTACTACCGCGCCCACATCGCGGGGCTCAGCAAGCCCAGCGCGAGCGGCTGGGCTGTTGGCCCGTGCCCGTTTCATGCTGACACGAACAGCAGCCTTAGCGTCCAACTGACGGAAACGCGGGGCGGATTCCGCTGTTCGCACTGCGGCGTCGGCGGGGATCTCATTGGATTCGAAATGCGCCGGCTCGGCCAGTCGTTCGCCGAGGCTGTTATCCGCCTGGTGCGGGGGTGCGCATGACAGCCGCTTCGTCGAATGTTATCCAAGATAGCGATCCGTTCGAACTGATTCTGTCGCATGCCAATGGAGTAAGACGCCTCGGGCCGAATCGCGCGACGTTCAAGGCTCCAACCCGAGAGGATCGGACCGCTTCGGTTTCGCTGGCGCGCGGTGCTGATGGCGCCGTTCTACTACACGACTTCGGTGGCGACTCGGCGAGGGACATTCTTGAGGCGATGGGACTGTCTTTGGCATCCCTCTACCCACAATGCGAAAGGCGCGACATGACGCCGTCTGAGCGTTCCGAGATGCGAATGCACGCCAAGATCGCAGGATGGTCGGCGGCTCTCGGAGTTCTCGATCGCGAAGCGACTGTTGTCCTGTGCGCAGCGGCCTATCCGGAGAGAGGCGAACCGCTCGCGGCCGATGACCAGGCGCGACTCAGTATTGCTTGCCAACGGATCCATGACGCGCGCGAGGTGCTCAATGCGCGCAGCTGAGAAAAGGTTCGCAAATCTTGATGAGCAGGCAGAGCGCGAGCTCGCGACTGTGCAAAGGCTCACTGATCGGCGAGAGTTTTCGTTCGCCGGAAAACAGGAAGAAGCCCAAGCAGTCATCGAGATCATTCCAGCTACCTCTATCAAGTGTGTCCCCATGGATTGGGTTTGGCGCGGCTATTTCGCGCGAGGCAAGTTTCATGTAATCGCCGGCCCTCCTGGTGTTGCCAAGACGACGATAACTATGTCGTTTGCCGCCACCATTTCTAGTGGTGGTTATTGGCCGTGCGGAGCGCGGGCAAAACGCGGCAATGTAGTCATCTGGTCCGGCGAGGACGACGTAGCGGATACGCTGGTTCCTCGTCTTCATGCTGCCGGTGCCGACTTGTCACGCGTGTTTTTCATCGGCGATACGAAGGTCGGCAATGAGGTCAGACCCTTCGACCCAGCCAATGATCTTCCGGCTCTTGAGCTGGAGGTACTGCGTATCGGCGACGTGGCACTGATCATTGTCGATCCGGTAGTAACAGCGGTCGGTGGCGATTCCCACAAGAACACCGAGGTTCGGCGCGGTCTTCAGCCACTTGTGAACATGGCAGATCGCCTTGGCGCTGCTGTGATAGGCATTTCCCACTTTTCGAAGGGGTCAAGTGGTCGCGATCCGGTCGAGCGTGTTACGGGAAGCATCGCGTTTGGTGCGGTTGCCCGAGTTGTCATGGTTGCGGCGAAACGCAGCGACGAAGAAGAAGGCCCTGCACGATTGTTCGCACGTGCCAAGTCGAACATCGGCCCCGATGGCGGTGGGTTCGCCTACGAACTTGAGCAAGTCGAGGTTGAACCGGGCATTTCGGCCTCTGTTGTTCGCTGGGGGGCTGCATTGGATGGGACCGCGCGGGAGCTACTCGGTGACTTCGAGGAGATCGATGGCGGTCCGCGCAATGAGGCAGCAGAGTGGCTCCGAACCGAGCTTAGCCGTGGCGAAGTGCCAGTGAAGAAGCTCAAGGCCGAAGCCAATGGCGCTGGCGCCTCTTGGCGAACAATCGAAACCGCCAAGCGTGATCTCGGCGTGATCGCAGAGCGCATCAGCTCCGGAAACTCTGGCGGTGGGTATTGGGTCTGGCGGCTTCCTACCAGCAACACCGCAAACACCAAGGCCGCAAGCCTCACCACAGAATCTTGCGGCCTTGCGGAATTGCCAATGGTGGCGCGGGTTCCAGAGGCTTCCAAGGCCGCAACACCGCAAGAATTTATGGCATGCGGTGTTGCGGTTTTGCCTATCGAGGAAGTGACGCTATGAGCGCGGTCACTCTTCGGGAACTCAACGACCACGGGATCCGCCTCGCGGTCGTTGAGAATCATTTGAAAGTGGCAGCACCAAGCGGCACGCTGACACCGGAACTCACGGAACGCATTCGGGTGAGCAAGCCCGCCTTGATCGTGAGCATCCGACTATCGGAACTTCGCAGTCGCCTGCGGCATATCGCTGAGGTCGAGGTCGTCGACACCTCGCTGATCGATACGCTTCCAGATGCGGACGTGCTCGATTGCGAACTGTTGCCAGAGCGCGCCCGCAGGGCATTCGTTCTGGCGTTGAGGGATACCCATCTGCGCGCGCAGGGAAAGTGTCCCGCTGGTGAAACCGCCCCGGCGCTCTGCCGTAAGTGCGGCCCCGTTTGGTTGGCTCCCGAGGTCGCGGCGCATGCGCCCATCATCTCGGGTTGGCCCATAGTTCTCGGTTGTCCGTGGTGCTCGTGTCAGCGGCAAGGCCGAGGTATCCCTCGGCCCCCGGTGACTTGTGCTGAGTGCATCTTCTTTGTCCGAGATTCCATCAACCCTGCCGGTGGCCTAGGCACCTGCGGCAAGGGCGTGGAAGCGAATGTTCCTGCCTATCCCCATGCCAAGCGCCAATGCGCGGAGTTCAATCCGAGAGGACCAACATGAGCGCACTTCTCGAAGAGGTCGAGGCGCAGCTCCAGGGGGTTCTCGACGTCTCGCACGCCGCAATCATGGGCGAGGACATCGGTGATCCCCAGCAACGCGTTCTGTTCTACATGCAACTACTGACCCTACAGCTAGACGTCATCAATACCTGCATTGCCAAGCTTAAGACGGAGAGAGAAACCCATGCAGCAGAACATTCCGACCAATCTCTACGAGTTCTCAACTGATCCGTCTGGCCTAGCCGACCTGTACGCGGATCAGCAGAAGCTCCAACAGCGTCAAGCACTCGCGCAGGCGCTGATGAACTCCACCTACATTCCAAACTCTGGGACCGCCGGCTTGCTCGCTGGTGCAGCGTCGATGATTCGCGGCCACATGATGCAGAACGAGGACGAGGGGAAAGTCTCGGACTGGTTTCGTCGGTACTTCGATCAGCAGAACAAGTCGGCCGCAGCACAACGGCAGCGTCAGCTCGAAGACGATCAGCGCAAGATGCAGCAGGAGATACTCAAGGATACGACCGTCGCTCGTAGCAAGGCGCAGTCCGAGGCGCAAGCGAAACGAGACTTCCCAGAGGTGAAGTACGACTCGTCGTCGGGCGGCTTCGTTGATCCGTTGAACATGAAGTTCACGCCGAACCAGGAAGCGCAGAACTTCATGCTGCAAAAGGCGCATGCAGGCAGAGCTGTGACCAGCATCAACATGGCGAACGAGAACGCCTTCCAGAAGGCGCTCGGGGAGAAGGATGCGGGCGAGTTCGTGAAGTGGCGCGACCGAGCCATCGCCGCCAACAACACGCTCAAGCAGGCGGACGTCATCGAGCAGATCCTGAGCAACACCCAGACGGGCAAGATTCCCGAAGCCATGGCGATGGCGGGCCAATACTTCGGAACGCAGGCGGGTGCCGACCTCCAGTCGCTCAAGGGCGCTATCCAGCCGGCAGTCCTGGAGCGAGTGAAGCAGCTTGGCACGGGTTCCGGGATCTCGAATGCGGACCGCGAGTTCATCGAAAAGGGAATGCCCGGCTTCGGCAATGACCCTCGTGCCAACGCCCGCCTCCTGAACATCATGCGCACGGCGTCGAAGTTCGACATCGACGAATACCAGCGCGCGCAGGACTACGTAAACAAGAACAGGACGCTTGCCGGCTATGTGCCGAGTGCTCCGACCAGGCCGGCGGAGGCTACGTCTGCCTCTCAAGCGATGAAGGCTCCGAAGGACATGACTGACGCGGAGATTCGAGCCGCATTGGGGTTGGGCCCATGAATGCAGAACTACTTCTAGAGGCAGAGCGACGCGGAATTCTCCCGCCCGCACAACAGGACATGCTCGCGGAGGCGCGCCGTCGAGGGTTGATTGGTGCTGCCCCCGAAGAGCCGGGAATGCTGCAGCAGATTGGTCGACAGGCCGGGCTTGCTGGACGTTACGCGATCGAGGGCGCTGGCAATCTACTTGGTATCGCGGCTGACCCTATCGGCCAGACCATCGACTATCTCGCCCCACGGAACCACGATCTGTCGTCGCTGGTGACAGGGGAAGCGCCTCGCTACCAGCGGACGGGTGAGTCGGCTTCTCAGCTCGCGGACTGGATCGGACTGCCGAAGCCGGAGGGTTCCCTGGAGGAAGGCATTGGGAACGCTTCGCGCGCGCTCGTCGGGACGGGACTCATGATGGGCGGTGGCCTTGCCGCTGGCGCTCCGCAGATGGCGGCGCAGCCCTTATCGCAGGCGGCCAGCACTCTGACGGGATCCGCAGCTCAGGAGATCGCCAAGGCTCGGGGCGCGACGGAAGGCGAACAAACGTTGGCTGCCCTGGCTGGAGGTCTGGGTCCTTCAGTAGCCGCAGCCGCTGGCGGTGCTGCACTGCGCGGAGCTGTGCGTGGCGGTGAGCAAAGCCGGCAGGCGATGCAGTCAACCATCGATGCCTTCCAGACCGCAGGCACCACGCCGACCGTGGGACAGGCGACCGAAGGGCGTACTGCGCAAGCCTTGGAATCCCTCCTGGCCCGTGTTCCCGGGTCCGCTGGAGTCATGGCCAAGTTCGCCGGCAAGCAGGCCGACCAGATTGGCGATGCGGTAAGGGCGAATGCAGATGGGCTTGCGGTCAACGCCAACCCGGCCGCAGCGGGTCGAGCGATCGAGCGAGGGATTGCCGGTCCCGGTGGATTCGTGGAGCGGTTCAAGTCACAAGCACGCGATCTGTACGATAGGGTCGACCAGTTCATGCCCGGAGACACCCAGGTTCCTCTGCGGGCGACACAGTCGTTCTTCGCGCGTGTCTCGACACCGACGAAGGGAGCGGAGGCCACCAGCGCTCTCCTGGCGAATCCGAAGTTGTCAGCGATCGGGAATGCCCTGGACGAGGATATGAAGTCTGCCCTGGCCGCAGGTGGACAGTCCGGCCAGCTCCCCTATGAAGCCGTGAAGCAGCTTCGCACGCGGGTTGGCGAGATGATCGCCAATGCGGGACTCGTCTCCGATGTACCACGAGGCGAACTGAAGCAGCTCTACGGAGCGCTGTCACAGGACATCCGCAACCAGGCAGCGCGAGATCCCAAGGCATTCGCTGCCACGAATCGTGCGGAGAACTACTACCGCGCCGGCATGGATCGACTAGAGCGCGTCGAGGCGGTCGTGGATCGTGCAGGCGGTCCGGAGAAGGTATTCCAGGCAGCGCTCAGCGGCACTCGTGAAGGCGCAAGCACGCTGCACGGCGTCATGCAGAGCCTGAAGCCCGAGGAGGCCAAGATCGTCACGAGTGCAGTCGTGCGCAGGCTTGGCAGCGCCAACCCGAGTGCCCAGAACGAACTCGGCGACGCCTTCAGCACGGAATCCTTCCTGACCAACTGGAACAAGCTCAGCGGAGCGGCGAAGCAAGTCCTGTTCGATCGGATGGGGCCGACTTTTCGCAACGACTTGGACCAAATAGCCAAGGCAACGTCCAACGTTCGTGACGGTTCGATGGTGTTCCGCAATCCGGCCGGCACGGCGGGTGCAGCCACGCAGGCGACGACTGCGGCAACGGCCGTCACCGCGCTCCTCAGCGGGCATTACGGAGCCGCAGCGGGCATAGTCGCAGGCGTGGCCGCGGCGAATCTCAGCGCAAGGCTGATGACGAATCCCACGTTCGTGCGATGGCTGGCGAGGCAGACCACCGTCCCGGTCCATGCATTGCCGTCCCAGGTTTCCGTCTTGGCGAACATGGCCGAACGAGGAAGTGATCCTGATCTGACGGATGCCGCTCAATTGTTCGGTAATCAAGGAGTTCAATGATGCGTGGAGGAAAGAGAGACGGCGCCGGCCGCAAGCTCGGCGGCGTGAACAAGATGTCCAAGAAGGCCAGGGAGGAAGCCGCCAAGACTGGCGAGCTTCCGCACGAGTACCTGCTACGGATCTCGCGAGGCGAAGAGATCGACGGCTACAAGCCAACCTTCACCGAGCGTATGGATGCGGCGAAGGCAGCTGCTCCGTACTTCGCTCCCAGGTTGTCCACGACGGACGTCAATGCAAGAGTCCGTGGCGAACTGAGCGCGGCGGAGATGACCGACGAGGAGCTGCTGGCAGTCGCCCAGCAGGGCCGGTGAATCTCAATCAAGGATTCTATTGGTCATAGCCTTGTACCCATGCGGTGGCCAGCCAAGTGCGATAGCCTGATGCGCAGGGGAGGGGCCATGACCGGCTGGAATCGTCTTGTGATTGTTCGGTGCCTCTGCTGGGGCGCAATCGTCGGCTACTTGGCGCTCGATCAGTGGCAGCGCGTCCCGACTGCGGAGCGCATGCGCACGGAAGCGATAAGAAAGCTGTGCTCTGAGGATGTCGCCACGTTGCCGCTGAACACCCTTGAGATGCTGGGGCAACCTTACCCCGATATGCCAATGAGTGATTCCGTTCGAGCGCTCAAGGAGCACGGTGGCAACTGCTACTTCGCAAAGACCAAGGATTGGGCAGCAATGGAAGCGTCGATGCGTTGGGGGCTTGCGGCCAAATGGCTGGCAATCTTCCTCTTCCCGAGCACCCTTCTATGGTTGGCGATTCGATGGATCGCGCAAGGGTTCGCTGCGAGCGGCCAAACCGGAAGGGCGTCGTGACGTAGGGTGCTTCAGCCGCACCCCTCTGGCTGGAAAGGAAGAATTCGAGCCGCCGCCGTACTTTTGCTGTTATGCGGTCGGAGGCGTAGCCAAGCAGGGCTGCATTGGTGCCCACCAGCACAAGAATGGGTAGCTGCTTGGGTAGCTAGAACGCGAATCTATGACGTATCTGTCTCAGAAACCGCATCACATTGCGGTGTCCGAGTTTACCGTCAGTAGTTCATGAAATACCCGCCGTTCACCGGGATGTTCGCGCCGGTGATGAAGCCGGCGTCGTCGGCGGAGAGGAAGTCGACGACGCGCGCGATCTCGTGCGGTTCGCCGAGGCGGCCGACCGGGATGTCGGCGACGATCTGGTTGCGGATGTCCTCCGGCACGGCCATGACCATGGCGGTCTTGCAGTAGCCCGGCGAGACGCTGTTGACGGTGACGCCCTTGCGCGCGACTTCGCGGGCGAGCGCCATCGTGAAGCCGTGCATGCCGGCCTTGGCGGCGGAGTAGTTGGTCTGGCCGAACTGGCCGGTCTGGCCGTTCACCGACGAGATGTTGACGATGCGGCCGAAGCCCTGCGCGGTCATGGCGTCGACGACATGGCGGCACATGTTGAACACGCCTTCGAGGTTGACCTTGAGCACGTCGATCCACTGCTCGGGGGCCATCTTGCGCAGGCTGGTGTCGCGCGTGATGCCGGCCGCGTTGACCAAGATCGACACCGGGCCGTGCTGCCTGGTGATGCGCTCGACGAGTTCGGCGCAGGCCTGGAAGTCGGCGACGTTGAGCGGCTCGAATACGACCGAGTCGGCGAATTCGGCCATTTCCGTGCGGAACTGCTCGACGCGCTCGGTGCGGCTGGCGAGGTCGACGGCGACGACGAAGCGCCCGGAGCGGGCGAGGTATTTGCAAATTTCCGTGCCGAGTCCGCCGATTCCGCCGGTGACGATCGCGATACGCTTGCTCATCGATGATTCCTGCTCGTGCGCTGCGGCAATCGACGCAGCCAAAATTTGCTGCGGCGCAGCGCGCGGGATGCTAGGAACGTGACGGAAACGTGTCAAGGCCCGAACGGCACGGGCCCGAAACTCAGGATTTGGGGTCTTTCTTGGTCTTCGACGGATCGAAGGCGCCGTTGCGCACGCTGTTCGCGGCGCTGGTGAGGAAGCCCTGCTGCAGCGACTTCCACAGATCCATGTTGCGCTCGGTCAGGTCGTTGAGCATCGACCACGGCGTCTGCCCGAGGATGTTGCTCAGCTGGCTGCGGAACTGCTGCTGCTGGTCGAGGAAGATCTGCAGGCTGCGCTCCAGATAACCGCCCATGAAGCCCTGCAGCGAATCCCCGTAGAAGCGGATGATCTGCGACAGCAGCTTGGTGGTGAACATCGGCTGGCCGCGTTCCTCGTACTCCGAGATGATCTGCAGCAGCACCGAACGGGTCAGGTTCTCGCCGGTCTTGGCGTCGCGGACCTCGAACTCCTCGTCGTCCAGCACCAGCTGGCGGACTTCCTCCAGCGTGATGTAGCTGGAGATTTCGGTGTCGTAGAGACGCCGGTTCGGGTACTTCTTGATGATGCGGATTTCGGCCATTCCGCAACGCTAGCAGAATGTGTCGCGGCGCACCAGTTTCGGATGCTGCGCAGCAAACGTTCGTTGGGGGGAAATGCTGCGGTTTGGCGAGTGCGCGTTGGGGGGCAGGCGAGGCTGCGAGGGCGAAAGGAGAATGCGCCCGGAAGCAAATTGGGCAGTGCGAAGATCGGGGCTCGAAGGTGCTTGGCCGGGTCTGGAGCAACCATCCCTGGTACGTCCCTTACGCCATCCATGGCTGGCCGTCCCTGGCGGACCCTCCCACTCGGCATCCCTGCCTCATCTGGTGATGCGCACGGCCGATGCCAGACGGCATCGGCCAAGCACGCGCATCACCAACCCATGTACTGGCCGCCGTTGATGGCGAGGTTGGCGCCGGTGATCCAGTTCGCGCGTTCGTCGGCGAAGAAGCCGACGGCATAGGCGATCTCGTCCGGTTCGCCGAGGCGGCCGAGCGGAATCTGCGCGACGATCTTCGCGCGCACGTCTTCCGGCACCGCCATGACCATGTCGGTGCCGACGTAGCCCGGGGAGACCGTGTTCACCGTGATGCCGAACTTCGCGTTCTCCTGCGCCAGCGAGATCGTGAAGCCGTGCATGCCGGCCTTGGCGGCGGCGTAGTTGGCCTGTCCGTACTGGCCCTTCTGGCCGTTGATCGAGCTGATCTGCACGATGCGGCCCCACTTGCGGTTGCGCATGCCGTCGATGACCGGGCGCGTCACGTTGAAGCAGGAGCCGAGGTTGGTGTTGATGACCTCTTGCCACTGCAGCGCGTTCATCTTGTGGAACGTGGTGTCGCGCGTGATGCCGGCGTTGTTGATCAGGATGTCGATCGGGCCGAGCTGCTTCTCGACCTCGCGCACCATGGCTTCGGCCGCCGCCGCGTCGGCCACGTCGCCGGGAGCGATCGCGAACTCGAAGCCGTCCTTGCGCTGCGCCTCCTGCCAGGCCCGGGCCTTCGTCTCGTCGCGATAGTTGGTGGCCACCTTGTGGCCGAGTTTCGCGAGATGCCGGCAGATGGCCGTGCCGATTCCGCCAGTACCGCCGGTGACCAGGGCGACGCGCGTCGTCATGAGTCTTGCTCCTTCGCTTTCGTTGGGGTGGGGACGCAGGCAGTGTCCGTTTCGATTGTGCCCGCGGCGTCAGCAAACGTCCTTCCGCAGCGCCGCAAACGGCGCCGGTGCCGCGGTCGTGCGCGGGATGCGGCCGGGATCGAAGGCGGCGAGCGCCGCGGAGAGTAGGGTCCGCACGTTGCGTGCATGCGGCGCCGGCTGGCCGAGGAACTGCAAGGCCGCGCGCAGGGACGGCAGCGGATCGGATGCGTCGACGGGCAGCGCGCGGTCGTGCTTGCTCAGCTTGCGTCCGTCCGCGCCGAGCGCGAGCGGCAGGTGCGCGTACTCCGGCTGCGGCAGGCCGAGCAGGCGCTGCAGCAGGATCTGCCGCGGCGTGGAATCGAGCAGATCCGCGCCGCGCACGATCGCGGTGACGTCCTGCGCGTCGTCGTCGACCACCACGGCGAGCTGGTAGGCGGTGGTGTCCTCGACCCGCCAGACCACGAAATCGCCGACCTCGCGGCGAAGATCCTGCCGCTGCGGACCCTGGACGCCGTCGACGAATTCGATCGTCTCGTCCGGCACGCGCAGGCGCCATGCGGGTGGACGCACGGGGTCCGGGCCAGCGACGCACTGCGGCGGATGGATGCCGCCGGCGGCGGCCAGGTCGCTGCGGCTGCACCAGCACGGATAGACCAGATCCTGCCGCCGCAGCCGCTCGAGCGCGGCGCGATAGATCGCGTCGCGCTCGCTCTGACGGATCACCGGCCGGTCGGATTGGAAACCGAACGCCTGCAGCGTCGCGAGGATGTCTTCGGTCGCGCCCTGAACGACCCGTTCACGATCGAAGTCCTCGACGCGGACCAGCCACTCGCCGTCGGCGGCGCGCGCGAACAGCCAGCTGCCCAGCGCGGCCACCAGCGAGCCGAAATGCAGGCGGCCGCTCGGCGACGGCGCGAAGCGGCCGCGATGGATCGTCATGGATGGCGTGTTCCGCTGCGGAACCTGCCACGTCGATCGAGGTCCAAGGTCCGGCTCGTGATCGCGATTGAAACAGGATAGGCTTTAAAAAGCCTGTCGGGGAACCTATCCACAGCGATGTCCAAGCGCCGCGTTCCGCGGCGGCTTCGGGTGCGGGCCAATCGAATTGGCGAATCGGAGTCGAGGTAGACCATGTTGCGCATCGTTCTTTTCGTCCTGACCAACCTGGCGGTGATGCTGCTGTTGACCATCGTGGTCAAGCTGACCGGCATCGACGTCTACACGCAGCGGGAAGGCGGCATCAACCTGCAGGGCCTGCTGATCATGTCCGCCGTGATGGGCATGGGCGGCTCCTTCATTTCGCTGGCGATGTCCAAGTGGATCGCCAAGCGCTCGGTCGGCGCCGAGGTCATCACGCAGCCGCGCAACGAGAGCGAAGCCTGGCTGCTCGACACCGTGCGCCGCCAGGCCGAGCAGGCCGGCATCGGCATGCCCGAGGTCGCGGTCTACGAAGGGCCGGAAATGAACGCGTTCGCGACCGGCATGAGCAAGAACAACTCGCTGGTCGCGGTCAGCACGGGCCTGCTGCAGAGCATGGACCGCGCCCAGGTCGAGGCCGTGCTCGGCCACGAGGTCAGCCACATCGCCAACGGCGACATGGTCACCATGACCCTGATCCAGGGCGTGCTGAACACGTTCGTGATCTTCTTCGCGCGCGTGCTGGGTACCGTCATCGACCGCGCCATCAGCGGCAACCGCGACGGCGGCAACGGCTTCGCCTACTTCGCGATCGTCATCGCCCTGCAGATCGGCCTGGGCTTTCTCGCCTCGCTGATCGTCATGTGGTTCTCGCGCTGGCGCGAGTTCCGTGCCGACGCCGGCGGCGCGCACCTGGCCGGCCGCCAGAAGATGATCTCGGCGCTCGAGCGCCTGGCCGGCAACCACGGCGAGAGCACGCTGCCGAAGGCGATCCAGGCGTTCGGCATCTCCGGTGAGGGCGGCATTGCGCGCCTGCTGATGAGCCACCCGCCGATTCCCGAGCGCGTCGCCGCGCTGCGCGCCGCGGCCTGATCCCGCGTCCCGGCCCGGGGCCGTCGCCGCTCAGGCGGCGCCCTGGGCCATCACTTTTTCGGGCTCCTGCAGGAAGTTGCCCTGCACGAAGTTCACCCCGCAGTTGAACAGGATCGACATGCTCGCCGCGTCCTCGACGAATTCGGCGACGGTCAGCTTGCCGGCGTGGTGTGCCTGCTCGCAGATGTCCTTGATGCGCTCCTGGTTTTCCTTGTGCTTGGGCAGTTCGGCCATGAAGCTGCGGTCGATCTTCAGATAGTGCGCGGGAATGTGCTTGAGCAGCTGGAACGAGTTCAGGCCGGAACCGAACTGCTCCAGTGCGAAGCCGCAGCGCAGCTGCTCCAGCCCTTTCAGGAAGGCGCGCGCCGGCTTCAGGTTCGTCACCACCTTGCTTTCGGGCATCTCGAACACCAGCGAGTCGGCGCGCTGGCGTGAGCTCTTGAGCTGCTGCGCGATCCACGGCAGCAGGGTCGGATCGTCCAGCGACTGCGGCGCGAGCTTGACGAAGAACGTCGTGCGGTGCCCGGCGCGCTCGCGCTCGGCGATCGCGCGGATCGCGTTGGCGATCACCCAGCGATCGATCGCCGGCATCTTGCCGTGATGTTCGGCCACCGGCAGGAACTGGCTCGGCGCGATCTCGCCCTGCGGCCCGCGCATGCGCAGCAGGATCTCGTAGAAGTCGCCGTCGGCGCCGTGCAGGCTGATGATCGGCTGGTAGTAGAGCACGAAGCCGTTTCCGGCCAGGGCGCGGTCGATCTGCTCGAGCCAGTGCCGGGAGGTCTCGGCGGCGGCCTTGTCCTGTTCGGAAGGATCGACCACGCGCACGCGGTTGCCGCCGCTGCTCTGCGCCTCGCGCAGCGTGGACTGCGCCAGTCCGAGCACGCCGTCGGCGCTCGCGTTGCGCTCGCCGATCAGTGCGCCGCCGACGCTGACGGTCAGGCTGATCGACTGGCGGCCGACCTCGAAGATGCGTTCGCCGAACGCGTTGCGCAATTTGTCGGCGAGCGTCTGCGTCGCCTCGCTGTCGCGCGCGCCGACCAGCACGCCGAAGGTGTGGTCGGCGATGCGCCCGGCGGTGTCGTGCTCGCCGACCAGGCTGCGCAGCAGCGCGGCCATGTCGCCGAGCAGCACGTCGGCGTTGCCGAGCCCGATCGTGTCGAGTACCTGCTTGAAGTTGTCTGGCTCGATCAGCAGCAGCGCCTGGTCGCCCGCGCCCTCGGCCGCCGCGGCGGCGGCGCGCTCGATCTGCGCGATCATGTGCTGGCGGTTGTACAGGTCGGTGATCAGGTCCTTCGAGCGCAGCGCGTCCAGTTCCTGTTCCAGCGCGGCGTCGGCGACCTGGCGACGGAAGGTGATCTGCTGGCAGGGTTCGCCTTCGAAGCTCGCCTCGGCGAACTCCATTGTCGCGTCGAACGTCGAATCGTCGCCGCGCTTGGCCTTGAGGTTCAGCCGCTGCGGCGGCTTCTCGCCCTTCGACAGGCGCTTGAGCAGCGCCTTGAAGTCGTCGGCGTCCTCGCCGGCGATCATGTCCAGGATCGACATGCCCTCGATGTCCTCGAAGCTGTCGTGGCCGAACATTTCCAGATAGGCGCGGTTGGCGCGCACGTGCATGCCCTCGTGCACGAAGGCGATCGGATCGCGCGAGGAGTCGAGCAGCGCCTCGCAGCGGCGCTCGGATTCGCGCAGGGCCGCTTCCAGGCGCCGAACGCTGCGGCGCATGCTCAGGGAGTCGAACTCGCGCCGCACGACGATCTGCACCAGTTCCTGCGACTCGCGCAGCACGACGGCGCGCGCGCCGTCGCGGAACGCCTGGATGATCGTCTCGCGGGTCAGTTCCCTGCCGCCGGCGATCAGCGCGACGTCGCGGCCGCCGCGCTCGGCCATCTCGCGCACCTGCGGCAGGGTCAGTTCGCGGCAGCCGAGGTCGACGATGATCAGGTCCGGCGTCTGCTGTTCGAGCGCGGCCTCGAGCTGCGCTTCGCTGGCGGCGCGTGCCGGGCGCACGGCGATGCCGCCGTTGCGCAGCATGCTGATGATCTGCTCGGCGTCGTCGACCGAGTCGTCGACCAGCAGCAGTTTGATGATGGAGTCGGATCGGGTCATCGGGCAGGGCGGTCAGGGAGGCGATGAGCGGAACAATCGTTGCGGGCGTCCCGCCGTGCCGGACCGCGCGACCGCGATACCTTGCGGAGGCGAAGATGACGTGAAGACGGAACGTCGGACCGCGGAGCGAGCGTCGGCCCTTCGATGCCTGCGTTCTACCGGATTCGCCGAAGCTTTTCCATCGACGCGTCGAAGCGACGCGCCGGTACCGCACTTACACAGGAAGTTTCGACGGCGCGCCGGCGACTTCGCGCACCAGCCGCGGCACCAGGTAGCCCGGCAGCCGCGCGCGCAGGGCGTCGACGAGCGCCAGCGCGGCGTCGTCCGGAACCTCGAAATGCGCGGCGCCGGCGACGCGGTCGAGCTGGTGCAGGTAGTAGGGCAGCACGCCGGCTTCGAACAGCCGCTCCGACAGCGCGGCCAGCACGTCGGCGTCGTCGTTGACCGCGCGCAGCAGCACTGCCTGGTTGAGCACGGTCGCGCCGGCGGCACGCAGCGCCGCGCAGGCGTCGGCGACGGCCGGGTCGATCTCCTGCGGATGATTGGCGTGCAGCACGACGACCTTCTGCAGCGGCAGGGCGGCGAGCCAGCCGCCGAACTCGGCGTCGACGCGCTCGGGCAGCACCACCGGCAGGCGGGTGTGGATGCGCAGCCGGCGCACGTGCGGGATCGACGTGAGCGCCTGCGTCAGTTCGGCCAGTTTCGGCGTCGACAGCGAGAGCGGGTCGCCGCCGGACAGGATCACCTCGCCGATCGACGCGTCCGCGCGCAGGTGCCCGAGTGCGAGCTGCCAACGGTTCGCCGCGGCGGTCTCCTCGGCGTACGGGAAGTGGCGGCGGAAGCAGTAGCGGCAGTGCACCGCGCAGGAGCCGGTGGCGATCAGCAGCGCGCGGCCGTCATATTTGTGCAGCAGGCCGTTCGCCGCCCGTGCGCCGAGGTCGCCGACCGCGTCGCGCGTGAAGCCGGGTACCTCGCCCAGCTCGGCCGCCTGCGGCAGCACCTGCAGCAGCAGCGGATCGGCCGGATCGCCGCGGCGCATGCGCGCGACGAAGCCGCGCGGCACGCGCAGGGCGAAGCCGGTATCGGCCGGCGGCAGCAGGTCGGCTGCGTGCGCGGAGAGGTCGAGCAGCCGCAGCAGCTCGACGGGATCGGTGACGGCCTCGCGCCAGATCTGCTGCCAGCGGCGCGGCTGCGCGGGCAGCGGCATTGCGGGTATCATAAACGGCTATCTGATTCTCAGCCTTCCATTCTAGCCGCTGTCGCGGCCCGAACCGAACCTCAGGAGACCCCATGGCCAGCTATGGCATGAACGACGTCAAGAACGGTCAGAAGATCATCGTGGACGGCTATCCGTGCACGATCGTCGACACCGAGTACGTCAAGCCCGGCAAGGGCCAGGCCTTCACGCGCGTCAAGTTCCGCAATCTCAAGAACGGCCGCACGCAGGAAATGACGATGAAGTCGACCGATTCGGTCGAGGCTGCCGACGTGATGGATACCGACATGGAGTTCCTCTACTCCGACGGCGAGTTCTGGCACTTCATGGACCCCTCCACGCACGAGCAGCTCGCCGCCGACGAGACCGCGATGGCCGATGCGTCGAAGTGGCTGAAGGGCAACGAGACCTGCATCATGACCCTGTGGAACGGCGCTCCGCTGACCGTGACGCCGCCGATCTTCGTCGAACTCGAGATCACCGAGACCGATCCGGGCGTGCGCGGCGACACCTCCGGCGGCGGCGGCAAGCCGGCCAAGCTCGAGACCGGCGCGGTCGTGCGCGTGCCGTTGTTCGTCGCGCAGGGCGAGAAGATCAAGGTCGACACGCGCACCGGCGAGTACATGTCGCGCGTGAAGTGAAGCGAGGGCTGAGGGCCGGGAGCTGAGGGCTGAACAGCGGTCCCACGTAGCTTGAGGTTTTCAGCCCTTGGCCCTCAGCCCTCAGCCCGCCTTTTGCATGCAACCCATCGATCTCCTGCTCGAACCGCGCTGGCTGGTTCCGGTCGAACCGCACGGCGTGGTGCTGGAAGGCCACGCGGTCGCCGTCGACGGCGAGCGCATCCTCGCCGTGCTGCCGATCGGGGAAGCCCGCGCGCGTTACGCGCCGCGCGAACACCTGCAGCTGTCCGAGCACGCGCTGATCCCCGGCCTGGTCAACGCGCACGCGCACAATCCGATGACCCTGATGCGCGGGCTCGCCGACGACCTGCCGCTGATGCGCTGGCTGCAGGAGCACATCTGGCCGGCCGAGGCGAAGGCGATCGGGCCGGAGTTCGTGCGCGACGGCATCGAGCTGGCGGTCGCCGAGATGCTGCGCGGCGGCACCACCTGCTGCAACGAGAACTACTTCTTTCCCGACGTGCAGGCCGCGACGTACCGCCGCCTGGGTTTCCGCGCGATGATCGGCCTGCCGATCATCGAATTCCCCAGCGCCTGGGCCGCCACCCGCGACGAGTACTTCGACCGCGCGCTGGCCGTGCACGACGAATTCAAGGGCGAGCCGCTGCTCGGCACCGCCTGGGCGCCGCATGCGCCGTACACCGTCGCCGACGAGAGTTTCGAGCGCATCCGCCTGCTGTCCGACCAGCTCGACCTGCCGGTGCACTTGCACCTGCACGAGACGGCGCACGAGGTCGAGGAGGCCCGGCGCGAGCGCGGCGCGCGCCCGTTCGCGCGCATGCAGGCGCTCGGCCTGGTCAACGACCACCTGATCGCCGTGCACATGACGCAGCTGATCGACGCGGAGATCGCCGCCTGCGCCGACGCCGGCGTTTCGGTCGTGCACTGCCCGGAATCCAACCTCAAGCTCGCCTCCGGCTTCTGCCCCGCCGAGAAGCTGCGCCGCGCCGGCGTCACCGTGGCGATCGGCACGGACGGCGCGGCCAGCAACAACGACCTGGACATGTTCGGCGAGCTGCGCACGGCGGCGCTGCTGGCCAAGGCGGTGGCGGGCGACGCCGCCGCGTTCGACGCCGCCAGCACGCTGCGCGCCGCCACCCTGAGCGGCGCGCGGGCGCTCGGCTGGGAGTCGCGCATCGGCTCGATCGAGCCCGGCAAGCAGGCCGACCTCGTCGCGGTGCGCCTGGACGCGATCGAGGCGCAGCCGATGTACCACGTGATTTCGCAGCTCGTGTACGCGACCGGGCGCAACCAGGTCAGCGACGTCTGGATCGCCGGCCGGCGCAAACTGCACGAGCGCGCCCTGACCGACCTCGACGTCGCCGAACTGCGCGGCAAGGCGCAGCGCTGGCGCGAGCGCATCGCGGAAGCCTGATGCGCGTCGTCTGCGCCACGCTCCGGATCGTCGTCGCGGTCGCCGCGAGCCGGTCGCCGCAGCGGCGAAGCGGGAGAAAGCGCGCGAGCGCGAGTGACAGGACCTGGGAGCCGTGCCGATGAACGCCGTCAATGTCGATCGCGCCGAAACCGCCAAGTTCGATCGCCTGGCCTCGCGCTGGTGGGATCCGGACGGCGAATCGCGCCCGCTGCACGATCTCAATCCCGTACGCCTGGGCTACGTCGCCGAACGCGCTGCGCTGAAAGGCGCGCGCGCGCTCGACGTCGGCTGCGGCGGCGGCCTGCTCAGCGAGGCGTTGGCGCGTGCCGGCGCCGCGGTGACCGCGATCGATCTCGCCTCCGGCGTGCTCGACGTCGCGCGCCTGCACCTGCACGAGAGCGGCTTGTCGGTCGACTACCGCGAAATCAGCGTCGAGGCGCTGGCGGAGGAATCGCCGGCGGAGTTCGATGTCGTCACCTGCATGGAAATGCTCGAGCACGTGCCCGATCCGGCCAGCGTTATCCGCGCCTGCGCGACGCTGCTGAAGCCGGGCGGCAGGCTGTTCCTGTCGACGCTGAACCGCACGCCGCTCGCCTTCGGCGCGGCGATCCTCGGCGCCGAACACGTGCTGCGCCTGCTGCCGCGCGGCACGCACCACTACGCGCAATTCATCAAGCCCAGCGAGATGGCCGCCGACCTGCGCGCCGCCGGCCTCGTGCTCGACGGCCTGTCCGGACTCGCCTACAACCCGCTCACGCGCAAGGCCTGGCTGACCGGCAGCGTCGCGGTCAACTATCTCGCCTGCGCCTCCAGGCCGGCATGAGTTTCGCCGCTTCCGCCCCGCGCGCGGTGTTCTTCGACCTCGACGGAACGCTGGTCGATTCCGCGCCGGACCTGGTCGCCGCGGTGGCGGCCCTGTGCGCCGAACTCGGCGCGCCGCCGCCGGACGCGCAGGCCGTGCGGCAGGTGGTCTCGGCCGGCGGCCGCGCGATGCTGCGCAAGGGGCTGCCGGGCGCCGACGACGCGATGATCGACCAGTGGCTGCCGCGCTTCCTCGACCTGTACTCGGTCGCGATGGCGGTGCACACGCGCCTGTACGACGGTATCGCCGAGGTGCTGGCGCAGCTGGAGGAACGCGACATCCCGTGGGGCATCGTCACCAACAAGCCGGGCTGGCTGGCGCGACCGCTGCTGGAGCAGATCGAGATCGGCACGCGCTGTGCGGCGATGGTCAGCGGCGACTGCCTGCCGGTGAAGAAGCCCGATCCGGCGCCGGTGCTGCACGCCTGCGCACTGGCCGGGGTCGAGGCCGACGGCTGCGTCTTCGTCGGCGACGATCTGCGCGACGTGCAGGCCGGTCATGCGGCCGGCATGCGCACGATCGCCGCTGCCTGGGGCTATCTCGACGGCGGCGACCCGCGCAGCTGGGGCGCCGACCAGGTGGTTGCGACGCCGTCCGGCCTGCTCGTGGCACTCGCGCTCGGCTGAACGATGGACGAGGAGAGCGGCACGCCGCTGGCGAGCTTCGAGGCGAAATGGGCGGCGGCGCATCCCGAGTTCGCGCTGGCTCTGACGTTCGTCGCGCCGCAGCGCCGTGACGCCCAGGCCGCATTCGCCTGCCTTTCGTTCGAGCTCGAGCAGGCCGCGTTCGCCACGCGCGACGCGGAGCCGGCCGCGATCAAGCTGCAATGGTGGGCCGAGGAGCTGGTGCGCGCCGGACGCGGCGAGGCGCGCCATCCGCTGACGCAGGTGCTCGCCACTCACGCCGCCTTCGCCGCGGTGGCGCCGGCGCGCTGGTACGCGGCGATCCGCGGTGCGCTGGCGCAGCGCGAGCCGGAACCGGCCGCCGATCGGGAAGTCCTGCTCGCCGGCTACGGTGAACTGTACCGGCCGCTGGCGGACGTGGAGGCGGAACTGTTCGGCGGCGTCGAAGCCTCCGCGCGCGCGCGGATCTCGGCGGTGGCGCGCGCCCTGCGCGAAACCGCCGGCCTGGCCGACAGCCTGCGTGCCGGCCGCCTGCCGCTGCCGCTGGACCTGCTCGCCCGGCATCGGCTTGCGCGCGGCGATCTGGCACAGACCTCGCCTGCCCGTGCGGCCGCACTGCAGCAGTGGGCATCGGCGCTCGCCAGCGAACTCGGGACGATTTCCGCGAAGGCCGCAGGCGTGGTCGGCGCGGCGATGCGCAGCGCCGACCGCTCGCGCGCGCGCCGCGCGGCGCGTGCGGACGAGCCGCTCGCGGCGCTGAACGAGGCGCTCGGAAAACTGCCGCCGGCCGCCGTCTGGGCCGCCTGGCGCGCCGGACGGCGTTCGCGGGCCTGACCGTGTCGCGGCCGCGCGCTGCGCCGGGCATTGAGGATCGGCCACAATGGCCGCAGTTCTGGGCATCGCGCCGCACTCGGGCGCCTGTCCGTCACCGGATTTCCGCATGAACACGAATCGAGACAACACCCAGCGCGCGATGCCCGACGTCGCCACCGAGCGACGCCCGGAACTGGCCGGCGCGCTGGATTGGGTCGGCATGGACGAGATCGAGCTGCCGGTGCTGGTCGCCGGCGCGGACGGCAAGGCGCAGCGGGTCAGCGCGCGCGTCGCCGCGTTCGTGAACCTGCATCGGCCCGAGGCGCGCGGCATCCACATGTCGCGCCTGTACCTGCACCTGGATCGCCATCTCTCGGCCGAGACGCTGACGCCGGCGGCGCTGCGCCGCCTGCTGCGCGATTTCCTCGATTCGCACGAGGGCCTGTCCGACCGTGCGCGCGTGCGCGTGCGCTTCGACCATCTCGTGCGGCGGCCGGCGCTGGCCAGCGGCAACAGCGGCTGGCGTTCGTATCCGGTCGAGATCGCCGCGCATCTGGACGATGCGGGCTTCGCGGCGGAGCTCGGCCTGGAGGTGCAGTACTCCAGCACCTGCCCGGCGTCGGCGGCGCTCTCGCGGCAGCTGATCCAGGAGCAGTTCGCGCGCGATTTCGCCGACGGCGCCGCGCTCGACCGTCAGGCGGTGCTGGCCTGGCTCGGAACGCCGGCCGGCATCGTCGCGACGCCGCACAGCCAGCGCAGCTCGGTGACGCTGCGCGTCAAGCTCGCGGCGGGCTTCGATTTCCCGATCACCGAACTCATCGACCGCGTCGAGCACGCACTGCAGACTCCGGTCCAGACCGCGGTCAAGCGCGAGGACGAACAGGCCTTCGCGCTCGCCAACGGCCAGAACCTGATGTTCTGCGAGGACGCCGCGCGCCGCATCGCGCGCACCCTCGACGCCGACGAACGCATCGCCGATTTCCGGCTGCGCGCGGCGCACTACGAGAGCCTGCATCCGCACGATGCCGTCGCCTATGCGAGCAAGGGCGTGGAAGGCGGTTACGCGCCGGAGGAGTGAGCGCGCAAGACCGTCGCGAACGCATTTGCCGCTCTCCTTCTCCCGCTGGCGGGAGAAGGTGCCGAAGGCGGATGAGGGCAGACGGAACGCAGCGCTTCGATTTCCCTCACCCGCGCCTGCGGCGCAGCGCAGTGAGGGTTCCTTCTGAGAGCGCCCGGTGGCCGCTGAAGAGAGTCCCGGCTTCTCCCGAATGGCCGCCGGGAACTACAGATCCGCGCGGAACTCCAGCCCGACGATGCGCGGGTCGTTGACGAAGGCCGTGCGGTTGTTGAAGTCGATGCCGCCGGTGATGACCTTCTTGTCGGTCAGGTTGCGCGCGTACAGCGCGATCTCGCGCTTGCCCAGGTCCCAGTTGTAGCCGACGCGCAGGCCGCCTTCGAGGAACGGCTTGCTGCGGAATTCCGTCGATTCGTACAGGAAGAAGTTGATCTCGCTGCGGTAGTTCCAGTCGGTGTAGACGAAGAACTCGCCGCCGTCGCCGACCGGAATGCCGTAGCGCGCGGTGATCGTGCCGATCCATTCGGGCGAGTTCGGCAGCGAATTGCCGTTGACCAGGGCGAGGCCGCCGGCGTCGACCGGATCGAGCACGTGGCAGAGCGTGCCGCCGCCGCAGGGCGCCACGCCCAGGCCCTTGTCCTTGAGCCGGGTGTGGTTATAGCTGCCGCCGGCGGTCAGGATGAAGTTCGGCGTGACGAAGGCTTCGAGATCGAATTCCGCGCCGTAGCCCTCGGTGCGCTTGGCGTTGAGCAGGCGCACGATGTTGGTCGCACCGCCGACCGCGGTCAGCTGCTGGTCGCGCATCGTGTAGGAGTAGACGTCCGCGTTGAAGCGCAGGCGCTTGTCGAGCGTGAACACCTTCAGTCCCACTTCGTAGGAGGTGATCGTCTCCGGCTTGACCGTCCAGATGTCGTTGCCGAAGGTGATGCGGCCCTGCACGCTCGGCGCGCGGAAGCCGTTGGCGACGCGCGCGTAGATGTTGACGTCGTCGTTGACCTTGAACGAGGCGGTCAGGTCGCCGCTCCAGCGCGAATCGCTCGGGCTGGACGTCAGCGGGCCGATCGGGCCGGTGAAGCCGAACAGGCGATTGGCCGAGAAGTCGCGCTGGTCATGCGACCAGCGCGCGCCGGCGCGCACGTCGAAGCGGTCGGTGAAGGCGTAGTCGATCGAGCCGAACAGCGCCCAGGCCTTGTTCTTCTGGCGCTGCTGCGCCCAGGTGTCGAGCGCGTGGTCGGCGAAGGTGTTGTAGCTGAAGTTGTTGATCTGAATGTCTTCGTCGAAGTAGTACAGGCCGGTCTGCCACTTCAGCCGTTCGCTCTGGTCGTTGGACAGGCGGAACTCCTGCGTGATCTGCCGATCCTTCGGCAGCGCGTCGGCGGTCTCGGACGGGAACGGGATCTCGCCCGGGCCCATCGGCGGGTGGAACACCGCACCGTAGCCGCCGTCGACGTCGCCCAGGCTGTAGGTGGTCGCGCGCTCCAGGCCGGTGATCGAGGTGAAGCTGAGATCGCCGAAGCGCCACACCAGGCGCAGGTTGCCGCCCCAGGTGAACAGGTGCTGCTTGTTGTTGCCGTCCTGCGCCACCTCGTCGCGCTCGAAGCCGGGCACGAAGGCGTCGTCGCCGTACTGGATCGCGTTGGCGCGGTTGACCATCGCGCTGCCGTCGAGCAGGCGCGCGTGGAGGTTGAACAGCGCGTCGAACTCGTCGCTCGGCTGGTAGCGCGCCTGCAGGCGGATGGCGCGGTCGTTGTAGCCGCCCAGATCGTCCTTCGTGCCCTTGTAGGTGTTGTCGATCCAGCCGTCGCGGTGCTGGCCGAGGAACGAGATGCGCCCGGACCAGGCGCCGCCGAGCGATCCGCCCAGCGCGGCCTCGAGGTTGGCGGTGCCCAGGCTGCCGTAGGAGACGCGCGCGTAGCCGCTGGTCTCCTGCGTCGGGCGCGCCGAATCGAACTTGATCACGCCGGCCGGCGAGTTGCGCCCGAACAGCGTGCCCTGCGGGCCGCGCAGCACTTCCACCTGGTCGAGGTCGAACAGCGGAAAGCCCTTCAGGATCGGGTTCTCCTGCACGATGTCGTCGTACACCATCGACACCGGCTGCGAGGCGTTCAGGTCGAAGTCGCCGTTGCCCAGGCCGCGGATGTAGAAGCGCGGGAATTCGCGCCCGTAGGAGGTTTCGGCGTAGACGCTGGGCAGGCGCGAGGCGAGCTGCAGCACGCCGTCGCCGGACTGGCCGAACGCCTCGAGCTTCTCCGGCGTGACCACGCTGATGGAGATCGGCACCTCCTGCAGGTTCTCGGTGCGCTTCTCGGCGGTCACGGTGATCGTGCCGAGTTCGTTCTTCGCCGGCGCTTCGGCCGCGGCCGGGGCGTCCTGCGCCAGCAGCGGCGGGGCAAACAGCACCGCGGCGAGGGCGGCGGCGAGGCGTGAGGTCGGAAGCCGCGGGCGCGCGGCGCGAACGGACGAATGGACGTTCAAGGCGTGATCCCCGATATGGATGACGGACGTGTCTGCGCACCGCCGTGCCGGCGGCTTCCCCACTGCGGGGCTAATCTGCTGAAGTCGACATCGAAGTGCAACCGGCGCGTCACGCGCCGGACATGAGGATTGCCTGGGTGGTCATGCCCGGCGCGCAGGCCGGGCCGCGCGCCGGGGCGCCGGTCAGCGTGCCGGCTCGAGCAGCAGCAGCGGGTCCAGGCGCACGTCGAACCAGTTCAGGCCCCAGTGCAGATGCGGCCCGGTGGCGCGGCCGGTCTTGCCGACGGCGCCGACCACCTGGCCCTGCGCGATGCGCTCGCCGACCTTCACGTCGATGCGCGACAGGTGCAGGAAATTCGAGCTGACGCCGTGACCGTGGTCGATCAGCAGGGTGCCGCCGGTCAGGTACAGGCCGCCGTCGGCGAAGCTGACGATCCCGGCCGCCGGCGCCTTCACCGGCGTGCCTTCCGGGGCGGCGATGTCCATGCCCGAGTGCGGCGACTTCGGCACGCCCTTGCCGTTCACGACGTAGACGCGCTGGTTGCCGAAGCGGCCGCTGATACGGCCGGTCACCGGCCAGAGGAAGGTCTGCTCGAAATCCGCGCGGTCGTCATCGCGCGCGCGGGCAGCGACCACGCGCGCCTGCTCGCGCTTGATGCGCTCGGCGATTTCCGGCGGCGGTTCGACGGTCTTCGGCGGCACGCCGACGATGCGTTCGACCGGCCAGTCGCGCGGCGTCACCTCGACGGCGACGCGCCGGCGGCTGCCGTCCCGGGCGCGCACCTCGAACGAGACCGGGCCGCGCTCGTCGCGGCCGACGCCGAACACGGCCGCGCCGTCCGGCGTGACGCGCAGCTCGCGGTCGGCGTAGCGTACCTGGCTGCCGGGCGCGACGTGCACGACGACCAGCGATCCCTGCGGCACGCTGGCCGGAGCCTGCACGCCGGAAGCCGGCGCCGCCTGCGCCTGCGGCAGCGCGAACAACGCGGTGGCGAGCACGCTCGAATGCAACCTCCCCGCGCGGCGGGACTTCGCCCGCGTCGCTCGGCTCACCGGGCGAACTCCAGCCGCTGGCCGCGCACGGCGTCGTCGAGGCGCCCGTCGAGCCAGACCGGCTGCCCGTTGACGAAGGTCGCCGCGATGCTGGAGCGGAACGTGTAGCCCTCGAACGGCGACCAGCCGCACTTGGAGAGCACCTCGTCCGCGGTGACCGTGTGCGGCTTGCGCGGATCGACCAGGACGAGGTCGGCGTGATAGCCCTCGCGCAGGTAGCCGCGCTCGCGCACATCGAACAGCGTGGCCGGCGCGTGCGTGACGGCTTCGACCGCGCGCTCCAGCGTCAGGTGGCCGTCGAACACGCGTTCCAGCGCGCACTGCAGTGCGTACTGCACCAGCGGCAGGCCGGACGGCGCGCGCACGTAGGGCTCGGCCTTCTCGGCGGCCAGGTGCGGGGCGTGATCGGTCGCCAGCACGTCGATGCGCCCCTCGGCCAGCGCGCGCGTGATCGCCTCGCGGTCGGCCGCGGTCTTGATCGCCGGGTTGCACTTGATGCGGTGGCCCAGCCGCGCGTAGTCGGCGTCGGAGAAATGCAGGAAGTGCACGCAGGTCTCGGCGGTGATGCGCTTGCCGGCCAGCGGACCGGGCTCGAACAGCGCGCATTCGTCGGCGGTGGAGATGTGCAGCACGTGCAGGCGCGTGCCGTGCTTGCTCGCCAGCGAAATCGCCAGCCGGGTCGATTTGATGCACGCCTCGCGCGAGCGGATCAGCGGGTGCTGTTCCGGCGGAATGTCCTCGCCCCAGCGCGCCTTCGCCACCTCCTCGTTGGCGAGGATCATCGGCGTGTCCTCGCAATGCGTGATGATCGGCGTCGGCGCGTCGCGGAAGATCGCGTCGAGGATGGCCGGATCGTCGACCAGCATGTTGCCGGTGGAGGCGCCCATGAACACCTTGATGCCGGGCGCGCTGCGCGGATCCAGGGTGCGGATCTCCTCGAGGTTGTCGTTGGTGGCGCCGAGGTAGAACGCGTAGTTCACGCGCGAGACCTGCGCGGCGCGCGCGTACTTGGCCTCGAGCGCCTCGCGGTTGGTCGCCGGCGGCCTGGTGTTGGGCATCTCCATGTAGCTGGTGATGCCGCCGGCGGCGCAGGCGCGCGATTCGCTCTCGATGTCGGCCTTGTGCGTCAGCCCCGGCTCGCGGAAGTGCACCTGGTCGTCGATCATGCCGGGCAGCAGCCAGCGGCCGGCGGCGTCGACGATGCGCTCGTTGCCCATCGAGGTCAGGTCGCCGCCGATGTGCTCGATGCGGCCGTTGCGCAGGCGCACGTCGGCGTGGAAGCGGCGGCCCTCGTTGACGAGCTCGGCGTTGATGATCAGGCAGTCATTCATGCGGGGATTCTTCCTGGGTGACGGGGGCGTGCGAAGGCCAGAGACGGAATTCGTGCGGCACCGGATCGTGGCCGCCGGCGCACAGCGGCTGGCAGTGCGCGATGCGGTGCAGGCCGAGCCAGCTGCCGCGCAGCGTGCCGAAACGCGCGATCGCCACGCGTGCGTAGTCCGAGCAGCTCGGGTGGAAACGGCAGCGCGAGCCGAACAGGGGGCTCAGCCAGCGCTTGTAACATCGGATCAGGACAATGATCGGCCGCGACATCTTGGACCTGCGGTCAGGGTGCGCACGGCTCGCGCCGGGAGCGGTTTGCACGCGGCACGACCGTGCGCGGTGCGGGGGCCGGTTCCCGCCGCCGTGGCGGGCGCCCAACTCCGCGTCGCGACAAGGAGTTTTCGGCGGTTGCCGGGGGTGGGGAACTAGGCTATAACACGCGACCGCCGAGTCACAAGATGGGCTTAGGAATGGCGAAGAGCAAAGCAAAACCGGCCGCTCGCGCGAAAGCGGCGAAGGCGCCGGCGAAAGCCAAGAAGGTGACGCGCGTCGCCGCCAGCGCGGCTCGCAAGCCTCCGTCCAAGGCGAGCGCGAAGAAACCCGTCGCGAAAGCCAAGCCGCCCGCAAAGCCCGCGAAGAAGCCGCTCAAGACCGCGCCGGCACGCAAGCCTGCGACCAAGCCCGCCGCCGCCGTCGTCAAGAAGACCGCCGCCGGCAGGGCAGCACCGGCGAAGCCGGCCAAGCCCGTCAAGGCGGCCAAGCCGGCGCCGGCCCCGGCACCGGTCAAGACCAAGGCGGTCGCCGCGCCACCGGCGAAGCCCAATCCGTCCACCCGCAAAGCAAACGAAGCACCCGGAAAATTCGTGACTACCAGCAAGCCAGAAACCAATACCGCAGCCAAGGGCGCCAAGGCGCGCGCGACGCCGCCGCCGCCGACCGCGGACAATGGCGTGACCATGCAGGACGGCCGCTACGCGCTGCCGACCACGGTGACCATCGATCTCCCCGCCGGCTACAAGCCGAACGCGAAAGAGGAGTACATGAGCCCGCGCCAGCTGCAGTACTTCCGCAGCAAGCTGTCCAAGTGGCGCGAGGAACTCGTCGAGGAGAGCCGCCAGACCATCGAGAGCCTGCGCGACGAAGTGCGCGACGTCGGCGACGAAGCCGAGCGCGCCACGCGCGAGACGGAGAATTCGCTCGAGCTGCGCACGCGTGACCGCTACCGCAAGCTGATCGCCAAGATCGACAAGGCGCTCAAGCGCATCGAGGAAGGCCGCTACGGCTTCTGCGAGGAAACCGACGAGGAAATCGGCATCGACCGCCTCGAAGCGCGTCCGATCGCGACCCTGAGCCTCGACGCGCAGGAACGCTGGGAGCATCGCCAGAAGCAGATGGGCGATTGATCCGAGCAAGGTCGAGGGCCGAGGGCCGAGGGCTGAACAGCCGAGGTCGCGCAGCTCGACTCGGCCTTCTTCGAGCCCGACGAGCATGAGCCCTCAGCCCTCAGCCCTCAGCCCTCGCGCCACGCGCAGGTACTTCGGCACCGACGGTATCCGCGGCCGCGTCGGCGAGTGGCCGATCACGGCCGAGTTCATGCTCAAGCTCGGCCGCGCGGTCGGTGCGGTGCTGGCGCGCCGCGGCGGCGCGGTCAGCGTGGTGATCGGCAAGGACACGCGCGTGTCGGGCTACATGTTCGAGTCCGCGCTGGAGGCCGGCCTGGTCTCGGCGGGCGCCGGGGTCAGCCTGCTCGGGCCGATGCCGACGCCGGCGGTGGCCTACCTGACGCGCTCGCTGCGCGCCAGCGCCGGCATCGTCATCAGCGCCTCGCACAATCCGCATCACGACAACGGCATCAAGTTCTTCTCCGCGCAGGGCGAGAAGCTCGACGACGCGCTCGAGCAGGAGATCGAGGCCGAACTCGACGCACCGTTCACCACGGTCGCCTCGGAGGCGATCGGCAAGGTCGTGCGCGTGCGCGACGCGGCCTCGCGCTACGCCGAGTTCTGCAAGTCCACCGTGCCCGATTCGCTCGATCTGCACGGCCTGTCGATCGTGCTCGACTGCGCGCACGGCGCGACCTACCAGATCGCGCCGACCGTGTTCGCCGAGCTGGGCGCCAGGGTCTCGGCCATCGGCGTGCAGCCGGACGGCCTGAACATCAACCGCGACTGCGGTTCGACCCATCCGCGCGCGCTGGCGCAGGCGGTGGTCGCCGCCGGCGCCGACCTCGGCATCGCCTTCGACGGCGACGGCGACCGCGTGCAGATGGTCGATCGCGAGGGAACGCTGGTCGACGGCGACCAGCTGCTCTACGTGCTCGCCACCGACTGGCACGCCGGCGGCCGCCTGCGCGGACCGCTGGTCGGCACGCTGATGAGCAATTACGGCCTCGAGCGCGCGATGCGCGAACTCGGCGTGCCGTTCCTGCGCGCCAACGTCGGCGACCGCTACGTGCTGCAGCTGCTCAAGCAGCACGGCGGCGTGCTCGGCGGCGAGACCTCCGGCCACATCCTCACGCTCGACCGCGCGAGCAGCGGCGACGCCATCATCAGCGCGCTGCAGGTGCTCGACGTGCTGATGCGCACGCGCCGGCGGCTCGACGAGGCGGTCGCCGGCATGCGCAAGGTCGCGCAGACGACGGTCAACGTCCGCGTCTCCGGCGGCGCCGCCGCGCTGGTGGGGCACGCCGACGTGCAGCGCGTGTTCGAGCGCGTGCGTGCCGAACTGGAAGGGCAGGGACGCGTCGTGCTGCGGCCGTCCGGCACCGAGCCGCTGGTGCGCGTCACGGTCGAGGCCGGCGATGCAGGGCTGGTCGCGCGCCTCGCCGACGAACTCGCCGAGGCCGTAAAATCGGCCGCTTCCCAGGCCCCGACGTGACGCCATGACCGCACGCATCCCGACGCTCGACATCCGCCGCTACGTCGATCCGTCCAGCGGCGGCGACCGTGACGCGTTCGTCGCCGAACTGGGCGCCGCCTACCGCGAATGGGGCTTCGCCGGCATCCGCGGCCACGGCATCGCGCAGGAGCGCATCGACGCCGCCTACGACGTCTTCCGGCGCTTCTTCGCGCTGCCGGCCGAGACCAAGCTGAAGTACCACGTCAAGGGCGGCGGCGGCGCGCGCGGCTACACGCCGTTCGGCGTGGAGACGGCGAAGGATTCGAAATACCCGGACCTGAAGGAGTTCTGGCACGTCGGCCGCGAGATCGCGCGCGATTCGGTCTACGCCGACGTGATGGCGCCGAACCTGTGGCCGGACGAGGTGCCGGGCTTCCGCGAGCACGGCTACGGCCTGTTCGAGGCGCTCGACGCGCTCGGCTCGCGCGTGCTGCGCGCGCTCGCGCTGCACATCGACCTGCCCGAGACGTACTTCGACGACAAGACCCACTTCGGCAACTCGATCCTGCGCCCGATCCACTATCCGCCGATCACCTCGCCGGAAATCCCGAACGTGCGCGCCGGCGCGCACGAGGACATCAACCTCATCACCCTGCTGGTCGGCGCCAGCGCGCAGGGCCTGGAAGTGCTCTCGCGCAAGGGCGAATGGGTGCCGTTCACCGCCGACGCCGACACCATCGTCGTCAACATCGGCGACATGCTGCAGCGGCTGACCAACCACGTCTATCCGTCGACGACGCACCGCGTGACCAATCCGCCCGGCGAGGCCGCGCGCCAGCCGCGCTACTCGGTGCCGTTCTTCCTGCATCCCAATCCGGACTTCGTCATCGACGTGCTGCCTTCCTGCGTCGACGCAGACAACCCCAGCCGCTATCCGCAGCCGATCACCGCGCACGAGTACCTGCAGGAACGCCTGCGCGAGATCAAGCTCATCTGATGGCCGCGCCGGCTTTCGGCGACTGGCTCGGAGAGCACTGGTGACTGCCGTGGGCGCCGTTCGCCGTTTCGGCGCTCGTCGCGTACCGCCTGCGCCGCGACGGCGGCGAGGCAAGCCTGCCGCGGCGGATCGTGTCTGCCTTGTTTTCCTTCTCCGCGAAGGATCCGCAGCGCCGCGAAGTCACTCCGCTGATGATCGTCCTGGTCTTCAGCGGAGGGGTTCTGGTCGCGGCCGCCGCCGGCCTGGTCGCGCGGCCCGGTCCTTGAGGGCATCGCCGCCGGGAGTGTCGGATCCGGCGCGGCGCGCGGTGGGCAGCTCGGCGCGGATGCGCTCGCGCAGATGTGCTGTGCCGCGTTCGCTCAGTTCGCGCAGCACGGCGCGATCGGCCGCGGCGAATCCGGCGTGCCGGCCGCAGTGTTCGCGCAGCAGCGAATAGTCCTGCGCCTCGCCCAGCAGCACCGCCACGCGCTTGACGTAGTCCGGTTCCGCCGGGATCGCGATCGAGTCGTCCAGCGCGCGCAGCTGCTGCGACAGCCGGCGCGCGCGGCGGCGCCAGCGATGCCAGTCGAGGTCGCGGCCGCTGGCCTGCGCGCGGGCGGCGGCTTCGTCGACGCGTGCGGCGCTGCGATGCAATGCTTCGCGCACGCCGTCGACGGTCAGCGCGTCCCACGGCAGGGCGGCGAGGGCGGCCTGCAGCACCGCCAGCAGCGCGCGCCGGTCGTGTAGCTGCGGATCGGCGGCGAGCACCGTGCGCGCACGCGCTGCGCGCGCGCCGGCCGCGCTGCGCCGTACGCGCCGCAGCACCGGAGCCAGCCCGGGATCGTCGCCGCGCTTGCGCAGCAGGTGGTCGAGCGTGTCGACCAGGGCGTGGGCGTCGCGCAGCTTCGACAGCTTCGTGTTCACGCCGCGCAGCTCGCGATCGATCAGGGCGGCGCCGGGGCCGAGCGCGGGGCCGCCGAGGGCGAGCGTCGCGCGCGTGCGGCGCAGCGACTTGCGCGCCTGGTGCACGCCGGTGTGGAGGCGCGAGCCGCGCCAGCCGAGGCAGGCGATCGCCCGTGCCAGTTCGGCCGCGGCATAGGTTCGCAGAAGCACGCCCGGAGGCGGGGGAGACGCTGTCTGCGCTGCGCTGTCGCTCGAATCCATACGGACCGATGGCTGCCACGATCGCGGCAGCATAACAGCGTGCCGGCGCCGCGAAGTGCGGCGCCGGCGCGCGACGCGATCAGCCGGCCTTCTTCTTCGCCAGCGCCAGCCAGGTGTCGACCACGGTGTCCGGGTTCAGCGACACCGATTCGATGCCCTGGTCCATCAGCCATTCGGCCAGGTCCGGGTGGTCGCTGGGGCCCTGGCCGCAGATGCCGACGTACTTGCCCTTCTTCTTGGCGGTGGAGATCGCCATCGCCAGCATCTTCTTGACCGCCGGATTGCGCTCGTCGAACAGGTTGGCGACGATCGAGGAGTCGCGATCCAGGCCGAGCGTGAGCTGGGTCAGGTCGTTGGAGCCGATCGAGTAGCCGTCGAAGATGTCGAGGAACTCGTCGGCCAGCAGCGCGTTCGACGGCACCTCGCACATCATGATGATCTTCAGCCCGTCCTTGCCCTGCTCGAGGCCGTGCTTCTTCAGCACCTCGACCACCTTGCGGCCTTCCTCCAGCGTGCGCACGAACGGGATCATGACCCAGGCGTTGGTCAGGCCCATCGTCTCGCGCACCTTCTTCATCGCGCGGCATTCCAGCGCGAAGGCGGGCTCGAAGCTCGGATCGACGTAGCGGCTGGCGCCGCGGAAGCCGATCATCGGGTTCTCCTCGTGCGGCTCGTAGCGCTTGCCGCCGATCAGGTTGGCGTATTCGTTGGACTTGAAATCCGACAGGCGCACGATGACCGGATTGGGCGCGAACGCCGCAGTGATCGTGGCGATGCCTTCGGCGAGGCGGTCGACGTAGAAATCGACCGGGCTGGCGTAGCCGGCGATGCGCTCGTCGATCTGGCGGCGCGTCTCGGCGTCCTGCTTGTCATATTCGAGCAGCGCCTTCGGATGCACCGCGATGTGGCTGGCGATGATCATCTCCAGGCGCGCCAGGCCGACGCCGGCGTTGGGCAGCATGGCGAAGTCGAATGCGCGCTCGGGATTGGCCACGTTCATCATGATCTTCAGCGGCGCCGGCGGCATCGCGTCGAGATCGGCGGTGACGCGTTCGAATTCGAGCAGGCCCGCGTAGACGAAGCCGGTGTCGCCCTCGGCGCAGGAGATCGTCACCTCGGTGCCGTCGGGGATCGCGTCCAGCGCGTTGCCGGTGCCGACGATCGCCGGCACGCCCAGCTCGCGCGCGATGATCGCCGCGTGGCAGGTACGGCCGCCGCGGTTGGTCACGATCGCCGCGGCGCGCTTCATCACCGGTTCCCAGTCCGGGTCGGTCATGTCGGCGACCAGCACGTCGCCCGGCTCGACGCGGTTCATGTCCTTGATCGAACGGATCACGCGTGCCTTGCCGGAGCCGATCTTCTGGCCGATCGAGCGGCCCTCGGCGAGCACTTCGCCGCGCGCCTTCAGCTGGAAGCGCTCGATCTGCGTGGCGCGCGCGCGCGACTTCACCGTCTCCGGGCGCGCCTGCACGATGTAGAGCTTGCCGGTGATGCCGTCCTTCGCCCATTCCACGTCCATCGGGCGGCCGTAGTGCTTCTCGATGACCAGCGCCTGCTTGGCCAGCTCGTGCACGTCGGCGTCGGAGAGGCAGAACTTCGCGCGGTCGGCGGCCGGCGTGTCCTCGATACGCACGCGCTCGCCGGGCGTGGAGGAATACACCATGCGCTGCTGCTTGGCGCCGATCTGGCGGCGCAGGATGGCCGGCTTGCCGGCTTGCAGCGTGGGCTTGTAGACGTAGAACTCGTCCGGATTGACCGCGCCCTGCACGACCATTTCGCCCAGGCCGTAGCTGCCGGTGACGAACACCGCGTCGCGGAAGCCCGATTCGGTGTCGAGCGTGAACAGCACGCCGGAGGCGCCGACGTCCGAGCGCACCATCAGCTGCACGCCGGCGGAGAGGAACACGTCCTCGTGCTTGAAGCCGTGGTGCACGCGGTAGGCGATTGCGCGGTCGTTGTAGAGCGAGGCGAACACTTCCTTGACCTTGTGCAGCACGTCCTCGATGCCGGTGACGTTGAGGAAGGTCTCCTGCTGGCCGGCGAACGAGGCGTCGGGCAGGTCTTCGGCGGTGGCCGAGGAACGCACCGCCACGGCGAGGTCGTCGGCGCCGCCGTCCTTGCACAGCTTGGCGTAGGCGGTGCGGATCGCCGCATCGAGTTCGGCGGGCAGGGCGGTGTCGACGATCCAGCCGCGGATCTGCGTGCCGGCGGCGGTCAGTGCGTCGACGTTCTCGACGTCGAGCGTGGACAGGCGCTCCTGGATGCGCGCGGCCAAGCCGCTCTTTTCCAGATAGTCCTGGAACGCCTGTGCGGTGGTGGCGAAGCCGCCGGGCACCGAGACGCCGAGCTGGGCGAGATTGCCGATCATCTCGCCGAGCGAGGCGTTCTTGCCGCCGACCTTGCCGAGATCGGACATGCGCAGGTTGTCGAGCCAAAGGACGAGGTCGCTCAAGGGATGCTCCGGGAAAACGAGAGAGGAGCGCGGCAGCGCCGCGCGAGCCGCCAATTTTCGGGCTTCGCGCGCGCGCGGGCAAGCAAGCCGGCCCGGCGCGGCTGCTATCCTGCCCGGATGACCGCGCGGCGCTACCTGTTCCACGACTTCTGCCTCGACCCCGCGGCGCGCGAACTGCGCCGCGCCGGCGAGCTGGTCGTGCTGCCGGTCAGCTCGCTGGACTGCCTGGCCTACCTGATCGAGCACCGCGAGCGCGCGGTCGGCCGCGACGAGCTGATCGCCGCGGTCTGGGGCCGTACCGACGTCGCCGACACCCTGCTGGCGCAGACCGTCCTGCGCATCCGGCGTGCGCTGGGCGAGTCCGGCGGCGAGCAGTCCTCGATCCGCACGGTGCCGCGTTTCGGCTACCGCTGGACGGCGGAGACGCAGGTCGAGGAGGGCGCGCCGCCGGCTTCCGCGGAGCCGGAGGCGCCGTCCGCGGCCGATCCGCCGATCGAAAACATCGGTGTCGCGCCGCCGGCCGAGGCGCCCGCCGCGGCGCCGCCGCCCGATCGTCCCGCCGGCCGGCGGCGCTTCGCGCTCGTCGCGGTGCTGTTGCTCGGTGCGCTCGTCGCGGCTGCCGCGCTTTGGCAATGGACGCGGCCGGACGGACCGGCCGTCGCGCCCGCCGCGGCGGAGCGCGTCGGTGCCTACGTCACGCCGGCGCAGACGCCCGATGCGCCGGAATGGGCCTGGCTGCGGTTCGGATTGATGGATCTGGTCGCCGGGCGCCTGCGCCTGGGCGGCCTCGCCACGGCGCCGACGGAAAGCGTGCTGGTCCTGCTCAAGCAGGGCGGCGCGCCGCCGGCCGCGTTCGCCGATGCCTTGCAGATTTCGCCCAGCGCCGAGTTCCGCGACGGACGCTGGAAGGTCACTCTGGCCGCCAGCCGCGGCGGCGAACGGACCCTGGCCGTGGCCGATGCCGCCGACGTGCTCGGCGCCGGCCGGCTCGCCGCCGACCAGCTGCTGATCCGGCTCGGCTACCAGCCGCCGGCCGCGCGCGACGCGCCGTCGACCCTGGCGCTGCAGGAACTGCTGCAGCGGACCAAGGCGGCGATCCTCGCCGACCAGTTCGATCTGGCGCGCAGCCTGATCGCGCAGGCCGCACCGGACCTGCGCCAGTCGCCGGAGGTCGTGCTGCGGCTGGCGCAGATTGAGATGGGCGAAGGCCGCTACGAATCCGTGCAGCAGCAGGCGACGGCGCTGCTGGACCGCCTGCCGGCGGACGCCGAGGTCTCCCTGCACGGGCGCATCCTCAATCTGCTCGGTGGAGCGCAGCTGCGCCTGGGGCGCTTCGCCGAGGCGGATGCGACCTTCGGCGAGGCGCTCGACATCCTGGCTCCGGCGCACGATTCGATCGGCCTCGCCACCGCGTACACCGGCCGCGCCGCGGTCGCCGCGCAGCACGAAGACCTAGAGCGCGCCACCGCCGAGATCGGCCGTGCGCGCGTCGAGTTCGCCGCCGGCGCCGACGCGCTCGGCGTCGCCCACAGCGACATGAATCTCGGCCTGGTGGTGGCGCAGCGCTATCGCGTCGCGCAGGCTCTGCCGATGCTGCGCCAGGCCGAGGCGCGCCTGCGCGAGATCGGCGCGCGTGAGGAGTCGGTCTACGCGCGCTTCGCGATGATCGGCGTGCAGCTGCAGCTGCTCGACTACGCCGCCGCGCGCGCGCTCAGCGACGAGAACTGGCCGCCGGAGACGCACACCGGCAACGAGCGCCTGCGCTGGCAGCTGGTGCTGGCCCGCGCGCACGTGTGCATCGTCGAGGGGCGCCTGGGCGAGGCGGCGGACCTGCTCGCGCGCATCGAGCGCGATGCCTCGCCGTCGCAGGACGCCGCCACGCGGACGATTGCGCACATGCTCTCGGCGCGCGTCGCGTTCGAGCGCGGCAATGCCGCGCAGGCCGCCGAGCTGGCGCAGTCGGCGCTGACGCCGGCGCTGCGCAGCGACGAAGCCGACACCTATCTGCTGGCCTGGCAACTGCGCGCGCGTGCGCTGCGCCGCAGCGGCCATCTGGACGAAGCGGGCAGGGAGACGGCGGCGCTGCGCGCCTGGGTCGAATCGCGGCCCGCCAGCGAATGGCGCGAACTGCAGGCGCTGCTGGCCGAGGCGGAACAGGCCTGGGCGGAAGGCCGCCGCGACGTCGCGCTGGGCAGGTTCGCCGACGCCAGCCAGCGCGCCGAGCGCCTGGGCGTGCCGGAAGACCGCGTCGAGGTGGCCGCCATCGCGGTGCCGGCGCTGATCGCGGCCGACCAGCTCGATCGCGCCGCCGCGCTGGTCGGCACCATCGCGGCCTGGGCGCCGGTCGATTTCCGTGCCGCCTGGACCGAGGCGCAGCTGCTGCGCGCGCTCGGCCGCACCGACGACTGGCAGCGCGCCTACGAGCACGCCTCCGTGCTGGCGCGCGAGCGCATCGTGCCGGAGCTGCGCGAATCGGGTATGGCCGCGAAGTAACCCGCTGAAAGATCCGGGAATTCAGTTTCCACGAATCGGAAACGGCGGCGATCAAAGGTTTTCCGCATCGCCGGCGAATCGCCGCCACACGGGCCGTACATGCTGCCGCAGCGCGGCCGGCGCCAGAGTGCCGGCGCGCCGCTGCCGGCGCTTTCCGGAGCCCCGTTCCATGAGAATTCCGCTCGCTCTCGCGCTCGGCGCCTGCTGTCACGCGGCCGGCGCCGCGCCGGCGAATCCGCAGGCGCCGTCGGCGCAGCCCTTGTCCTTCCAGCGCGCGCTCGGCGGACAGCTGCGCGATCCGGTCGTCTCCGGCGACTACGTCTACGTGCCGGGCGGACGCATCGTCAGCACCTGGAACTACGCCGATCCCGCCGCGCCGCGGCTGCTCGCCACCACCGGCGCGCAGCCGGCGCAGGGCGTGATCTCCGGGCTGGCGCGCTGGGGCGACCATCTGTACGCCAGCTGGTACTCCGGCTTGGACAATTCCGGCATCGCGGTGTACTCGCTGGCCGATCCGGCCAGCCCCGTGCTGGTCAGCCAGTTTGACGACTACCCGGCGTTCACGCTGAAGAACCTGTGGGCGATCAGCGCCGCCAACGGCTATCTGTACGCGTTCGATCGCGAGAACGGCCTGTTCTACGGCGACCTGACGGCCGATCCGCTGCATCCGGCGATGCGGCACCACGAGCTGCCGTTCGCCGGGCCGATCTACTACGAAGGCGCCGTCGCGCACGGCAGCCGCCTCTACGCCAGCGGCTTCAGCGGCCTGCTCGACGTGCAGTGGCACTTCTGCACCAGCTACGACGTGGCCGAGCCCGCCGCTCCGGCGGCCGGCGCGGACTGCGGCAGCGGCGAGCGTCCCATGCACGCACGCAGCCGCGTGCAGCCGCCGTACGCGCTGTCGTTCGGCATGGACAACGTCACGCTGTTCGACGTCGCCGATCCGGACGCGATGGTCGTCGCTGGCAGTCTCGAGGACGTCAGCGCGGTCGACGGCTTCCTGTCCGGCGACTACGTCTACGCGCTCGGCCACGACGGCATCGACGTCGTCGACTTCAGCGACCGCGCGAACCCGGTACTGGCCGCGCATGCGCCGATCCAGCTGCCCGGCACGCCGGATCTGTTCGCCGGCACCTCGGTGACGCCCTACGCGCAGGGCGCGCTGGTGCTCGACGGCGCCGACCGCCTCGTGCGCCTGGACGTCACCGCGCCGACTGCCCCGCGCGTGGCCAGCGAAGCGTGGCAGCCCGGCGGCTCGTTCGCCCGGAACATCGCCATGGCGCGCGGCAAGGCGGTGCTGCTGCAGGGCACCTATGGCCTGGGCATCGCCGACGCCACCGACCTGACGCCGCAGGCGCGCTTCGACATCCCGCAGACCAGGCACACCCTCAACGACGTCGCCGACTTCGCCGTCGCCGGCGACGTGGCTTACCTGCCTTCGCCGTACACCGGCCTTCACGTCGTCGATCTGTCCGATCCTCTGCGGCCGGTGGAACTGGCGCGCACGCCGATCTTCATCGCCGAGGGCGCGTGGATGTGGATCGCCGAGCAGGACGGTTTCCTCTATCTCGGCCGCGGCGGCTACTCGAACAACTGGCTGAAGATCATCGACGCTTCCGATCCTTCCAACCTGGTCCTGCGCGGCGACGTGCCGGTGCCCAGGATCGACCGCCTGCAGGTGCACGGCCGCTACGCCTACGGCGCCGACGACGACATCTACAGCAGCACTTCGGGCCTGCGCGTCTTCGACGTCGGCGATCCGGATGCACCGGTCGAGATCGCGTTGTACCAGGGCTGCCCCGGCGCCGAGGGGTTCGCCAGCCACCCGGTGCTCGACGTCGAGCTCGCCGCCGACGGCGCGCGCGCCTACGTCGCCTGCCACGACCGGCTGCACATCCTCGACATCGGCAATCCGGCGCAGCCGACCCTGCTGGGCGAGTACGCGCCGCCCGCTATCGAGTTCCTGTGGTCCGGCCGCGCGGTCGCCACGCGCGGCGACCGTGCCTGGTTCTCCGACTACAACGGCGTGCACGAACTGGACGTCGGCGATCCGGCCCATCCGCGCCTGCTGAAGGTCCACGAGACCGGCCTGATGCCGGCGACGCGCCTGCGCGCGCTCGACGACGGCCGCGTGTTCGCGTTCGAGGACCTGATGGGCATGCACCAGTTCGGTCCCGTCGACGAGGCGATCTTCCGCGACGGTTTCGACGGCGGATCAACGCCTTAGGCGCCGCTCAATCGCCGGCGCATCGCCGCCGAATCGTTCGCGAATGCATTCGCGGCGGGTTCGCGGCAGAGTCCGGGCGGGTCGGCCTCCTGACGAGGCCGATGCCGTACGCACCCGGAGGATTCGTCGCCTTGAAATCGCTCAACCTGCTCGCGCTGGCCGTCGCCGGCGCCGTCGCGGCCCTCGCGCCGCCCGCTCATGCCGCCTCGCGCGGCTCCGATCCGCTGCCGCTGACCCTGGTCGCCGGCGGCAACGTGGTCGACCCGGTGATCGCGGGCGATCTGGTCTACATCCCGAGCGGGCGCATCGTCAGCACCTGGGACTATTCCGATCCCGCCGCGCCGCGCCAGGTGGCCGCCACCGGCGACGCGCCGACGGACGGCATGATCCGCGGCCTGACGCGCTGGGGCGACTACCTCTACGCGAGCTGGCAGGCCGGTGACGACAGTGGCGGCGTCGCCGTGTACTCGCTGCGCGATCCGCGCCACCCGGCGCTGGTGAACCAGTTCAGCGACTACGCGGCGCCGAGCTACAAGTCGCTGTGGACGCTGGCCGCGGCCAACGGCTACCTGTACCTGTTCGACAACGAGAACGGCATCTACTACGGCGATCTCGCGCCCGATCCGCTGCATCCGACCTTCACGCGCCTGCTGCGTACGCCGGTTCCCTACGAGCGCAGCGTCGTCGCCGGCGACCGCATCTTCGCCAGCGGCACGACCAATTCGGCCGAACCGCTGCACGCCTGCGTCGTGCTCGACGTCAGCTCGCCCGGCGCGCCGGTGTTCGCCGACGCGGGCTGCGGCGGCGGCGACTCGCTGGAGCTGTTCCGCAGCCGCATCCAGGTGCCGCTGGCCGCCGCCTACGGGCTCAAGCTGAGCCTGTTCGACGTGTCCGACCCGGCCACCACGGTGCCGCTCGGCGTGATCGACACCGATCCGGCCACCGACGGCTTCGTCTCCGGCGACCACGCCTACAGCCTCGGCTTCGCCGGCATCGACATCCACGACATTGCCGACCGCAGCGCGCCGGTCACTGTCGGCCATTCGACCTTGCCCACGCTCGGCGCCGACTCGGTCACCGCGCTGGAGCAGGGCGCGCTGCTGCTCACCAGCACCGACCGCTTCACGCGCATCGACGTGTCCGATCCGCTCGCGCCCGTCGCGCTCAGCACGGTCGCGCCGGTCGGCGGTTCGGTCGCCAACGACGTCGCCATCCTCGGCGACAAGGCGGTCATCCTGCAGGAGAACTACGGCCTGGGCATCGCCGATCGCGTCACGCTGGCGCCGCTCGCCCGCTTCGACGCGGACCTGCCCGAGGCGCTGAACCAGCGCGACTTCGAGCAGTTCGCGGTCGACGGCAACCGCGCCTACCTCGTCGCCTGGGGCTACGGCCTGGTCGTGGCCGACCTGTCCAATCCGACGCAGCCGGCCGAGCTCGGCCGCCTGCCGTACGGCTTCCCGTCGGCGGTCGCCGCCAGCGGCGACTTCGCCTATCTGGGCACCGCCACCAACGGCGGCGTGATGCAGGTCGTCGACGTCTCCGACCCGGCCCATCCCGTCGCGCGCGGCGCGCTCCCCGTCACCACCATCAACCGCCTGCAGGTGCACGGCCACTACGTCTACGCGGCCGACGAGCTGTCCGGCGTGCACGTGTTCGACGTCAGCGATCCGGACGCGCCGGCCGAAGTGGGGCTGTGGAGCGAAGGCTGCGCCGACACGCTCGGCATGGTCGCCAGCGACATCGAGCTGAACGCCGACGGCACGCTGGCCGCGGTCGCCTGCGGCACCGGCATGCAGCTGCTCGACCTCAGCCAGCCGGCCGCGCCGGTACGCGTGGGCGGCTACGCGATCGACTACTGGACCGCACGGCCGACCGTCGCCGTCCACGGCGACCGCGCCTGGTTCGCCGACGCGCAGGGCCTGCGCGAATTCGACGTCACCGTGCCGTCGGCGCCGGTGCAGCTCGGTCAGACCACCACGATGGCCTACATCCAGCCGCGCCGACTGCGTGCGACCGACGACGGCCGCCTGTTCGCCTTCGCCTACCGCACCGGCATGCACGTGTTCGGCACCGCCGAGGCGGGCGAGCCGGAGGAGGACGCCATCTTCGCCGACGGCTTCGACGGCGCCGCGCAGGAGCCGCACGTGAGCACCTACGACGACCTCGACGAGGGCTTCCTCGGCGAGAGCTACGCCTACGACGGCGTGAACTACCACGACGTCAACGGCATCGGCGGCGTGTTCCCCGACGGCAGCACCTTCGTGCCCGAGGACGTCGGCAGCGAGTTGATCGTCGAGAACGTCGGCCTGCTGCACGGCGACTTCCCGGACTTCGGCAGCGCGCCGAACGCGCTGACCTTCGGCACCACCTACATCCCCGGCGAGAACTTCTCGATCGGCGCACTGGTGCGCATGACGATGGATCTGGACCAGCCGGCCAGCGCGGTCTCGGTCGACCTGGCCTACTACGAGAACGGTCCCTGGGGCGGCATCCAGCTGCACCTGGACGCCTACCGCAACGGCAGCCTGGTCGGCGGCGACCAGCTCACGATCGCCAACGGCGGCGGCCGCGACAACGTCACCGCGGCGGTCTTCTCGATCGCCGGCGTGGAGTTCGACCAGCTCAAGCTGTACGCGACCTACGACGGCCAGCCGAGCGCGCCGCGCGTGCTGGTCGACGACCTGACGCTGACGCCGGTCGCGCGATGAGCGCACGCCGCAGTCCCGCTGCGGGGCTGCGGCGATGGCGATACGGAAAGGCGGGCGTGGCATGCGATAACCGATCGCGTGCCACGCCCGTGCGCGCAAGTGCCGCAGGCGCCGGCGGCACGGAGTGCTTGACGCCTTGCGTGCGGGCGGAGATATATTCGTTTCATCGAATATACGAATGAAGGCAGCCGTGTCTGCGGACTGGATTCTTTCTTTGCTCGGCGGAGCGGCGATCGGAGCGTCGGCCGTGCTGCTGATGGCGGGCCTGGGCCGCATCGCCGGCATCAGTGGCATCGCCGGAAGCTTGCTGACCGGTGCGTCCCGCGGTGACCGCGGCTGGCGGCTCGCCTTCGTCACCGGACTGGTGGCCGCTCCGCTGCCGGCGCTGCTGCTGCGCGGCGAAACGGGCATCGGCGCCGCCGCGGTGTCGTGGCCGTGGATGGCCGTGGCCGGCCTGCTGGTCGGCTTCGGGACGCGTCTGGGCGGCGGCTGCACCAGCGGTCACGGCGTCTGCGGCATCGCCCGGCTGTCGCGGCGCTCGCTGCTGGCGACGGCGGTGTTCATGGCATCGGGCATCGCCACGGTGTTCGTGCTCCGGCACCTGCTCGCGGGATGGGTGTCGTGAAGGAAGCCGTCGCCTTGCTCGCGGGCCTGCTGTTCGGCTTCGGCCTGATCCTCGGCGGCATGACGCAGCCCGCGGTCGTGCTCGGATTTCTCGACCTTTTCGGCGCCTGGAATCCGCGCCTGCTGTTCGTGATGGCCGCGGCCGTCGCGACGACCGCGCTGGGCTATCGCCTGCTGCTGCGGCGAAACGGACCGTGGCTGGATTCCTCGTTCCACCTGCCGGCGGCGAAATCCGCCGACCGCCGCCTCGTGCTCGGCGCCGCGCTGTTCGGCATCGGCTGGGGCGTCGCCGGCTATTGTCCGGGCCCTGCGCTGGTGTCGATCGGCGGCGGCGAACCGTCGGTGCTGGTGCTGGCGGGAACGATGGCGCTCGGCTCCTGGCTGGCGTCGCGCCTGCCTGCCCGGCGAAGCTGAAGACGAGGAAGCGATGGCCAGTCCCGAAGTGAAGGCGTTCTTCGACGAGGCGACGTACACCTACAGCTACGTCGTGCACGATCCGGCCACGCGCAAGGCCGCGATCGTCGACAGCGTGCTGGATTTCGATCAGGCCTCCGGCCGCACCGCCACCGCCTCGGCGGACGCGCTGGTCGAGTTCGTGCGTGCGGGCGGGTTCGAGGTCGAATGGATCCTCGACACCCACGTGCACGCCGACCACCTCTCCGCGGCGGCCTATCTGCAGCCCCGGCTCGGCGGCCGCACCGCGATCGGCGCCGGCGTGCGCGAGGTGCAGGAGACGTTCGGCCGCCTGTTCAACGAGGGCGCCGCGTTCCTCCGCGACGGCAGCCAGTTCGACCACCTGTTCGAGGACGGCGAGACCTACCGCATCGGCGGCATCGAGGCGGTGGCCCTGCACACGCCCGGGCACACGCCGGCCTGCATGACCCACGTGATCGGCGATGCGGCCTTCGTCGGCGACACGCTGTTCATGCCCGACTACGGCACCGCGCGCTGCGACTTTCCCGGCGGCGACGCGCGCCGGCTCTATCGCTCGATCCGGCGCCTGTTCGAGCTGCCCGACGCGACACGCGTGTTCCTCTGCCACGACTACAAGGCGCCCGGCCGCGACGACTACGTCTGCGAGACGACGATCGGCGCCGAGCGCCGCGCCAACGTGCACGTGCGTGACGGCATCGGCGAGGACGAGTTCGTGCGCATGCGCACGGCGCGCGACGCGACCCTGGCGATGCCGCGCCTGCTGCTGCCGTCCGTGCAGGTCAACATGCGCGGCGGCGTTTTTCCGCCGGCGGAGGCGAACGGGCTGAGCTACCTCAAGCTGCCCGTCGACGCGCTGTGAAACGCGCGAGCGCGCCGCGCCGACGCGCCGCGCCGTCGCCGGCGAGCCTGCGCCGGCACGCGGGCGAAGCGATCGCCGTGCTCAAGGCGGTCGGCAGCCCGAACCGCCTGATGCTGCTCTGCCAGCTGCTCGACGGCGAACGCTCGGTGAACGAACTGGCCGCCGCGCTGGGGCTGGCGCAGAGCGTCGTCTCGCAGCATCTGTCGCTGCTGCGGCGGGACGGCGTGGTGGCCGGGCGCCGCGAAGGGCAGTCGATCCGCTACGCGATCGTCGACGAGCGCGTGCGCCGGCTGATGGGCACGCTGTTCGACCTGTTCTGCGGCCGCGGCTGAGCCGCGCAGCGACGCTTCGACCTCGGCCGCGCGTTCGGGCATGCTTGGCGTCCCGACGGCTGCGTCGCCGTCGTCCGACCATCGCCAGGGAAATCCATGCGCCGCACGATCTTCTACGTCTCCGACGGCACCGGCATCACCGCCGAGACGATCGGCCACAGCGTGCTGACGCAGTTCGATTCGATCGATTTCGACACCTTCCGCATCCCGTTCGTCGACAGCGACGAAAAGGCGCGCGCGGCGGCCGTGCGCATCAAGACGACCTACGCGCAGAGCGGCGCGCGGCCGATCGTCGTCAACACGATCATGGACAAGCGCCTGAGCGACATCGTCGCCGAGAGCGGCGCGCTGATGCTCGACGTGTTCGCGCCGTTCATCTCGCCGCTGGAGAACGAGCTCGGCACGCCGCGCTCGCCGCGCGTGGGCAAGGCGCACGGCCTGACCGACTTCACCGAGTACGAAGCGCGCATCAACGCCACCAACTACGCGCTGACGCACGACGACGGCATCGACGTGAATTACTCCGACGCCGACGTGATCCTGGTCGGCGTGTCGCGCGTGGGCAAGACGCCGACCTGCCTGTACATGGCGCTGCACTACGGCGTGAAGGCGGCGAACTATCCGCTGACCGAGGAGGATCTCGAGCGCCTTGAGATTCCCAAGCGCCTGCTGCCGCACCGCTCGCGCCTGTACGGCCTGTCGATCGATCCGCAGCGCCTCGCGCAGGTGCGCGAGGCGCGCCGCCCGGGCAGCCGCTACGCGAAGATCGAGCAGTGCCGGTTCGAGCTCGACCAGGCCGACAAGCTGTTCCGCCGCGAGAACATTCCGGTGCAGAACACCACGCACACCTCGATCGAGGAAATCGCGAGCAAGATCCTGTCCCAGCTCGGCATCGAAAAGCACATGTTCTGACCGCGCGCGGCGCGTCGCGGTCGTGGTCCGCGGGGAAGGGTGCTTGTGCGGACGGTGGGGAGCCCCATCTTAACCGGCCGCGCGGCGTCTGCATAAGACTGTTCGCTGCAACGTCCCCTGCCTATGATCCCCGCCATGTCCGCCGTCCTCGAACGTCCGTCGTCGCTGCTGCCCAGCCGCTTTTCGTGGCTGATGGGCCTGTACGCCGAGAACTACCACCGCCTGGCGCGGCTGTTCGCGCCGCAGGCGCTGGCGCTGGGCCGCTACCGCTCCTCGCTCGACGACGGGCTCGACCTGCGCCTGGACGTGCTCGAGCGCCACCGCTACACGCTGGACCTGCGCTTGACGTACGAATTCGTCGACAGCCAGACCGGGGAGTCCGCGCCGTCGGCGCAGCTGCGCATGTACCACGACGCGCACATGGCCGAGGTGCTCGACTGCCGCGCCGACCGCCGCCTCGTGCACGCGATCGGCCCGCTGCTGCCGGCGCGCGACGTGTTCCAGCAGCGCGTGCGCATGAGTTCGTTCCTCAACCGCTGGCTCGAGTATCTCGCCGAGCAGGGACATTCGATCGGCACGCTCGAGCGCGGCTGAGCCGCGCCGCCGGCGAACGAAACCCCCGGAATCAGGAATCCACGACGCGCAGCGCGATCTCGCCGTCGGCGAGTCGTGCGCGCAGCTCGGCCTCGGCCTGCACCTGTTCGACCGAGCGCACCACGCGGCCCGAGTCGCGTTCGAGCAGGATCGCGTAGCCGCGTTCCAGCGTCGCCAGCGGGCTGACCGCGTGCAGGGTGCGCGCGAGCTCGCCCAGGCGCGCGCGCCGGCGTTCGAGGCCGCGCAGGGTGCCGGCGCGCAGGCGCTCGGCGCAGCGGCGCACGGTCTGCGCGTCGCGCGCGAGCCGCATCGACGGATGCTGCGCGAGCAGGCGCGCACGCAGCTGCGCA
>NZ_JBHSHD010000015.1:0-128005 GCF_042652785.1 Dokdonella ginsengisoli | reverse complement strand
GGGGGGCTTTGCAGCGGGGGCGATACAGACAGGCTCAATGCGTGGAGCGGTGGCCGGTGCGGTGAGTGCGGGCGTGTTCTTCGGCATCGGCAGCTACTTCCAGAGTGCCGGATGGGCGCAGGCGGGCGAATGGGAGAACGCATTCGGCAGCGGCCTGAGCTACTCGGGTTACGCGGCCAAGACGTTGAGCCATGGCGTGGCCGGTGGTGTGATGGCCGAGATGCAGGGCGGCCGGTTCGGGCGCGGGTTTGCGAGCGCGGGGTTCAGCGAGGCGATGTCGCCGGCGCTGGGTCATATCCGCTCAGTGCCGGCGCAGGCGATCACGGCAGCGGTCATTGGAGGGACGGCGTCGAGGCTCGCGGGTGGGAAGTTTGCCAATGGGGCGGTGACGGCGGCGTTTGGGTTTGCGTTCAACCACGTTGTCCATGATGGTCGCCGAGGAAGAAATAGCTACGATGTCGAAGCAGAAGAGGCAATTTCCGCCCTAAAGGCAAGAGCCGAAGCGATCGTTGATCGAGCTGCTGGACTGGATGGAGTGGTTGACATCTCACGATCTGAGTTCAATGAGGTCTTCAGGTATGAGGCAGCTCGACTGGAGATGCGAAGCGCTGTTCGTGGTGGCTATGAAAATCTAAGTGATGCTGAATTCCTGCTGGAGGCTCGCAACTATGGAGATTCACTCTTCTATGGCGACGTAAAGCTGGGAGGAAACGGTGGACGGCTATATCGAATTGATGGGCGAGGCCCTTATTTCGGTGGAAACATCAATTACGTAAATCAGGGTCAAATTTTTGCCATTGGGAATAGGACTCTCGAGCAGGCTGTAACGGCTGTTTCAGCATGGAATTATTCTGGTGCGGGGTCGTATGGGTACGTTGAACAGCGGCTTGATTTCACGGGCCAGGGCTATCAAATGTATAAGGGGGCAAGATGAATGCTCTGCGGCTAGCTCTATTTATTTTTGTAATGACTATTTCTTCGTCGTCCTGTGCGAGCCAGAAAGATATTGAGTGCGGTGGATATGCTGAGATACTCAGAAGCGATGATCTTCGTGCGCAGCTGCTGCGATGGGCGGATGAGGAAATATTTTCTAGGACCTTTGGGAAGAAGGATTTTGAGGAGATTCTTGGGTTCGTTGGTCCTGGTCGCCAAGGGGCAGATTTCTCAATCGAGAGATCTGGAATTCAAATTCCATCATTTATTGACGGTTATTCGATAAGGTCGGTGGGGCCGGACAGATATCATCCGAATGTAATATTCGTGGCACGTAGAAGATATCAAGGGATATTGATTTCGCGTGGTGATTTTGAGGATTCGTTGAAAGGGACAAAAATAGACCCATCTGCGCCAGAGATGCGTAAAGGGCGGCTTGCGATGATTTGTTCTCTAGATTGACAGAGGGGCGAGTCCGTCGCCCGGGTCCCGAGGGGGCTCTCAAGCCGCCAGCACGGTGGTGCACTACGTGGGCGGCACGGAGATCCGCTACCTCGCCACGGCCAACAACGGCGCGGGCGCGCTGAAGGAGGTCCGGCGCACCGCCGGCAACGTGCTGGTCGTCCAGGACGTGAGTCGCGGGGCCTATCAGCTCAAGCGTCTGACCCTGCTGACGGACTTCCAGGACAGCACGCATCGGGTGTTGTCGGCGATGACGCAGCGGCGGCCAGCAAGAAGATTATCGGTGCGAAGGCACCTGCCGCACCGACGGCGAGCACGAAGGCCGCCAGCACGAAAGCGGCCGGCAGGAATTCGTTTCCCAAAAAGGCGGCGGCCAGGTAGCTCGCCGCCTCGATCGCTACCGTGGGCCGGCGCGCGCCGGCCTTGGCGCGTGCGCGGCTTTGTTAGACTGGTCCTTCGTTCAGCCGTGGGGCTCACGTGCTGCCATCCCGTCCCCGTCCAGCCCGGGCATCCAATGGGGAAACGTGTGGGGTGGCATGAAACCGGGAAGCAAACTCTTGCTAAATCAAATGATTGTGATCGCTTTCGATAAGCGCCCGCGGAACCTCGAATGAGCGGCACCCTCTACATCGTCGCGGCGCCTTCCGGGTCGGGCAAGACCAGCCTGGTCAACGCCCTGCTCGAGCGCGAGCCCGGCATCAGCCTGTCGGTGTCCTACACCTCGCGCCTGCCGCGGCCGGGCGAGGTCGACGGCAAGCACTACCACTTCGTCTCGCGGGACGTGTTCGAGCGCATGGCCGCGGGCGGGATGTTCTACGAATACGCGAACGTGCACGGCGATCTCAAGGGCACGGCGCGGAATGCGGTCGAGCCGCTGCTGGCGGCCGGCCACGACGTGCTGCTCGAAATCGACTGGCAGGGCGCGCGCCAGGTGCGCGCGGCCTGTCCCGACAGCGTCAGCGTGTTCATCCTGCCGCCGTCGCGCGCCGAACTCGAGCGTCGCCTGCGCGCGCGCGCTTCCGACAGCGCCGAGACGATCGCACGCCGGCTGGCCGACTCGCGCGAGGAGATCGCGCACGCCGGCGATTTCGACTTCATCGTCGTCAACGACCAGTTCGCCGATGCGCTGGCCGACCTGCGCGCGATCGTCGCCGGCCAGCGCCTGCGCCGCGCAGCCCAGCTGTCGCGGCATGCGGTGCTGATCGCCGACCTGCTGAAGAACGAATGATGCGCCGCGGCAGCTGGCGGCGGTACGTGCGCATCGGCTAAGGTAGCCGCGGCGCGCCGTCGGCGCGTTTCCTTTCCCCTGAAGGACCAGTTCGAGTGACCGACGCCAAACCCACGCAGAGCGCCGACGCCCTCGTGCAAGTGCGCGGCCTCAGCACGGTGCTGAACGGAAAGACGATCTTCGACCGGCTCGACCTGGACATCCCGCGCGGCAAGATCACCGCGATCATGGGACCCAGCGGAACCGGCAAGACGACCCTGCTGCGGCACATCACCGGCCAGCTGATGCCCGACGCCGGCGAGATCCGCGTCGACGGCCGCAACGTGCCGGCGCTGCCGCGCGACCAGCTGTTCGACCTGCGCGAGAAGATCGGCTACCTGTTCCAGAATTCGGCGCTGCTGACCGACTTCAGCGTGTTCGAGAACGTCGCGTTCCCGCTGCGCCAGCATCTGCGCCTGCCCGAGGAGGTCGTGCGCAACGTCGTGCTGACCAAGCTGCAGGCGGTCGGTCTGCGCGGCGCCGCGGAGCTGATGCCGAGCGAGCTGTCCGGCGGCATGGCGCGCCGCGTGGCGCTGGCGCGGGCCATCGTGCGCGATCCGATGCTGATCCTCTACGACGAGCCGTTCGTCGGCCTTGATCCGATCGCGCTGAACCAGATCCTGAAGCTGATCCGCACGCTCAACGACACGCTCGGCATCACCAGCATCCTCGTCGCGCACGAATTCGCCGCGGTCAGCCGCGCCGCCGACCAGGTGTACCTGATCGCCGGCGGCAAGGTGGCCGCGCAGGGCGTGCCGGCGGAACTCGCGCGCGGCGAATCGCCGTGGACGAAGCAGTTCTTCGGCGGCGAGGCGGACGGGCCGGTGCCGTTCCAGTATCCGGCACGCGACTACGCGGCCGATCTCGGTTTCCCGGAGGGTCCGCGATGAGTGCCGATCGTCCGCGTCCCTCGCGCATCGCCGACGCGCTGGCCCAGATCGGCGCCTGCACGCTGTTCCTGTTCCAGCTGCTCGGTGCGATTCCCAAGAGCCTGCGCTACTTCCGCGAGACGATCCGCCAGATCTGGTTCGTCGGCGCGATGAGCCTGGTCATCATCATCACCTGCGGCCTGTTCGTCGGCATGGTGCTCGGCCTGCAGCTGTATTACGTGCTGTCGATCTTCGGCGGCACCGCCGCGCTCGGCACGGTGGTGTCGCTGGCGCTCTACCGCGAGCTGGGGCCGGTGGTGACCGCGCTGCTGTTCGCCGGCCGCGCCGGAACCTCGATCACCGCCGAGATCGGCCTGATGCGCGCCACCGACCAGCTGTCGGCGATGGAGATGATGGCGGTCGATCCGCTCGCCTACGTGGCCACGCCGCGCTTCCTCGCCGGCATCGTCGCCATGCCGCTGCTCGCCTGCGTGTTCAACGCGCTCGGCATCTTCGGCGCGCACCTCGTCGGCGTGACCTGGCTCGGCCTGGACAACGGCACGTTCTGGTCGAACATGACCTCCAGCGTCGACGTCTGGAAGGACGTGATCAACGGCGTGTGGAAGAGCACCGCGTTCGGCGCCGTGGTCGCGCTGATCGCGGTGTTCCAGGGCTACACCACCCCGCCGACCAGCGAGGGCGTGGCCTACGCGACGACGCGGACGGTGGTGTTCTCCTCGATCGTCGTGCTCGCGCTCGATTTCGTCATGACTGCATTCCTGACCTGAGGCCCCGTGATGGCTCAACGACGTTCCTACCAAGTCGGCACCGGCCTGTTCATCCTGCTCGGCTTCGCGGCCCTGGCCTACCTGGCCACGCAGACGACGTCGGTGGCCAATTTCCGCCAGGGCGACAGCTACACGCTGAAGGCGAGCTTCACCAACATCGGCCAGCTCAAGCTACGCGCGCCGGTGAAGCTGGCCGGCGTGCGCATCGGATCGGTCGAGTCGATCGACCTCGATCCGGCCAAGCTCGAGGCCAGCGTGCGTCTGTCGATCGACAAGCGCTACGACCAGCTGCCGGAGGATTCCTCGGCCGCGATATTCACCAGCGGTTTACTGGGCGATCAGTACGTTGGCGTGCAGCCCGGCGGTTCCCCGGACATGTTCAAGGACGGCGACGAATTCGTGCTGACGCAGTCGTCGATCCAGCTGGAGGATCTGATCGGCAAGTTCCTCGTCAGCGGTTCGCCCCCGTCCAAGCCGGCGGAGCCGGCACCCGGCACGGACGCCGCCAAGGCGCCCGCCGACAACCACCAGAAGGAGTGATCTCATGTTGCGCACCATCGGCCTCGCGTTCGCTTTGCTGTTCGGCCTCGCCGTGCTGCCGCAGGCCCGGGCCGCGGCCGATCCGCAGGCGGTCGTGCAGGGCATCGCCGACGACCTCGCCAAGGCGGTGGAAGGTCATCAGTCCGAGCTGAAGAACGATCGCGAGAAGCTGCTCAAGCTCATCGACGGCATCCTGCTGCCGCACTTCGACATCGACTACGCCTCGATCCTCGTGCTCGGCCAGTACGCGCGTGCGTCGACGCCCGAGCAGCGCGCACGCTTCGCCAAGGCGTTCTACGAGTCGATCACGCACCGCTACGCCGAGGGCCTGCTCAACTACACCCGCGGACGCGTGAAGGTCCTGCCCAGCCGCGGCGAGGCCAGCGACCGCAAGACGATCGTGCGCACCCAGGTCACGCTCGACGACGGCAAGCCGGTCGCCGTGGACTACGCATTCCGCAAGACCTCGGACGGCCAGTGGAAGGCCTACGACGTGATCGTCGAAGGCATTTCCTACATCACCAACTACCGCAACCAGGTCGGCGCGGAGATCCAGAAGTCCAGCCTCGACGCGCTGATCAAGCGTCTCGAGACGCAGGGCACGGACACGCTGAAGACGATGGAAAACGAGCAGCAAGGTGGCTGACACGCAGGCCAGCTTGCGCATCGAGCGCGTCGACGCGACGCGCGTGCGCGTCAGCGGCGCGCTCGGCTTCGTGCAGGCCGCGGCGGCCTACGGCCGCTACGGCGAGATCGCCGGCGGAGCGGGCGGCCCGATCGAGCTGGACGTGGACGGGTTGCGCGGCGTCGACAGCGCCACGCTGGCGGTGCTGCTGGCCTGGGCCGCACGCGCGGCCCGCGGCGGCCGTGCGCTGCGCCTGAGCGGGGTGCCGGCCGACCTGCGTGCGCTGGCGCGGCTGTGCGACGTCGAGCCGCTGCTCGGCATCGCCTGAGACCTGATTCCTGAGACCTGATTCCGGCGAAAGGCGGCGCTGCGCCGCCCTCGCGCCCGTGGCTAGTGCTTTTCGGCGTCGCGCTTGCGCTGCTGTTCGTAGGCGCGCTGCTCCTTGAGCAGTTCGTCCACGTCGGCCTCGTCGGTGCCCTGCATCTGGTCGATCAGCTCGGTCGGCGGCTGCCCGTCGTAGATGTCGTAGAGGCGCCGCTGCCGGTAGGCATCGCGGTAGAACACGTACGGATCGTAGACGCCTTCGAGCAGGCTTTCGGCGTCGATCGCACGCGAACGCAGCGTGACGAGATAGAACAGGTTCGGCGAGTACTCGGCCAGGAACGAGCCGTCGTTGCGGCGTCCGTACCAGTACAGCGGGTCGAAGTAGTTGTCGACCGGCAGGCGCCAGACGTCGCGGATGGTCGTCGAACCGACCAGCGGCAGCACCAGATACGGCCCTTCCGGCAGGCCCCATTTGGCCAGGGTGACGCCGAAGTCGTTGTTGTTCGGCGGCAGGTCCATCTCGCTGGCGGGATCGAACAGGCCGATGAAGCCGAGCGTCGTGTTGATCGCGAAGCGGCCGGTGTTGCGGAAGGCCGTCCTCGGCTCGCCCTGCAGCACGTCGTTGACGATCGTGATCGGCATCTTGATGTTGGCGAAGAAATTCGCCACCACCCGGCGCACGTTCGGCGAGGTGATCTTGCGGTAGCCGACCGCCACGGGGCGGATCACCGCCTTGTCCGCCGCGTCGTTGAACGCGTACATCTTGCGGTTGAAGCCCTCCCACGGATCGTCCGTGCGGGGCTTGGCGATGGTGCAGCCGGCCAGGGCCGCGACGCTGGCGGCCAGCAAGCCCGCTCGGAGGCGGTTGCAAACGGTAGTGGGTCGCATCGGTACTCGTCTCGGTGGCACGCGGCGTCTGGGCGCCTTCGGCCGCTGGTAATCCCTTTCCGCGCGGCTAGGCTACGCGAATTGGGGGCGTTGGTGCACTACGCAAGAGACAGCGGGCGATCGGCGGAGCGGGCTTGTTTGCGCCGCACAAATGCGCGGCGCTACAATGAGGTCCGCTAAAGCCATGAATTGGCTTTGATTTCGTTTCGGAGAGTTCGGATGGCACGCATCACCGTGGAAGATTGCCTCGAAGTGGTCGACAACCGCTTCGAGCTCGTATTGATGGCGACCAAGCGCGCGCGTCAGCTCGCCAAGGGCGCAACGTCGGCGGTCGACGCCCACAACGACAAGCCGACCGTACTCGCGCTGCGCGAGATCGCCGATCGCAAGGTCGACCAGACCATGATCGACGAGATCGACCGCCAGGAGCGCGAGCGCAAGGAACGCGAGGCGCTGGAATGGGCCGCGGCGGAAGTCGACGACGACCTGAGCAAGGGCGGCGACGACCTTTGATGAACGGCGGACGCCACCAGCTCGAATCCGTCGGCGAGGCGGCCTGAAAGGCGACGCCCCCATGGCCACGACTGCGGCCCTGCCTGTACGGACGCCGACGGTGGCCCAGCCTCCCGCCGACGTGCGGGCGCTCGAGCAGCAGCTGGCGACCTATTTTCCGCCCGAGCAGGTGGCGCGCGTGCGGCGCGCCTACGAGATCGGCGCGCTCGCCCACGCCGGGCAGACGCGCAAGAGCGGTGAGCCCTACATCACGCATCCGGTCGCCGTCGCCGGCATCCTCGCCGATCTCGGCCTGGACGCCGAGACGATCATCGCGGCGATCCTGCACGACACGCTCGAAGACACGCAGCTGACCTCCGAGCAGATCGCCGCCGAGTTCGGCGACGTCGTGGTCGAGCTGGTCGACGGCGTCACCAAGCTCGACAAGGTGCGCTTCCGCAGTCGCCAGGAGGCGGCCGCGGAGAGCTTCCGCAAGATGCTGCTGGCGATGGCGCGCGACCTGCGCGTGATCCTGATCAAGCTCGCCGACCGCCTGCACAACATGCGCACGCTCGGTGCGATGGAGCCGGAGGCGCGCCGGCGCATCGCGCGCGAGACGCTGGAGATCTACGCGCCGATCGCGCAGCGGCTCGGCATGAACCGGTTCAAGTCCGAGCTGCAGGACCTCGGCTTCCGCGCGCTGCACCCCGATCGCCACCGCGTCATTGCCGAGCGCATCCGCGCCGTACTCGGCAACCGCCGCGAGGCGATGGCGCGCATCGAGGCGGCGCTGAACGCGCGGCTGGAGTCCGAGCAGATCCCGCATCGCACGGTCAGCCGCATCAAGTCGCCGTACAGCATCTATTCGAAGATGCGCAACGAGCACAAGTCGTTCGCGCAGGTCATGGACGTGTACGGCTTCCGCGTCGTGGTCGACAGCGTGTCGCACTGCTATCACACGCTCGGCGCCGTGCACGGCCTGTACAAGCCGCTCGACGGGCGCTTCCGCGACTTCATCGCGATCCCCAAGGCGAACGGCTACCAGTCGCTGCACACGGTGCTGTTCGGACCGTTCGGCGCGCCGATCGAGATCCAGATCCGCACCGAGGACATGGACGCGGTGGCCGAGCGCGGCGTCGCCGCGCACTGGGCCTACAAGACCGACACGACGCCGGCGAACAGCGCGCAGACGCGCGCGCGCGAATGGGTTTCCAACCTGGTCGATCGGCAGACGCAGACGCCGTCGTCGCTGGAATTCATCGAGAACGTCAAGGTCGACCTGTTCCCGGACGAGGTCTACCTGTTCACGCCCAAGGGCGCGATCCTCGCCCTGCCGCGCAACGCGACCGCGCTCGACTTCGCCTATTTCGTGCACACCGACGTCGGCGACCACGCCGTCGCCGCGCGCGCGGACAAGAAGCTCGTGCCGCTGCGTACGCGCCTGAGCAGCGGCCAGACCGTCGAGATCGTCACGGCGCCGTCGGCCAGCCCCAGCCCGCAATGGCTGGAGTGGGTCGTCTCCGGCCGCGCGCGCACGGCGATCCGCCATCACCTCAAGCGCCTGCAGCACGAGGATGCGGTCGATTTCGGCCATCGCATGCTCGATCGCGCGCTGGACGCGCTCGACGCATCGCTCGAAAGCATTCCGCACGCGACGCTGGACCGCTACCTCGCCGACCAGAAGTACAAGCGGCTGGAGGAGCTGCTGGCCGACATCGCGCTCGGCAACCGCGTCGCCGACACGGTCGCCCAGGCCCTGCTCAGCGCGCAGGGCGAGCCGCTGCACGCGGCGCGTGCGCACAGCAGCGAGAAGATCCTGATCAGCGGCGCCGAGCGCGGCGTGCTCAGTTTCGGAAACTGCTGCCATCCGGTGCCCGGCGACGAGATCATGGGCTACCTGTCGGCCGGCAAGGGCATCGTCGTGCACCGCCTCGAGTGCCCGAACGTGCCGGAGCTGCGCAAGTCGCCCGAACGCTGCATCGAGATCGCCTGGGACAAGGAAGTGCAGGGCGACTACAAAATCGAGCTGCGCATCGAAGTGGCGAACAAGCCGGGCGTGCTCGCCCAGGTCGCCGCCGCGATCGCCGATGCCGGCTCCAACATCGAGAACGTCGAGTACAAGGAACGCGATCTGATGACCGCGACGATGCTGTTCACGATCGAGGTGCAGAATCGCAAGCATCTGGCCGACGTGATGCGTCGCGTGCGTCGCCTGCAGGTCGTCACGGCGGTTCGTCGGCATCCGGTGTAGGAGAGGCCGGGATCGGGATTGGAGATTCGGCAAAGCGAGTCGATTGGCTTTGCTATGCTTCCATCCCATCCCGAATCCCCGATCACGAATCCCGGCTCTCCAATGACCCGCACGATCGTCAGCACCGAACTCGCCCCGAAAGCCATCGGCCCGTACTCGCAGGCGGTGCGCGCCGGCAACACGGTCTACCTGTCCGGACAGATTCCGCTCGATCCGGCCAGCGGCGAACTCGTCGGCGGCGACATCACGGCGCAGACGCGGCGCGTGTTCGAGAACCTGTCCGCCGTCTGCACCGAAGCCGGCGGCTCGCTCGCCGACATCGTGCGCGTCGGCATCTATCTGACCGATCTGGGCGACTTCGCCGCCGTCAACGCGGTGATGGCCGAGTACATGAAGCCGCCGTACCCGGCGCGCTCGACGATCGGCGTCGCGGCGCTGCCGCGCGGCGCGCAGGTCGAAGTCGACGCGGTGCTGGTGCCGGGCGGCTGATCCGGCGCGTCGCGGCGGTTCGTCGACGGTCGGTCAGGCCAGCGCGATGTCGCCGTCCGTCCGTCGCGCGGCCGTCGCCGCAGACCCGGGAGCGGCTCCGGTCACCGCACTGGCGGGCGTCGGTCCGTCGCTGGCGCAGTCGCTGCATCGACTCGGCCTGGCGTGCGTGCAGGATCTGTGGTTCCACCTGCCGCTGCGCTACGAGGACCGCACGCGCATCACGCCGATCCGCGATCTGCGCGTGGGCGAGAGCGCGCAGGTCGAGGGCGTCGTCGAGGCGGTCGAGCGCGGCTTCCGCTTCCGGCCGCAGCTGCGCGTCGCAATCGGCGACGATTCGCAGGCGACGCTGGCCCTGCGCTTCTTCCATTTCAATCGCTCGCAGGCCGAACAGTTCGTGCCGGGTGCGCGTTTCGTCTGCTACGGCGAGATCCGCCACGGCATGCACGGTCCCGAGATCGTGCACCCGGCCTACCGGCGCGTGCCCGACGGCGCGAGCGCACTGCTCGAGGATCGCCTGACGCCGATCTATCCGACCACCGAAGGCCTGGGTCAGAAGCGCCTGGCCGGCGTCGTCGAGCGCGCGCTCGATCGTCTGCCGCCGCAGGAGGCGCTCGAGCTGATCCCGGACGATCTGCGCGAACCTCTGCACCTGGCCTCGCTGCGCGAGGCGTTGCTGACCGTGCATCGCCCCGCACCGGACGCCGACGTGCGCGCGCTGGCGCTGGGCCAACATCCGGCGCAGCAGCGGCTCGCGTTCGAGGAACTGTTGACCCACCATCTCGGACTCAAGCGCCTGCGCGCCCAGGTGCGTCGCCATCGCGCGGCGTCGCTGTCGGGCGACGGCAGGCTGCGCAGCGCGCTGCTCGCGCAGCTGCCGTTCGCGCTGACGGCAGCGCAGCAACGCGTTGTGCGCGAGGTCGAGCACGATCTCGCCCAATCCAAGCCGATGCTGCGGCTGGTGCAGGGCGACGTCGGTTCGGGCAAGACCGTGGTCGCCGCGCTGGCCGCGCTGGCCGCGGTCGAGGCCGGATTCCAGGCCGCCCTGGTCGCGCCGACCGAACTGCTCGCCGAGCAGCACTGGCGCAATTTCCTCAAGTGGATGCAGCCGCTGGGCATCGAACCGACCTGGCTGTCCGGCAAGGTGCAGGGGCGCGCCCGCGAAGCGGCGCGAGCGGCGGTCGCCGCCGGGGCGCCGGTGGTGATCGGCACCCACGCGCTGATCCAGGACGGTGTTTCGTTCCGCCGCCTGGGCCTGGCGATCATCGACGAGCAGCACCGCTTCGGTGTTCATCAGCGCCTCACGCTGAGCGAGAAGGGGCGCGACGGCGATGCCGTGCCGCACCAGCTCGTACTGACGGCCACGCCGATTCCGCGCACGCTGGCGATGACGGCTTATGCCGACCTGGACGTTTCGGTCATCGACGAGCTTCCGCCGGGACGCACGCCGATCCAGACCGTGGCGATTTCCAACGCGCGCCGCGCGGAAGTCATCGAGCGCATCCGCGCGGCGTGTTCCGAGGGGCGGCAGGCGTACTGGGTCTGCACCTTGATCGAGGAATCCGAGCAGCTCGAGGCGCAGGCCGCGGAGGTGGCGTTCGCCGAGCTCACCGCGGCCTTGCAGGAGCTGCGCATCGGCCTGGTGCACGGCCGTCTGAAGCCGAAGGAGAAGCAGGCCACCATGGCCGCGTTCGCCGCCGGCGAGCTGAGCGTGCTGGTCGCCACCACCGTCATCGAGGTCGGCGTCGACGTGCCGAACGCGAGCCTGATGGTCGTCGAGAACGCCGAACGCCTCGGGCTGGCGCAGCTGCACCAGCTGCGCGGCCGCGTCGGCCGCGGCAGCACGGCGTCCAGTTGCGTGCTGCTGTACCAGACGCCTCTGTCGCAGATGGCGCGCGCGCGGCTGGAGGTCATGCGCGAAACCAGCGACGGGTTTCGCATCGCCGAGAAGGATCTGGAGCTGCGCGGCCCCGGCGAGATGCTCGGCACGCGCCAGACCGGCCAGCTGCAGTTCCGCGTCGCCGATCTGGCACGCGACGCGCACCTGCTGCCGGCCGTGCAGCGCGTCGGCGAGGCAATGCTGCGCGACCATCCGCAGTCGGCGCAGAAGCTGATGGCGCGCTGGATCGGCGGTTCGGAACGGTTCGCGGGGGCCTGACCGATGCGGATGCTGTCGCGCCTTCGCAATGGTCTGGCTTCGCTGCAGTGGCGCGAGTTCGCGCTGGCTCCGTCGCGATGTCCGTTCTGCGGACCGAGCCTGTTCGTGCGCCTGCACCGCGGCGACGCCGGTGTGCGCTGCGTGCGCTGCACGGCGGCGGAAATCCATCTGGCGCTCGGGCGCGCACTGCAGGAACTCGTGCCCGGGATTTCCCTGCTCGATGCCTGCGAGTTCTCGGCGCGCGGCCCGCTGGTCGAACATCTGCGCCGGCACGCGCGCAGCGTGGCGGTGTCGGAATACTTCGCCGACGTCGAACCCGGCCGGAGCCGCGACGGCGTGCGTTGCGAGGACATGCAACGGCTGACCTATGCCGATTCCAGCTTCGATCTGGTCACCCATACCGAGGTGCTCGAGCACGTGCCGGACGACGCGCTCGCGCTGGCCGAGCTGCATCGCGTGCTGCGCCGCGGAGGGCGCATGCTGTTCAGCGTGCCGCTGCTCGGCGAGACCACCGTCGTGCGCGCCCGCCTGGTCGACGGCGCCGTCGTGCATCTGCTGCCGCCGGCGTACCACGCCGATCCGCAGCGGCCCGACACCGGCGTGCTCGCGTTCCGCGACTACGGCGCCGATCTGCTCGACCGCCTGCGCGCGGCGGGCTTCGCCGACGTCCGGCTGCACACGGTGCAGTCGCCGCTGGCGTGGCTGCCGGCGCGCCGGATCGTGTTCGCGCGCAAGGCCTGAGCGGATTCCGGCGCCGCGGAGGGGGCGGCATCGTCGATCGACTCGCCGCACGGGCCGGCCTCGGCTGATGCGACCGTGCACGTGCCGAAGCTATCATTGGCTGCTTCCCCTCAGGGCAGCTCACTCGTGCGACCCACCTTGCTGATCGACACCGACCCCGGCGTGGACGACGCGCTGGCGATCCTCATGGCGCATCGGTACGCCGACGTGGCTGGACTGAGCGTCGCGGCCGGCAACGTCGGCCTCGGGCACACCGTCGCCAATGCGCTGAAGCTGGTCGAGGTGATCGGCGCCGACACGCCGGTGTTCGCCGGCTGCCCGGTGCCGCTGGTGTGGCCGGCCGAGGACGCCGGGTTCGTGCACGGCGCGGACGGTTTCGGCGACATCGGCTACCTGCCTTCGACGCGGCGCGTTGCCGACGAACACGCCGTCGAGGCGATCCTGCGCCTGTCGCGCGAGCGCGCGGGCGAGCTGACCCTGATCGCGCTGGCGCCGCTGACGAATCTCGCGCTGGCCCTGCGGCTGGATCCGCAGCTGCCTTCGCGCATCGCGCGTCTGGTCGTCATGGGCGGCGCGGTCACCGGGCGTGGCAATACGCACCTGGTGCCGGCCGAGTTCAACATCGGCTTCGATCCGGAGGCGGCGCACGTCGTCTTCTCCGGCTGGCCGGAATTCGACCTGATCGACTGGGAGGCCTGCGTACGCCACGCGATGGACTTCGCCTGGTTCGACCGCACCGTCGCCGCCGACGGCGCGCGGGCGCAGTTCTACGCGGCGATTTCGCGCAAGGCCCGCCTGTTCAACGAGGGACACGGCCGCCGTCGCGGCATGATCGTCGCCGATGCGCTGGCCATGGCCGTCGCACTGGAGCCGGGGATCGTGCGCAAGGCCGAGCGTCGCCACGTCGGCATCGAATTGACCGGCGCCGCCACGCGCGGCGCGACCGTGGTCGACTGGGAAGACCGGTTTCGCCGGCCGGCGAACGCACGCATCGTGCTCGAGGTCGACCAGGAGCGCTTCCAGGCCCTGGTGCTCGGGGCGCTCGACGCCGCGAGCACTTGAGTCCGCTCGCCCGGCTTGCCTCCGGTTGGCCGGGCCGGCTATACTGCCGCTCTTTTATCGCCGCCCAGCTGCGGAGCAGCCCTATGAAAGCCGACATCCATCCGAACTACAAGCCGGTCGTTTTCCAGGACATCTCCAGCGACTTCTCGTTCCTGACGAAGTCCACGATGACCAGCAAGGAAACGATCAAGTGGCAGGACGGCGAGGAATATCCGCTGATCAAGGTGGAAATTTCCAGCCACTCGCACCCGTTCTTCACCGGCAAGCAGAAGATCGTCGATACCGCCGGCCGCGTGGACAAGTTCCGCCGCCGCTACGCCAAGTAATCGGCGCAGGAAGCGCTCGTCCCGCTCCGTACCTCGCGTACGAGGGCAGGGATCTTCGAAACAGAACCGAACGCCGGCCGTTGCGCCGGCGTTCGGCGTTTGCGTCCGTGCACCGCCTGCACAGATGAACATCGCTTCATGCGGTGCTCCTTCGCGCCGCGCCGGCTTGATTCCCGCGCGTCTCGCACGCACCTGCTGCCATGCAATAATTGTGTGTTGACCGCGTCGTAGCATGGCGGTCGCATCCGCATGTTTCGCCACCGCCGCGCCGTTCCCGGCGTGCGGGCGGCCCGCAGCCAGGAGTACTTCCATGTCCGACAAAGTCGTCCATCTCACCGATCCCGCCACCGACAAGAGCGCCGCATTGCCGGTCGTGAGTGGCACGCTCGGCGATCCGGCGTTCGACATCGGCAAGCTCAACAAGGAGACGGGCTACTTCACGTTCGACCCCGGCTTCATGTCGACGGCGTCGACGCGCAGCGCGGTGACCTTCATCGACGGCGACGCCGGCGTGCTGATGTACCGCGGCTACCCGATCGAGCAGCTCGCCAAGCAGTCGAGCTTCCTCGAAGTGGCCTACCTGCTCATCAACGGCGAGTTGCCGGACCAGGCGCAGTTCTCGGCCTTCGAGCACGAGGTCACGCATCACACGATGATGCACGAGGCGCAGAAGAACTTTCTGCACGGCTTCCATTACGACGCGCATCCGATGGCGATGCTGTGCGCCTCGGTCGCGTCGCTGTCGGCGTTCTATCACGACACGCTCGACATGGGCGATCCGGAACAGCGCCGCCTGGCCGCGATCCGCCTGATCGCGAAGGTGCCGACCATCGCCGCCGCCGCCTATCGCTATTCCATCGGCTGGCCGGTCCGCTATCCGCGCAACAACCTCGAGTACGTCACCCGTTTCCTGCACATGATGTTCGAGGTGCCGAGCGAGCCGCTGCAGCTGTCGCCGGTGGCGGCCAAGGCGCTCGACCTGCTGTTCATCCTGCACGCCGACCACGAGCAGAACGCGAGCACGTCGACGGTGCGTCTGGTCGGTTCGACCGGCGCCAATCCGTACGCCTGCGTCGCGGCCGGCATCGCCGCGCTGTGGGGGCCGGCGCACGGCGGCGCCAACGAGGCGGTGCTGAAGATGCTGGCCGAGATCGGCGACGCGAAGAACGTCGGCAAGGCGGTCGAGAAGGCGAAGGACAAGAACTCCGGCTTCCGCCTGATGGGCTTCGGCCATCGCGTCTACAAGAACTTCGATCCGCGCGCGACGATCATCCGCGAGATGTGCCACAAGGTGCTGGCCGACCTCAACGTCAACGACCCGCTGCTCGACGTGGCGATGGAGCTGGAACAGGCCGCGCTGAAGGATTCGTACTTCGTCGAGCGCAAGCTGTACCCGAACGTCGATTTCTATTCCGGCATCATCTACAAGGCGCTCAAGCTGCCGACCGAGATGTTCACGGTGATGTTCGCGATCGCGCGCACCGCGGGCTGGGTCGCGCACTGGCTCGAGCAGCACCTGGATCCGGAAACCAAGATCGGCCGTCCGCGCCAGATCTACACCGGCTCGCCCAAGCGCGACTACGTCGCGATCGGCAAGCGCTGACGGCATCCGCACCGCGAAGCGGGGCTCAGGCGAGCCCCGCCGGCGTGGGTAGCGGCGGGGCTAGGGACGGTCGTCCAGCAGGGCCTGTACCGCGGCGAGCGCCGCGCGCTGCATCGGCTTCTCGCTGATGCGATCCAGCGGCGCCTGGCGCAGCCGATCGTAGGGCAGGACGGTCACGTCGATCGCACAGTCGTCGGCGCTGAACAGGAACACCGGAAAGTCGCCGCTCGCCTCGCGATCGAGCCGGAGCCGGCGCGTCTGCGTCTCGAACGGAATGCCCTGCTCGAGCAGGCGGGCCTCCACTTCCAGCAGCTGATCGCAGTACAGGTGCAGGCACACGGCCGAGTGCTCGTCGGCGGTCCCCTCCAGCACGGCGCCGACCAGCCGCGGCTCGAAGCGCGCGAAGAAACGCATCGCCTCGCGGGCGACCTCGCGCAGACGACGCAGGGTCTGCGCCTGATCCTCGGCGTGGAACAGGCGCTGGTGCTCGCGCAGCGCCTCCTCGATTTCGCGATTCCTGGGCAGGCTGGCCTCGTCGAAGATGCCCAAGCGCTCGGCAGCCTTGAGCTTGGCCTGGCGATAGTCGCGCAGGCCGCCTTCGCTGATCAGGCGTGCCGCCTCCACCGCGATGCGCCGCCGCTGTTCGTGAGTGCGGCCCTGCGCCTGGCTGGCATGCCGGCCGTTCATGTCAGAAGACGTCGTAGGCGGGCTGCTCGTTGCTCGAGTCTTCGGTCTGCGGCGGCTGCTCGGCCAGTCGCGTGGCGTCCTCGGTCTTCATGACCTCGAGGATCGCGCCGCCGTCTCCGGCACCGGCGAGATAGCCGCTGGCCGGATCGATGCGCACGCGCGTGACGCCGGGCGGCATGTCGAACGGCTGCTCGGGAACGTCCTTGAGCGCCGAACGCATGAAGTCGATCCAGATCGGCAGAGCCGCCTTCGCGCCGAACTCGCCGCGCCCCAGCGAACTGAAATCGTCGAAACCGACCCAGCAGCTGACCGCCAGCCTCGAATTGAAGCCGGTGAACCAGGCGTCGCGGTGATCGTTGGTCGAGCCCGTCTTGCCGGCGAGGTCGTTGCGCTTCAACACCATCGCGGCGGAGCCGGTACCGCGCCGGACCACGTCGCGCATCAGCGAAGCGACCAGATAGGCGTTGCGCGGATCGATCGCGCGCGGCGCGAGATGCGGCTGTCCGGGCGTCGCCGCGGTCGTCGTCGCATGCGCGCTGCCGATCGGATTCAGCGCGGACGTGGCCGAGGCCTGCGGCGGTGGCGCGGAAGCCGTGCCGGCGAGCTGGCGTTCGGCGCAGCTCGCGCAGGCCACGACGGGGTCGGCGCGGTAGACGACCTGGCCGTCGCGGTCGGCGATCTCGGTGATGTAGTAGGGATCGACCAGGTAGCCGCCGTTGGCGAACACGGCGAAGCCGCGCGCCATCGCCAGCGGCGCGACCGCGGCGGTACCGAGCGCCATCGACAGGTTCGGCGGAATCTGATCCGGCGTGAGGCCGAAGCGCGTGATGTATTCGCGCGCGTAGCGCACGCCGACCGCGTCGAGCAGGCGCACGGAGACGAGGTTGACCGACTTCACCAGCGCCTCGCGCAGCCGGATCGGTCCGCGGAAGGAGTCGTCGTCGTTCTTCGGCGTCCACATGCCGTCCGGCTTGGACGGGTCCGGGAACGATACCGGCGCGTCGTTGAGAACCGAGGCGGGCGTGAAGCCGTGGTCGAACGCGGCCGAATAGAGGAACGGCTTGAAGCCGGAGCCCGGTTGGCGCGCGCTCTGCGTGGCTCGATTGAATTTGCTGCGCAGGAAACTGAAGCCGCCGACCATGCTCTCGATCGCGCCGTCCTCGGGGTTCAGCGCGACGATCGCCGCTTCCACCGTCGGGATCTGGGCGAGCCTCCAGTTGCCCTCGCCGTCGCGCTGCAGGCGCACGACGTCGCCGCGCTTGAGCACGTCGGACACGCTCTTGGGCGCCGCGCCGCGGCGGTCCTCGTCGATGCGCGGACGCGCCCACTCGATCGTGTCGAGCGCGAGCGAGACGCTCTGGCCGTCGGCGAGCTGCAGCGTCGCGTGATCCTTGGCGGATTCCGTGACCAGGGCCGGCAGCAGGCCGGCGAGCGGCCGGTAGTCGACCAGCGCCTGGTCCCACTGCTCGCGCGCCGCGTCGGCGGCGAGATCGACGTGCGCCTCGGCGCCGCGCCAGCCGTGGCGGCGGTCGTAGCTCATCAGCGCTTCGCGCAGGGAGCGGTTGGCGGCTTCCTGGGACGGAGAGTTCAACGTGGTCCTGACCACGTAGCCGTCGGTCAGCGCGTTGTTGCCCAGCCGCTCGATCGCCTCCTGGCGCACCAGCTCGGCGAAATACGGTGCATCGACCTCGACGGGTGCCTCGTGGGCCTGCGCCAGGTCCGGCTCCTTCATCGCGGCCTCGTAGTCGGCCTGGCTGACGAAGCGATTCTCGATCATGCGGCCGAGCACGTAGCCGCGGCGCTCGAGGGCGCGCTGCGGGCGGCTGAGCGGATTGCCGGTGGAGGGGAATTTCGGAATCGAGGCGAGCATCGCGCACTCGGCCAGATCGAGCTGGTCGAGCGTCTTGCCGTAGTAGAACTCGGCGGCGGCGGCGATGCCGTAGGAGCGGTGGCCGAAGAACGCCTTGTTGAGATAGAGCTCGAGGATCTCGTCCTTGCTCAGCGCGTTTTCGATGCGGAAGGCGAGGAAGATTTCCGACAGCTTGCGCGTGTAGCTGACTTCCGGACTCAAGAAGAACATGCGCGCGACCTGCTGCGTGATCGTGCTGCCGCCGGCCACGTGCTTGCTGCCGGTGCTGAGTGTGAGCCAGACCGCGCGCAGGATGCCGCCGAGGTCGATGCCGCGGTGCGTGTAGAAGTCGGCGTCCTCGGCGGCGAGGAAGGCGAGCTTCAGGCGCTCGGGGACGTCCTGGATGCGAACCGGCGTGCGCTTGGTCTCGCCGAAGGTCGCAATCAATTTGTCGTCGGCAGACTTGATCCTGAGCGGCACCTGCAGGCGCACGTCCCTGAGCGTCTCGACGGAGGGCAGGCGCGGCGCGATCAGCCAGTAGGCGGTGCCGATCGCCAGTCCGCCGAGGAGGACGCCGGCCAGCGCCAGATAGAGCGCATAGCGCAGCAGGCGGAGGAAGAGGGTCATGCAGGGTTAAGGACTTGTGATGTCAGTCAAAGTAAGTGCGCTAAGTGCCGGAGTATAGATTGTATGTCTCTCGCGCGGACCGGCCCGCAAGGGCGATGGGAGCCATGTTCCACGAGAAGGCCACGGATTTCGCTCAATTTTGCCATACGTGACGGCGGTCGTTGAAAATTAGTTAACACTTGTATCTAATGTGGTAGCGCATCTTTCGCTCGTAAGCGCGCGTGGGAAGGGGGAAAAGTGGCCTTGTTCACACCGAAAGCGCCGCCGTTGATCGGCGTCGATATCAGCTCGACTGCGGTCAAATTGCTTCAACTGGGGCAAACGGGCCAGCGTTATCGCGTAGAGCACTACGCGGTCGAGCCGCTGCCGCCGAACGCCGTCGTCGAAAAGAACATCGTCGAAGTCGAGGCTGTCGGCGAAGCTATCCGGCGGGCCCTGAACCGTTCCGGTGCGAAGACCAAATTCGCCGCCGCCGCGGTCGCGGGATCGGCGGTGATCACCAAGATCATCCCCATGCCGGCCGACCTGTCGGAAGACGACATGGAGGCGCAGATCCAGGTCGAGGCGAACCAGTACATCCCGTATCCGATCGAGGAAGTCAGCCTCGATTTCGAGATCGTCGGTCCGATCAAGGACAACCCGGACATGGTCAACGTGCTGCTGGCGGCATCGCGCACGGAGAACGTGGACCTGCGCGTCGCGGCGCTGGATCTGGGCGGGCTGGGCGCCAAGGTCATGGACGTCGAGGCGTTCGCCATGGAGAACGCATTCCGCCTGATCGCCGACCAGCTGGCGGTGCCGAAGGACGCGGTCGTCGCCGTGGTCGACGTCGGCGCGACGATGACGACGCTGATCGTGCTGAAAAGCCAGCGCACGATCTATTCGCGCGAACAGGTTTTCGGCGGCAAGCAGCTGACCGACGAGGTCATGCGCCGCTACGGCCTCAGCTACGAGGAGGCGGGTCTGGCCAAGCGCCAGGGCGGCCTGCCCGAATCCTACGAGATCGAGGTGCTGGAGCCGTTCAAGGAGGCGATGGTCCAGCAGATCAGCCGCCTGCTGCAGTTCTTCTTCGCCGGCAGCGAGTACAGCCGCGTCGACCAGGTGGTGCTGGCCGGCGGCTGTGCCTCGATCCCCGGCGTGGCCTCGATGGTCGAAGAGCACCTGGGCGTGCCCTGCGTGGTGGCCAATCCGCTCGCCAACATGTCGCTGTCCAGCCGCGTGCAGGCGCAGACGCTGGCGCAGGACGCTCCGGCACTGATGATCGCCTGCGGGCTCGCGCTGCGGAGTTTCGGCTGATGGCAAAGATCAACCTACTGCCCTGGCGCGCCGACCGACGCAAGCTGCGCGAGCGCGAGTTCTACATGATGCTGCTCATGACCGCGGTCGCGGCGTTCGCCGTGCTGTTCGCGGCGATCTACTGGATGAGCCATCTGATCGAAAACCAGAACCAGCGCAACGCTTACCTGCAGGCCGAGATCAAGGGTCTCGACAAGAAGATCGAGGAGATCAAGGAACTCGACAAGACGCGCTCGCAGCTGCTGACGCGCAAGGAAATCATCGAGCAGCTGCAGTCGAACCGTTCGCAGATGGTGCATCTGTTCGACGAGCTGGTGAAGACGATTCCGGACGGCACGCGCCTGGCGACGATGAAGCAGGTCGGCGACACGCTCACGCTCGAAGGCATCGCTGAGTCCAACGCGCGCGTCGCCTCGTACATGCGCAACATCGATGCTTCGCCGTGGATGGGACGCACCGACCTGCGCAAGACCGAGAACAAGGCCGACGCGAAGGACGGCAACAAGAAGCTTCCCTACGCGTTCTCGCTCGACGTCAAGCTGCGCAAGCCCACCGACGCGCAGGGCGACGGCCAGAACAAGACCGACGACGCGACCAAGGCGGCGCCGGCGGCGGGCGAGAAGACGGGCGAAGAGAAGAAGCCGGCCGATCTCGGCGCGCAGCTGGACGCCGCCGCGTCCAAGCTGATGGACAAGCAGGCACCGGCCGCCGAGGGCGCGCCGAAGCAGGCTCCGACGTCTCCGGCTGCGGGAGACAAGAAATGAGTTTCTTCGACGATCTGCGCAACCTGGATCGCAACAACGTCGGCGGCTGGCCCAAGTCGGTCAAGATCTTCTTCGCCACGATCATCGTCGTGCTGATCCTGTTCTTCGGCTGGTATCTGAAGATCAGCGGCCAGCAGGACGAACTGGAAGGCCTGCGCAAGAAGGAAATCACGCTCAAGAAGGACTTCTCGGACAAGCAGGCGAAGGTCGTCAATCTCGAGGCCTATCGCAAGCAGCTCGACGACATGAAGGAGATGCTGCAGACGATGCTGCGGCAACTGCCGAGCAAGACCGAAATGCCGGACCTGCTGAACGACATCTCCGACGCCGCGCTGGGAGCCGGCATCGAGACGCAGCTGTTCCAGCCCGGCGGGGAGATCATGAAGGATTTCTACGCCGAGAAGCCGATCCAGCTGAAGATGCTCGGTACCTATCATCAGTTCGGCACGTTCATCAGCAGCGTCGCAGCGCTGCCGCGCGTGGTGATCCTCACCATGCACGACGTTTCCCTGCGCCCGATAAAGCCCGCCGCCGGTGCGACGAAGGCCGCGGCGGCCGCGGCGAAGGAAGTTTCGCCGGACCAGTTGATGCTGGAGGGTACGGTCAAGACGTACCGCTATCTCGACGACGAGGAAGCCGCGGCGATCCAGCGTGCGGCGGAAGCGGCCAAGCCCAAGCCGAAGGGCAAGCCGGCGGCGAAGAAGCCGGCGGAGGAGAAGTGACATGACGATCTCCACGCCAACATTTCGCATCGCCGTGACGCTCGTCTTCGCGGCCGCTTTCGCCGGCTGCACGCCTACCGACGACCTGCGCCAGTGGGTCACGCAGGAAAAAGCCAAGAAAGGTGCGCCGCTGCAGCCGCTTCCGGTGATCAAGACCTTCGAGACCTTCACCTACGACTCGCAAGATCGCCGCAATCCGTTCGACCTGAGTGCCGAGGAGCAGGAGCAGTCGGCGGCCAGCGGACCGCAGCCGGACCAGAACCGGACGCGCGAGCCGCTCGAGTCGTTTCCGCTCGACGGCCTGAAGATGTCCGGCACGCTGGGGCTTGCGAAATCGATGGAAGGCCTGGTGCGCGATCCGGACGGCGTCGTCCATCGCGTGCGCGTGGGCAATTATCTCGGACAGAACTACGGCCGCATCATCGCCATCGCCGAGGAAAAGATCGACCTGGTCGAACTGATCCCGAATGGCTCGGGCGGCTGGATGGAACGAGCGGCCACGATGGCCCTGGGCGACGGCAAGCAGTAGCGATCCAACGGGGGACCAGATCAGATGAGTACCAAAGTCATGACAAAGCCCGCGTCCGGATCGGTGCATGCGTCGATGCGGCCATGGTTGTTGCGCATCGCAGCCGTGTTCGGCTTCGCGCTGGCCGGCGCCGCGCAGGCGGAGAACGTACTGGAGGACATCAGCTACAGCGCCCTGCCGGGAGGCAAGGTGGAGCTGTCGCTGAAGTTCGCGCAACCGGTCGGCGCGCCGCAGGTGTTCTCGACGGAGGCTCCGCCGAGCATCGCATTGGACTTCCCCGATGTGCGCAACGGTCTCAGCAAGCGCCGCATCGACATCGGCGCCGGCGCCACCTCCGGCGTGTCGGCGATCGAATCCGCCGGGCGCACGCGCGTGGTCGTCGATCTGTTCCGCGTCGCCGGCTACGACACGCGGGCCAACGGAAACACGCTCGTCGTCTCGGTCAACAACGGCCTGATCGGCAACACCAGTGTCGCCGCTGCGGCCGGCAAGGCCGATCCGACCAAGGCCGTCCGCGCGGCGAACGAAGTCGAGGTTTCCAACGTCGACTTCCGCCGCGGCAAGAACGGCGAAGGGCGCGTCGTCGTGAGCTTCAGCGGCCCCGGTGCGGCGGCGAACCTCAAGCGCGAAGGCGGCACGATCCTGCTCGATCTCGTCAACGTGAAGCTGCCGCCCGCGCAGGCCAAGCGGCTCGACGTGCTCGATTTCGCCACGCCCGTGCAGTCGATCGACGCGCGCGTGCGCGGCGGCGGCGTGCGCATGGAAATCGTCGCCAAGCAGCCGTTCGAGCAGCTCGCCTACCAGACGGGCAACGAATACGTGGTCGAGGTCGCTCCGAAGAAGGACGACCCCAAGGTGAAAGGCAAGAACGCCGAGCCCGAGTACAGCGGCAGCCGTGTCACCTTCAACTTCCAGGACATTCCGGCGCGCTCCGTCCTGCAGCTGATTGCCGACGTGTCCGAGCTCAACATCGTCGTCGCCGACAGCGTGCAGGGCAACGTCACCCTGCGTCTGATCAACGTGCCCTGGGACCAGGCGCTCGACATCGTGCTGCAGGCCAAAGGCCTGGACAAGCGCAAACGCGGCAATGTGATCTGGGTGGCTCCGCAGAAGGAGATCGCCGAGCGTGAGGAAGCGATCGCCGACGCGCGCATGAAGCTCGAAGACAAGGAAGCGCTGGTCTCCGACTTCATTCCGATCAGCTACGGCAAGGCGAAGGACATCGCCGCGCTGCTGACCAAGGATGCGCAGACCAATCAGGCGGGAGGTGGCGCGGTAGGCGGTGGACAGGGGCAAAGCATGCAGCGGGGATTCCTGTCTCCGCGTGGCAGCGTGACCTTCGACGACCGCACCAACACCCTGCTGGTCAGCGACATTCCGTCCAAGATCCAGGAAATCCGCCAGCTCGTCGCGGTGCTCGACCGGCCAGTGCAGCAGGTGCTGATCGAGTCGCGCATCGTCATTGCTACCGACAGCTTCGCGCGCGAGCTCGGCGTCAAGTTCGGCGTCAGCGGCGGCTACCAGGACAATAACGGCAATGTGATCAGCACCGCGGGAACCGCGCGTGGTACCGATGCGATGAGCAACGTCGTGTTGAACAACCGGTTCAACGGTCCGAGCCGCGGTCTGCCGAACGTGGCGCCCGGCACGATCCCGAGAACGACGGGCTCGACCAGCGGCATCGCGGTGCCGAATCTGAACGATCGTCTCAACGTCAATATGCCGGTTACCAATCCGACCGGTAGTTTCGGCCTCGCAATTCTGGGCGCCGACTATCTGCTCGACCTGGAGCTCTCGGCGGCGCAGACCGAAGGTCGCGGTGAAGTGATCTCGAGCCCGCGTGTGATCACCGCGAACCAGCAGGAAGCCGACATCAAGCAGGGCCAGGAGGTCGGCTACGTGACGTACCAGAACTCCGGCGCCGGCGGACTCGGCACGGCCACGGTGCAGTTCAAGGAGGCCGTGCTCGAACTCAAGGTCACGCCGACGATCACCGCCGATGACCGCGTCGTGCTGAATCTCAACGTGAAGAAGGATGCGATCGCCGGATACATCGACAATCCAGGCGGCGGCCGCGTGCCGACCCTGGACAAGCGCGAGATCAGCACCGAGGTGCTGGTCGACAACGGTCAGACCGTCGTGCTCGGCGGCGTCTACGAGGTCGACAAGTCCGAATCGCTCGACAAGGTGCCGATGCTCGGCGACCTGCCGGTGCTCGGCAATCTGTTCAAGAGAAACGGCCGTAGGGACACCAAGGCGGAACTCCTGATCTTCGTCACGCCGCGGATCCTCAACGACAGCCTGAAATAGTTGTGAGCCAGCATGCCGTGCAGGCATGTCGGCGAGCGGAAAACCCAAGCGAACCCTGAATGCAGTCCTGGAGAACCTCATGAAAGTTTTTGGCAAGACCCTTGGGTTGCTGCTGGTCAGTCTTGCGCTGACCAGCTGCGGCGGCGGAGGCGGCAACGGCGGTTCGTATTCGCCGCCGCAGAGCGGATCGATCACGCTCAGCGCGACGACGACGAATCTGCCCGTGAACGTCTGGGGCTACGTTCCCACGCAGTACGGCAATCCCACGCAGGCCGAGGTCACGATCACCTGGCGCAATGCAGACGGGACGCTCGTCACCGGCAAGGACATCGCCGTCAGCATCGCACCGACCAATGTCGCGGCGCTCTCCTGCCTCGTCGACGGTGACGCCTGCCGCGATGGCAACGCACTGTTCGGCTCGATTCCGATCAAGGGCATCAACGGCCAGGCGACGATTTTCGTCAACGCCACCGATACGGCTGGAACGGCGAATTTCACCGTCTCCGCCGTCGATCCCACGACCAGCCGCACCGTCAGCGCAAGCCTCCAGTTCAAGGTCACCAGCGGCGTCGGTCCGCTTCCGGCCACGGTGACGCTGGCTCCGACGCCGTCGGCCGTGTATCTGCCGAGCTCCGGCGGCAGCAGCAACTCCGCGATCAGCGCGACGGTCAAGGACGGCTCCGGACAGCTCGTTCCCGATCCGGCCAGCGGCAACAACGGTTTCGACAACATCCAGTTCGACCTTGTCGGCGAGACGGGTGACGCCATCCTGAGCAGCAACTCCGTATCCGGCCCCTCGTCCGGCAAGTCGGTGACTTCGCACACGGTGCACGGTGTCGCCACGGCCTCGTTCCAGGCCGGAAACGCGACGCCGCAGGGTCCCGTGCAGGTTCGTGCCACGGTGGACCGCGCCGACAACAACGTGACGAACGGCGTCCAGGATCCGGTCACCTTCACCACCTCGGTCGTGGTGTCGGACGGCAAGCTCTACAGCCTCGAGCTCACCTCGCCGGTGTTCGCACCGAACCTGCCGGGCATCACGATCAACTCGGTGTCGGGCAACGTGAGCGCGGACGACCAATCGCAGATTCCGCCGGACCCGGATGCGACCCTGACGCTGACGATCACGGCGCTGGCCAAGGATCGCCAGGGCAACCCGCCGATCCCGGGCACGGCGATCCGCTTCGGCCTCGTTGACGAACCGGTCGGTGCGCCCGGCAGTGCGGACGACAACCGGTTCCTGCTGTCCGGCCTCGACGGAAATCCGAAAGAGGGCGGCAACCTGTTCACCGCGCCGACCGGGCAGTTCAGCACGGCTGGAGTAAACGGAGCCAATGCCGGTGACGCGCTGCTCGTATTCGGCCGCGCGGTCGAAGGCAACGCCGATCTCGAGAGCGCGGTGACGGTGACCTCGGTCAACGGTGCCACCAGCCTCAACGTGACGCCGACGTTCAACTACAACTATCGCAACGATGCTCCAATCGATACCGGCTCCATCCTGCCGTACCTGATCGGTCGCGCGATGCACGGCAACATCACCACCAGTGCGACGACCGACGAAAGAGGCATCGTCCACGCGAAGCTGAACTACACGGTCAACACCGTCGGCAACGTCCTGGCGATCTGGGCGCAGGGTGATGGCATCGACCGGGTGAACGACGGTCCGCGTCGCGTCACCGCCGCCGGAACGCTGGTCTATCCGGGTGTCGCGCCGGCGACGATCTCCGCTTCGCCCGATCCGATCATCGGCGACACGACGGACCAGGTCACGGTCTGCGTGGCTGACGCACTCGGCATCCCGCTGCGTGGCCTGCAGGTCTCGTTCCAGTTCGATCTGGCGGCGGGTACCGGCTCGGTCGACGGACAGAGCGGCAGCGGTACGTTCACCAATCTCACCGACCTCAACGGCTGCTCGACGGGCACCGTGGTGACGACCGGGGTGCCGGCGACGCCGGCGGACGGCCCGAACAGCAAGCTGAATCTGGGCGCGGCGGGACAGACCACCAGCGTCGGCATCGTGGTGGACGTCGCCACCTTGCAGGTCGCGCCGAACTCGGTTTCGGTTCCGACGGCAGGCCGCACCACCGTGATCACGGTCACCGCGCGGACGGCCGATGGAACGGCGGTGCCGGGCGCGGTCATCACGGGAACGTGCAGCGCATCGGGTGGTGATGGAGCCGCCATCGCGCTGTCGCCGGGAACCGCAACGACGGGCGGTGCCGGCACAGCCGCCTTCACGGCCGCGGCGACGAAGTTCGTCAAGCCGGGCGATCCGCCGGTAACGGGTACCGGCCAGTGCGTGTTCAGTGCCGAAGGCACGAACAACGCGACCGTCCAGTTCAATGGCGTGTCGACCTGCGAGGATGTCAGTCCGCCGGATCCCGCCTGCGGGACCTGATCACCTCCGGATGATCTGACGAAGGGCCGCAGTCATGCGGCCCTTCTTTTTTGTGTACGATCCGCGCGTTGCCGGATCGCAGCTTCCGCCGGCGCCGAGCGGATTCGGGGGAGTCGCGCCGTGCAGTCCTACAGCGTGCGGTTCAGGACCGGCGACATCGTCTTCGCCGAAGGGGATCCGCCGCACGGGGCATTCCTGATCGAATCCGGCCGCATCGAGATCAGCAGCTCGCAGTTCGGTGAACGGCGCGTCCTCAGCAACCTCGGCCCGGGCATGCTGCTCGGCGAAATGGCGGTCATCGACGATTCGCCGCGCACGGCGACGGCGCGCGCGCTGACCGATTGCACGCTGACGCCGATCGACGCGCGGCAGTTCGCCGAGCGGCTCGCCGCGGCCGACCCGATCGTGCGTGCGCTGCTGATGAGCCAGCTGTCGCGCTACCGGTCCACGCTCGCCACGCTGAGCGGCGACACTTCCCCGTCACGTCACGTCGCACCGGCCGCTTCCAGCGACGCTTTCGCGCTGGACAAGATCCGTCTCGAAAGCGAACTGCGCGCGGCGCTGGATCGCGGCGAGCTCGAGATGCGTCTGCAACCGATCGAGGAGATCGCCGGAGGGCGGGTGGCCGGTTACGAGGCACTGGTCAGGTGGCGGCACCTGCAGCGCGGCGACGTCGCGCCGGCGGAGTTCATCCGTCTGGCCGAGGAGACCTCGCTGATCGTCCCGATCGGTGACTACGTGCTCGAACGCGTATGCGAGATGCTGGCCGAACTGCGTCGGCGCGGCCGCGAACCGCTGCCGTTCATCGCGCTGAACCTGTCCTCGCGCCAGCTGGAGGATCCGCTGCTGGTCGACCGCATCCTCGCCCGTTTGCGCGCGCACGAACTTCCGCCCGACCGGCTGAAGCTGGAGATCACCGAGAGCCTCGTGCTCGATCACGTGCGCATCGCGGCGCTGCTGGCGCGTTGCCACGAAGAGGGCATGCACGTCGCACTCGACGACTTCGGCACCGGCTATTCGAACCTGGGCGCGCTGCTGACGCTGAATTTCGACCAGATCAAGCTCGACGGCAGCTTCGTCCGGGCCTTGGACACGTCGCGCGGTGTCGCTCTGGTCGGCGTCGTCGTGGCGACGGCCCGGGCGCTGAACTGCGATCTGGTCGCCGAAGGCGTGGAGACGCGCGCGCAGCGCGAGGTCCTGCAGCGCCTGGGCTGCGGCTATGCGCAGGGCTGGCTGGTCGGCAAGCCGCTGGCGCTCGCCGAGGTGCTGAACGGGAACTGAGACATCCTCCACGGCCGGACAGGCAGCTGTCGCGCCGCAACTTATCGCCTCCGCCGCGGTCCCAGAGCCCGCACTCCGGCGTGCGATCATTACCGCAAACCACGACCGACCCCCATGGACATGCCTGAACCTACCACGGCCTCGGCCGCTTTCTCCGCGCTGCGCAACGAACTGGGCCAGTGCATCGTCGGCCAGGAAGCGCTGATCGACCGTCTGCTGATCGCCCTGCTCGCCGACGGCCATTTGCTGGTCGAAGGGGCGCCGGGTCTGGCCAAGACCACCGCGATCAAGGAACTCGCCGCGCGCATCGAGGCGGATTTCCATCGCGTCCAGTTCACCCCGGACCTGCTGCCGGCCGATCTCACCGGCACCGAAATCTACCGCCCGCAGTCGGGCGCGTTCGAGTTCCAGCGCGGTCCGATCTTTCACAACCTGATCCTCGCCGACGAGGTCAATCGTGCGCCCGCCAAGGTGCAATCGGCGCTGCTCGAAGCGATGGGCGAGCGCCAGGTCACCGTCGGACGCGACACGTACGCGCTGCCGAAGCTGTTTCTGGTGATGGCGACGCAGAACCCGATCGAGCAGGAAGGCACCTATCCGCTGCCGGAGGCGCAGCTCGATCGCTTCCTGCTGCACGTGCGCGTCGACTACCCCAAGGCGGCGGCGGAAGCGGCGATCCTCAAACTCGCGCGCGAGCGCGCCCGCGATGCACTGGCCGTTCCACCTGCGCCGGTGCGTCTGTTGAGTCAGCAGCAGGTGTTCGCCGCGCGCAGCGAGGTGCTCGACCTGCATCTGGCGGCGCCCTTGGAGGAATATCTCGTGCAACTGGTGCTGGCGACGCGCGATCCGTCGGCCTACGGCAGCGAGCTGGTGCGCTACGTCGCGTTCGGCGCAAGTCCGCGTGCGACGATCGCCCTGGACCGCTGCGCGCGCGCACACGCCTGGCTGGCCGGACGCGACTACGTGACGCCGGAAGACGTGCACGCGATCGCGCCCGACGTACTGCGGCATCGCGTGCTGCTGAGCTACGAGGCCGAAGCCGAGGGTGTGGGCGCCGACAAGATCGTCGCGCTGCTGCTCGAGCGGGTGCCGTTGCCGTAATGAAGCCGGGAATCGGGAACCGGGAATCGAGGAGCGGACGCAGTCCGCGAGTCGACCGCAATCCCGTACACGGTTCCCGCCGCCGAATCAGGGATCGATGACGTTCATGGCCGCCCCCGTTTCCGCAAGCACCCGCGTCGCGCTCGACGAGCTGATCTCGCTCGCCGCGCTGGCGCACGGCGCAAGCCTCGCACGCAGCCGGCGCAGCCCGGCGCTGCGCTCGGGCGGGAATACGTCGCGGTGGCGTGGGCGCGGCGTGGATTTCCGCGAGTCGCGCATCTACCAGCCTGGCGACGAGATCCGTCACATGGACTGGCGCGTCACCGCGCGCAGCGGCAAGCCCCATACCAAGCTTTTCGAAGAAGAACGCGAGCAGGGGCTGCTGCTCGCGCTGGATCTCAATCCCGGCATGCGCTTCGGCACCCGTGTGCGCTTCAAGAGCGTGCAGGCGGCGCGCGCCGCCGCCTTGCTCGCCTGGATGGCCTCGGCCGCCGGCGATCGCGTCGGCGCGCTCGGCTTCGGCGGCGGCATCGACGGCGAGGTCAAGCCCGCCGGCGGCCGTCGCGGCGTGCTGCGTGTGCTGCGCGCCCTGCGTGACTGGGATACAGCCGCCGATGCCGCGACGCAGGAATCGCTGGGGCGCGGGCTGTCGCGCGTACGTCGCCTGCTGCGTCCGGGCATGCGGCTGGTCCTGCTGACCGACGGCTTCAGCACGGATGCCGAAGCGGCGCGGCTGATGCCGCAGCTCGCCGGCCGCCACGACATCGCGGTCGTCGTATTGCGCGACGCTCTCGAGCTGAGCGCGCCGCCGCCGGGGCGCTACGCACTGCACCTCGGCCCGACGCGGCGTGTCCTGGACTTCTCCGACGGCAAGGTGCGCAGCGCCTGGGCCGAGCGCTTCGCCACCTCGCGCGAACAGCTGCGCAACCTGTGCGCGAAGCTCGGCATCCGCGTGCTCGAGCTGGACGGTCACGCCGACCTGCGCCGCGCGCTCGGACCGCTGCTCGCGCGCAGCCTGCATTCTCCGGTGGTCACATGAATCCGTCCTCCGGTCCCGAGCTGCGCGACATCCATCTGCCGCCGGCGCCGTCGTGGTGGCCGCCGGCGCCGGGCTGGTGGCTGCTTGCCCTGATCGTTGGCGTGCTGGTGTTCCTGCTCGTGCGCTGGACGCTGCGGCGCGCGCGCGAGCGACGCTGGCGGCTCCGCGTCGAAGCTGAACTGGACCGCATCGCCTCGACGCACGCGGCGCAACCCGATCCGGTCCGGCTCGCCGCGGACGTGTCGCAGCTGCTGCGCCGGGTCGCGCGGCTGATCGAACCCGAGGCGGTCGCGCTGCGCGACGACGCCTGGCTCGGCTTCCTCGACCAGCGGCTGCCGCCGGCGCAGGCCGAGCAGGCGCCGTTCCGGCGCGGTGCGGGACGTGCGCTGATCGACGCACCGTACCGGCGCGCAGACGACCCGGCGACCTCGGCGCTGGACGCGCGAGCGCTGCTCGACCTTGCTCGCGAATGGCTCGCGCACGCGCTGCCGCGGAGGTCCGCGCGTGCTTGAACTCGCCTGGCCCTGGCTGTTCGCCTTGCTGCCGTTGCCGTTGCTTGCGGCGTGGTTGCTGCCGCGCGCGCGCGGATTGATCGGCGCGGCCTTGCACCTGCCGCATCTGGGCGTGGCCATGCCGCAGCAGGTCGAGGGTTCACCGGTACCGCGCGCGCGGCGCTGGTTCGCCTGGCTGGCCTGGGCGCTGCTCGTGCTCGCGGCGGCGCGACCGCAGTGGCTGGGTGCGCCCGAGGATGTGCCGCGCTCCGGCCGCGACCTGCTGCTGGCCGTCGACACGTCCGGCAGCATGAGCATCGAGGACATGCAGCTCGGCGGCGCGCCGGTGCCGCGTTTCGCCGCGATCCAGGCGATTGCCTCGGACTTCGTGCAACGCCGCGAGGGCGATCGCGTCGGCCTGATCCTGTTCGGTTCACGCGCGTATCTGATGGTGCCGCTGACGTTCGACCTGAAGACCGTCGGCACGCAGCTGATCGAGTCGGCGATCGGTCTGGCCGGGCGCGAGACCGCGATCGGCGACGCGATCGGTCTGGCCGTGAAGCGCCTGCGCGAAAGGCCGCAGCCGCAGCGCGTCGTGGTGCTGCTGACCGACGGCGTCAACACCGCCGGCGAGCTCGACCCGAAGAAGGCGACCGAGCTCGCCGTCGCCAATCAGGTGCGCGTCTACACGATCGGCGTCGGCGCCGATTCGATGCGGGTCAACAGCATGTTCGGCAGCCGGGTGGTCAATCCATCGGCCGATCTCGACGAGAAAATGCTGACCCTGATGGCCGAACAGACCGGCGGCCGCTACTTCCGTGCGCGCAACAGCGAGGAGCTGGCCGACATCTACCGCTCGATCGACAAGCTCGAGCCGGCCGCGGACGTGAAGCAGAGCCTGCGGCCGGTCGACGAGCTGTACTGGATGCCGCTCGGCGGTGCGCTCGCCGTCGGCGCGCTCGCGTTCCTGGTGCCGGGATGGCGCCTGCGTGCCTCGCGCGGGATCGCTCCGGCATGAACACACTGGGCGAATTCCACTTCCTGCGGCCGCTCGCGCTGCTGGCGCTGCTCCTGCTTCCGCTGTTCTGGTTCGTCTGGCGTGCGGCGCGCAGCGAGGCGGGAGCCTGGCGCGCCGTGGTCGACGCGCACCTGCTGCCGCATCTGCTCGAACGCGTGGACGGCGGGCCGGACCGATCCGCCTTCGCGCTCGCCGCCTTGCTCTGGACGCTGGCCTGCATCGCGCTGGCGGGGCCGGCGTGGGAACGCGAGCCGATGCCGCTCTATCACAACCAGGCGGCGCGCGTGCTGGCGATCGAGCTCGCGCCGACGATGTACGCGCAGGACGAAAAACCGAACCGGCTCGCGCGCGCGCGCTTCAAGCTCGACGACATCCTGGGGCGCAGCCGCGACCACCAGACCGCCTTGATCGGCTACGCCGGCGACGCGTTCGTCGCCGCGCCGCTGACCGACGACGTCGGTACCGTGCGCAATCTGATCGACGCGCTCGATCCCGGCACGATGCCGGTGACGGGCAACGACGCTGCGCGCGCGATCGAGGCCGGCGTCGACCTGATCGAGCAGGCGGGCCTGCACCGCGGCGAGATCGTCCTGCTCGCCGACGGCGTCGGACCCGAAGCGGTCGCCGCGGCGCGCAAGGCACTGGCGCAGGGCGTCACCGTCTCCGTGCTCGGCATCGGCAGTGCGGCGGGAGCGCCGGTGCCGCTGCCGCAAGGCGATTTCCTCAAGGACGACGACGGCAACATGGTCGTCGCGCGACTGGACGAAACGGCGCTGCGCGCGGTCGCCGAAGCCGGCGGCGGGCGCTACGCCACGCTCAGCGCCGATGCGCACGACCTCGATGCCCTGCTGCCCGACCGCGTCGACGTCGCCAAGAACGCGGACGCCGGCGGACAGACGGCCGAAAGCACGCGCTGGCGCGATCGCGGTCCGTGGCTGTTGCTCCTGCTGCTGCCGCTGGCGCTGCTCGGGTTCCGCCGCGGCTGGCTGATGTCGGTGGCCTTGGTGCTCGCCGTGCCCGCACAACCGGTTCGCGCCGCTTCGCTGGAGGATCTGTGGCGACGCCCGGACCAGCAGGCCGCGCGCGCGCTCGAGCAGGGCGATCCGCAGCGCGCGGCGAGCATCGCGGCCGCGCCGGAATGGCGTGCCGGCGCGGCCTATCGCGCCGGCGACTACGAGGCGGCGTTGCACGAATACGAACGGACGGCCGGCGCCGACGGCATCTACAACAAGGGCAACGCGCTGGCCAGGCTGGGTCGCTACGAGGAGGCGCTCTCGGCCTACGACGAAGCGCTCCGGCTTGCGCCGGACATGGCCGACGCCAAGACCAATCGCCAGGCGGTCGAGGAATTCCTCAAGCAGAAGCAGCAGGAGCAGAACTCGCCGTCGCCGCAGAACGGTTCGGGCCAGGATTCGAAGAAGTCCCAGCAGGGCGAGCAGAAATCACCGCCGTCGCAGCAGGAGCAGGATCGCCAGCAGGGTGGGCAGGGCGAGCAGGCTGAACAGCAGGACTCGCAGCAGGGCAAGGAAGAACAGCCGCAGTCGGGTGACGGCCAGCCGCGTGAAGGCGAGCCGGAGAAGAAGGACGGCGACGATTCCTCCACGCAGCGCAAATCCGAGCGGGGCGGCGACGAGCAGAAGCAGGGCGCGCAGCAGGGCGAGGCAGGCACGCCGGACGCCGAGCAGCGCAAGGCGCTGTCGAAGGAAATCGACCAGGCACTCGCCGATCCGTCGAAGAAGGCAGACGAGAACGCGGCGCCGCAAGGCGTTGCCGAAGAGGACGACGCCTCGCGCGAGAAGAAGCAGGCGCTGGAGCACTGGCTGCAGCGCGTGCCGGACGACCCGGGTGGCCTGCTCAGACGCAAGTTCCAACTCGAATACCAGCGCCGCCAGCAGCGCGGAGGAGACGGACCGTGAAACGGATGGCACTGATCGCGATGACGCTGGCGTTCGCGTGCGTGAGTGCATTCGCCGACACGCCGGCGGTGCGCGCCTGGCTCGACCGCGACACGATCCAGGTCGGCGAGACGGTCACCTTGAACGTCGAGGCGCAGGCCGGCGTCGGCACGCAGCCGGATTTCTCCGCGCTCAAGCAGGACTTCAATCTGCTCGGCACGCAGTCCAGCCAGCAGATCAGCATCGTCAACGGCGTCAGCCAGTCGAAGACGCTGTGGGCGGTGGGGCTCGAGCCCAAGCATGAGGGACGCGTCGAGATTCCGTCCTTCGCGGTCGGCAAGGCGACGACCGCGCCGCTGCAGCTGACCGTCCTTGCGCAGCAGGCAAGAGCGCAGGGCAAGGCCGGCGACGACGTCTTCCTGGAAACCAGTGCCGAGCCGCTGGCGCCGTACGTGCAGCAGCAGGTGCGCTACACCGTGAAGCTGTACTACGCCTTCGATCTGACCGACGGCAACCTCAACGAACCGCAGGCCGACGGAGTGGCCGTGCAGCGGCTCGGGCAGGACAAGTCCTACATCGCCACGATCGGCGCGCGCCGCTACCACGTCGTCGAACGTCACTACGCGCTGACGCCCGAACGCAGCGGGATCGTCGAGGTTCCGGCGCTGCTGTTCCGCGGCAACGCGCTCGACGCCGGCGATCCGACCGGATTCTTCAGTCGCGGCCGTGCGGTCGGCGCGCGTTCCGAAGCGGTGCAGCTGAACGTGAAGCCGCGGCCTGCGGAATGGACTGACCCGACGTGGCTGCCGGCCGCCTCGCTGCTGTTGAAGGACGAGGGCGAACTGCCGGGCGAAGTGCGCGTCGGCGATCCGGTCACGCGCACGATCCGGCTGCAGGCGCAGGGGCTGGGTTACGAGCAGTTGCCCGAGCTGGCGCTGAGCGCTCCGGCCGGCGCGGAGATCTACCCGGACAAGACCGACACGCGTACGCGCGACGACGGCGAATGGCTGTACGGCGAGCGCGTGCGGAAGTTCGCCTTCGTGCCGAATCGTCCGGGCACGCTGACGGTTCCCGGACTGAAGGTGCGCTGGTGGAACACGGCGCAGGACCGCGCCGAGACGGCCGAACTGCCGCCGCGCACGATCACCGTGCTGCCGGCCGCCGCCGGCGCGCCGTCGTCCGCACCGGCGGCGGGCCAGGTTCCCGCCGCGCCGGAACGGGCCACGCCCGCGCCCGCCGCGGCACCAGGGCCCGCCTTGCCGTCGCGGCAGGCTTCGACGTGGCCGTGGCGGATGCTGTCGGCGCTCGGCTTCGGCTTGTGGCTGCTGACTCTCGCCCTCTGGTGGTGGTCGCGTCGCCGGGCATCGCCGACCACGGCAGCACCGGTGCCGTCGAACGACGCGTCCGCGCAACGTGCGCAATTCCTGCGCTCCTGTTCGCTCGGCGAATTCGCCGGAGCCGAGCGCGCGCTGATCGCCTGGGCGCGGCGCGAACGTCCCGACGTGCGCAACCTGGGCGAGCTGGCCTCCCGGCTGGAGCCCGGAGCGCAACGGGAAGCCCTGGCCGACCTGCAGCGCGTGCGCTACGCCGGCGGCTCGACGCAAGGCCTGGCGATGCGTCTGCAGACGGCGTTCAAGAGCGGCCTGGCGTGGGCCGATCGCCCCGTGCGCCGGCCGCGCGAGGTGGCACTGCCGGCCCTGTATCCCGAGCGCGAGTAGTCCGGCTCCGGCGCGCGGAACGTTCTCCTGCGCAGCCAGTCTGCGACGCGTGAGCGTCGCGGGAGCGCTCGTGTACCATCGACCCTCGCCTTTGACCGGGGAGACGCTTCGATGAACGACAGCCGCCGACGCGGTTGCGCCGCGCAATGCCCGCGGCGACGCGGCACCGCTTCGACTTCCCCCAGGGGCATGTGTCCATGAGACGTCTCGCGCTGCACACGCGCGTGCTGATCGGTTTCGTTCTCGGCTCGGCCGCCGGCGCGCTCGCGTTCTGGTGGACGCAGCAGGGCGGCGACGCCGGCGCGGTCAACGGCTTCATCGACACGGTCGCACATCCCGCCGGCCTGCTGTTCCTGAAATTCCTCAAGATGCTCGTGCTGCCGCTGATGTTTTCGGCGCTGATCGTCGGCATCACCGAGATCGGCGACATCGCCAGCCTCGGTCGCGTCGGACTGCGCATGCTGCTCTACATCGTCGTGGTCACCAGCATCGCGATCGCGGTGGGCCTGTGCGTCATCAACCTGATACAGCCCGGCGTCGGCTTCGACCCGGCGATCCGCGACGGCTTGCTCGCCGCGCATTCGGCCGACGCCCAGGCGATCACCGCGACCAAGCCCACGCTCTCCGGAGTCAAGATCATTCTCGGGCTCGTGCCCGACAACCCGATCAAGGCCGCCGCCGACGGCGACTTCCTCGCCGTGATGTTCTTCGCCGTCATGCTCGGCATCGCACTGGTGCTGAGGCCGACGCCGGCGACGGCGGCGTTCAAGGCCACCGTCCAGGGCCTGCTGGAGCTGGTGATGAAGCTGATGGAGCTGGTCATCAAGCTCACGCCCTACGCGGTCGCCGCGCTGATGTTCACGCTGACGGCGCGATTCGGCACCGACATCCTCGGAAAGCTCGGCCTGTACGCGCTGTGCGTGATCCTCGCCATCGCGATCCACATGTTCGTCGTGCTGCCGCTGTGGGTGCGCGTGTTCGGCGGCATGAGCCCGGTCAAGTTCTTCAAGGGCAGCGAGGAGGCGATCCTGCTCGCCTTCTCGACGGCGTCGAGCACCGGCACGCTGCCGACCACGCTCAAGGTCGCCGAGCAGAACCTGAAACTGCCGCCGCAGATCGCGCGCTTCGTGCTGACCATCGGCGCCAGCGCCAATCACCACGGCACGGCGCTGTTCGAAGGACTGACCACGCTGTTCATCGCGCAATGCTTCGGTGTCGATCTGAGCCTGAGCCAGCAGCTGATGGTGGTCGGCCTGTGCATCATCGGCTCGATCGGCACGGCGGGGGTGCCGGCCGGCTCGCTGCCGGTGATCGCGGTGATCCTGGGCTACCTGAACCTGCCGCCCGAAGCGATCGGCATCATTCTCGGCGTCGACCGCTTCCTCGACATGTGCCGCACCTCGCTCAACGTCACCGGCGATCTGGCCACGGCGGTGGTCGTGTCGAAGCATTCGGACGATGCCGCGCTGCCGCCGGGGCACGAACGCGTGTCCTCTTCGCACGCCGCCTGAGCCGGGAAGGGCGGCTGCCGATCGCGGTCTGCCATCGCGCAGACGAGAAAAAACCCGATCTGCTTGCGCAGACCGGGTCGTCCCGGCGTCCTTGCCCTGCTGCTCCCGTTGGAGACGGGATGTCGCGTTGGATCAGAAGCGGTATTCGGCGCTGACCGAGACCAGGTCGGAATCGAGCTTGAGGCCGTTCTTCTCCGCCTTGTAGTAGTCGTAGTTCAGGCCGACGCTGACGTTGTTGTTGAAGTCGTAGCCGAAGCCCGCACCCGCGTACCACTTGCTGCTGTTGTCGTCGATGCGGGCGGGAACCACGCCTCCGGCCAGGTAGCCGCCCTTGAGATCGCCGCGGAAGAAGCCGCCGCGACCGCTGACGTACCAGTTGTCGGTGAGGTTCCAGTGACCGTTCAGGCCGAGCGTCCAGCCGCTGAGTTCGGCTTTGCCGAGCAGCGGGGAATAGCCGCGCTTGGCGGAAGCCTCGCCGAGGTCGACGTAACCGCCTTCGACGCCGAGCAGGAAATTGGGGGCGAGCGCCCAGCGGTAGCCGAGATTCACGCCATAGCCGGTGTCGTCGTCGTCGTAGTGGCCCTTGTCGAAGTTCGACTGGCCGATGTTGCCGTTGACGAAGAATCCGCTGTTCGCGGCGTGGCTGGCGATCGGGAGGGCGGCAAGACCGCCGGCCAGGGCAATAGCAAGAATTGTATTTTTCATGGTTTTCTACTCCAACTGCTTGGGGGTGGTGATGTCCTCGGCGGCGCTTCCGTACGTCGCCTTGCTTCGACTGTCGCCTCTGTGTCGGGTTCGACTCCGTGGCGGCGGGAGTTAGATGGGATTCACCTCCCCAATTTCAATACCGTTGAGTTTATAAATAGTTCAGCTAGCTGAATTCGCAGCTCCGGCGTGCCGAACGAGGGGCGCGACGTCCGTTCCGCGGCGTCTTGACAGAATCGTTTACGGATGTAATCTTGAGCTGTCGATTACATCGGTAAACGATCATGCGCATCAGCGAAGCCGAAAGTCAGGTCATGGAAGTGCTGTGGCAGCGCGCGCCGCAGAGCGCGGAGGACGTCGCCGCCGCGCTCGCCGATCGGCAGCCGTGGCAGGAAGCGACGATCAAGACCTTGCTGAACCGTCTGTTGAAGAAGCGCGCCGTCGCGGCGGCGCGCGACGGTCGACGCTATCTGTACCGGCCGCTGATCCGCCGCGGCGACTACGTGCTGGCCGAGAGCAAGAGTCTGCTCGACCGCCTCTACGGCGGCCGCGTCTCCGCGCTGGTGGCGCATTTCTCGCAGCGCGAGAAGCTGTCGAAGAAGGACATCGCCGAGATTCGCGCGCTGATCGAGGAGATCGACGATGAGCGTTGAGATCTTCGATTCCCTGGTTCGCCTGACGATGGTCGGTTCGGTGGCGATCCTCGTCGTGCTGGCATTGCGCGGAGTGTTGCGCCGCATGTTCGGTGCACAGCTCGCGTACGCGAGCTGGTCGCTGGTGCCGGCGATGACCGCCGTCATGCTGCTGCCGGCTCCGACGCGACCGATCGAAAGCTTCGACGGCGTGGCGCACATCGCGGCAGCCGCTTCGGCGGCTCAAGTACCGATACCCGAGGCCTTCGATCTGCGGCCGTTGCTGATGTCGGCCTGGTTGCTCGGCGCCTTGGTCACGGCGGCCGCGTTCGCTCTGCAGCAGCGCAGCTATCTGCGCGGTCTGGGGCGACTGAAGCCGTTCGACGGTGTGCGCATCGTGCAGTCGGAATCCGACCTCGGCGGTCCGGCACTGGTCGGTGCCTGGCTGCCGCGCATCGTGCTGCCGGCCGATTTCGGCCTGCGCTACACGGATGCGGAGCGCGAGCTGATCCTCGCGCACGAGCGCGTGCATCTTCGGCGCGGCGACGCCTGGATCAATGCCATCGTCGCCGCCGTGCGCTGCCTGAACTGGTTCAACCCGTTGCTGCACTACGCCGCCGTGAAATTCCGGTTCGACCAGGAACTGGCCTGCGACGCCGCGGTGATCGCGCGTTTTCCGGAAGCGCGCCGGCGATACGCCGGCGCGATGTTGAAGGTGCAGCTGGCCGGTCAGTCGCGGCAGGAGCTGCGGCTGCCGGTCGGCTGCCAGTGGCCGTCCAATCAGAATCTCAAGGAGCGAATTCTCATGTTGAAGCAGCCAAGGCCGCGGCGTGCGATGCGTGTCGCCGGTCTGTCCCTCCTCGCCGGAGCGACGTCGTTCTTCGCGTACGCCGCCTGGGCCAGCCAGTCGCCGCGCCCAGGAACTGTCGTCACCGACGACGGAGCCCCACAGGTGGAGGTCAATCTGCGCGTCGATGCCGGCGGCAAGCGCGGCAAACCTCTGCGATTGATCCAGTCGCTCGGCAAGAGCTTCGAGATCGCGGACGACGACGGCGCCGGTGCCTATCGCGCGCAATTTACGACGAGTGCGGCGACCGCGGACTCCATCACGCTCGAAGGCTCGATCCGCAGCGGCGACCGCATCCTGTCCACGCCCAATCTCGTATTGAAACCGGGCGAGCCGTTTTCCTTCGTGCTCAATGACGGCCCCCAGGGCCCCGCGATCGTACGCATCGAAGGAACTCTTGCTTTCGCCGGCAAGACACCGCCGAGGGAGGAGGGCGATCGGCCTTCGACGGAAGCTGCGGACGTAGAAGCGACCTATCGTTCGATGACCAATCCTCCCATCTATCCGTTGGAGGCGGCGAAGAACCGCGTCGAGGGCACGGTGTTCGTCGCGGCCGCCATCGCCGCGGACGGATCGGTGCAGGACGCTCAGGTGGATCACGTCGTACCGGAAACCTCGGCCGCCGCTCTGGGCGAGGCCGCCGTGACGTCGGTCAAGTCGTGGACGTTCAATCCCGCTCGCCGGAATGGACAGGCGACCACGGGCAAGGTCGTGGTTCCGGTCGAATTCTTCCTGCACGAAGCGGACGTGCGCAGGGTGCCGAACGGCGGTCCGGGCGCGCCTGACACCGTTTTCATTGCGGCCGACCGCAAGGACTGAGCTTTCCGGGCCGGAAAATTGGCCCCGGCCAACCGGCCCTGTGCGCCTGGCGCACGGGGCCGTTAAAATCCGCAGCCTCATTTCTTCCCGTTCCGAGGAGTTGTGTGATGGCTGTGAAAGTCGCGATCAATGGCTACGGCCGCATCGGCCGCAACGTGCTGCGCGCGCTGTACGAGGGCAAGCGCAACGGCGAGATCCAGATCGTCGCGGTCAACGACCTCGGCGACGCCGAGACGAACGCGCACCTGACCCAGTACGACACCGCGCACGGCAAGTTCCCGGGCGAGGTCGGCGTCGAGGGCGGCGATCTCGTCGTCAACGGCGACCGCATCAAGGTCTGCGCCGAACGCGATCCGTCCAAGCTGCCGTGGAAGGAGCTCGGCGTCGACATCGTGCTCGAGTCGACCGGCTTCTTCACCAGCAAGGAGAAGGCCGGCGCGCACATCGCCGCCGGCGCGAACAAGGTCATCATCTCCGCGCCCGGCGACAAGGACGTGGACGGCACCTTCGTCTACGGCGTCAACCACGACAAGATCAAGAGCAGCGACCGCGTCATCTCCAACGCATCCTGCACGACGAACTGCCTGGCGCCGCTGGCCAAGGTGCTGCACGAGGCGATCGGCATCGAGCACGGCCTGATGACGACGATCCACGCCTACACCAACGACCAGGTGCTGACCGACGTCTTCCACAAGGATCTGCGCCGCGCGCGCTCGGCGACGCATTCGCAGATTCCGACCAAGACCGGCGCCGCCGGCGCGGTCGGCCTGGTGCTGCCCGAACTCAACGGCAAGCTCGACGGATTCTCGATGCGCGTGCCGACGATCAACGTCTCGGTGGTCGACCTGTCCTTCGTCGCCAAGCGCGCGACCAGCAAGGAGGAGATCGACGCCGCGGTGAAGGCCGCCGCGGAAGGCGCGCTGAAGGGCGTCATCGGCGTCAACACCAAGCCGCTGGTGTCGATCGACTTCAACCACAACCCGCTGTCGTCGGTCTACGACGCGACGCAGACGCGCGTGATGGGCGGCACTCTGGTCAAGGTGCTGGCGTGGTACGACAACGAGTGGGGCTTCTCCAACCGCATGCTCGACATGACCCTCGCCTTCGCCAAGGCGTAAGCGGCTCTTCGAGGAAAGCGCGGCCACGGACGGCCGCATCCATTGCGGGCCGAAAGGCCTGCGCAAGGCAGTTGCCGGCGCCTGCGGCGATCGGTGACGATGGCGCGCACCTCATGCACACCTTCGCCGTCGCCAACTACCGCTCGCTGCGCGACCTCAAGCTCGCGCTGACGCCGCTGACCGTCGTCACCGGCGCCAACGGAAGCGGCAAGTCGAACCTGTATCGTGCGCTGCGCCTGCTCGCCCAGGCGGCCGACGGCCGGCTGGCCGAAGCCCTCGCACTGGAAGGCGGCATTCCTTCGGTGCAGTGGGCGGGGCCGGCCGACATCCGCCGGCAGGTCCGGCGCGGCGTGCCGATCCAGGGCACGGCGAAGAAGGCACCGCTGCGCGTGAGCTTCGGCTTCGCCGCCGCCGACGTCGCCTACGAGATCTCGCTCGGCCTGCCGACGCCGTCGACCTCGCGCTTCGCCTTCGACCCGGAAATCAAGACCGAGACCGTGTGGCAGAAGCCGCCGCGGCGTCCGTCCAACACCTGGCTCGAACGCGAGGGGCTGCACGTGCGCGCGCGCGAGCGCGACGGCTGGAGCCGGCTGGATTTCGCGCCGGCGACCAACCGTTCGGTGCTGGCGGAACTGGGCGAGCCGGAGCGCTTCCCCGAGTTGTTCGCGCTGCGCGAACGCCTGCGCGGCTGGCGCTTCTACGACGGCTTCCGCACCGACGCCGAAAGCCCGCTGCGCCAGCCGCGCATCGGCGTGCGCACCGGCGCGCTCGCGCACGACGGCCGCGATCTCGCCGCCGCGCTGCAGACGATCCTGGAGATCGGCGACGCGCCGGCGCTGCATGCGGCCGTCGAAGACGCGTTTCCCGGCTCCAGTTTGCAAGTTCTCGGCGCCGACGCGCAGCTGCAGGTCGGACTCGCCGTGGAAGGCCTGTTGCGTCCGCTGAGCGCGACGGAGCTTTCCGACGGCACGCTGCGTTACCTGTGCCTGCTGGCGGCGCTGGCCAGCCCGCGCCCGCCGGAACTGCTCGTGCTGAACGAGCCGGAACAAAGCCTGCATCCGGACCTGCTGCGCCCGCTGGCGCGACAGATCGCGCGCGCTGCCGGACGCAGCCGGATCTGGGTCATCACGCACGCCCGCGCGCTGGCCGATGCGCTGGAGGATCTCGTCGGCGCGCCGGCGGTGGAGCTGGCGCGCGAGTTCGGCGAGACGCGCATCGTCGGGCAGGGCCTGCTCGACGAACCGGTGTGGCCTTAAGGCGCCGGCGCGCTCGCGTAGTCCTTGCGCAGCAATCCGTACAGCGCGGTGTCCTGCACGCCGCCGCAGACACGCCAGCGTTCGCGCAGATAGCCTTCGCGCTGGAAGCCGGCGCGTTCGACCAGCGCGCACGAGGCGAGATTGAGCGGATCGATGTCGGCCTCGATGCGATTGAGCGCCAGCGCGTCGAAGGCGAAGTCGAGCGCCAGGCGCAGCATCTCGCCGGCCAGACCCTGGCCCCAGAACGGCGGGCGCAGCGCGTAGCCGATCACGCCGCGCAGGTGCTCGCGATGGATTCCGAACAGCGAGCAGGTTCCGATCAACTCGTCCTCGCCGCGCAGCGTCGCAACCCAGGGATAGAACTCCATCAGTTCGCGCTCGCGCGCCAGCCGCGCGATGTGCGCCACCGCCTGGTCGCGCTCGGTCCAGGCCGGAAAGCTCCAGTAGCGCATCACCTGCGGATCGGAGTGCAGCGCGAACAGTGCGTCGACGTCGCGTTCGTGCAGGGCGCGCAGGCGCAGCCGCGTGCCGTCGAGCGCGGGAATCGGCGGAAAGCTCGTCCCGTCCATCAATGCGCGACCAGCAGCGGAAGATCGCTGTGCTGGAACAGGTGCCGCGTGGTGCCGCCGAGCACCAGCTCGGTGATGCGCGAGTGGCCCCAGGCGCCCATCACGATCAGGTCGGCGCCTTCCTTGCGCGCGGCGTCGAGCAGCGCCGCGCCGCGTTCCTTGCCGCCGCTGAAGGGCCGGATCTCGGCGTCGACACGATGGCGTGCGAGCCAGGCGCGCAGGTCGAACTTGGGCAGGTAGCGCAGGCCGAACGGGTTCTCCACCAGGTCGCCTTCGAGCACGAGCACGCGTTCCGCGCGCGCCAGCAACGGCAGCGCGCCGCGGATCGCCAGCGTCGCTTCGCGGCTCTGGTTCCAGGCGACGACGATGCGCGTGGCGGCCGAATCCGGCCTGGCGCTTTCCGGCACGACCACGACCGGAGCCGACGCACCGAACACGGTGCGCGAGACCACGCCCCAGCCGGTCGGCGCGTCCGGCACCAGTTGCGGCCGCTCGACCACGAGCAGGTCGCACCAGCGCGAGGCGTGGCAGAGCGACTCGACGATGTCGCCCTGCGTGACCTGCCATTCGCCGGCGACGCCGTGACGCTCGAGCGATGCGCGCCATTGCGGCTCGTGCTCGAGCGCGGTGCGATAGAGGCTGTCGACCTCGCCGCTGTACATCGCCACCGCCTCGGGCGAGGCGAACGCCACCGGCGAGAGGGGCACCACGTGCAGGCCGGTCGCCCAGGCATCGAGCCGCCTGGCCAGCGTCAGGCCGACTTCGGAGGCCGGCGTCGCCGCGTCGGTGCGACGCAGATGGATCGCGACTTCGTAGCTGCATTCGCCGGAGTTCGTCATGGCCGTTCTCCTCGCTCGCTCGAGAGCTGCAAGCTTACGGCGATGTGAACGCCGCGTCGCCCACCGCTGTGAGCGTCACGCGAATGGGCGACAATCGCCGCGTTCAATGGCCCGTCCTGGAGACCCCGATGCGTCCGATCCTTCCCGCCGCCGTTGCCGTGCTGATCGCGCTGGCCGCACCTTCGCCGGCCCGCGCCGCGAAGGAACTCGACTGCCGCATGACGTTCTCGCTGGCCGGCTGGTCGGCGTTCTACAAGACCGCCTCCGGCAACGGTACGGTCAGTTGCTCGAACGGCCAGATGATGGATGTGACGATCGAGACCAAGGGCGGCGGCCTGACCTTCGGCAAGTCCGAGATCCGCGACGGCCAGGGCAAGTTCTCCGCGGTGTACGACATCGAGAACGTCCTCGGCTCCTACGCCACCGCCGGCGCGCACGCCGGTGCGGTGAACTCGGCCGAGGCGATGGTGGTGACCAAGGGGCCGGTGTCGCTGGCGTTGTCCGGCAAGGGGCAGGGCTGGGATCTGGGCGTCGCGTTCGGCAAGTTCACGATCAGCCGGCGCTGATCGCGCTCCTCGCCGGTCAGCGGCGGGAAGCGCGCCGTCCCAGGGCTGCGGCGACGACGATCAGCGCCGCCGCGACGAACAGGCGCGGACTCGCCGGCGCCTGCCCGGCCAGTACGAGCCAGGCGGTCGACAGCACGGGCGCCGCGTAGGCGGCAGCGCCGAGCAGGCCCAGATCGCCGCGCTTGGTCGCGCCGTCCCAGAGCAGGAACGCGCCGCCGACCGGCCCCAGGCCGAGTGCCGCGATCGACGCCCATTCGATCGCGTCCGGACCGATCCATGTTTCACTGCAGCCGTGCGCGACCAGGCCGGCCAGCGCCGTCAGCGCGCAGGCGGGAATCAGCGTCTCCGCCGGCAGCCCGGCGAAGCGCCGGTTCAGCAGCGAGTAGCCGGCCCAGACCAGCGCGCACGACGCGGCCAGCCCGTAGCCGAGCGCCGGATGCGTGCCGCCGTCGCCACGGCCGGCACCGATGACCAGCATCGTCGCGAGCAGTCCGAGGCCGGCCGCGAGCAGCCGTACGAGGCGCGCGCCGGGTTCGCGCCAGGCTGCGCCGAGTGCAATCAGCAACGGCCACAGGTACACGATCAGGCTGGCCGGTGCCGCCGGGGCCAGCTTCAGCGCATGGAAGTACAGCGCGTGAAAACCGAACAGCGCGAGGAAGCCGACAGCGAGTGCCCGCGGCGGTGCGGCGCAGCGTTGCAGTCCCGCGCGCACACCGTAACGCAGCAGCGTGACCGACAGGGTCGCCGCGACGCCGATCGCGAAGCTGAGTGCCAGCAGCTGATAGGCCGGAATGCGCGCGGCGCCGCGGCTGAGCAGCGCGAGCGTCGACCACAGCGCGATGGCGCCGAATCCGGCGAACGTGGCACGGCGCGAAGCGGACATGCGAAACACGATTCCTGGACGGGTCGGTCCAGGCTAGCCGGCACGTCTGCGTCGGGCTTGACCGCGCGTCTCATTCGCCGCGCAGGCGGCGCGGTGGCTGGCCATAGGCGCGGCGCAGCGCACGCGTCAGGGCGCTGTGCTCGGAATAGCCGACCTCGCAGGCGACGCGCGCGATCGGTTCGTCGGCGTCGCGCAGGCGTGCCAGCGCCAGGGCGAGACGGCAGCGCCGTTGCAGCGTCGCCGGTGCTTCGCCGTGCAGCGCGGTGAAGCGGCGATAGAACTGGGCGCGGCCGAGTCCGCACAGGCGCGCCAGCCAGGCGATGTCGTGGCGGCGCTCCGGCTCGGCTTCGATCAGCCGGCGTGCGTCATGCAGTCCGCCGAGGGCGGGCCGCTCGCGATGCAGGGCGTCGAGCAGCAGGCGCGACCAGACTTCCGCCGCTTCCGGCCGCTGCGGCGGAACGTCGGCGAGGCCGTCGAGCAGCAGTTCGGTCCGTCCGTCCATGACGAGGAATCCGCGCTCGAGCAAGGCTTCGTCGCGCGGCTCGATCCACGCCGCCGGCAGGTCGACGACGACGAAGCGGTTCGCTCCGCGCGCTTCGAACGCGTGCCGTTCGCCGGCTCCGACGAACGCGGCACGTCCGCGCTCGACGCGTCCGCCGCGGCCCTCGATCTCCATCTCCAGCACGCCGGCTCGCGGCAGCACCAGCTGATGGAACGCATGCCGGTGCGCGGCGGCCTCGGCGTGGTAGGTGCGCAGGCTGAACATCGCGCTCAGACCACGTGCGCGAAAGCGAAGATGCCGAGCATCGCGAAGCACACGCCGAGCTTGACCACGGTTCCCACGACGAAGCCGATCCACGCGCCGACACCGACCTCGGTCGCCTTGTGCAAGGTTCCGCCGGCAGCGAGTTCGCCGACCAGCGCGCCGGCGAACGGGCCGAGCAGCAGGCCCGGCAGTCCGAAGAAGATGCCGACCACGGTGCCGACGGCGGCGCCGATCACCGCGTAGCGGCTCGCGCCGACGCGTTTCGCGCCGAGCACGCCGGCGATGAAATCGACCACCAGCGCGAACACGGTCAGCACACCGAGTACCGTCAGCGTGAAGGTGCCGACGTGGCGGAAATCGGCGGCCCACGCCGCCAGCAACAGTCCCGCGAACACCAGCGGCACGCCGGGCAGCGCCGGCAGCACGGTGCCGACGATGCCGGCGATGACGAGCGCGGCGGACAGCAGGTACCACAGGTTGTGCGGATCGAGCAGCGTCCTCAGTTCTTCCACGCGCACTCCGGCCATGGCGCGCAGCGGGCGCGCGTCGGCGTCTACTCTACCGGACGCGCGCCGCTTGGATCGGCGCGTTCCTCAGGCGCGATCAAGCCGGAACTCGATCGGCACCAGGCCCCAGGCCGGCGTCGGCGTGCCGGCGCTCAGCACCGGCTTGAAGCGCGCCTTCATCACCGCGTCGCGCGCCGCGGCGTCGAGCTTGGGATGGCCGGAGCTGCGCGCGACTTCCACGCGTTCGACGCGGCCTTGCGCATCGACCAGCACGCGCAGCACGACCGTGCCCTGTTCGTGTGCGCGCAGCGAGGCGGCCGGATAGCGCGTTTGCAGCTGGCCGTCGTAGGCGAGCCTGCGCGTTTCACCGGCCGGTGCCGGCTGCGTCGACGGCATGGGATCGACGGCGACGGGCGGCGTCGGGATCGTCGCGACGGGCGCCTGTACCGGGCTCGGCGCCTGCGCAACCGCGACCGTCACGGGCGGCTGCGGTGGCGAGGGCCGCGGCGGGGCCGCCGTCGGACGCGGCGGCTTGCGCAGCGGCTCCGGCTCGGGCGGCGGCGGAATCTTCGGCGGTGGCGGCGGCGCCTCGACGAAGGTCACCTCGATGCTTCGCTGCAGGCTGCGCTCGATCGGCGCGGCGAGCGGCATCAGGATCAGCGCGAGCGCCGCGCCGTGGGCGGCGAGGGTGGTGCTGAAAGCGCCGACCCGGCGCCAGTCGAACGTCGCGGAGGGAAAACGGAGGAGGTGCGCGGCCATGGTCTGCTCCCGGTGAAAACCGCAGGCTGCAACGCGGCGGGAGCGCGTCCGGGGTTGCGGCACTTCGTGCGGAGGCATTCGGCTGCAAGCAGCCGAACTTCGGGCTGCATTGCAGCACTGGATTCCGGCGGGCCGCGGCTATGATCGGCAGCGCACGCGTCTTCGACGAAGCGGGGTCGGATGCCGAATCGCGACAGGATCAGCCAGCGCCGTCCTCGTTCGCCGCGCCGTGTGTCGCGCGCCGCTCTTCGTGGCGCGCTGCTCGTGCTGTGCGCCGTGTCCGCCGCGTGCGCGCGCTACGAACCTCGCCCGATCGATCCGGCGACCACCGCGCAGGCATTCGCCGCGCGGCGGCTGGACGCGCCGGAACTGCGCGAAGCGGTGCGCGACGTGGCGCCGCAGCTCGCTGCGAACTGGCCGCCGCCGTCGTGGAGCCGCGCCGATCTCCTGGCCGCCGCCCTGGTGCAGAACTCGAAGCTTGCGCTCGCTCGCGCGCAGACGCAGGCCGCGTGGGCAAGGCAGGTCGGCGCCGGCGCGACGCCCAATCCCGACCTGAACCTGCAATCGGAATACGCGCGCGACGAAACGCGGCCGTGGCTGTACGGGATCGCCTTCGATTTCGCGCTGCGCACGCCGTCGCGGCGCCGCCTCGACATCGACGTCGCCCGGCTCGCCACGACGAGTGCGCGCTGGCAACTGGTCGAACAGACCTGGGGCGTGCGGCGCGCGCTGGTCGATGCGCTGGGCGAGGGCGAACTCGCGCGGCGCCGGGTGGAAACGCTCGACCGGCTGCTGCAGCTGCAGCGCCAATGGCTTTCCGCGCAGCAGCGGCGCGTCGAACTCGGCGCGGAGGCACCCGGCACGCTGGCGAACCTGCGCATGGCCGTGCTCGAACTCGAGCAGCAGCGCGCGGAGGCCGGGCGCGACGCCGCCGGCGCGCAAGCAGCGCTGGCCGCGGTGCTGGGCCTGCCGGCGCAGGCGCTCGACGACGTGCAGGTCGACTGGTCCGACTGGGGTACGCCGCCGGAGGCGGCGGCCGCAGGCGAAGCCGGCGAACGCGCGCTGCTGGCGCGCGCCGATCTGGCCGCCGCGATCGCCGACTACGCGGGTGCGGAAAAGCAGCTCGAACGGGCCGTGGCGAGGCAGTACCCGCAATTCCATCTGCGGCCCGGCTACTACTGGGATCACGGCATCGCGAAATGGCCGCTCGACGTCGGCTTCGAGCTGCCGTTGTTCCAGCGCAACGAAGGCGAAATTGCCGACGCGCGCGCCGCGCGCGAAGTCGCCGGTCAGCGCCTGCTCGCAGTGCAGGCCGGGATCCAGGGCGAGATCGAAGCCGCCCGGCGTGCGGACGCGGCGGCGGTGACGAACGTGAACGCGGCGCAGCGGCGCCTGGACGAGGCGCGCAGGCAGGCGCAGCACGCCGAGTTCGGCCTCGGCCTCGGCGCGATCGATCGCGCCGAACGGCTCGGTGCACAAACCCTCGCCGTACGCGCGGAGCTGGACCTGCTGCAGGCGCGCGCGCAGGCGCAGCTGGCGCGCAACGCGCTGGAGGACGCGCTGCGCGAACCGCTGTCCGGTCCGGAGCTCGCGCTGCAATCCGCGCTGCACCGCGACGCGCCCGCGACGAATTCCGCTTCCACTGACGGGGATCGGCCGTGAACCGACGCTCGAACTGGCTTCTCGCTTTCGCCTTCGCGCTGGTCGGCGCCGCGGCGTCGTTCGCGCAGGACGACGATGACGACAAGGCCGCCGCGGCGAAGCCGGGCGCGGCGGCTCCCGGCGCGCAGCCGGTCCTGGCGCAGGAGCAGCACAGTGCGTCGGGCATCGTCGTCGGCCATCCGCGCGCGGCGCGGAGCGAACCGTCGGTGGCCGCCTTCGGGCAGGTGCTCGATCCGTCCACGCTGGTCGCCGACGCCGGCCAGCTCGACGCGGCGCGCGCAAGCGAGCGCGCGGCAAGCGCGGAAGTCGCGCGCCTGCAGGCCCTATATCGCGGCGAGGCGAATGCGTCGCTGAAGATGGTGCAGGCCGCACAGGCCGAGCAGGTGCGGGCGCGGGCGCAGCTCGACGCGGCTGCCGTCGCGTTCGCCACGCGCTGGGGCGCGCTGGCGAAGATGCCGGAGGCGAAGCGGCGGCTGCTGCTCGACGAGGTCGCCGCCGGCCACAGCCTGCTGGTGCGCGCCGATCTGCTCGGGCGGCGCAGTCTGGGCGAGCTGCCGCAGGCGGCGCGGCTCGACGTCGACGGCGCGCTGCTGCCCGCGCGCGTGCTCGGCACCGTGGCGCAGGCGGCGGAGACGCAGGGAGCCGGCCTGCTGCTGCAGGTCGAACGCCCTCCGCCGGGATTCGGACCTGGTGCGCGCGTACCCGTCGCGCTGGAAAGCGAGTCGCGCAGCGGCACGCTGGTGCCGGCGAGCGCGCTGATCCACGCCGAGGACGGTACCCACGTCTACCGCCAGCTGCCGGAGAAGGGCGCCGACGGCAGCTGGCGCTACGAAGCAGTGAAGGTGGACCTGCTGCAGCCGCGCGATGACGCGTGGCTGGTCGGCGGACTCGACGACGACGATCTGGTCGTCGTGCACGGTGCCGGCGTGCTGTGGTCGCTGCAGGGCCTCGACGCGGCGGCGTCGGACGACGACGACTGAAGGGAACGCCTGATGCTCGCCGCGATCGTCCGCGCCTCGCTCGCCCGTCCGCGCATCCTCACCGCGCTGTCGCTGCTGATCGCCGTCCTCGGCGCCGCGGCGCTGTTCACCGTGCGCTTCGACGTGTTTCCGGACTTCGCGCCGCCGTTCGTGCTCGTGCAGACCGAGGCCCCCGGCCTGGACGCAGGCCAGGTCGAGGCGCTGGTCACCCATCCGCTGGAAGGACTGCTCGCCGGCACCGAGAACGTCAAGACGGTGCGCTCGATCTCCAGCCAGGGCCTGTCCGCGATCCAGGTCGTGTTCGAGCGCGGCGGCGATCCGTACCGCCGCCGCCAGCTGGTCACCGAGCGCCTGGCCGAGGCGGCCGGCCAGCTGCCGCAGGGCGTGCGCGCGCCGCAGCTGTCGCCGCTGTCCTCGTCGATGGAGTACCTCGTCCACTTCGGCTACACCAGCCGCACGCTGTCGCCGATGGAGCTGCGCGACGTCGTGCAGTGGACGGTCAAGCCGCAGATTCTCGCCGTGCCGGGCGTGGCGCAGGCGCAGCTGTTCGGCGGCGACGTGCGCGAGCGGCAGATCCTGGTCGATCCGCTCAAGCTCGCCGCGAGCGGCGTGTCGCTGGAGGAAGTCGCGGCGGCGGCCGGCCGCGCGACCGAGCGGGTCGGCGGTGGTTATCTCGAAACCGCGACGCAGCGCATCGTGCTGCAGGCGCAGGCCGCCGGAGCGACGCCGGAGGCGATGGCGGCGGCGGTGGTCGCCACGCGCGCTGGCGTGCCGGTGCGGCTGCGCGACGTCGCGACGATCCGCGACGGCGCGCAACCGCGCTTCGGCGGCGCGATGATCGGCGGCGTACCCGGCATCCTCGTCGAGACCTCGACGCAGTACGGCGCGAACACGCTCGAGGTCACGCGCGCGCTCGAAGCGCGCCTGGACGCGCTGGCGCCGGCGCTGGCCAAGCAGGGCGTGGACTACCATCCGGCGTTGCTGCGGCCGGCGAGTTTCATCGAGAGCGCGATCGGCAAGCTGCGCAATTCGCTGCTGATCGGCGCCGCGCTGGTGGTCGCGCTGCTGCTGGTGGGGCTGCGCGACTGGCGCGGTGCGCTGGTTTCCTTCAGCGCGATCCCGCTGTCGCTGCTGACCACGGTGTGGATCCTGGAGACGTTCGGGCTCAGCCTCAACACGATGACCCTCGGCGGGCTCGTCGTCGCGCTCGGCGTGGTCGTCGACGATGCGGTCATCGACGTGGAGAACATCCTGCGCCGGCGGCGCCTGGCCGGGCCGGACGCGGACGTCGGCACGCTGTTCGCCGCGGCGTCGCTGGAGGTGCGGCGCCCGGTGTTCTACGCCACGCTGGCGGTCGCGGTGGCGTTCCTGCCGATCCTGATGATGAGCGGCATCCAGGGCGCGTTCTTCCGGCCGCTGTCGATCGCCTTCCTGATCGCGGTCGGCATTTCCCTGCTGGTGGCGATGAGCGCGACGCCGGCGTTGTGCGCGATCGTCATGCGCGGGCATCGGCCGCGCGAGGAGGCGGCCTTCCTGCGCAGCCTCAAGCGCCGGCAGCGCGAGGCGATCGAGCGGCTGCATCGCCATCCGCGCGTCGCCTGGGCCGCGCTGGCGCTGACCGGCGTCGCCGGCCTGGTGCTGCTGCCGCTGCTCGGCGCGCGCCTGCTGCCGGATTTCCGCGAGAACTACCTGATCGCGCACGCCTCGCTGCGGCCGGGCATCTCGATCGAGGAAACGCTGCGCATCGGCGAGCGCATTTCCGAGCGCCTGCTGAGGATTCCCGGCGTCAAGAGCGTGGCCGAGCAGATCGGACGCGCCGAGAACGGTCAGGATCCGGACACGCCGAACAAGAGCGAGTTCGAGGTGCAGATCGATCCCGGCCGCGGCCGCACGGCCGCGCAGATCGACGCCGACATCCGCGACGTGTTCGACGACTTCCCCAACCAGCTGGTCGAGATCTACTCGGTGCTCGCCGAGCGCATCGGCGAGACGCTTTCCGGCGAAAGCGCGCCATTCTTCGTCAACGTGTTCGGCACCGATCTGGAGGCCAACGACCGCGTCGCGGCGGAAATCGCCGAAACGCTGGAGAAGCTGCCGCATGCCGCGGGTGTCCGCCTGGTGGTACCGCCGCGCCAGCCCGAGCTGAGCCTGCGCCTGAAGCCCGACGCGCTCGCCTTTCACGGCCTGCAGGCGGCCGAGGTGCTGGAGGCCGTCAACGCGGCGTACCACGGCACCACGGTCGCCACCATCAGCCAGGCCGACCGCAGCCTGCCGGTCGCCCTGCGCATCGCCGGCGCCGGCGCGACGCCGCAGGAGGTCGGCGACCTGCTGCTGCGTACGCGTGACGGCATGCTGGTCCGGCTTGCCCAAGTTGCTGCGTTCGAACTCGTCTCCGGCCGCAGCCAGATCAACCATCAGGACGGCCTGCGGCGGCAGATCGTGGTGGCCACGCCGACGACCTCGGACCAGGCCGGTTTCGCCGCCGCGGCGAGGAAGGCGATCGAGCAGAAGGTGACGCTGCCTCCGGGCGTCTACCTCGACTACGGCGGCGCGGCGACCGAACAGGCCGCCGCCGCGCGTGAGCTGCTGCTGCATTCGGCGGCGGCGTTCGTGCTGATCGTTCTGCTGCTCGCCGTCGCGTTCGGCGACGCGCGCCAGGTGGTCCTCGTGCTGCTCGCCCTGCCGAGCGCGCTGATCGGCGGCGTCGCGGCGGTCTGGCTCAGCGGTGGAACCCTGACGATCGGCGCGATGGTCGGTTTCGTCGCCCTGTTCGGCATGGCCGCGCGCAACACGATCCTGCTCGTTTCTCACTACGACCACCTCGTGCGCGAGGAGGGCATGGCCTGGAACCTCGCCACGGCCCTGCGCGGCGCCGAGGAGCGCCTGACGCCGGTCTTGCTGACCGCGCTGCTGACCGCCTTCGCGCTGCTGCCCGTGGCGCTGCAGCTGCGTGAACCCGGTCACGAAATCGAGGGGCCGATGGCCGTGGTGATCCTGGGTGGCCTGATCTCGTCGACTCTGGTCAGCCTGTTGCTGATTCCGCCGCTGGCGGTACACTGGCTGGGCCGTTCTGAAACGGGCCTCAAGGATGGAAAATCCTTTTCCGGCAATGAGTTGCGCGGTGGATGAGGTTTGCGGGCGGCGGTTTGTGGTCCGCCCTAGGGTTTCCCCGGATACTGCCTTCCGGCGATCGGACTAGAATCGTCACATCTCCGAAACCTCTGGTCGAAGCCATGAGCATCAGAGCCCCGGACCTGCCGGGCCTCACATCGCTGAATCTCCCGCAAGGCGCCGGTGTTGCGCAGGGCGGAGTTGCGGGCCTTGGTGACGTACGTGGAGTGGATGCCTCCGCGGCATCCGCAGCCTTCGACGGAGAGGCCGTGCTGGCGGCGGACGTCTGGGAAGGCGGCGCCTCGCGCACCCTGCCGCAGAGCAGCCCTTCGGCCTATGCGCATGGTCCCGACCTGATCGCCAACGTCGAGCGCGATGTAAACTACATTCTCGCGGCGTTGCCCTGATCCATCGACGGGTCGGTTCCGTTGCGCGACGCCGGTTCGCGAACGGTGAGTCATGTCGACCGAACTCTATACGCCCTCCCGCTTGCGTGAAACCGCAGCCCGCCTCGCCGGCGCGCTGCGCAGCGAGCGCAGTCCGGAATACCGGCTGGCGATCCTGAAGCGGCTGGCGCGGCGCATCGGCGACGGCGCGTATCCGGTATTCCTCAAGCTGCTGTCGATCATTGCCGAGAGCGACGACGACGTCGCCAAGACGGCGGTCGCCGACGCCCTGGTCCTGGCCCTGAACCGAATGGACCTGCCGAGCGGGCAGATCACCTCCTGGGGCGGTTCCAACCTGCGTACCGGCGAAAGTGAGGGCAGTGAGCCCGCGCCGTCCACCTCGCCGCGCCGCCAGCTCGGCCCGATCGAGTTCCTGACCGCCTGGTACGCGCAGCGCACGCAGCTGCCGCAGCTCGACGAAAAGCACTACGCCCAGACGCTGTCGCTGCTGATCGAGCTGTGCAACCACAGCGTCGAACTGCGCCGCCTGTATCCGGCCAAGCTCGATGCCGACAGCCGCAGCGAGCTGGAAGGCGCCTACACCCGCGTGACGCGCGACGCGCTGGCCGCGATCGCCAAGTCGTGGAGCGGCGACGCGGCGCCGGACGAGGTCGCGCGCGTGGCGACGGCCCACGAGGCCGGACTGCAGGCCATCCCGCGCGGCTGGATCCTGCGCGATCTCTGACCCCCGGAGCCCGTCTGGGCACCGTTTCTCCCCGCTTCGACCTCTTGGGGAAAACCCTAAGCTAGGGTTCGACCTAGTTACCTGAACGCGCGTACAGCGGCAAAGTCAGCGCCGAAGACGAAAGTGGTTTGTGGAAGGGAGGCGGTGGTACGCATCCCGAAGTCGACGGCGAACAGGCCGGCTCCCCAGCAAAGTCCTGTTTGCAGAACTCAACATCACACGAGGAGACGGTCATGGGTAATGCAATTGGCGGCGGTGGTGGACTCCTGAGCGCGATCGGCGGCATCGTCGGTACGGTCTTCGGCGGTCCGATCGGAGCGATGATCGGCCAGATGATCGGCGGCGTTCTGGATCAGGCGCTCAGCGGCGCGATGAACAACAACGGCATCGACCAGAACACGCAGGATCAGGCGCAGACGGCCTATCGCGATGCGTTCCGCCAGGCGTCCGGCGGTCTGGATCCGACGGGCGGCAGCGGCTCGCTGCGCGATCAGGTCGACCAGTTCGCCGATGCGACCAACGCGTCGCCGGCCGATCGCGGTCGCCTGCAGCAGCTCACCGACGAACTGCAGCAGCTCGTCAACGACGCCGTGGCCCGCGGTTCGGCCGAAGCGGCCGGCGGCCAGGAAGCTCGCGACACCAAGGGCGGCAAGGGCGAAGGCGGCAGCTGGCTGATGGCGATCGCGAAGGCTCTCGGCGGCACGGCCGGTCAGGCCGCGGCGCGCATGGTCAAGCTGTCCGACGAGTTGGCCGAGCTCGGCGACAAGAAGGCTGGCCTGGCCGATTCCAAGGACACGAAGGCGAAGGAACAGGCGGCTTCCGACTACAACCAGAAGCAGGTCGAGTTCCAGGGCGCTTCGCAGGAATTCACCCTGCTGATGAACACCATCTCGACCGCGATCAAGTCGCTCGGCGAGAGTCTGACCACGATGGCTCGCAAGCAGTAAGAGCGAGTCTCGAAGGAACGCCCGCGAGCCGGTACGGTCGCGGGCTTTTCCGTCTGTGCGTTTTCGAAATCCTAACGCCGCGTCGCGAATTCGCGCGCCGAACGCAGGCGAGGCGTCAATGCCGCGTGGTAGGGTACGGGGCATCTCGTTCCTTGCCCCTGCACACTGGTTGGAGGCGACGATGCTCGCACATCGCAGTTCATTCTCCCGCGCTCCCTGGCTGATCCTCGCCGTGCTGCCGATGGCGGCTGGCGCGCAGATCTTCGACACGCAGTTCAGCGGCATGATGCTGGATACGACCATCCAGAGCATGACCTCCTACAACACGATGCAGACCACGATCGAGGACACGCGCCGGCACGATCGCGAGGTCTATCTGCGCAATGCGCGGCCCTCCATGCGCGGCGCTCCGCCTGCGCTCGACACGGTGGACTTCTCCGTCGGACACGATCCGGCGATTTCGTCCGAGGCACGCCGGACCTTCCTCAATTCGATCCGCCGGACCAACAGCGAGCGGGTGGTCGGCGCGATCGCCGCCGAATTCGACCGCAAGGACGTGCGCAGCGCGTTCCGCGACGAAGCCGGCCCGTACGGATTGCGGGTCGACGACTACGGCGACGTGTTCACGGCCTACATGGTCACCATGTGGTTGATCGCCAATCAGGCTCCCCTGCCGGACGTCGCTTCCGTGCGGGCGGTCAACGAGCAGTCGCATGCCGTACTGGCCAGCGGCGGCCTGCAAGGCAGCCGGCGCGACCGCCAGCTCACGGCCGAGGGCATGATGTACGAGCTGATATCGGCGATCTATGCCCGGCAGGAGGCCGAGCGCGTCGGCGACGGCGCGACCCTCGACCGGATGGCGGGCCTCGCGCGGAAGAAGTTCCTGCGTTCGGGAATGGATCTGCAGGCGATGGTCATCAGCGACATCGGCCTCGTGCGCCGCTGACGGAAGTCCCGCCGGCCGCCATCCGCCCTCGACCATGCACAATCCGCACGATTTCGAAGGCGCCGAGTTCCTGCGCACGCGCCGTCTGGTACTGCGCGGCCTGCGCATGGCCGACATTCCCGCCTTCATGGCGCTCAATGCCGACGAGGAAGTGTCGCGCTGGTCGCTCGAGCCGTGTCCGAAGGACTATTTCGGAGTGGCCAAGATGGTCATCCGGGCCAACGAGTCTTACCTGCTGCAGCCCGGGCGCGGCGCCTGGCACGCCAGCGACGTCGACGGGCGCTTCGTCGGCCTGTTCACGCTGGTGGCGCGCGACGAGGGCGGTCCGGTCGAGATCGGCACCCGCCTGCATCCATCGGTGTGGGGACGCCTGTATCCGGTCGAAGGCGGACGGGCGCTGTGCGAACATGCGTTCGCGACGTTGAACCTGCCGCAGGTGGTCGGATTGTGCCATCCGCAGAACGCCGCGGTACTGGCCATACTCCGTCGACTCGGCTTCTCGGCGGACGGCGAGACGGACGACTATTTCGGCAGTCGCGCGCTGCGCTACGTCCTGCGTCGCGACGACTGGCTGACCCGCGAATCCGGGCGTCGCTCGCGACGCGATTCCGCTCAATCGATGGAGGGATGAACGATGGGAACGAGCAGCAACGGCAACGGCGTCTCCGCCCCGCATCCGTTCGCGATCGGCGCCGATCCGGCATTGTCGGCTCGCGTGCGCAAGGAGTTGATCGACACGCTGTATGCGCGCACGAACTTCGATCCGGCACAAGCCGAGCGCGAGCTCGATCAGCACGACATTCCCGAAGAGTTCGCGCTGGAGTTCGGCGACCTCGGGCTCGATCCGGACAATCTGCCCGATCTCCTGGCCGCGCACCTGATCGCGATGTGGTGCGTCGTGCACGATGCTCCATTGCCCGGCCGCGACGTGGCCACTGGCCTGAAGCGCCAGTTCACCGGCACGATCGCCATGAGTCCGCAGGCAGCCGATCCGGCCACGCGGCAGATGATGGGCGAAGCCCTGCGCTACGAGGCCGTGCTGACCCTGCAGGCGCGCCGCGCCGCGCGCGACGCCGGCGACAAGGCCAAGCTGCGGGAAATGGCCGAATCCGCGCAGGGCAACATCCTCAGGCAGCGCGGCATCAACCTGCGCAAGACGCGCCTGACGGCGTCCGGCATGTTTCGCGCCTGAGCGGCGCGATTCGTCCGTATCCGTGAACAGGTGTCATGGCTGAAGAAAACGATACCGGCAACCGAACCGAGAAGCCGACTCCGCAGCGCCTGAAGAAGGCGCGCAAGGAAGGCGACGTCAGCAAGAGCAAGGAGCTGACCAGTACGGTGCTGGTCATGCTCTGGCTGGTGATGATCTGGCTGATGCTGCCGGGGATCAACCAGCGCCTGGGCTCCCTCATCGACAAGACGATGCTCGCCCTCGGCCAGCCGTTCTCGATTGCCGGGCCGGCCCTGGGCTGGGAGGCGCTTTCGGTCGGTCTGTGGATCTGCCTGCCGATGCTGTTCGGCGCGGTGTTCATCGCCACGCTGACGGACTTCATGCAGGGCGGTCCGGTGCTCGCACCGAAGAAGGCCAAGCCCGACCTCAAGAACATCAACCCGATCTCCGGCGTCAAGAAGATCTTCTCCAAGGACAACCTCGTCGAGGTCGCCAAGGCGATCATCAAGAGCAGTGCCCTGATCGGCATCTTCGTCGCCGTGCTGTTCGCCTTCCTGCCGCAGATGGCGGCGTTGCCGTTCGGCCAGCCGATCGCGGTCGGCGAGCTGCTCTGGTCGAGCGTCACCCGCATCGGCATCTGGGTCATTTTCGTGTTCTTCTTCATTTCCGTGCTGGACGCGTTCTACCAGCGCTTCTCGTTCATGAAGAAGATGCGCATGAGCATCCGCGACATCCGCCAGGAGTCGAAGGAGAACGAGGGCGATCCGTACATCAAGGGCCGCCGCAGACAGTTGCATCAGGAATGGGCGCAGCAGAACATGCTGTCCTCCGTTCGCCGCTCGAGCGTGGTCGTGACCAACCCCACCCATCTCGCCATCGCCATCCTCTACGAGCCCGGCGAGACCGAACTGCCGATGATCGTCGCCAAGGGCGAGGACTACGAAGCGAAGCTGATCCGCGAGGCGGCCGAGGAGGCCGGCGTGCCGATCATGCAGAACGTCGATCTCGCGCGCGGCCTGTATGAACGCGCCGAGCTCGACGACTACCTGCCCGGCGAGTTCTTCGAAGCCGTCGCCGAACTGCTGCGCTGGGCCGAGAGCGTGCGCGAGCAGCGCGACGGGAAGTGAGCCGGGCCCGGACGGGCCGCGGCGCAATCACAGCATGCGGGTGAGCGAGTCGAGCAGGGTCGCGTTGCGGGCGATCGTGCGCACGACCATCTCGACGATCGCCGCCAGCGAGAGCAGCAGCATCCAGGTGGCGAGCCAGGCCTTGATCGGCATCGACAGCGAGAACACGTTGAGCTGCTGTGCGTAGCGGTTGACCAGTCCGAGGGCGATGTCGAGCAGGCTGGTGATGATCAGCGCCGGCGCGGAGAACATCAGCACGGCGGTCATCAGGTAGTTGAACTGGCTGGCGAAATAGCCGATGCCGCCGCTATGCAACGGCGGCATCGCGTTGCCGACCGGCCACAGCTTGTAGCTCGACAGCAGGATGTCGAGGAACATCGTGAAGGCGCCGGTGGCCATGAACAGCCACATGCCGAACTGCGACAGGAACAGGCCGGTCAGCGAGGTCTGGTGGCCGGAGATCGGGTCCATCACGTTCGCCATCGACGAGCCGACCTTGACGTCGATGACGTTGCCGGCCGCGCCGAGCGCCCAGAATATGGCGCCGAAGCTGAAGCCGATCACCGTGCCGACGAAGATCTCCTTCAGCACGATCAGCGCCCAGGTGCTCTGCATCATTGCCGCGCCCGGGCCGGCCGCGGCAGCGATCGGATAGGCGACGATGGCGAGGCTGACGAAGAAGCTGTTGCGCACCAGCGCCGGCACGGTTTCCTGCGTCATCAGCGGCAGGATCAGGAACGCGGCTGCGATGCGCGGCAGCGTCAGCGCCACCGCCAGCATCTGGCTCTGCAAATGCTCAAAGACCGGCATGCGCGCGGTACTCCTGGGGTGTGGGCCGGACGGTTGCGCGCATCAGCGGATCAATGTCGCGAAATTGCTGAACAGGTTGTCGGAGTAGTTGTACAGCGTGCCGCCGAGCACGGTTGCGGTGGCGAACAGCGCGAGCACGACGGCGACGAACTTCACCGCGTACGGAAACGTCTGCTCCTGCAGCTGGGTCACCGCTTGCAGGAACGCGACGAGCAGGCCGACCACCGCGGCGGCCAGGATCGGCGGCGCCGACAGCAGCAGGACCAGCCAGAGGGCTTCGCGGGCGAGCTGGATCTCGTTCTGGTACATGTCACTGATACGTCGCGACGAGGCCGTGGATGAGCTTGGCCCAGCCACTGAGGATCACGAACAGCAGCAGCTTGAACGGCAGCGAGACCATCGTCGGCGACAGCATCATCATGCCCAGCGCCAGCAGGATGTTCGACACGATCAGGTCGATGACGACGAACGGCAGGAACAGCAGGAAGCCGATCTGGAACGCCTCCGTCAGTTCGCTGACCGTGAACGCCGGCATCACCACGATGAAGTCGTCCGCCGTGAGGCCGGCCTGCTGCGCGGGCGGCAGCAGGCGCTTGGCGCTCTCGAGGAAGAACTTGCGCTCGTTCTCGTGCGAATGCTTGATCAGGAACTTGCGCAGCGGTTCCTTGCCGGAATTGATCATCTGGCCGAGGCGGTCGACGGTCATGCGGTCGGAATCGCCGCCCAGTCCCTGCGCCTGCCTCGCGGCGGTAGCCGCGTTGACGTTGTCGAGCGTGTCCAGGATGACCGGATACATCACGTAGATCGACAGGATGATGGCCAGGCCGTTGATGACGACGTTCGGCGGCGTCTGCTGCAGGCCGAGCGCGTTGCGCAGCAGGCTGATGACGACCACGATCTTGGTGAACGAGGTCACCATGACCGCGACGAACGGCGCCAGCGCGAGGCTGACGACCGTGGTGATGACTAGGGCAGGCGAAAAACTACTGAAGTCCACGGTCGTCACCGATCCTTGTGACCTTGACGCCGAGCGTCTCGCCCAGCGAAACCAGCTCTCCGCTGCCGAACACCTTCCCGTTCGCGCGCAGCTCCACGCGCGCGCCTTCCACCGGCTGGCGCAGCTCGAGGATCTGCCCGGCACCGACGCGGCCGAGCTCGCCCAGGCTGAGGTGGAGCGTGTCGAGCAGCAGGTCGACGCGGACCGGAATCGCGTCGCGGAAATCGGGCGTACCGTCGCCCGCGTCCGCGGCGGGGATTTCGGGGCTTTCGTTCATCGTGAGGTTCCTGAATTCGGCGGCGCTCAACGGGCGCGTGATCGAGATGCCGCCTTCGGCCGCGGCGGCGAGCCAGGCGTAGCGGGCGTCGAGGGCGGGCTGGCCGGTGCTGGCGCACAGGCGCAGGGTGGCGGTGACGATGGAGCGCGAGCCGAGCAGGATCACGTCGTCGGCGACGAGTTCACGCAAGGTCCCGGCGGTCAGGTCCGGAATCGGCAGCAGCAGCCGGCACGGCAGCGGGATGTCGTCGCGTTCCACGCGTTCGTCGGCGTCGGCGGGATGCCAGCCGGGAGCGGCGGCGAGCGCGTCGAGCGTGGCGCGATCCAGGCCGATCAGGCCGCGGCAGTCCTCGCCTTCGCCCTGGCCGTAGCGGAATTCGACCCAGTGCCAGACGTCGGCCGACCGGTTCGGTGCCGCGCGCAGTTCGGCCGGGAGCAGGGACGTGCCGACGAGCTCGGAGAGGCGCGTCAGCAGCGGCTCGTAGGCGAGGGTCCAGGCCAGCAGCCGCGCGTCGCCGGTGAAATCCTGCCAGCTGCGCTCGCCGATCGTGGCGACGCGATGTTCGGCGGTGAGCACGAGGCTGATGCGGCCGTTCGCGTGGCCGAGTTCGACCGTGGTGGCGTGCGGCGCTTCCTGCGCGACGTCGCTGCGCAGTTCCAGGCGCGAGCCGGCCGCCTCGACGAGCAGGCGGCTGCCGCCGGCCAGCAGGTGCGTGACGGCCGCGGCGCGTTCCGGCGGAATCGCGCGCAGGCGGTCGCCGATCGGCTGCGCCGACGGCGGGGGAATGTCCACGACGGGGGCTGCCGTCATCGTATGTTCGCTCCGTGCGGTTGTTCGTGGCCGAGCGCGATGCGGATCACCTCGGCGACGTTGCGTGCGCCCAGCTTCTGCATCAGGTTCGAGCGGTGCAGTTCGACGGTCTTGATGCTGATGCCGAGCACGTCGGCGATCGTCTTGTTGAGCTTGCCGGCGACCACCAGTTCGAGCACCTGGCGTTCGCGCGGGGTGAGCTTTTCGGTCACCAGCGGGTTCGCGCTGATCGCCGCGGCATGGTCGGTGGCGGTGCGCAGCGCGTGCACCAGCATCGTCGGATCGAATGGCTTCTCGATGAAATTCACCGCGCCGTTGCGCATCGCTTCCACCGCCAGGGGCACGTCGGCGTGCGCAGTCACGAAGATCAGCGGCAGCTCGACGCCGCGGCGCTTGAGCTCCTGCTGCAGTTCGATGCCGCTCATGCGCGGCATGCGCACGTCGCTGACGATGCAGGCCGGTACGCCGTTGGCGGGCGTGCGGTCGAGGTCCTCGAGCAGGGCGGCGCCGCTGGCGAAGGCGCTGACGACGAAGCCGGCGTCCTCGAGCAGCCAGCGCGTGGATTCGCGGAACTCGTCGTTGTCGTCGACGAGCAGGACGTGTGCGGCTTGGGCATCGGACATCATGCGTTCTCCGCCGGCAGGGTGAAGATGAAGCTGCTGCCGCCGTCCGGGTTCGGCTCGGCGAACAGGCGGCCTTCGTGGAACTCCATGATCGAGCGGCAGATCGCCAGGCCCATGCCGAGCCCGTCGGACTTGGTGCTGAACATCGGCGCGAACATCCGCTCGGCGAAGTCGGGGCCGATGCCGGGACCGCGGTCGCGCACGCGCACCTCGATCATGCCGTCCAGGTCGCGTCGTGCCTCGATCGTGATCTCGCGCTGCGCCGCCGCCGTCTCGCGCATCGCGTCGATCGCGTTCTTGACCAGGTTCAGCAGCACCTGCTCGATCATGACGCGATCGGCGACCACGCGCGGCAGGGATTTCGGCAACTGGGTCAGGATGCGCACCTGGTGCTGTTCCGCCTCCAGGCGGAGCAGCTCGACCACGGTCTGCGCCAGGGCGTCGAGCGGATGCAGCTCGCGCTGCGGGTTGCGGGTGCGCACGAACTCGCGCAGGCGCGCGATCACCGCGCTGGCATGCTCGGCCTGGTTGCGCGCCAGGGCAATGCCCTGGCGCAGGCGCGGATTGGCGTGGTCGCCCCTGGCGATCATGCCGTCGCAGCTGCTGAGGTAGTTGATGATCGCGCCGAGCGGCTGGTTCAGCTCGTGGGCCAGGGTGGTGGCCATTTCCCCCACGCTGAGCATGCGCGAGGTGAACAGCAGCTGCTCCTGCTGCGCCTTGTGCTGGCGCAGCGCTTCGATCTCGTCGCTGATGCTGCTGACGAACACCGCGTCGCAGCGCGCGGCGCGCGCCCAGGGCAGATCGCGCCAGACCAGGCGATACCACCGGCGCGTCTGCGGCGCATAGCATTCGATGCCGTCCTCCCCCTCGCTGAGCGAATCGAATCCTGCTTCGAAGTGCATACGGTCGGGTACGGATTCGGGAGGGCCGAATTCGTGCGCGAACGCACTGTTGGCGAGCACGACCCGGCCGTCGGATTGGCGGAACAGCGCGCAGGGAAGCGGCAAGGCCTCCACCAGCACCTGTAGCATGTCGCCGGCCTGACCCGGCGCGGGCGGAGAATCAATGCGGACAGGCTCGCAACGGGTCGTCGACATCGTCGTTATCCTAGGTCCGTGTCACGCCCCCTTCGTGACAACGTAACGGCCGGAGCCGGTAGAGAAAGCCTTATTTATGAGACGCAGTTCACATTACGTCATCCCTTCCCTCATGCTTTCGTGGAGCGCCGTGGCGCTCGCCCAGCCGGCCGAGCAGGCACCGGACGCCTCGCTGCTGGGGCTGGTGCTGCCGCTGCTGGTGGTCGTGTTCGCCCTGGCCGCGCTGTGGTGGGTCATGCGCCGGCAAGGAGGGCGCGGCAGTGCAGCCGGACCTGCCCGCATCGTGCAGGTCATGGCAGTCGGGCCGCGTGAACGCATCCTCATCGTCGATCACGACACGCAGCGACTCATGCTCGGAGTCACCCCCACGGCGATCAGCCTCCTCGCGCATCTGGAGCCGAAGGATGCCGCAAAGAATCCCGCGAATGCCAGCGCTTCACCGAACGAAAACGTGACCGCAACGTCATATTAACGACGAGTCGACAGTTGACTTAGGGTTTTCCCTAGGTCAGAACGAACCGTCATCTCATTCTGCTAGTCTGCCGATCTCAGGGGTGTTCAGTTTCAGATTCAGCACAAGCAGCCGTACTCGTCGTCCGGCCGTTTAGACGGCCGAGAAGGATGCCAAAACTTCTTGTGGACATGGCCATGTACAAGGACATCAGGGAAAGTTCGCAGACGCGCCTCCGCGGCCGCTGCGTACAGACGACGCGGGAAGCGCCGGCCACGGCCTCCACGGTGATGAGCGCATGAACGCCGTCGCCTCCCTGTTCAAGTTCGGCAGCGGTTCGCGCAGCTACAGCGACATCGTGCTGGTGTTCGGCGTCATCGCGATCGTCGCGCTGATGATCCTGCCGCTGCCGATGGCGGTCATCGACACGCTGGTCGCGATCAACATCCTGATCGGCGTCGGCCTGCTGCTGATCGCGATCTACATTCCCACGCCGACCGCGTTCTCGAGCTTCCCCAGCGTGCTGATGCTGACCACGCTGTTCCGCCTCGCGCTGTCGATCGCGATCACGCGCTCGATCCTGCAGCGCGCCGACGCCGGCCACATCATCGACACGTTCGGCAACTTCGTCGTGTCCGGCAACCTCGTGATCGGCCTGGTGATCTTCCTGATCATCACCGTCGTGCAGTTCATCGTGGTGGCCAAGGGCGCGGAGCGCGTGGCCGAGGTCGCCGCCCGCTTCTCGCTCGACGCGATGCCGGGCAAGCAGCTGTCCATCGACTCGGATCTGCGCTCGGGCATCCTCGACAAGGACGAAGCCAAGCGCAAACGCCGTCTGCTCGAAGTGGAAAGCCAGCTGCACGGCAGCCTCGACGGCGCCATGAAGTTCGTGAAGGGCGACGCGATCGCCGGCATCGTCATCATCATCATCAACCTGCTCGGCGGCCTCGCGGTCGGCATGCTGCAGCACGGTATGAGTCTCGGTGACGCGGTTCACACCTACAGCATCCTGACCATCGGCGACGGCTTGGTTTCGCAGATTCCGGCACTGCTGGCGTCGATGTCGGCCGGCCTGATCGTGACGCGCACGGCGAGCGACGGCGAGGACAAGCATCTGGGCGCGGCGATCGCGGGACAGATCTCCAACGAGCCGCGCGTGATCCTCGTCACAGGTTTGATCGCACTCCTGCTCATGAGCGTGCCGGGTTTCCCGGTTTTCGTCTTCCTGCTGCTCGGCATCGTCTTCGTCGGCATCGGCGCGTGGCGTTTCCGTCACAGCGTCGGCTTCCTGCGCAAGCTGTTCCGGGTCTCCGACAGCAAGGAACTGCTGCCGCTGGACGTCGTCGCCAGCGACGAACTGTCGGCGCCGCCCGCGCTGCTGCTCGAAATGGATATGCAGACCCTGCAGCAGCTCGGTCCGGCCAACGTGCGCAACGTGCTGCGCGAGACGGTCGGCACGCTGCGCGAGGAATACGGCGTGCCGATGCCGGCGCCCGCGCTGCGCGCCGGGCAGAACCTGCCGGCGAATGCCTATCGGGTGTTCGTCCATGGCGTACGCGTCGGCAATGGGCGTCTGCATCCGGGCGCGCGTTTCCTGCCGGCGCCGCGCGTCGGCAGCCGCGCGGCCCTGCCGGCACCGGCCGGCGGCGATCTCGAAGCGCAGGTCTACCTGCCGGCGTTCCCGGGCGAATGGCGCGAGACGGCCGAAGGGGCGTCGGGCGAAGGGGCGATCGGCGCGCTCGAGGTACTGCGCCGCCATCTGCGCGACGCCTTCGAGCAGCACCTGAACCTGTTCGTCGGCATCCAGGAAACCTCGAACCTGTTCAACGGCCTCAGCCGCGACTATCCGGATCTGGTGCGTGAAATGCTGCGCGTGGTCTCGCCGCAGCGCGTGGCCGACATCCTCAAGCGCCTGGTCGAGGAGCGCATTCCCGTGCGTCACCTGCGCGACGTGTTCGAGGCGGTCACCGACGCCGCCAGTCGCGAGAAGGACATCGTGCTGGTCGCCGAATACGTCCGCGTCGCGCTGCGCCGGCACATCAGCGACCGCTACGCCGGCGCGAGCCGCACCCTGCACGTGATGGTCGCCCATCCGGAGCTGGAAGACAGGCTGCGCCGGTCCGTGCACGTCAGCGGCGGCAGCGCCCAGCTGGCGGTGGAGCCGCAGCTGGCCGAGAGCCTGCTGCAGCAGGTCCACTCGCGGGTGCGGGCCAGTGCCGAGGGAAACATCGTATTGCTGTGCTCGATGGACGTGCGCCGTCATCTGCGCAAGCTCACCGAGATCGAGTTCCCGGCGCTGCCGGTACTGTCGTACCAGGAGCTGGTGCCGGACGTGAAGCTGGTGCCGTTGGGGCAGCTGACCGCCGCCTGATGTCGTGGCGAGAGGTCGGAAAGCGGGTTTCGTGGAAACTTTCAGTCAGGGGTAGCGGATGCGAGTAGCGGGAGTGGGGACGAACAACGCGCGGGTCGGGATCTGGGTCATGACGCTGCTGATGGCGACGATGCTGGTTGGCGGAACCGTGGCGAATGCCGCGCCGATTCCGTTCAAGCGCACGGAGGTCAGCTACAGCCCGCAAGGGCAGCCTCTGACCGAGTTCCTGACCGAGTTCTTCAACGACCAGGGCCTGTCGGTCATCACCAGCTCGCAGGTGCGCGCGCGCGCCGCTGCGGTCAGCGGTCCGCGTGGCGGCAGCCCGGCGAAGGTGTTCGCCTCGATCTGCGCCGCCAACGACCTGATCAGCTACTACGACGGGTCGGCGGTGTACGTGTACCTGTCGCAGGAGCGCACCACCCGCTACGCGAACCTGCCGCCCGCACGCGTGGAGGACTTCGTCGGCGCGTTCCAGAAGATGAAGCTCGGCGACGACAGCAACACCTTCACCGCGACCAGCGGCAACGGCCTGGTGATGATCACCGGCGCGCCGCGCTTCGTCGAGCAGGTGCAGCAGCTGGCCGACGCGATCAACGGGCAGAGCCCGAGCAACGCGACCGTCTTCAAGTACTACAAGCTGCGCTACGCCTGGGCCGCGGACATGACCATGACGATCGGCAACCGCCAGCAGGTCGTTCCGGGCGTCGCCTCGCTGCTGCGCGAGCTGGTCAGCCCCACCGCGCAGTCGGCGTACGTGGCGCAGGATCGCCTGCTGCCGCGCAGCGGCAACAAGCTGCGCGGCACGGGCCTGGCCAGCGTCGGCAAGCCGCCGCTGATCCCGCCGGGCGCGGAAGGCGACGCACGCCAGGACGAAGGCGACATTCCGCCGCCGGTGCAGCAGCCGCTCTCGACGGCGGCGGTCGACGCCACGCCGAACGCGCGCATCGTCGCCGACACCTTCCGCAACGCGGTCATCGTGCGCGACGCGCCGGATCGCATCGGCATGTACGACCGTCTCGTGCAGGCGCTCGACGTCGAGCCGCAGATGGTCGAGATCGAAGCGACGATCATCGACATCAACAAGGGCAAGGCGAAGAAGTACGGCATCGACTGGCGCTGGCAGAACGCGCGCACGGCGGTCAACTTCGGCCGCAGCGGCGTCGATCCGCGCGGTCGCACGCTGACCGACGCACTGGGCGCGAACAACATCAGCCTGCTGAACCAGCTCGACGGCTTCCAGATCGGCGCCATCGTCGGCGATGCCGGCAAGTTCATCGCGCGCATCAACGCGCTGGCGACCGACGACATCACCAACATCGTTGCGCGCCCGCAGGTGATGACGCTGAACGACACCGAGGCGGTGATCGAGAACAGCCAGACCGTCTACGTGCCGGTGGCCGGCGCGTACGACGTCGACCTGTTCAACGTCGTCGCCGGCACCGTGCTGCGCGTGACCCCGCATCTGGTCTACGAGAACGGCCGCCGCCGCATCCGCACGATCGTGCAGATCGAGGACGGCAGCGTCAACGTGAACCAGACCAACCTGGCCGGACAGGTCGTCAACGTCCCGCTGGTCGCGCGCAAGGCGGTCAACACGCAGGCGCTGATCGACGAAGGCCAGAGCCTGCTGCTCGGCGGCCTGATCACCGACCAGAACGAGAAGCACGACGGCAAGATCCCGCTGCTCGGCGACATTCCGCTGCTGGGCAATCTGTTCCGTCAGGTCGAGAAGGATCGCCAGCGCTTCGAGCGCCTGTTCCTGATCACGCCGCGCCTGGTGGCGGCCAACCGCATCACGGACCAGCAGGTGCCCAGTTCGCCCGACGTCACCGTCGAGCAGATCCGCGCCGATCAGGACGCGCGCGATCACGCCGAGCTTCCGTGGGCGTCGAAGGAAGAGAAGGCGCGCTACGGAATTCCGGCCGACTCCTCGCACCGGGCGCCGGCGCAGCCGGCTGCCGAAACGGTGCCGTCCGCCGCGCCCGCGCCGGTCCAGCCGGCCGCCGCCCAACCCGCCACCGGAGGAACGCCCTGATGCAGGTCTGGTCCACGCGCAAGCGCCCCGTCGAGGAGGCGCCCACGTCCGCGGCGAAGGGCGGCGGACAGTCCGTCGCCGACGTGTGGGCGTTGCGCGTGCTCGCCGGCGTGCACGCCGGCGCCGAGCGCAAGCTGCAGGAGCGCAGCTTCCTGATGATCGGCAGCAGCGACGACTGCGACCTGATCTTCAGCGACGCCGGCGTCGCCCCGCACCACTGCATCGTCACGCGCAGCGGCGGCGAGATGTCGGTGCGCGCGGTCGACGCGGAAGTGCGCATCGACGACCACGTACTCCATCCGGGTGATCCGCAGGACATCAAGCCGTTCACCCTGGTGCGGATCGGCGGGGCGTGTTTCGCCCTGGGTCCGCACTGGAGCGACCGCTGGCAGAGCCTGCTGTCGCAGATCGAGCCGACGCCGCGGCCGGCGGCCTCCGCCGAGCAGACGCCGCCGCGCCAGCGCAGCAACCGCATCGTCACGGTGATGGTGGCGCTGGTGTTGATGGGCGCCAGTGCCGGCGCGCTGCTGCTCGCGCAGCGCAACGCCAAGCCGCCGCCGGCGCCTGCCCCGGCCGCGTCGCGCGACGGCGAACTGCGCGGTCTGATCAACTCGCTCGGCTACTCCGGACTCAAGGTTACCGCGCGCAGCGACGGCAAGCTTCTCGTCTCCGGCTACAGCGAGCGCGGCGAGGACCTGGCGAATCTGCGCACGCAGCTCGACCAGCGCGGCATCAAGGCCGAATTCGAGGCGAAGAGCGGTCCGCGCATCGCCGAGGACGTCGCCGAACAGTTCCGCATGGCGAACATGCATGCGAAGAAAACCGAATGGATGGGCAAGGGACACGTGCTCGTCAGCGGTCGCTTCGGTGACAGCAAGGCGGTCGAGACCTTGCTGGCTTCGCGCTCGATCAAGGACCTCAACGAGAAGCTGAACCTGATCATCGATCTGCAGAATCTCGATTCGCCGCCGCCCGAAGCCAAGGCGGTGCCGGAAGGCAAGCGCATCCGCAAGATCGAGGGCGGCACCGATCCCTATATGGTGTCGGTCGACAAGTCGGTGTTCTACGTCGGCGCGAAATTGCCGATGGGCGGTACCTTCGAAGGTCTCGAAGACGACAAAGTTCTTGTCCGCGATGAAGCGGGCAACATCCAGCGTCTGTCGCGCGAAAGCGTGATCGACGCTTCACCCTAGAGAGAGGAGCACGACGATGAGCAACAATCTTCCGAACATGATGTTGGGTGGTGGTGCGCCGGCGCCGGTGGCCAATCCGAGTGGTTCGTTCAACCCGCCGGGCAACACGCTGCCGGGACCGGTGTCCAACACGGAAGCCAAGAGCTGGTACCAGGCGATGGCGAAGGCGTGGGGCAAGGTGCTCGACAAGCAGGCGACCGAGATCACGGACCTGTCCTCGCAGATCGGCGAGAACGGCCAGGATCAGCCGTCGACCGTGACCCTGCTGACCGCCGCATCGCTGAAGATGCAGTTCCTGTCGACCAACTCGGCGACCTCGAACAATGCGGTCGGTCAGGCGCTGGAAACCCTCGGTCGCAAGCAGTAAGCCGCTCGCGGCGCCGGCGTCGAGCCGGTCCGCGCGACGAGAGCGATTCCGCTCCCAAATCCGCGGCCCCGGGCGGGGCCGCTGCGGCCCGAACGGGACGCAGCCGACGGAGGAGCGGTACGATCGTCCGCGGTCCCTCGTGCCGGCGCGTGACGGTTCTCATCAGGAGATGCTTACATGACACCCATCCAGTCGATCGATATCGCGGCCCTGACGGCGACTCCGCAAGTCGCCGGCCCGCAGACTCAGGTCATGCCCTACGACGTCGCCCGCTTCCAGGAGGCGTACGCGAACGCCGCTCCGGCCCAGGTCGCGGCGCCGCCGTCGATCGAGCCGGTCTCGCCGGGGTTCCAGGCGGTGCTGCAGAACTTCGAGTCGCTCAACGGTCGCGTCGGCAACATCAACGAGATCACGGCGAACCTCGAGGCCGGTGCCGAGCCGACGCCGGGCGAGATGATGCAGCTGACCGTGAAGTGCCACGAGTTCCTGTTCCACGCCGAGATGACCTCGAACGTCGCCAACCGCACGTCCGACGGCGTGCAGCAGTTGTTCCGCCAGCAATCGTAGAGATCGCCGCCATGCCTCCGGCCCGCAAGCAATACTCCGTCCGATCCGAACCGCGCGCGGCCGGATCGCGCTTCGTCCTGCGTGCCCTGATCGTGACGATGCTCACGTTGGGGCTCGCCGGCTGCATGGGCGACTGGCAGGTGCTTTATTCCAACCTCGACGAGACGCAGGCGAACGAAGTCTCGGCGGCCCTGCTGCGCGCGGGCATCGACATCGACAAGAGCAAGGCCGATCGCGGTACCGAGTGGACGGTCAAGGTCGAAAAGAAGGATCTGCCGGCGGCGATGGCGATCCTCGACGCCAACGGGCTGCCGCGCAATTCGCATCCGTCGATGGGCGAGGTGTTCAAGAAGGAAGGTTTCGTCGCCTCGCCGACGGAGGACAAGGCGCGTTACCTGTACGCGCTCAGCGAAGAGCTCTCCGACACGCTGCAGCGACTGGACGGCGTGATCAAGGCCCGCGTGCACGTGGCACTGCCGGACCGCGACCTGATCGGCGGCAAGACCGATTCGGCCTCGGCCTCCGTCGTGCTGGTGGTCGCGCCCGGCGCTCACGTGCAGGAGCGTGAGACCGACATCAAGGCCATCGTCAAGGATGCCGTCGAAGGCCTGGACAACCCCGATCGCGTGACGGTGAAGTTCTTCACGCGCGCGGCGTTCCAGGAAGCCGAAACGCCGACCGCCTCGGGCACGAGCGTGCCCGCCGGCAAGGATGCGCCGAACGACCTGCTGCGCTTCGCCACGCGCAGCGACGTGACGCGCGGACTGCTGATCGCCTTCGCCGGACTGACCCTGCTGGCAGCCCTGCTGCTGCTGTGGCGCAGCCGCGCCGCACTGGTTGCGTTCCTGAGCGGCCGTTCGGCCGACCAGAGCCGCCGCGATGGCCATTGATGCGAACTGGGCGGCGCTGCTGAAGTCCACCCTGGACGGCGCGCACGCGACCCGGTTCGGCGACGCACCGCCGGCGCTGGTCGAGCGCGCGCGCACGTCTGCGCTCGGCCGGCGCATGCTCGCGCTGCGTCTGGAGCAGACCTCGCCGACCCTGTTCGACCTCGCCGCGGCCAACGAGTCAGGCTGGGTCGACGAACACCCGGCCGCCCTGTTTTCCGGCGAACGCCTGCGCGGAGCCGCGATGGATCTCGGCGCCCTGGCGTTCTCGCCCGCCCTGCGCGCCCGCGTCGAACGCAGCGAGGTGCTGCGTCTGCGCGAAGCCATCGGCGCCGCGCGCGTGTCGTTCGCTCTGAGCACCGATCCCTGGCGCGGTGCGATCCCCGATGGCGTGCGTCACTGCGCGATGGCCGGCCTCGCCCGCGTGATCGACAGCGTCGAGGCGGTCACCGAGCTGCTGCGCCAGCGCGGTCGCGTGGAACTGTTCACCTATGCGGCGAACCAGCATCCGCTGCTCGCCGAACGCATCAAGCTCGCCTTTCCTCCGGCCTCCGCCGGCGAGCGTCGCGACGCCTGGCTGCCGCCGGAGACCGTCGCCCAGTACCTGGGAGCGGCGCGCGAAAGCGCGGCCGTCGCACACCTGTGAACGCCGCCTTCGTCGACCTGAAGGAGCGCTACGCGCTGGGCATCGGCGGACGCGTGATCCCGGCCGCCGCCTGGCTGCCGCTGACGCGCGTGCAGGAACTCGTCGACCAGGCCAACCGCGCCGTGCAGGCGCTCGACGCCGAACTCGCGGCCGAGCGTGCCGCCGCGCGCGCGCAAGGGCTGGCCGAAGGCCGGCGCGATGCGCTGGACCAGTTCGCGGCGGCGACCAACGCCTTGCACGTCGCGCGCGAACAGCTGGCCGAGCGCATGCGCGGGCAGATCACCGAACTCGCGGTCGCCGTGGTCGAGCGCATCGCGCCGGCGCTCGGCGCCGACCGGCTCGTGCCGATGCTGGTCGGCGAGGCGGTGCGTCAGCTCGCCTTCGAACCGAGCCTGGTCGTGCGCGTGCATCCCGACGTCGCCGAGGCGACGCGCGAGCGCCTGGCCGGCGACGGCCTCGGCCTCAGCGGCACGCCGACCACCGAGATCGTCGCGACGCCGGAATTCGGCGAATTCGACTGCGTCATCGAAACCGAAGGCGGTGTCGTGCGGGCCGGCCTGCGCGAACAGCTCGATCAGGTGCGCACGATCCTGGCGATGGCGCGCGAACAGGCGCCGCATCCGGTCTTCGCCGCGCCGAACGATTCGAAACCGGCGGGCGACGCGGCCGCCGCGATGGACACGGGCGATGCCTCTGACTGACGACACGACTGCCGCTTCCGACGCGATCGCCGCCACGGCGCCGCAGCCGCTGCTGCGCGCGCTGGCCAGCGGCGAGACGCTGCAGCGCGTCGGTCGGGTCGCCGAAGCCTACGGTACGCTCGTGCGGGTGACCGGTATCAACGCCGCCATCGGCGAGCTGTGCCTGCTCGAACAGGCCGACAGCGGCTTCGTGCTGCCGGCCGAAGTGGTCGGCATCTCGCGCAACCACACCCTGCTGACGCCGCTCGGCCCACTCGAGGGCATCTCCGCGGCGACCACGGTCACCGCCACCGGCCGCCAGGCCAGCGTGCCGGTCGGCCACGGTCTGCTCGGCCGCATCCTCGACGCGCACGGCGATCCGCTCGACGACCTCGGTCCGCTCGACGCGCGCCAGCGCGCCTCGGTCTACGCGCCGTCGCCCAATCCGCTCAAGCGCCGCCTGATCGATCGCCCGCTGCCGACCGGCGTGCGCGCGATCGACGGCATGCTCAGCGTCGGCGAAGGCCAGCGCCTGGGCATCTTCGCCACCGCCGGCGGCGGCAAGAGCACCCTGCTCGGCATGCTCGCGCGCGGCGCGCAGAGCGACGTCAACGTGATCGTGCTGGTCGGCGAGCGCGGCCGCGAGGTGCGCGAGTTCATGGAGGACAGCCTCGGCCCCGAAGGGCTGCGGCGCAGCGTCGTCGTCGTCGCCACCTCGGATCGCCCCGCGCTCGAGCGCAGCCGCGTCGCCTACGTCGGCACCGCGATCGCGGAGTATTTCCGCGACCAGGGCCTGCGCGTGATGCTGATGATGGATTCGGTCACGCGCTTCGCGCGCGCGCTGCGCGACGTGGGCCTGGCGATGGGCGAGCCGCCGACGCGGCGCGGCTTCACCCCGTCGGTGTTCTCGGCGCTGCCGCGCCTGTTCGAGCGCGCCGGCAACAACGACCGCGGCACCATCACGGCGTTCTACACCGTGCTGATCGAGGAAGAGGAAGGCGGCGATCCGGTCGGCGAGGAAGTGCGCTCGATCCTCGACGGCCATATCTACCTGTCCAAGAAGCTCGCCGCCGCCAACCACTATCCGGCGATCGACATTCTTTCCAGCGCCAGCCGCGTGATGCCGCGCGTGACCTCGCCCGAGCACCAGCAGGCGGCCGGCCTGCTGCGCCGCTACCTGTCCAAGTACCGCGAGATCGAACTGCTGCTGCAGCTCGGCGAATTCCGCGCCGGCAACGACCCCGAGGCCGACGTCGCGGTGGCGAAGATCGGCGACATCAACGCTTTCCTGCGCCAGCCGTCCGAGAGCCTCAGCGGCTACGACGACGCCGTCGTGCGCCTGATCGGGATGTTCAGATGAAGCGCTTTCCGCTCGAACCGCTCACCCGCGTACGCGACCTGCGCCTGGAAGCCGTGCAGAAGCGCGTCACCGAATGCCGCGCCGAAGTGGCGCGCATGGAACACAAGCGCGACGCCGCCAAGCAGGCGCGCTCCGACGTCGGCGACCGCCGCCGCGCGCACCAGCTGGCATGCCAGAACGCGGTCGACGATCCGCACAAGCTCGCGCCGGACTGGCTGGAGCGTGCGGAACGGCATCGCCAGTGGCTCGACGTCGAGATCGTCAAGAGCGACGCCGCGGTGGCCGCGGCCGAGAGGGAAGTCGCGCAGGCGCAGGCGAAGCTGCAGGAAGAAATCACCCAGCTGCGCCGCGCTCAGGCCAAGGTCGATGCGCTGGAGAATTTCCGCGGCGACTGGACGCGCAAGCAGCAAGCCGATGAAGAGCGTCGCGAGGAGCAGGACGGGGAAGAACTGCACCGCTCGCCCGCGCATGCGATGAGGTAGACCATGCTGATCAACAACGACGTACAGTCCAGCCAGGCCGCGCACCGTCAGCGCCGTCTCGCCGCCGACGAGAAGCTGCGCACCGACCGTGCCTCGAACGAGGCCGTCGCCCGCGAAGGTGCGGCGCGCCAGGCCGGCGAGGCCCCCACGCGCGAGGAAGTCGCGCAGTTCCGCGGTCTCATGCAGGGAAACCCCAGCCAGCGGCCGGCCGAGACCGGCAAGCCGCAGGCGCGCGACGCGCAGGCCACCGCGCAGGCTGGCGAGACGCCGAAGTTCGATGGCGAACTGGCCGGGTTGAGCACGGCCGAGCGCTTCCGCACGCTGATGCAGCGCGCTTTCGCGCAGGTCGGCGAGCAGGGTGCGAACGAAGCCGGAAAGGGCGAACAGCCCGCCTCGCCGCCGCGCGAGACGCGCACGGCCGAGCCGGAACGCCGCGACGCGGCGCCGAACGCGGCGCAGTCGCAAAATCCGGACGCGCAGCGTACGGCCGGGGCGGATCGCCAGCGCCCGGCGACCGGCGCCGAAACGCCGGTTCCGCGCGACGGGGCCAAGTCCGCCTCCAGCGACGGCACGGCAGTGGACGGCAAGCCGCGCGCCGGCGAGCACAAGCGTACCGCCGATTCCGGCGACGCCGAATCGGCGCAGACGCTCGCGCGCAAGGCCGCGGACGGCGAGGCGCAGGTCGGCGCCGCCGCGCGCAGCGCACGCAGCAGCGGCGGTTCCGAGGACGGCGAAGGCCTGGATGCGGGAACGGCGCAGGCCGGCCCCGGCAGCACGCCGACGCCGATGCCGACCGAGATGGCGTCCGCGCCGACCCAGCCGCAGACCCTGACCGGCGCGCCGCAGCAGGCGGCCGCCGCGTCGGCGAACCTCGCTCCGGCGCTGGCCGAGCTGGTGCAGAAGCACGTCCGGCAGATGCTGGTCAGCGATCCGCGCGGCGGACGCGGCGGGCGTTCGCGCGAGGTGCTGCTGCGCATGCAGAACGACGTCCTGCCGGGCACCGACCTGTGGTTGACGCAGACCGAGAACGGCTGGCAGCTGCGCGCCGACGTACGCTCGCGCGATGCCTACGACACCCTGCTGGCGAACCAGGAGGAGCTCGTGCAGCGCTTCGCCGAAGGCTCGCTCGGCAAGCTGACGATCGAACCGGTCTTCCACGCCTAGCCGCGGGTTCTTCCGCCTCGATGCCGGGCGCGCGATCCGCCGCGTGCCCGGTGTCGCTTCCGTGGCCGCTGCGGCGGCCGTTTCCGGGCCTTTTTCACGACGTTTTTCGCCAAGGGTAATCCCTAGCTAGGGATAGTCCCGGCTGTTGAAGCCGCGCCGAAATTTGCAGACTCGCACCCGGTACTTCTCACCCAACAAGCAAGGGGACAGTCATGACGACGATTTCCGGAGGTTTTGTCGAAAACGCGCAATTCCGCGGTGGCGTGGACGGCTCGCTGAGCCGCGTCGACGCGAGCGCTGGCGCGGACCGCGTGCGCTCGGCGCTGGATTCGGTCAATTCGGGCCAGCTGTCGACGCAGGAGAAAAACGTCCTGATGTCGACCATCGACAACCTCGCTGCCGATGGCTACATCAGCGATTCCGACGCCAACACCGTCGTCGGCATGATCAAGGGCTTCGAGTCGACCGGCCGCGTGTTCGACACGATCTTCGGCGGCAACTCCGGGCAGCTCAACGTGCCGCAGGGCCACCAGGGCTGGACGCCGACCGATTCGCTGCGCGGTTCGCTCGGCGGTGCGTTCGGCGGCTGGAACCCGTCGTCCGTCGCGCAGGCGGCCAGCCAGTTCCCGTCCAACCCGCTGTTCGGCGGCCTGCTCGGCTTCGCCGTCGACAAGGTCGTGCAGACGTTCAAGGACGCGCTGTTCACCGGCGCCGGCCAGGGCATGCTCGGCACCTGCGACGGCAGCGAGAACCAGCAGGCGCTCAGCAAGGCGCTCGAAAGCGCCGACCTGTCCAAGCTCGACCCGCAGGAACGCGCGGAAATCCTGTCGCAGATCGGCTTCGCCGCGCTCGACGGTCACGTCAGCGGCGTCGAATCGCGCGCGATCATCGACACGCTCAACAACGCGCAGGACATCCGCCCGCAGCAGGCCGGCGGCTGGGAAGTGAAGCAGGACGGCGGCAAGGCCTCGATCGATCTGGGCAACTACATGCTCGACATGAACGAGGGCAACTCCGAGTTCACGCTGACCAACAAGGAAACCGGCGAGAAGATGCGCATCTGGGGCGACCCGCACGTGGAAATCGACGGCAAGGCCGTGGGCGATTTCTACGACACGATGACGCTGAACCTCGAGGACGGCACCAAGATCACGATCCACACCACGCCGTACGACAAGAACAACAACATGACCCTGTCGACGGAGCTGGTCATCACCAAGGGCGACCAGGCGATGGTCGTGCAGGGTCTGGACCAGAACACGCTGGGCGACCTCAAGATCGGCCAGGTGCAGACCGGCGGCAAGCTGGTCGACTGGGCCAACGACGACGGCGTTAGCATCTACGAGAACGGCGACGGTGCCGGCTGGCTGCGCATGAACGAAGGCGGCTACATGACGCAGGTGGACGGCGCCTTCCTGAGCACCATCCGCGGCGACGGCAACCCCTCGCAGGACGGCAACGGCACGCCGATCCACACCGGCGGAAACCAGAACGGCGGCGGCTTCTTCATCACGCCGGTCTTCAATCCGATCAACCTGTTCGGCGGCGACAACGGCGGCAACAACGACGTGACCCGCAACGCGGAGCCGCGTGGCGTGCCGCGCGAGCGTCCGCCGATTCGCTGAGGCAGGGCACTCCCACGCCGGGGCTTCCCAACGGGAGCCCCGGCGTTTTTTTGTCCGCGATTCCGGTCCTGGATGGCCCGGCCCGTTCGCCGGGTGCGCGGCACATCCGGTCCGCGCACCCGCCTTCGAAGCGGTGAAGCAGGCGCCGGGCGGCGCTCCGGTCAGAAGATCCGGCTGAACAGCCAGTACAGCGAGCCCGACAGCGCGATCGCGACCGGCAGGGTCAGCACCCAGGCCATCGCCAGGTTGCGCACCGTCGACAGCTGCAGCCCGGAGCGGTTGGCCACCATCGTGCCGGCAACGCCCGAGGACAGCACGTGGGTGGTCGACACCGGCAGGCCGAACATGTCCGCCGCGCCGATCGTCGTCATCGCCACCAGCTCTGCCGAGGCGCCCTGCGCGTAGGTCAGGTGGGTCTTGCCGATCTTCTCGCCGACCGTCACCACGATGCGCTTCCAGCCGACCATCGTGCCGAGGCCGAGCGCGATCGCGACGGCGATCTTCACCCACAGCGGGATGAACTTGGTCGCGTCGTCGATCTGCTGCTTGAACGCGCCGAGGTTCTTCTTCGCATCGACATTCAGGCCGTTGCCGGAATCCTTGCCGATGAAGCGGATCGCCTCCGAGGTGAGATACATGTCGTTGCGCACGTTGGCGACGGCTTCGGCCGGCACCTTCGCCAGCGTGCCGTGATCCTTCACCTGCCGGCCGATGTCGCCGACCACGGCGGCCAGCGACGGCACCACCTCCGCCTTCAGCTCGTGCGTGCGCACGTATTCGCCCAGCGCCTTGCGCGGGTCGGCGGCCGGCGGCGCCTTCGACGCCTCCGTCAGCGACTGCTGCGTCGCGCTCGCCATCGCCACGAACGGCACCATCTGGTCGGCCGGCATCGCGCGGTTCAGCGCGTAGGCCATCGGCACCGTGCCGACCAGGATCAGCATGATCAGGCCCATGCCCTTCTGGCCGTCGTTGGAGCCGTGGGCGAAGGAAACGCCGGTGCAGGTCAGGATCAGCAGGCCGCGGATCCACCACGGCGGCGGCGTGTTGCCCTTCGGCTCGCGATACAGCGCCGGGTTCTTAACCAGCGAACGCAGCGCGATGAGCAGCAGCGCGGCGAGACCGAAGCCGATCAGCGGCGACAGCAGCAGCGAATAGCCCACCTTGATGGCCTGCGCCCAGTCGACGCCGCTGGTGCCGTCACGGCCGTGCATCAGCGCGTTGGCCACGCCCACGCCGATGATCGAGCCGATCAGCGTGTGCGAGGAAGACGCCGGCAGGCCGAACCACCAGGTGCCGAGGTTCCACAGGATCGCCGCGATCAGCAGGGCGAACACCATCGCGAAACCGGCCGACGATCCGACCTGCAGGATCAGCTCCACCGGCAGCAGCGAGATGATGCCGAACGCGACCGCGCCGCTGGACACCAGCACGCCGACGAAGTTGAAGAAACCCGACCACATCACCGCGACGTTGGCCGGCAGCGAATGCGTGTAGATCACGGTCGCGACCGCGTTGGCGGTGTCGTGGAAGCCGTTGACGAACTCGAAGCCGAGCGCGATCAGCAGCGCCACGCCGAGCAGCACGTACGGCAGCCACGTGGTCCTGACCGCGCCGGCATTCGCGCTGTCGATGTCGGAGATCAGGCTCCAGGCGCTGAAGGCGAGGCCGGCGGCGAGCAGGCCGACGAACAGGAGACCGATCAGCGGGTTCGGCTTGTGGTCGAGATCCGGGCGCGGCGAGGCGCGCTCGATGCTCAGGCTGGGCGACGACATGGACGACTCCTCAGGGGGCGGGGCGACGAGGATCGTCCTGTCGCATGCCAGATTTGTGACAATCGCCATCGGCCCGTCATGCGATGCTGTGAGCCTGGGGTGAAGTCCATCGCATTTCGAGGAACCCGCATGAAGCTGTCCGAAGTCCGCGAACGCGCGTTCGCGATGCCGCTGACGAATCCCTCGTACCCGCCGGCGCCGTACCGGTTCCGCGACCGCGAATACGTCATCGTCACCTACCGCACCGATCCGGACGCGCTCGCCGCGGTCGTGCCCGAGCCGCTGGAGATCGTCGAGCCGGTGGTGAAGTACGAATTCATCCGCATGCCCGATTCGACCGGCTTCGGCGACTACACCGAGTCGGGGCAGGTCATCCCGGTGCGCTACCGCGGCGAGGAGGGCGTCTACGTGCACTCGATGTACCTGGACGACGACGCACCGATCGCCGGCGGCCGCGAGATCTGGGGTTTTCCCAAGAAGCTGGCGAGTCCGAAGATCGTGCACGAAGGCGACGTCATCGTCGGCACGCTGCACTACGGCAGCCAGCTCTGCGCCACCGGCACGATGGGCTACAAGCATCGCGAGGTCGACCACGCGGGCGTGCTGAAGGCGCTGGCGGTGCCGAATTTCCTGCTCAAGATCATTCCGCACGTCGACGGCAGCCCGCGCATCCTCGAACTGGTGCGCTATTTCCTCACCGACGTCACGCTGAAAGGCGCATGGACCGCGCCGGCCGCGCTGCAGCTGTACGCGCACGCGATCGCCGACGTGGCGCGGCTGCCGGTGCTGGAGGTGAAGTCGGCGCTGCACTTCGTCGCCGACCTGACCCTCGGCCCGGGCGAGGTCGTGCACGACTACCTGGCCGGGACGTAAGGCCACGTTCGGGAGTCGGCGTCATTCCTGCGCAAGCGGGAATCCATCTTCCACGGCGTTCCAGAGCGACTGGCATCGCGAGCCGACACTCCAGCCTCGACGTCATTCCCGCGAAAGCGGGAATCCATGTTCGTGGCCGCCCGAGAGCGAAATGGATGCCCGCTTTCGCGGGCATGACGTCGGTGCGGGTTTGGGGCGGTACGTCTTCGGGGAGACCAAAGACGTCGTGATCCAGAAGCCGCCCCGCCGGCTCGAGCCCGAAATCGCCCCCGACCCTGCCGTCCGGCCCATGCGTGCACCGCCGCCGGCGTCCTAGCATCGCGCCGCCAACCGTCGCGAGGGGAGCATCGCCATGTCCGGTCTACGAATTCTGCGCGCCCGTGTGGTCGCCGCCTGCCTGTTCGCCACCGCCGGGCCGGTCTGGGCCGTGCACGGCATCGATCCGTCCGACATCGACCGCAACGCCGACGCCTGCACCGACTTCTTCCAGTACGCCAACGGCGCCTGGCGCGCGAACCATCCGATCCCGCAGTACATGGACCGCTGGAGCAAGCGCTGGGAGTCGGGCGAGCTCAACAAGGAACGCGTGCGCGACCTGCTCGCCGACATGGCGGCCAGACGCGACTGGCCGGCCGGCAGTCCCGAGCAGCTGTCGGGCGATTTCTACGCCGCCTGCATGGACGAAAGCCACGTTGACGAACTCGGCCTGAAGCCGGCGCAGCCGCTGCTCGACGAGATTGCCGCGATCAAGGCGCGTGCCGACGTGCAGCGCACGATCGGCCGCCTGCACGAGATCGGCGTCGGCGTGCCGTTCAAGATCGTCGTGGCGCAGGACCTGCACGACCCGACCCGCGTCATCGCGCACGTCGACGCCGGCGGCCTGGGCATGCCGGACCGCGACTACTACCTCAAGACCGACCAGCGCTTCGTCGAAGCACGCGACAAGTACCGCACGCACGTGGCGAAGATGTTCGAGCTCGCCGGCGCCAGGCCGGCCATGGCGAAGCAGGACGCCGCCGTCGTGTTCGCGTTCGAGAAGCGCCTGGCCGAGGCATCGCTGGACAACGTCGCGCTGCGCGATCCGCACAACGAAGACCACAGGACGAACTTCGCCGGCCTGGTCGCACAGGCGCCCGCGTTCGACTGGGCCGCGTACTTCGACGCCGCCAGGATCCCGCGCGAGGATCTGAACGTGACGCAGCCGAAGTTCCTGCAGCGCTTCGCCGCGGAGCTGAAGTCCACGCCCGTCGCGCAGTGGCAAACCTACCTGCGCTGGCAGGTGCTCAACGCCGCGGCCGATGCGCTGTCGACACCGTTCGTCGAGGAGAACTTCGCCTTCAACGGCCGCTACCTCGCCGGCACCACGCAGATGAAGCCGCGCTGGAAGCGCTGCGCCGAGGCCACCGACCGACAGCTCGGCGAAGCGCTCGGGCGCAAGTACGTGGAGAAGTATTTCCCGCCGGAAGCCAAGGCGCGCATGCAGGAGATGGTGCGCAACATCCTGCTGGCGATGAAGGACACCATTGGCGGCCTGGACTGGATGGGCGAGGAGACCAAAAAGAAGGCGCTGGAAAAACTCGCCACCTTCAACCCGAAGATCGGCTATCCGGACACGTGGAAGGACTATCGCGGCCTCACCGTCGCCCGCGCCAGCCATTGGGACAACACCGTCGCCGCCTCGCGCTGGAACACCGCCGACGAGCGCGCGCAGATCGGCAAGCCGGTCGACCGCGGCCGCTGGGGCATGACGCCGCCGACCTCGAATGCGTACTACAACCCGATGTTGAACGAGATCGTCTTCCCGGCCGGCATCCTGCAGCCGCCGGCGTTCGACGTGAACGCCACCGACGCGGTCAACTACGGCGCGATCGGCGTCATCATCGGCCACGAGATCAGCCACGGCTTCGACGACCAGGGCGCGCAGTTCGACGCGCAGGGCCGCCTGGCCAACTGGTGGACGCCGGAAGACGAGAAGAAATTCCAGGCGCGCGGGCAGTGCGTGGTGGACCAGTTCGAAGGTTACTTCATCGAGCCGGGCATACATCACAACGGCAAGCTCGTGCTCGGCGAATCGATCGGCGACCTGGGCGGCGCCAAGCTGGCCTGGCTGGCCTACCGCAAGTCGCGCGAAGGCAAGGAAGCCGAACCCACCCTCGACGGCTTCACGCCCGAGCAGCAGTTCTTCCTCGCCTGGGGCCAGGTGCGCGGCGACGAGACGCGGCCGGAAACGCAGCGCACGATGGTGCAGGGCGATCCGCATCCGGTCGCCAAGTACCGCGTCAACGGCCCGCTGTCGAACCTGCCGGCGTTCCGCGCCGCGTTCCAGTGCAAGGCCGACGCGCCGATGGTGCGGCCGGACAAGGATCGCTGCGAGGTCTGGTGAGCGCGGTGGCGCCGCGGCGCAAGGCCGCGGCGTCCTGACATCGTCATCCGCGTCCGCTAGGCTGCCGTCGGGCGGAACTGCGCCGCGAGGCCTTGCGATGGGCGGGAACGAAGTCGTCGTCGAATCCGGCACGGTCGTCGTGCTGCGCCATTTCGACATCGCCTACTCGATCGACCTCGCGCGCGCGGAAGGCCTGTGCGCGGCGCATTCCAGCGCGGCGAGCCGCCGCGGCCGCCTCGGCTCGGTGCCGGAGAAGGCGCTCGCCTTCGGCGTGCCGCCGGTGCAGCTGCCGCTGGCCCCGCTCGCGCTCGACATCGGCGGCTGCAGCCGCGACGTCGGCGTCACCGCGCGCCTCTACGATTTCGGCGTCGTCGTGCTGGCCGTGCGCGTGCCGGTGGCGCACTGCGCGTGGAGCGACTTCGTCGCGCTGGCGCAGGCCGCCGACCAGGCGATCGGCCCGGCGGCGCGCAGCCGATTCTGGGAAGAACGGCTCGACGAGGTGCGCGCGGTCATCGCGCCGGCGCTGCTGCGGCCTTCCGAGGTGACGCTCGAGGAGGATTACCTGCTCGCCGTCGTGCACGCCTTCGGCGAGCCGCTGACGGCAACCGCGCTGCTCGACCGCGTGGACCTCGTGCCGCTGCTGTCCGGCGAGACGCGGCGCCTGTCCGAATCGGCGCGGCGCGACCTGCTGCGGCAGAGCCATTCCTACTACGAGGACGACCTCGTCGTGCTGACCTGGGACCGCGCCTTCATCTACGAGCCGCGCGGGGATTCCGACGTCGCCGACGTGCTCGAGGTGGCCAACGCGCAGCTGCTCGAACTGCGCTACTACGACGAGCTGCTCGACGCGGAGCTGCCGCGCATGTACGACCTGGTCGAGGAAGCGCGCGGCGCAGCCTCGCTGCGCGCCGCGCGCCGCTTCGCGCACCTCGCGCGCCGGCTGTACACGCTGGTGGCCGAGGTCACCGAGCTGACCGAGAAGGTCGACAACGCGCTGCAGGTCACCGAGGACGTCTACCTCGCGCGCATCTACGCCTCCGCCCTCGACCTGTTCCGCGTGCCCAAGCTCGGCGCCGCGGTCGACCGCAAGCTGGCGATCGTGCGCGACACCTACACGGCGCTGTACGACGAGGCCTCGAGCCGCCGCGCCGAGCTGCTGGAAATCGCCATCGTGCTGCTGATCGTGATCGAGGTCGTGCTGGCGCTGGTGCGGCACTGACGCGGCAGGGGAGGCCTCGCGGGCTCCCGGATGGCTTCGTCATCCCCGCGAACGCGCAGATCCACGTTGATTCTCGTCCCGCGAAATCGAAAGCCCGATGGATTCCCGCGTCCGCGGGAATGACGTTGGTAGGGTTTGAAAGGGCCTCGACTGGCGTCATCCCCGCCAACGCGGGGATCCACGTTGATTCTCGCCCCACGACATCGAAAGCCACATGGATTCCCGCGTCCGCGGGAATGACGTCGGCGGGGTTTGGATGAGTCTCGACTGGCGTCATCCCCGCCAACGCGGGGATCCACGTTGATTCTCGCCCCGCGAAATCGAAAGCCCGATGGATTCCCGCGTCCGCGGGAATGACGTCGGTGACGTTTGGATGAGTCTCGATTGCCGTCATCCCCGCGAACGCGGGGATCCACGTTGATTCTCGTCGCACGACATCGAAAGCGCGATGGATTCCCGCGTCCGCGGGAATGACGTCGGGAAGGTTCGAGGCAATCTCCAGTGTCGTTGGCGTTCTCGAAACACCGACTCAGCCTATCGGCTTCGTCCGCGCAACCGCGCCACGCACCAGGCGCGCGAGCACGCGCTCGCGCCAGGACAGGTCGCCGCGTGCGAAATCCAGCCGCGCGAGCACCGCCGGCACCTCTTCCGCAGAACCGGGCGCGAGCAAGGCGCCGAGCAGGGCAGGCCAGCGCCGCGGATCGGTCGCGCAGGATTTCAGCCACAGCAGCGCCGGCAGCACGCGGCGCTCGACGGTATCGAAGTCGCTGCCGAACGGAAACGTCGGCAGCAGGCCGCGGTCGGAGAACGGCCGCAGCCGCGCGCGCAGCGCCTCGGGCGTGTTCGCGCGCCAGGCGTCGGGCACGCGGAAGTCGCGCGGCAGCTTGCCGGCGCGCACCGCGTCGGCGGCGAGCGCGTCGACGAAGCGCGCGTCGCTGATCGCCAGCATCGCGCGCACGCAGGCCTCGTCGGACCTGCCGCGCAGGTCGGCCACGCCGTATTCGGTCACGTAGAGGTCGCGCAGGTGGCGCGGAATCGTCGTGTGGCCGTAGTTCCAGCGCAGGTTCGATTCGATGCGCCGGCCGCTCTTGCGCGTGGCGCGCAGCAGCAGCGCCGAGCGGCCGCCGTCGAGCGCGTGCGCCATCGCGACGAAGTTGTACTGGCCGCCGACGCCGCTGACGACGCGGCCGTCCTCCAGCGCGTCGGAGGTCGCCGCACCGAGCAGGCTCGCCATCATGCAGGTGTTGAAGAAGCGCGCGTCGCGGCGCTGCAGCGCGTCGAGCTGCTCGCGCCCGCCGTACAGCTGGTTGACGTCGGACACGCGGCACATCGCCAGGCCCGCGTAGTCCTCGCCGTCGAGCGTGCGCAGCCAGTCGTAGAAATCCCTGCTGCCGAGATAGAACGCGCCCTTGAGGTAGTGGCCGCCCGGCGCCTGCGCGCCGGCGTCGACGGCGCGCTGCACGTCCGCGTCGTCGTGCACGCGCCGCACCAGGATGCCGGCGCGGCGCAGGTGCATGAAGCCGTCCATGATCATCTCGCTGGCGCCGTACAGGCCGCGCGCGAACGGCGCGAGGCCGCCGATGCGCGCGATCAGTCCGTCCTTCTCCGGCTCGTCGCCGCGCAGCGCGCGCAACGCGCCGAGATAGTCCGCATTGGCGCGATGGCGCAGCAGCAGCGCGTATACGATCGCGTCGGACAAGGCACCGATGCCGATCTGCAAGGTGCCGCCGTCGCGCACCAGCGCGCTGGCGTGCAGGCCGATCGCGTACTCGGCGGCGTCGACCGAGCCGCGCGGCAGCGCGAACAGCGGCTGCGCCGCTTCGGTTTCCTCCACCAGCGCATCGAACAGCTCCGCGCCGACTTCGGCATCGCCGCCCAGGAACGGCAGCCCCGCGTGCACCACGCCGATCACCAGCGGCCGCGGCCGGCCGCGCGCGGCCAGCGCGTCGAGCACGTCCAGGGTCACGTCGGGATTGCACGACAGGCTGTAGCGCGCCTCGGCGCCTTCGCCGCGCCGCGCCACCAGCTGCACGATCGCGTCGAGCCCTTCCTCGGCCAGGTCGCGCGCGACGTGCGTGTAGTTGATGCTGGCGTAGTCGCGCTGCGCCTGCGCCGAGCCGAGCATCGCGCCGGACTGGAAGTAGAACTCCTGCACGCGCACGTTCGCCGGCAGGCGGCCGGCTTTCAGGTCCGCCACGTAGTCCAGGCGCGGATAGCCGGCGCCGAACTGGCGCGCCAGGAAGGGTTCGAGAAAGCGCCGTTCCAGCTCGCTGCCGGGTTCGGGCGGGTCCAGCGACAGCGCCGTGTACAAGGTCATGCGCCGCGCCGGATCGGCCTTGACGCGCGCGTACAGCGCGTTGAGCAGCCGGTTCGGCTTGCCCAGGCCGAGCGGCGCGGCGACGGCCAGGTGCGGTACGCCGCGCGCGAGCAGCAGGTCGATCGCGGCCTCCGGCGAAAGGCGGGGCGGGGTCGGGCGCATGCGAAGGTCCCGGCGGCAGAGAGTCGAAGCATTCTGCCAGCCTCGTGCCGCGTTCGCCGATGTCGGCAATCGGCCCGAATTGGCGTATCCCCGTGTGGAAGGGACCTCCGCGCCGCGAGGCGCCGGCCAGGGACGGCGAGGGGCAAGCGAACCGAAGTCGAACGGCCGTGCGCGCCGCCCGCGGAAGGCGGCGTCGCGCGCGGCGATGCGCAGGCGGCGAGCGCCGCCGAGGAGCACAGCATGAGCACGACGATCGTCGAAGGCCGGGCCGCCGCGAGTCCGCCCGCTGAAAGTCCCCCTGCTGCCGCCGCGCCCGCCGCGGACGGCAAGCCGGTCAAGTGGTGGCAGTGGATCATCGTCTACCCGGCGCTGGCGATGTCGCTGTCGGGCAACGTGCCGGCCCTGGTGCGCCAGGCCGAGGCCTGGCTGAAGGACGCCCCGGCCGACCGCATCACGCAGCTGCAGACCCAGCTGCGGCTGCTGAAGGAGAACCTGCCGTGCACGCAGGAGGCGATGAACCACGCCTCGAAGATGCGCAACTCGGAAATCGCCATCGGCACTGCCGTGTGCGAGCGCGGCGACGTGGCGATCGTGGCGCAGAGCCCGGACGCAGGCGCTTATCCGCTGCCGGTGATCGTGCCGTTCGACCAGCTGCTGCCGCGCGCGGAAGCGAAGGCGAGCGCGTGGAACCTGGTGCTGCCGATCTCGACCGCGCACGCGCAGGCGTTTTCCCCGCCGTCCGCGCAGCTCGCCACCGTGATCTGCCAGCGCCCGCCCGACGCCGGCGGCAACTTCCTGCGCCGCATCAAGAAGCCGGACGGGCAGTGCGTGGACGTCATCACCAACGTCTACAACGGCCGGGTCGTCAGCGAGACGCCGGCACCGTGCGAGCCGACCTGCTGAGTTTTTCGCGCACGCGGCATCCGCCGCTGCGCATCGATCGAGGCGAATTCGAGGACGAGGACCATGCGATGAATCGCGAGATCAGCAACGCGGCCTGGCTGGCCCTGGCCAAGCAACTGGGCATCGAAGTCGCCACGCTGCGCGCGGTGGCCGAGGTGGAATCCAACGGCGCCGGCTTCCTGCCGCCGCCGTCGGAGCGGCCCAAGGTGCTGTTCGAGGGGCACGTGTTCCATCGCCTCACGCAAGGGCGCTACGACGCCGCGCACCCGAACCTCAGCTACCGCGTGTGGGATCGCACGCAGTACTCCGGCTCGCTCGCCGGCGAGTGGGCGCGCCTGGACGCCGCCTGCGCACTCGACCGCACCGCCGCGCTGCAATCGGCCAGCTGGGGCATGTTCCAGATCATGGGCTTCAACTACGCCGCCTGCGGCTGCGCCGACGTCGACGCCTTCGTCGCCGCGCAGTCGGCCGGCGCCGATCCGCAGCTCGCCCTGTTCGCGCGCTTCGTCGCGCGCGCGCCGTTCGTCGCCGCGCTGCGCGCCAAGGACTGGGCCGGCTTCGCCCGCGCCTACAACGGCAGCGGCTACCGGCAGAACGCCTACGACACCAAGCTGCGCGAGGCCTACCGCCGCTTCAGCGCAGCGCCGCCCGCCGCGGCCGCAACAGCCAGGCCGGCGGCGAAGAAGAAATCCGCCGCGCGCACGAAGGCGCTCAAGCCCTCCGTGCTGCCGCCCGGCCGCGCCAGCTTCACCACCGTGTCGCCGCAGCGGTTTCCCGCGCGCCGCGCGCCGGTGCGCCCGGACTCGGTCGACCTGCGCGACTGGCTGTACCGGCCCAGCATCGCCGTCAGCCCGCGCGCCTGGATGCTGCCCAACGACCCGCGCGCGGTGAAGGACCAGAAGCAATCCAACGCCTGCACCGGCTTCGCACTGGCGACCGTGATCGAAACCCTGCTCGCGCGCGGCGACCGGCCGGCCGAGCAGATCTCCGGCTACATGCTCTACAGCATGGCGCGCCGCTACGACGAATGGAGCGACAACGACGAAGCCGACGCCGGCTCCTCGCTGCGCGGCGCGCTCAAGGGTTGGACGCGCCACGGCGGCAGCCTCGCGCGGCTGTGGAAGAACCCGGCCATGCCGGCGGCGACCAACGATCCCAACACCGACTGGTGGCTCGACGCGGTCAAGCGCCCGCTCGGCACCTACTACCGCATCGCGCCGAAGGAGATCCGCGACATCCACGTCGCCCTCGCCGAAGCCGGCGTGGTCTACGCCAGCGCGATGATCCACGACGGCTGGTCCGCGCTGGCCAACGGCGAGCCGACCGAACCGCCGACGCAGATCACCCAGCTGCGCCGCATCGCGCCCGCGCGCGGCACCGCCGGCCACGCCTTCGCCATCGTCGGCTACAGCGACGCCGGCTTCGTCGTGCAGAACTCGTGGGGCCCCAGCTGGGGCCACGGCGGCTTCGCCATCCTCACCTACGACGACTGGCTGCAGAACGCGATGGACTGCTGGGTCGTGCAGCTGGGCGTGGTCACCAGCGAGCACGAGAAGGTGGCCGAGAACGCCACCCTGCAGCCGAAGGCCGCCGGCCAGCCCGTGGCGCTGGCCACCGACCCGACCCTGGCCGATCACCAGATCGGCCCGTTCGTCGTCGACATGGAGAACAACGGCGAGCTGAGCCAGCGCGGCCGCTTCCGCACCAACCCGGACGACCTCGTGCAGCTGCTCGACTTCCACCTGCGCAAGGCCTGCGAGGAATGGAAGCTCGGCACCGGCGACACCGTCGACGTCGCCATCTACGCGCACGGCGGCCTGGTCGACGAGGACGCCGCCGCGCAGACCGCGCGCACCTGGATTCCGCTGCTGCGCTCCAACGGCATCTTCCCGATCTTCCTGATGTGGGAGACCGGCGCGTTCAAGACGCTCACCAACCTGCTGGAAGACTTCGCCGCCGAGCAGGACAAGGCCGCGCGCGACACCGCCGGCGGCTGGTGGGACCGCTTCAAGGACGCCGTGGAAGACTGGAAGAACGAGCGCATCGAAAGCTTCGCGCGCTGGCCCGGCGGCAAGCTGTGGGGCGAGATGAAGCAGAACGCCGACGCGCTCTCGCGCGCGCAGCGCGCCGGCGTGGTGCAGCTGTTCAAGCTGTTCCGCCAGCGCGAGAAGACCCTGCCGAAAGTGCGCCTGCACCTGATCGGCCACTCCGCCGGCGCCATCGTGCACTGCCACCTCGGCCAGCGCGCCGCGCAGCAGGGCCTGAACATCGCCACGCTCAGCTTCCTCGCCCCCGCCGCGACCATCGAGCTGTTCGACACCTGCCTCGGCGAACTCGTCGCCAGGACGCCGATCCGCAGCCTGTTCGCCAACCTCACCGACGCCGCCGAACGCGCCGACCCCACCTGCAGCCCCTACGGCCACTCACTGCTCTATCTGCTCGCGCAATCGCTCGAAGGCGGCCAGGACGTGCCGATCCTCGGCATGGACAAATTCCTCGTGCCGGCGGTGGTCACGCATGCGTGGGGAGAGCGCATCGGCCGCCTCGCCAGCCCCGGCGGCGTGTTCGCCCCCGGCGCCGCGGCGACCAAGTCGACCACGCACGGCGGCATGGACGACGATGCCGCCGTGCAGGATGCGGTGATCCGGCACATCAAGGGGGTGGGGTGGAGTGGGCCGGTGGTCAGGGCGGTGGGGTTGTGAGGGGAGGGCAGCGCAGACAAGTGTCGAGGGCGAATGGAAGTGGCTGATTTCGACCCATAGCGGGCATCAGGCTGCACGCGAGCGTACTTGGCGCCTCTCGCGGGCGTAGCCACTCGGCGACCGACCAACGTAGCGGGCGAAGGCGGTGCTGAACGCGCTAGCCGACGAATAGCCCACGCGCTCGGCGACCTTTTCCATCACCAGATCCTGGCGATCGAGGATGTCTTTCGCGATCGCCATGCGCCAGGCGAGCAGATATTCCATCGGCGGCATGCCAACCGCGCGGATGAAGCGCTGGAAGTAGGCCGACCTCGACAGTGCCGCGACCTTCGCCAGTTGCTCCACCGTCCACGCGCGCGACGGGTCGCAATGCATTTCCCGGATCGACAGGGCAAGACGTTCGTCCGCCAGGCCGCGCAGCAGGCCGACCGGTGCAGCATCGCCCGGTGCCGCCCGCAAGGCCTCTATGAGCAGGACCTCGACCAGCCGGGTCAGGATGAGGTCGCGCCCCGACTTCGATTGCATGGCTTCCTCGCGCACGAGACGCACCAGCATGCCGAAACGATCCTCGCCGCGGACGTGGACGACGGGTGGAAGCAGCGCCACCAGCAGCGCCGTGTCTGGCGAATCGAAGACGAAGTAACCGCCCAGCATGCGCACGTCGGGCTCGCCTTCGAGCGAACCATGGCGCAATTCATGGCCCTGGTCTGCGATGGTGGCGGGATCGACGTGCTGCGGATCGACCCGTTCGAACCCCGACAGAACAAATCCCGGCGTTGCGGGCAGGAACACGAAGTCGCCTGCCTTCAAGTGCAGCGGAGGCGCGCCGTCGACCTGCAGGAGACAGGCGCCGTCGGTCACCACGCAAAAGCCCGGGTGCCCGAACGGCGCGTAGCGGACGCCCCACTTTCCCGCGCCGGAAATGCTTTTTCCCATGACTTTGTTGGGTCGAAGCAGGGTGATCAGCTCAGCCAGCGGATCGGCCATTCCAGGACTCCAGCCAATGTTTACTGGACTCTAGAGCATCGATAGTCCTTTGTCGCAGGCCTATCGTAGCTGCACCTACCCACCACGGAGTTCCCGCAATGAAGACCGTTCTCATCACTGGCAGTTCTTCCGGCTACGGGCTCGAAACCGCCCGTTACTTCCACGATCGCGGCTGGAATGTCGTCGCCACGATGCGTCGGCCGGGCCCCGGCCTCTTGCCCGCGTCCGACCGCATGCGGCTGGTCGCGCTGGACGTCACCAACGCCGACAGCATCGCGCGCGCCGTTGCCGAGGCCGGCCCGATCGATGTACTCGTCAACAACGCCGGCATTGGCGTTGTCGGCGCCTTCGAGGCTACCTCGATGCAATCCGTGCGCGAAGTGTTCGAGACCAACACATTCGGCACGATGGCGATGGTGCAGGCCGTGATTCCGCAGATGCGCGCGCGCCGGGCCGGCACGATCGTGAATGTCACTTCGAGCGTCACCCTGGCCAGCATGCCGCTCGCCGCCGCCTACACGGGCAGCAAGACCGCAGTCGAAGGCTTCACCGGTTCGCTGGCGCATGAACTTGGTGCGTTCGACATCCGGGTCAAACTGGTCGAACCCGGTTACTGCCCGACCACGCGGTTCGCCGAGAACGGGGCCGAGCGCATGAACGGCCTTATCCCGGATACCTATGCGGACTATGCCCGGCCGATCTTCGAAGCCTTCGCCCGTCCCCAGGCGATGACGCAACCTCAGGATGTGGCCGAAGCAGTTTGGCGGGCCGTGCACGACGGTTCCGACCAGTTCCATTTCCCCGCCGGTGCCGATGCCGTCGCATTGGCAGGGCCGCGGTGAGCGCGCGGAAACGGGGTCAGGTTCAATCGCGAGTGGGCCGCAGGGAATCAGCCAGAAGCAGCAACCAGAAATAGCGGCAGGTTCACTTGCCAATGGCAGCAAAGAATCGAGGCACTCTGATTCATTCTCACCGCATCCGCGAACTCACCCAAAACGGGACCAGGTTCACTTCGCTCATGCCGAGATCCTCGGAAGTGAACCTGACGCCGTTTCACCAGCCTCGGCGGCGTGTTCGTCCCCGGTGCCGCGGCGACCAAGTCGACCACGCATGGCGGCATGGACGACGATGCGGCCGTGCAGGATGCGGTGATCCGGCACATCAAGGGGGCGGGGTGGGGTGGGCCGGTGGTTAGGGCGGTGGTGTTGTGAGGGGGCGGCGCAGATAGTGTGTCGAGGGTGAATGGGGGTGGCTGATTTCGACCCAAAGCGGACATGATGAGCAGATCGAAAAAGTCCGGCGACTCACTCGGGCTCCACTGGTACTTCCGAGTGATCTCGCAGAAATCGATCAAAAAACGCACCGCGGTAGCCGATGAAGCGCAGTACAATCCGATCCAAAAAACGGAGCATCCAAAAGTATTCTTCAGCGGCTGTTTTGAACGGCCAATCCTCTGGTGGCGCATCCATTTGGCAGACGAATCGCGCTTCATGAATCAACTGATTGCGCGAATGGGCGAACTGCTTGATTTCGGTGTCACTGACGTTGATGCTGATGGCTTGGCACACCTGCTTAATGGCATTGCGAAACGTAGGTCGCAATATATCTCCCGCCTTCGCGCCGATCGCGCGAGCCAGGGCATCCTTCGCGTCATTGGTCAAGTCTTCCTTGAGGAGGGGAGGAAGTTCGGTCGCGACAAAGACGCGGAATCGCTCGACGAACTCTCTACGGGCAGCATTGGACTGAAACGGCAACGCGTCGATCTTATTCCCAGTGACGATCGTGACGACGGCATCGATAGTCATGCCCAGTTTCGCGCCCCTTAGCTCTGTGAAGTCGTCGTCAGTTGTCGCGTTTGTAAGAAGTCCGAGCAGGCGACGGGCCGAGGCACGGTTCTCCGAGCGAAAACGTGCATAAGGTTGCCACGTCTGCTCAATAAACGGCCACATCGCCTCAGCACCGATGAGGACCAAGGGAACGTACGGTCCACTGATTGGATTTCCGATGAACAGCGAAACGACACTGCCTTCAGCATCGAGCCCCTCGACATAGGCCCAAGACACCCGGCATCCGCGTGAATAGCTTGCGAGTTCGCACGCTATGTCTGCGATTGCCGACGCCTGTGCTTGATCGGCCTTGGCGATGGTGAGTGTCGCAGTTATCGCGTGGCGATGCAGAGTGCGCAACTCGGCAGCAGCATTCTCGTAGTCGTCAACCGAGCGCCAAGACAACCTAGTTCCTGCGCACTGTTGATCGACATCGAATACCTCACTCAGTACGAGGTTCGTCAGTGCAAAGCGGTGTGTGGTCGCGACGGCATCTTTTCGCGCACGCTCGGCATTGTCTGCAGAGATCGTCAGCCATCCTTCGTCGGTCGCTTTCGGGTGCGCGCTTCGTACCCAATCGCGAAGGGTCACCCGCGTCGACCAGCGATCGTCGTGGGCCAACAGTTTCTTCGGGCTTTCACCGACAAACGGCATGATCTGGAGGTCTGGCTGACCAAGCTCAGTTGTGCCATTTCCGCGCACCAGAACGAAAAGATTGCCGGATCGCGTCTGAACAAGCTGCCAGTCGACGCCGATTTGCATGTGCTCAAACTCGACGACGCCTTGTCCGCTTTCGTGAAATACGAAACGGTCCAACCATTCGCGATGGATCGTGTGATTGATGCCCCAAATCATTCGCTGTATACGACGAACAACGAGCGCGAACACCGTTCGAACCTTGATCGCGATGTGCTTGAAGGGAAAGCCATACAAAGGACTGCCTCTCGGTTGCCGAAGGCGGTAGGCCGAGACACGCTTGAACCGTGTTGTAGGGCCGCCTGTTAGTAGGTGAATGCTAGATGGCAGATTCAATCGACGCTAGCATCAAGAAGATCCGCATTACGATTGAGAGTTCTTGGAGCAATATCAACGCCGATTCGCAGCGTTCCACTTGACGGAATGGTTAGTCATCAAATGCGATGAGCCCCCGCTGCCGCTTGCCGTAAGCCGTAACCAAGAGATTGGCGAGCTCGGAAACTGTAAATATGCACTTGTATGGAACGAACAGTGTGGGCGAGTCTCGATGTGTTCCATGCTCGTCTCGCAGCCTGTTCGGCATGAACGGGATGAAATATTCAAGGAGAAACCCTTCCAGCAAGAAGAGAACGGAATAGCCAATGCTGGATGGCTCTCTGGCGATAGGCGAGACGATCAAATTTTTTAACGTTTCCGGCGAAAAAGCACCTTCCGCTCCTGAATTGTCAACCAAACGAGCGAGGCGAACTCCGAACTTTGCGGGGGACTGCGCCTCGCCATTGAGTAGGGATTGACGCGCGGCTTCAATCGCCTCTACAGGCGCATGCACGTTGTGGAATGTCTCCTGCTTAGAGACTGCGGCTCTCCAGACAATTGAGGTGAGAAATAGCTTGAACAGCTTGTACGAATGGTTCCGAAAAGTGATGCCTTCGTCGTGCTTGGAAAATTGAATGCTAGCGCCGCCTCGGATGAGCTTGAGGCCATAAGTTTCGTAGTCCCGAATCTTGCCCTCGCACTTCTGGCAAAGAAGGTATTCCCACCAGGACTCCTGTGACCGAACAATTTTGGAGCTGGGGTGATCATTAAACGTGATAAGATTTCCGGTCTTTTGACGTTTCTTGATTCGACGGAATAGTGCGTTCGGAATGATGTGCGACTCGCATAACTGCGAATCGACAAGACATAGCGAACAGCAACCTTGGATCACGATGAATTCCGAATAGTCAAATACAGATCGACCGCACTGGGGCGTTGCGCGTATGGTCAGCGGACAAGTGCCTCCGTCAAGCATCTCAGCACGTACCAAACGCATCGACGAATGGCGGCTTTTCGGTTTGATCTTGTGCGGGCCAACGTCCGCTTCTGGCCAATAGCGGACCCTCAGTCCGCCAAGTCTACCCAGATATCTCAAGCGCATAGTCCCCCCCCCGACTCCAGGCAATAAAGGGCTCGCTATGGTCGTCCCAGTGTAGCCCCGTGCTCGCCGCGTCAAGGCCAAGCCCTTCGGGCGCGCTCCGCGCGGCCTTGACCCGCCTGCGCGCGGGGCTTGAAGGGTATCGCCCACAGCGACCCCTCCCGGATCGCGGGCGAACCGGAGAACAGCCATGCGCAATGCACCTCGCGATCACAACGCCCCCGACGCCCTCGCTCTACAAATCGCCGAACTCAACTACGCCCTCTCGTGCCACATCCCCGCCATGAAGCGCCGCGTGCGCATCTACACCGGCTACGGCTCGGTCGAGTTCTACGGCACGCAGGCGCGCAGGATCGCCGCGATGTGCGAAGGCATCCTGCAGCGGCGCTTGCAGCGCCTCGAACGCCAGAGCGGCTTGCCGCGCTGAGGCGTCGCGCCGGGCGGCGTTGCGCCGCCCGGCGTTTTCCTCACGCGCGCGCGGGGCGGCGTGCGGGTCGTCGGGGCTTTCGCGTGGGGCACGGGCCGGTTCCGGCCGCGGAACCGGCGCCGGTCACTGCGGCGCGGCGTCCGTGGGGGCCGAGTCCATCCACACCATCGCCCACACGTGGCCGTCGGGGTCGGCCAGGTCGCGCGAGTACATGAAGCCGTGGTCCTCGGGCGGGTTCACGTCGGCCTGCCCGCCGTGCGCGGCGGCGGCGCGGTTCATCGCGTCGACCGCGTCGCGGGTGTCCATCGACAGCGACAGCATGTGTCCGGCCGATTCGGCCGGCGGCAGCGGGCGCTGGGTGAAAGTGCGCCATTTGGCGTGGGTCAGCAGCATCACGTAGATGGCCTCGCTCCACACCATGCAGGCGCCGCCGTCGTCGCTGAATTGCGGGTTCTGCTCGAATCCCAGCGCCTGGTAGAACGCGATCGAGGCCTTCAGGTCGGCGATCGGCAGGCTGATGAAGATCATCTTGGTCATGGGGGCTTTCCTGTGGAGGGGCGGAGGTGCGAAGGCTCCGCGCGATTGTGCGCGGCTTCCTTCCCACGACGAGCGATCGCCGCCGGAATCGACACGGCCGGATCTTCCGCTTCGCTGGACCGTTGCGCCAAGCGAGCCGGTGCGTTCCTCACCCGTCCGTCGACACGGTGAGCGCTTCCCAGGCGCGGAACTCGTCCGCCAGGGCGGCCAGCTTGCCGCGCACCAGCGCGAGCGCGTCGCTGCCCAGCAGCAGGTGGGCCGGCGGACGCTCCGCCGCGATCGCCGCCAGCATCGCCCGCGCCGCCTTGGCCGGATCGCCGGGCTGCCTGCCGCTTTTTTCCTCGCGCGCCTGGCGGATGGGATCGAAGATGGCGTCGTAGTCGGGGATCGAGCGCGGCGTGCGCGTCATCGAGCGCCCGGCCCAGTCGGTGCGGAACGAGCCCGGCGCCACCGCCGTTACCGCGATGCCGAAGGGCTCCACCTCCTTGCCGAGGCTTTCGGAGATCCCTTCGAGCGCGAACTTGCTGCCGCAGTAGTAGGCGATGCCCGGCATCGTGATGTGCCCGCCCATCGAGGTCACGTTGAGGATGTGGCCGCGCCGGCGCGCGCGCATGAAGGGCAGCACGGCTTTCATCATCGCCACCGCGCCGAACACGTTCACGTCGAACTGCCGGCGCAGCTCCGCCAGCGGCGATTCCTCCAGCAGGCCTTCGTGGCCGTAGCCGGCGTTGTTGACCAGCACGTCGATGGGGCCGACGCGGTTCTCGATCTCCGACACCACGCCGTCGATGCGCTCGAAATCGGTCACGTCGAGCACGTGCGCGAACGCCGCGGTGGCGGACAGGGATTGGAATTCCCGTTTCGCTGGTTCGCTTCTCACCGTGCCGACGACGGTGTGGCCGGCGGCCAGCGCTTCGTGCGCGAGCGCGCGGCCGAAGCCGCTGCTGACGCCGGTGACGAGCAGGATCTTGCTGGAGGTCATGGGGCTTTTCCCGGGTGGTTGCGAAGGCTGCATGCTAGTCTTGCGCAAAGGCGCCATCGAGCCGGAATCCGCTGCTTTTCTTGCCCAAAACTATGAAGCCGAAGACCGCTTCCGTCCGACGCCCCGAGCCGCCTCCCGACGCGCGGGCGCAGCGGATCGCACTGCTGCGCGCCCTGGCGCCGCAGGAGGGCTACAACCTGACGGCGCTGCCGAGCGTGCGCATCCTGCGTTCCGACCGCGCGCTGTCGCGCACGCCGGTGCTGTACGACCCCGGCCTCGTCATCGTCTGCCAGGGCCGCAAGCGCGGCTATTTCGGCGGCCAGCTTTACCTGTACGACGAGGATCACTACCTCGCCGTCTCCGTGCCCGTTCCCTTCAGCATGGAGACCGACGCGACGCCGCAGCGCCCGCTGCTCGCGCTGTACCTGCACCTGGATTTCGCGATGGCCGCCGAGCTGGCCGCGCAGATCGACCGCGAAGGCACGGCGCCGCGCGCGCCCGCGCCACGCAGCCTGATGTCCACGCCGATGGACGAGGCGATGCGCGCCTCGGTGCTGCGTTTTCTGCAGGCCCTGCACCAGCCGCTGGAAGCTGCCGTGCTGGGGCCGGGCCTGCTGCGCGAGCTGTACTTCCGCGTGCTCACCGGCGCGCAGGGCAACGCGATGCGCGAGGCGCTGGCGATGCGCGGGCCGTTCGGCCGCATCGGCCGCTCGCTACGCCGCGTGCACGCCGGCTACGCGCAGCCGCTCGACGTAGCCCAGCTGGCCGGCGAAGCGGGCATGAGCGTGCCGAGCTTCCACAGCCACTTCAAGGCGGTCACCGGCGTGTCGCCGATGCAGTACGTGAAGTCGACGCGCCTGCACCAGGCGCGATTGCTGATGGTGCGCCAGGACCTGACCGCCGAGTCGGCCAGCCACGCCGTCGGCTACACCAGCGCCTCGCAGTTCAGCCGCGAGTTCAAGCGGCTGTTCGGCCTCACGCCCGCCGCCGAGGCGCGGCGCATGCGCGAGAGCTTCGCCCTTCCGCCGGCGTTCGCGGACGCGGCGTACGTGTCCTCGCACTGAGGCTGCTGGCCGCGTGCCGGAGCGGATGCGGGGATCCGGCCTCGTCGCGAAGCACTCCCATCCGTGAACGGCGACGGGCGCAATCGCGCCGGAATCGCGCCACTGTTGGCGCGATTCCGGCGCGATTCCAATCCAGTGACGTAGCCGGCACGGGAGGCCGTCGAGATTTCAACTTGTCCCGAAGATCCTTCCAAAAGGCGTGCTTGGCAGCGGATGTCTCCGATAGGGAGATCTGACCTGCGCCTTGGACGGATTCGGTGACGTCTGCCTTGGTCGGAACGGTCGTGCACGGCCGTTCCCGCCGTATGCGAGTTCAGGCCCCACCGCGCAATGATGCGGACCATGCGCTGGCGCATCCATCGACCCAGCAGGGTTCCATCGCCATTTCCAGGCGGCAACATGGCGATCACGGCGATACCCACGCGTTACAAGGGGTACCCCTTTCGCAGTCGTCTGGTGGCCAGATGGGCTGTCTTTTTTCGACGCGGCTGGGGGTCAAGTGGGAGTACGGGCCTGTGGCGATGAGATCGGGCTGCAGGTTCTTCACCCGTCTGATGCGAAGGGCTTGCCGCGCTACCGCATGGGGATCGCGTCGTCATCAAAATGAGGTCCATGGCAGCATGAAGGGCGGTTGCTCCTGCGGGGACGAGCACGCGCGGCTGAGGCCCTTGTCCGGCGCATTGGCGGCGGCCAGGGCCGCTCGCTTCGACCATCGCGCTTGAGGGGTCGACAAGCTCTTCCTGGAGCCTTCGCGATTCGTGTGGCCATAAATCCTCTCGTCCATGAGGATTTCGCCTCCTGGAGGCGGCACCGAGCAGCAATCCTCACGATCGAAAGGATTTTGTGTATGATGCGTTCCTTGCCCTGAAAATCCTTTCGATCGCGAGGATTGCACGATGAAGATAACGATCCAAAGCGCCGAGCAGTTGGGGCCGCTGGTGCGGGCGGTTCGCAAGGCTCAAGGTATCCGCCAGGACGATGCGGCGGGCAGCATCGGTGTCAGCGAGAACTTCCTGGGCAAGATCGAGCGTGGGGGCGCCACAGTCCAGTGGGGCAAGCTGTTCGGCGTGCTCAGGGACCTGGGCATCCATGTCCTCGTCGACGTACCGGACGAAATCGCCACCAAGGTGCAGGTGGCGCGGGTGAAGGGGCGCGCCGGATGACCGGGCGGTCCCTGATCGCCTGGGCCGACGAAACCCCGATCGGCACGCTGGAAGAGGCGTCGGGCATCTGGCGCTTCCAGTATCAGCCCACGTGGCTGGAGACCCCGACCGCCTATGCCTTGAGCCCGTCGATGCCGCTGCAGGCGGATCCGATCCAGGACGGCGGGTCGCAGCGGCCGGTGCAGTGGTACTTCGATAACCTGCTGCCGGAAGAGGGGCAAAGGCGGTTGTTGGCGAAGGACGCCAGCATGGATGTAGCCGATGCGTTCGGGTTGCTGGGGTACTACGGCGCCGAGTCGGCAGGCTCGGTGAGCCTGTTGCCGCCTGGGACGTCGCCGGGGACAGGGGAAGGATTCGTGCCCCTCTCCGACGAAGACCTGTCAGCGCGAATCCGGAAGTTGCCCATCGTTCCGCTGGTGCATGGAGCGGTGAAGCGAATGTCCCTCGCCGGTGCACAGCACAAGCTGGCGGTCGTGATCAGGGATGGCGCGTTGTTCGAACCGGTGGGGTCGGAGCCGTCCAGGCACATCCTGAAACCGGATCATCCGGACCCGGATTATCCGCATAGCGTGGTCAACGAGTGGTTCGTGATGACGTTGGCTCGTCGGATGGGGCTGGATGTGCCTGCCGTCGAGCGTCGCTACGTGCCGGAGCCGGTGTACCTGATCGAGCGCTTCGACCGATGGATGGATGGGCACAGTTGTCGGCGACGGCACGCGATCGACGCCTGCCAGTTGTTGGGCGTGGATCGCAGCTTCAAGTACACGCAAGGCAGCATGGAGAGCTTGGCCAGGATCGCCGAGGCCTGCCGCAACAAGGCCCAGGCTCGCGTGCGGCTTTACAACTGGCTGGTCTTCAACGTGCTGACCGGTAACAACGACGCGCACCTGAAGAACCTGAGCTTTCTGGTCGACGCAAATGGAGTGCAACTGGCGCCACACTACGATCTGCTGTGCACGGCGTGCTATGAAGCGTCGCTATTCGACAAGCATGGCTGGCCAGCCCAGACGCAAATGGCCTGGCCGATCCTGGGCATCACGCATTTCTCGGACGTCAGTCATGCCTTGCTGCTGGAGGCGGGCGGGGTGCTTGGCATACGTCCTTCACAGGCGCGACGCCTGCTCCAGGTGCAACGCGACAGGATCGTCGACGAGGCCACCCGGCTGCTTGCGGAGGTGGAGGCCGACGTCGAGGAACTGGCGCGGCAACGCCCTGATCTGGCGCCGACGCTCACCGGCGAACTCCGCTGCCTGCGCGGCATGCTTCACGTGGTCATTCGTGAAATGGCGCAGCAGCTGCAAGCAGCCTGAAGCAGCTGCCATGATGGATTCTGCCGGAGCGGGATTTAATTCCCTTGTGCGGCAGCGTGCGGTCGGCGCAGGACCTTGCCGGCTTCTCGCATGTCTTCCAGATTGGTCGGGTCCACGTCGGCCTGCTTCAGGGGTGCCTCGCCAAGATCGATCTGCCGCTCGGTTGCCGTCGCCCACCTCCGGGCGTCTTCATGGCGCAGGAAGGTCTCGCTCGCATAGGATTGCTTGCGCCTGACCTGGACTCGCCGTCGACCCCGATGGAAGTTGGAGAATCGTCGCCATGTCGTGTGCGCTATGCGTGCACTGGACCGTCGTAGCTGGGCGAAATCGGGCGAAAACCAGTGCACGCGAGCGTGTTCCCGGGGCTGTCCACGTTGCCGATTGTTCGAGATAAGCGATTGATATACAGCGATAAAATTTTCTCCGTCGCGCCGATGATGGACTGGACCGACCGCCACTGCCGGTATTTCCATCGCCTGCTCGCGCCCAATGCGCGGCTTTACACGGAGATGGTCACCGCGCCGGCGGTGATTCACGGCGATCGCGAGCGGCTGCTGGGCTTCGACGCGAGCGAGCATCCGGTGGCGCTGCAGCTGGGCGGTTCCGAGCCGGCCGAGCTGGCGCAGGCGGCGCGCATCGGCGCCGGGCTGGGCTACGACGAGATCAACCTCAACGTCGGCTGTCCGTCGGACCGCGTGCAGTCCGGGCGTTTCGGCGCCTGTCTGATGCGCGAGCCGGCGCTGGTGGCCGAGTGCGTGGCGGCGATGCGCGCGGCGGTGTCCGGTTCCGAAAGGCACGTTCCGGTCACGGTGAAGTGCCGCATCGGCGTGGACGAGCAGGACGAGTACACCGCGCTGGCGGACTTCGTCGACCGCGTGCACGCGGTGGGCTGCGACACCTTCGTCGTGCACGCGCGCAAGGCGTGGCTGCAGGGCCTGTCGCCGAAGGAGAACCGCGAGGTGCCGCCGCTGAACTACGAGCGCGTGTACCGCCTGAAGCGCGAGCATCCGCAGCTGAGCGTGGTCATCAACGGCGGCATCGCGCAGGTTTCGCAGGTGCACGAGCACCTGCGCCACGTCGACGGCGTGATGCTCGGCCGCACCGCGTACCACGAGCCGTATCGCCTCGCCGAACTCGAACACGCGCTGTTCGGCACGCCGCTGCCGGATCGCGACGACGTGCTGCGGCGCCTGCGCCCTTACGTCGAGGCGCATCTGGCGCGCGGCGACCGCCTGCAGCACATCAGCCGGCATGTGCTGGGCCTGTACCAGGGCCTGCCGGGCGCGCGCGCGTTCCGCCGCGTGCTCAGCGAGGAGGCGCATCGCGCCCACGCGGGCTGGGACGTGGTCGAGCGCGCGATCGATGCGCGCAGCGGCGAGCGGCGCGCGCGCGCCGCCTAGGTCCGGCGCGGCGCGCGGCGCTTCTTCGCGCCGGCGGCCGGCGCCTGCGCGACCGGGCGCAGGATCTCCTCGACGAAATCGACGAAGGCGCGCACCTTGGCCGGGATGAAGCGGTTGCCGGGGTAGATCGCGAAGATGCCCTGTTCGGCCGCGGTCCAGCTCGGCAGCACGCGCACCAGCCGCCCGGCCTCGAGGTCGGCGCCGACGATGAACTGCGGCAGCAGGGCGATGCCGACGCCGGCGCGGCAGGCGTCGAGCAGGGCCAGCGCGTGGTTGGAGCGCAGGCGCGTGCGCACGCGCACGGTGGCATCCGCGCCGCGCCGCTGCAGCACCCAGCGCGAGGTCATCGTGCCGACTTCGAGCACCAGGGCGGCGTGCGCGGCGAGATCGTCCGGACGCCGCGGCGTGCCTTGCGCGTCGAGATAGGCGGGCGCGGCGACCAGCAGGCGGCGGCTGTCGCCGAGGCGGCGCGCGACCAGGCGCGAGTCGGACAGGGCGCCGATGCGGATGGCGAGGTCGAAGCCTTCCTCGACCAGGTCGACGTTGCGGTTGGACAGGTGCAGGTCCAGGTCCAGCTGCGGATGGCGTTCGAGGAAGCGCGGCAGCAGCGGCGTCAGGTGGGTCAGGCCCAGGCCGCTGCCGGCGCTCACGCGCAGCGTGCCGCGCAGGGCGCCGCCGAGCGCGCTGGCCGCCGACTCGGCCTCCTGCAGCTCGGCCAGCACCGCCTCGCAGCGCAGGAAGTGCGCGCGTCCGGCCTCGGTCAGGCCGACCCGCCGCGTGGTCCGCTGCAGCAGGCGCACGCCGAGGCGGCCTTCCAGCGCGTTCACCGCGCGGCTGACCGCCGAGACGTGCACGTCGAGCTGCTCGGCCGCGCGCACGAAGCTGAGCCGGCGTCCGACCTCGACGAAGGCGGCGATCTCGTTCAGCCGCATCTGGATCATTGTTGCGTTCTCCGCAAAGATGACTTGACCGGGGTCGAGTTTATCGCGATCGCCGCCGCGCCTAGGCTTGCACCCTTCGGATGCGATGCCCGACCGGGCGGAGTCGACGCATGGATGGTTCGAACGCAAAAGTGCCGGTCGCCGCTCCGGCGGCGGTAGCGAAAGCGCAGGGCGGGCTGCACGCGCACGCGATGGCGGCCGCATTCCTGCTGCTGTGGTGCTCGGGCTACCCGGCCGGCAAGCTGGCCGTGCTGCACGGCGGGCCGTTCACCGTGCTGTTCCTGCGCTTCGCCGCCGCCGCGGCGATCTTTGCCGCGCTGGCGCTGGCGGCGCGCGTGGCCTGGCCGGGCCGGCGCGCGCTGGCGCACAGCGCGGTGGTCGGCGTGCTGTCGCTGGCGCTGTCGTTCGGCGGCGTCTACGAGGGCTTGCGGCTGGGCGTGTCGACCGGCGTCTCGGCGCTGTTCATCGGCGCCGTGCCGCTGGCGACGGCGCTGTTCGCCAGCTTCGCCGGGCAGCGCCTGGGACGCTGGCAGTGGGGCGGGCTGGCGCTCGGCTTCGTCGGCGTGCTGATGGTGCTGGGCGGCCGCCTGGACACCACCGGGGGCAGCGCGGCCGGCTACTTCGCCAGCCTGCTCGGGCTGCTCGGCCTCAGCCTCGGCACGCTGTACCAGAAGCGCCATTCCTCGACCATCGACCTGCGCGTCGGCCTCGCCGTCCAGCACGCCGTCGCCGCGGTGGCGATGGCGCCGCTGGCGCTGCTGGTGGAGCGTTTCCAATCCGACTGGAGTCCGACCTACCTCGGCGCGGTCGGCTGGATCGCGCTGGTCAATTCAGTCGGCGGCTTCGCCCTGCTGTTCGCGCTGATCCGGCGCGGCGCGGCGACCGACGTCGCGGCACTGTTCTACCTGGTGCCGCCGATCACCGCGGTGATGGGCTACGCCGTGCTCGGCGAGCGCCTGGCGCTGCCGATGCTGCCGGGTTTTGCCCTGGTCGCGTTCGGCATCTGGCTGGGCACGCGGCGCGAAGCGGTGTCCTGAGGAGGCCGCGCACGGCAGAATAGGCGACCCGCCGCCGTCCGATGCCGCATGTCCCTCGTCCAACTCGCCAACGTCGACTACTCGGTCGGCGGCCCCCTGCTGCTGGAAAACGTCGACCTCACGATCGAATCGCGCGAGCGCGTGTGCATCGTCGGCCGCAACGGCGCCGGCAAGTCCACGCTGCTGAAGCTGATCGCGGGCGACCTCGTCCCCGACGACGGCGAGGTGCGCGTGCAGTCCGGCGCGCGCGTCGCGCGGCTGACGCAGGAGGTGCCGCACGCGCTGCAGGGCACGGTGTTCGACGTCGTCGCCGGCGCGCTCGGCGATCTCGGCGCGCTGCTGGCCGAGTTCCATCGCCTCACCCACCATCTGGACGAGCCCGGCAACGCGGCGGCGATGGCCGGCGTGCAGGCGCGCATCGACGCCGGCGACGGCTGGAATCTCGACCAGCGCGTGACGCGCGTGCTGGCACGGCTGGAGCTGGACGAGGCGGCCGAGTTCTCCGCGCTCTCCGGCGGCATGAAGCGCCGCGTGCTGCTGGCGCGCGCGCTGGTGCTCGAACCCGACCTGCTCCTGCTCGACGAGCCGACCAACCACCTCGACATCGAGGCGATCGCCTGGCTCGAGCAGCTGCTGCTCGATTTTGCCGGCAGCGTGGTCTTCGTCACCCACGACCGCCGCTTTCTGCGCGCGCTGGCCACGCGCATCGTCGAGATCGACCGCGGCCAGGTGACGAGCTGGCCGGGCGACTACGCCAACTACCTGCGCCGCCGCGAGGAGCGCCTGCACGCGCAGGCGCAGGCGAACGCGCTGTTCGACAAGAAGCTGGCGCAGGAAGAGGTGTGGATCCGGCAGGGCATCAAGGCCCGCCGCACGCGCAACGAGGGCCGCGTGCGCGCGCTCGAGGCGATGCGCCGCGAACGCTCGCAGCGCCGGGAACTGGGCGGCCGCGCGAGGCTGGCGACCGAGGTCGCCGCGCCGTCCGGACGGCGCGTCGTCGACGTCGACGACGTCCGCTTCGCCTACGGCGCGCAGGCGATCGTCGACGGCCTGACCACCACCATCCAGCGCGGCGACCGCGTCGGCCTGATCGGCCCGAACGGCTCGGGCAAGACCACCCTGCTCAAGCTCCTGCTCGGCGAACTCGCGCCGCAGGTCGGCGAGGTGCGGCTCGGCACCAACCTGGAAATCGCCTACTTCGACCAGCACCGCGCGCACCTGCGCGAGGACCGCAACGCGCTGGACAACGTGTCCGAAGGCGCCGAGTTCATCACGATCAACGGTGCGCGCAAGCACGCGCTGGGCTACCTGCAGGACTTCCTGTTCTCGCCCGAGCGCGCGCGTGCGCCGATCACCGCGCTGTCCGGCGGCGAGCGCAACCGCCTGCTGCTGGCCAAGCTGTTCGCCAGGCCGTCGAACCTGCTGGTCATGGACGAGCCGACCAACGATCTGGACGTGGAGACGCTGGAACTGCTGGAGGAACTGCTGGCCGGCTACCAGGGCACCTTGCTGCTGGTCTCGCACGACCGCGAGTTCCTCGACAACGTGGTGACCAGCTCGCTGGTGCTCGAAGGCGAGGGGCGCGTGGGCGAATACGTCGGCGGCTACACCGACTGGCTGCGGCAGAGCGAGGCTTCGCGCACCCGCGCAGCGGCGGCGGCTGCGACGCCTGCGACGGCGGCGAAGGCCGAGGCGCCGCCGGCCGCGGCCGCGCCGGCAAAGCGCAAGCTGAGCTACCGCGAAACGCGCGAGCTGGAAGAACTGCCGCTGCGCATCGAGCGCCTGGAAACGCGCATCGCCGAACTCGGCGCCGCGATGCAGGAGCCGGCGTTCTACGGCCAGGACAGTTCCGCGATCGTCGCCGCCAACGACGAGCTGTCGGCGCTGCAGGCGGAACTGGACGCAGCCTACGAGCGCTGGCAGGCGCTCGAGGCGGGGTGACGCGAGCTCAGGTTTCCGCAGGCGGCGCCTTCGGCGCGGGCAGCGCGGGCGGAGGCGTCGGCGGCGTGCGCGGCGGCCGCGCCGGCGGAGCGGGCGGCAGCGGCGGCATCGGCATCGCGCTGAAGATCGACTTGTACTCGGGCGCCTTGACGTTGAGCGTCAGCGTCTTGCGCTCGCGCAGCACCTTGAACGGAATGTCCTTGCCGGCCGGCTGGTCGCGCAGCGCGCGCAGCGCGTCGCCCGGATCGTCCACGCGCTCGCCGGCGACCTCGACGATCACGTCGCCGCCGCGCAGGCCGGACGGCGAGCCTTCGGATGCGGACAGCACCAGCGCGCCTTCCTCGGCGCCGAAGTAGCGGCCCAGCTCCGGATTGAGCGGCACCAGGTTCAGGCCCCACCACGGCATGATGCGGCGCATCGCCGCCTGCGCATCGGCGGTGGCGCGCGCGACGTCGGCGCCGATGCGGTCGTAGTCGACCGATGCGGCCGCCTCGCGCGCGCGCTCGACCTGCTCGCGCACGCTTTTCTCCAGGTCCTTCATGCGCACCACTTCGGCGTCGCCGACCACCACCTGCGGCCAGTTGTAGGCTTCGCGGCGCGCGGCCTTCAACTTCAGCTCGGGCTGCGCCTTGCCGCCGCGCTCGTAGGCGATGCGCACTTCCTGGCCGTCCTTGAGTTCGCCGAGCAGTTCGCGCGCCTCGCGCAGGCCTTCCTCCGGCGCCGCCGCGTCGGCGAAGCGCTTGCCGTCGATCGCCACGACGACGTCGCCGTCGCGCAGCCCGGCGCGCGCGGCCGGTCCGTCCGGCGTGACCGCGCTGATGCGCGCGCCCTTCGGTTCCGGGCTCAGCACGACGCCGACCACGGCGCGGTCCGGATCGCCGAGGTAGCGATAGGCGTAGGCGCGCGGGCCGACGTCGCCCAGTTCGGTGGAGAGCCGGGACATCCGGCCGGAGAGTTCCTTCATCTGCGCGCGCAGTTCGGCCAGTTCGGCGCGGGCGGAGGCGGCGCGGGCATCGCTCTCGGCGCGCGCGGCGTCGTCGTCGGCCCTGGCCGGAGCCGGTTCGGCCGCCGTCGCGCTGCCCAGGCAGAGCATCAGGGCGGTGAGCAGGAGGGTGCGCTTCATCGGTGTTCCTCGCATGAAAAGGGGCCGCTAGTTCGCGGCGATCGCGTAGCGGTTGACGCGGATGGTGGCCAGGTCTTCGAGCAGCGCGACGCGCTGGCGCCACAGCGGCAGCGCGTCGGCGTCGCCGCGCGTGGCGCCGAGCTGCACGTCGACCAGGCCGATCAGGTCCTCGACCTCGACCGCGGCCATCAGGTCGCGGCTGTCGAGCGGCGCGACGGTGGCCGTCGCGATCCAGCGTTCGAGCGCCTGCGAGCGTTCGTGCAGCGCGGACAGTTCGCTTGCCGCCGATGGCGTCGCCGCCGCCTGCGTCGCCGTTTCGGGCGGCGTCGCGGGAGCGCCGGAGCCGGTCGTCGTCAGCCGCGGCGCCAGCGCGAACAGCGCGATGGCGGCGGCGAGCGCGGCGGGCAGGGCGTAGCGCCAGGGACGGCGCTGCCGCGCGCGCAGCGAGCGGGCGAGGTCGGGCCACAGGTCCGGCTGCGCTTCCGCCTGCGGCAGCGCACGCAGCGCGTCGGCGAGGGAGAGGGGGGAATTCATGCCGTCGCGGTCATGCATGGCGCGGCCTCCGGGTTCGCTTCGGACAGGGCGGGGTCGAGCAGGTCGCGCAGGCGCACGCTGCCCCGCGCGACCTGCGACTTGGAGAAGCTCACCGACTTGCCGGTCATCTCGGCGATCTCCTGATGCGTGTATTCCTCGACGTGGTACAGCCACAGCACGCTGCGCGTCAGCGCCGGCAGGCGTGCCATGGCGCGTTCCAGGTGCTTGAGGTCGGCCAGCATCCACGGCGCCGGCTCGGCGCTGGGCGCGTCGTCGTCGTCGGGCAGCGCCTCGAACTTCACGCCGCGTTCGCGGCGCAGCCTCATCAGCGCCTCGTTGACGACGATCTGGCGCAGCCAGCCCCAGAACGGCGCGTCGCCGCGGAACTGGCCGATGCGTTCGAGCAGATGCAGCATCGCGTCGTGCACGACCTCGCGCGCGCTGTCGACGTTGCCGAGCATGCGCAGCGCCAGCGTGTAGGCCGGCCGCTCGAACGCGCGGTAGATCTGCTCCAGCGCGCGCAGGTCGCCGCGGCGCGCTCGCGCCAGCGTGGTCTGGGGGACGTCGATCTGGAAACTGGTGGCGCTCACGAACGGGTCGGATGCGGCAGCGCGCGATTGGGTCGCAGTCATTTTCGCGCGGCGGGCGCCGCCGTGCCGCCGGCGCCGTTGTCCGGCGCCTGTCCGGGGCTGCTGCGGACACTGTCCGCGGCTCCTGTCCGCGGGGTGATCTTCTTGGATTTCAGAAAGTTATCGGGTGGCACGCTCGTTGCTTCAACGGGTCAGCCACTACCAGGGAAGCCGAACCCCCATGATCCGCGACACCTCCGCCCAGGACCGCAAGATCGCGCCGCCGCGCAACCGCAAGAAGCTTTTCGTCTGGGGCGGCGTCGCCGCGGCCGTGCTCGTCGCGGGCGCACTCGTGCTGCCGGTCGCTGCGCGGCTGATGTCGGCCGATTCCTCGGCCAGCTCGGCGCGTCTGCGCATCGCCGAGGTCAAGCGCGGCACGCTCACCCGCGACGTCTCGGTGCAGGGCAAGGTCGTCGCGGCGATCAGCCCGACCCTGTACGCGCGCAGCGCCGGCACGGTCACGCTGGACATCCAGGCCGGCGACAAGGTGAAGAAGGGCGACGTGCTGGCCGAGATCGACTCGCCGGAGCTGACCAACAAGCTCAAGCAGGAGCAGGCCACGCTCGACAGCCTGGGCCTGGAGGTGGAGCGCGCCACGATCGCCAACCGCAAGCTCGAGGCGGCGACCAAGATGGCCTACGAGCAGGCGGTCATCGACCGCCAGACCGCCGAGCGCGAGCTGGAGCGCAACACCAAGGCGTTCGAGCGCGGCGCGCAGCCGGAGATGGAAGTGCTGCGCGCGAAGGACGCGCTGGCCAAGACCCGTCTGAGTGAATCGAACGCGCAGCAGAACATGCAGCTGGACCGCGACACGCTCGCCTTCGAGTTGAAGACCAAGCGCTTCGCGCTGGACCGGCAGAAGCTGCTGGTCGAGGACCTGACGCGCCAGGTCGACGAGCTGAAGATGCGCTCGCCGGTCGACGGCCAGGTCGGCCAGCTGCTGGTGCAGCAGCGCGCCAACGTCGCCGCCAGCGCCGCCGTGCTGACCGTGGTCGACCTGAGCGCGTTCGAGATCGAGGTGCAGGTGCCGGAAGTGTTCGCGCACGATCTGGGCCCCGGCATGGGCGCCGAGATCCAGGACGCCAGCGGCAAGTACGCCGGCGAAGTCAGCGCGATCTCGCCCGAGGTCGTCGACGGCCAGGTCACCGGCCGCATCCGCTTCGCCGACAAGAAGCCTGACGGCCTGCGCCAGAACCAGCGCCTGACCACGCGCATCCTGATGGACGAACACCCGGACGTGCTGATGGTCGAGCGCGGCCCGTTCGTCGACACCGGCGCCGGCCGCGTCGCCTACGTGGTGCGCGGCGGCATGGCCGAGCGCACCACGATCCAGGTCGGCGCGACCAGCCTGAACGCGGTGGAGATCGTCTCCGGCGTGAAGGAAGGCGACCGCATCGTGATCTCCGGCACCGACCAGTTCAACGGTGCGCAGCGTGTGGCATTGAACTAGGGCTGAGAGCCGAGGGCTGAGGGCTGCAAAGCGCTTGCGCGCGAGTCCGTGGCGTCGGCATCACCCACCTTCTCACTCTCACGCAACCAGCCCCCAGCCCCCAGTACAGCCCTCAGCCCTCAGCCCCCAGCTCTCAGCCCTCAAAGAGAACGCCATGCTCAAGATGACCCACCTGCAGAAGGTCTACCGCACGCACCTGATCGAAACCTACGCGCTGCGCGATTTCTCCATCAATGTGCGCGAAGGCGAGTTCGTGGCGGTGACCGGACCGTCCGGTTCGGGCAAGACCACGTTCCTGAACATCTGCGGCCTGCTGGAGGAGTTCACCGGCGGCGAGTACTGGCTCGACGGCGTCGACGTGCGCGGTCTGGACGACAACGCGCGTTCGCGCCTGCGCAACGAGAAGATCGGCTTCATCTTCCAGAGCTTCAACCTGATTCCGGACCTGAACCTGTACGACAACGTCGACGTGCCGCTGCGCTATCGCGGCTTCGCCGCGGCCGACCGCAAGCAGCGCATCGAGGAATCGCTCAGCCGCGTCGGCCTCGCCTCGCGCGTGAAGCACTATCCGTCGGAGCTGTCCGGCGGCCAGCAGCAGCGCGTGGCGATCGCGCGCGCGCTGGCCGGTTCGCCGCGCCTGCTGCTCGCCGACGAACCGACCGGAAACCTCGATTCGCTGATGGCGCGCGGCGTGATGGAGCTCTTGGAGGAGATCAACCGCCAGGGCACGACCATCGTGATGGTCACGCACGATCCCGAACTTGCCGCGCGCGCGCACCGCAACGTGCACGTGATCGACGGCCAGGTCACCGATTTCGACAGCGAGCCCGCGCTGCGCGCGTCCTCGCGGGAATCGGGAATGGGCAATCGGGAATCGGCGCAGGCCGAACCCGTCTCGCCCTAGGCCTCGAGCTTCGCACCGCCTCCGCTTCGACGACTCCCCATTCCCGGTTGCCCATTCCCATGCTGACTTACTACTTGCAACTCGGCCTGCGCAGCCTCAAGCGCAACCCGATCCTGACCGCGCTGATGGTGGTCGGCATCGCGCTCGGCATCGCCGCCAGCATGACCACGCTGACGGTCATGCACCTGATGGGCAGCGATCCGATTCCGTGGAAGAGCGACAAGCTGCACTACGTGCAGATCGACGGCTGGGATCCGGACAACGCCTTCCGCGACGACGGCCGCCCGCCGGACCAGGTCACCTATCGCGACGCGGTCGCGCTGGTGGAGGCCGGCAAGGCCGACAAGCAGACGGCGATGTTCAAGCTGATGCTGCCGGTGCAGCCGGAGAACCCCGAGATCAAGCCGTTCCAGTCGCTGGTGCGCGTGACCTACGCCGACTTCTTCGGCATGTTCGAGCCGCAGTTCAAGTACGGCGGCCCGTGGGACCGCAAGCAGGACACCGAGCACGCGCGCGTCGTGGTGCTCGGAAAGGACGTCAACGAGAAGCTGTTCGGCGGCCAGGACAGCGTCGGCAAGAGCGTGCGCATGAACGGCATCGACTACACGGTGACCGGCGTGCTCGACGACTGGAAGCTGCGCTCGAAGTACTACGACCTGACCAACGGCGCGTTCAGCGAGCCGGACGAGATGTTCATGCCGTTCACCACGGCGGTCGACCTCAAGCAGCGCGGCTCGGGCAACAACAGCTGCTGGAAGGCGCCCGGCAGCGGCTGGGAGTCGTATCTGAATTCCGAGTGCATCTGGATCCAGATGTGGGTGCAGCTCGATTCGCCGGCGCGGCTGGCCGAGTACAAGTCCTTCCTCGACAACTACGTCAGCGAGCAGAAGAAGCTCGGCCGCTTCCCGCGCCCGCTGAACAACCGCCTGCCCGACGTCAACGCGTGGATGCAGGACCAGCGCGTGGTCTCCGACGACGTGCAGGTGCAGACCGGCCTGGGCTTCGCCTTCCTCGCCGTGTGCCTGGTCAACACGATCGGCCTGCTGCTGGCCAAGTTCACGCGCAAGGCCGGCGAGGTCGGCCTGCGCCGCGCGCTCGGCGCGAGCCGGCGCGAGGTGTTCAAGCAGTTCCTGATCGAGTCCGGCGTGATCGGCCTCAGCGGCGGCCTGCTCGGCCTGGTGCTGACCGGCCTGGGCCTGGTCGCGGTGCGCGCGCTGTACGCCGAGTACAAGACCGTCGCCTCGCTCGACTGGACGATGGTGCTGATGACGATCGTGCTGGCCGTCGTATCCGCGCTGCTGGCCGGCCTGTATCCGACCTGGCGCGCCTGCCGCGTGCAGCCGGCGGCGCAGTTGAAGGTGTGAAGAGCCGGGAATCGGGGACAGGGAATCGGGAATGGGAAGAGCACGCGCTCGAACCTGCCGAAACCCTTCTCCGATTCCCGATTCCCCATTCTCCATTCCCGGACAAAAAGCCATGGAAATCCGCCCCATCTTCTCCGCGCTGATGCGCAGCAAGGTCTCGATGATCCTGATCGGCCTGCAGGTCGCGCTGACCCTGGCGATCGTCTGCAACGCGCTGTTCATCATCAGCGAGCGCATCGACCGCATGAACCGCCCCAGCGGCATGAACGAGGCCGACACGTTCACCTTCGGCAGCACCGGCTTCGGCCAGGGCTTCGACGTCAAGAGCGTGCAGCAGGCCGACTTGCAGCTGCTGCGGCAGATTCCCGGCGTCGCCGCGGCGACCAGCGCGAACTCGGTGCCGATGAGCCAGGGCGGCTGGAGCACCGGCATCAACCTGCAGCGCAACCAGCGCAACTCGACCGCGAGCACGGCGATCTACATGGTCGATTCGCACGGGATGGATGCGTTCGGGCTCAAGCTCGTCGGCGGCCGCAACTTCAAGCCGGAGGAAGTCGGCTTCCGCACGATGAACGACCGCGGTTTCCCGAGCGTGATCATCGTCACGCGCACGCTGGCGGAAAGGCTGTTCCCCGACGGCAACGCGGTTGGCAAGGAAGTCTATTTCGGCGAGGGCGAGGAGGAGCAGCCGTCGACGATCGTCGGCATCGTCGAGCGCGCGCAGACGCCGTGGATGGACGCCGACTTCATCGAGAACTCGACCTTCGCACCGACCTACATCCCGTACGGCACCTACACGCGCTTCCTGGTCCGCGCCGAGCCGGGCCGCCGCGACGAAGTCATGAAGGCGGTCGAGCAGAAGATGATCGAGGCCAACTCCAGCCGCATCATCGGCAAGATGCGCACGATCGAGCAGGTGCGCCGCGACGCCTACGCGGGCGACCGCGCGATGGCGATCATCCTCGGCGCGGTGATCGTCGCGCTGCTCGCCATCACCGCGCTGGGCATCGTCGGCATGGCCAGCTTCTGGGTGGCGCAGCGCACCAAGCAGATCGGCACGCGCCGCGCGCTGGGCGCGACGAAGTTCGACATCCTGCGCTACTTCCAGACCGAGAACTTCATCATCACCACGCTCGGCCTGATCGTCGGCGGCGTGCTCGCCTACGCGCTGAGCCTGTGGCTGATGCACGCCTACCAGTCGCCGCGCCTGCCGTGGCACTACGTGCCGGTCGGCTTCCTGTGCCTGTGGCTGCTCGGCCAGCTGGCCGTGCTCGGCCCGGCGCTGCGCGCCTCGCGCGTGCCGCCGGCGGTGGCCACGCGCAGCGTCTGACCATTCCCGCGCACAAGGACGACGGATGAAGGCTTTCTTCCACCGCGCGGCTCCGGCCTGTGCGCTCGCCGCCGCGATGCCGGCGGCCGGCGCGCCGCGCGATCGCGGCGGCGCGATGAGCACCGACGTCCGCACCGCGGCCGCGCACGTGCGTTCCGCTAAACTCGCGCAACCCTTTCGCGCGCCCCTGCATCCAAGCGGGGGATGCGCATCGACCCAGACAAAAGTGAAAACATGCGCACGGTCCTGGTGATCGACGACAACCCGGCGGTCGGCACCGCACTGGACCTGCTGCTTTCGCTGCGCGAGATCCGCACCGTGGTCGCGCATTCGCCCGAAGCCGGGCTCGCCGCGCTGGCGCGCGAGGACATCGACCTGGTCATCCAGGACATGAACTTCACCGCCGACACCACCTCCGGCGAGGAGGGCGTGGCGCTGTTCCGCGCGATCCGCGCCGAGCACGCGGATCTGCCGATCATGCTGCTGACCGCGTGGACGCGCCTGGAGACGGCGGTCGAGCTGGTCAAGGCCGGCGCTGCCGACTACCTGGCCAAGCCGTGGGACGACCACAAGCTGCTGGCGACGGTGGAGAACCTGCTGGAGCTTTCCGAAGCGACGCGCGAAGTGTCGCGCGTGCGCGACGAGCGCCGCCGCCGGCGCAAGGCGCTGGACGAGAAGTACGACCTGCGCGGCCTGGTGTTCGCCTCGCCCGCGACGCTGCGCGTGGTGGAGCTGGCCGCCCAGGTCGCGCGCGCCGACATCCCGGTGCTGATCACCGGCCCGAACGGCGCCGGCAAGGAACGCATCGCCGAGATCGTGCAGGCGAACTCGGCGGTCAAGTCCGGTCCGTTCGTCACCGTCAACTGCGGCGCGCTGCCGTCCGAGCTGATCGAGGCCGAGCTGTTCGGTGCCGAGGCCGGCGCCTACACCGGCGCGACGAACAAGCCGCGCGAGGGCCGCTTCGAGGTCGCCGACGGCGGCACGCTGTTCCTCGACGAGATCGGCAACCTGCCGCTGGCCGGACAGGCCAAGCTGCTGCGCGTGCTGGAGAGCGGCCAGTTCGAGCGGATCGGTTCCAGCCGCACGCGCCAGGTGAAGGTGCGCGTGATCAGCGCGACCAACGCCGACCTGCCGGCGATGATCCGCGACGGCCGCTTCCGCGAAGACCTCTACTACCGCCTCAACGTGATCGAGCTGCGCCTGCCGCCGCTGGCCGAGCGCAGCGAGGACATCGTGCCGCTGGCCGAGCACTTCCTCGCCGGACAGGCGCAGTTCGACGAAGGCGCGCGCACCGCGCTGGCCAGGCACACCTGGCCGGGCAACGTGCGCGAACTCAAGAACGCGATCCAGCGCGCCGCGCTGCTGTGCCAGGACGGCGTGATCACCGCGACGGACCTGGGCCTGGCCGCACTGCGCGGCGGCAACGGCCGCGTGGCGTCGGAGGCCGAGCCTGATCGCGAAGCGATCGAGGCCGCGTTGAAGAGTGCGCGCGGCGTGATCAGCCAGGCGGCGAGCGATCTGGGTCTGTCGCGCCAGGCGCTGTACCGGCGCATGGAGAAGATGGGAATCGGGAACGGGGAATAGGAAATCGTCGGCGGCGAAGCCGCAACGATCCTTCCCGGTCCGAGTGGTTCGCGTCGTTCGCGACGGCGCTCCTTGCCGGCGTGCAGGGCTCCTTGTGCCGCGACGGTGGAAGGCCGTCGCGAGAGCAATCGCAACCCGATGCCGCGACCTGGCTTCCCCGCGCCTGCGGTGCGGCCCCGGATCGAGTCCCGGCGGGTTCTCTCCTGCCCGCGGAAGAGGTGATAGCTTTCCCCGACTCCCGACTCCCGACTCCCGACTCCCGACTCCCGACTCCCGACTCCCGACTCCCGACTCCCATCCATGCGTCTGCTCTCGCTCGAAGGAAAACTCGCCGCCGCGCTCGCCGCCGCCGTCGTCGCGGCGGCCGTGCTGGGCGCGTGGGCGACGATCTGGCTGGCGTCGCCGTGGCTGGGCGTGGGCGCGACCCTGCTTGCGCTGGCGCTGCCCGCGCTGGTGTTCGCCCACCTGCTGGCGCGGCCCGTCGCGGCGCTGATCCGCGCGCTGTCGGGCAGCGTGGTGGCGTTCCGCGACGGCGACTTCAGCTTCTCGATCAAGGGCGGCCGCGGCGACGAGGTCGGCGAGCTGGTCAGCGCGCACAACGAACTCGGCCGCGTGCTGCGCGAGGAACGCCAGCATCTCTTCCAGCGCGAACTGCTGCTCGACACGGTGGTGCAGAACACGCCGACCGCGCTGGTCCTGGTCGAGGACGGCGGCCACGTCGTCTACGCCAACCTCGCCGCGCGGCAGTTGCTCAACGGCGGCCGTTCGCTCAACGGCGAGCGCTTCGACGAGATCGTCGCCAGCGCGCCGGCACCGTTGGCGCGCGCGATCGCCAGCGGCGGCGACGGCCTGTTCAGCGTGCCGTTCGAGCACGAGGACGAGACCTTCCATCTCTCGCAGCGCGTGTTCAAGCTGCAGGGCAAGCCGCACCGGCTGTACCAGCTGAAGCGGCTGACGCGCGAACTCGCGCGCCAGGAGGTGGCGACCTGGAAGAAGGTCATCCGCGTGATCAGCCACGAGCTCAACAACTCGCTGGCGCCGATCCGCTCGCTGTCGCATTCGGGCCGCGAACTGGTCCAGCGCAACGACGCCGCGCGCCTGCGCATCGTGTTCGACACCATCGAGGAGCGCACGCGCCACCTGGAGAATTTCATCCAAGGCTACGCGCGCTTCGCCAAGCTGCCGACCCCGCAGCCGGAGGCGGTCGCGTGGGGGCCGTTCCTGGAAGGCCTTTCGCGCCACTATCCGTTCCGCATCGCCGGCGCGCCGCCGGCGACGACCGCGCAGTTCGACCGCGGCCAGGTCGAGCAGGTGGTGATCAACCTGCTCAAGAACGCGCACGAATCCGGCGGCCCCGCCGACGCGATCGAGGTGGCGGTGGCACAGAGCGCACGCGAGGCGCGCATCGACGTCAGCGACCGCGGCACCGGCATGAGCGAGACGGTGCTGGCGAACGCGCTGCTGCCGTTCTATTCGACCAAGCGCAGCGGCTCGGGCCTCGGCCTTGCGCTGGCGCGCGAGATCGCCGAGGCGCACGGCGGCCGCGTGCAGCTGGCCAACCGTGATGGCGGCGGGCTGACGGTCACCTTCGTGCTGCCGCAGCGCGGATAGTCAGCGCGCCTGGCGCATCGACGCTTCGTCGAGCAGCTCGATCCAGTGCCGCAGCGGCCGCGCGCTGCCGGCGGCCAGGTGCAGCTGGCAGCCGATGTTGGCGGTGGCGATCAGTTCCGGTGCGCCGGCTTCGAGCGCGGCGAGCTTGCGCTCGCGCAGCGCGTCGGCGAGTTCCGGCTGCAGGATCGAGTAGCTGCCGGCGGAGCCGCAGCACAGGTGCGCGTCGGCGACCGGCGTCAGCTCGTAGCCGGCTTCGCGCAGCAGGGTCTGCGCCGGCAGGTGCCGCGGCGCGCCGCGCTGCAGGCTGCACGGCGCATGGAAGGCGACGCGCCGTCCGCGGCCGAGCCCGCCGATCCAGTCGTGCGCCTGCGCGGCCAGGATTTCCGCCGGATCGCGCGCGAGCGCGGCGATGCGCTGCGCCTTCGCCGCGTAGCCGGCGTCGTGCCGCAGCAGGTGGCCGTAGTCGCGCACGGTGGCGCCGCAGCCGCTGGCGGCGACGACGATCGCCTCGATCTCGCCGCTCTCCACGCGCGGCCACCACGCGTCGACGTTGCGGCGCATCGCGGCGAGCCCGTCGTCGTGGCGGCCCAGGTGATGCGCGAGCGCGCCGCAGCAGCCCGCGGCCGCTGCGCTTTCGAGCGCGATGCCGCAACGCGCGAACACGCGCCGCAGCGCGGCCTGCGTGTTCGGCGTGGCGCTTTCGGCGCAGGCATCCAGCACGAGCATGCGCCGCGTCGCCGGCTCGGGCACCGTGGCGACGGCGGGTGCGGGTGCGGGAATCCGCGCGCGCAGCGCCGCCGGCAGCCACGGCCTCAGCGCGCGGCCGAGGCGCAGCAGCCGATCGAACCGCGCGCGTGAGGGAACGATGCGCAACAGCGCCGCGCGCAAGACGCGCTGATGCAGCGGCCGCCGCATCTGCCGTTCGACGACGCCGCGGCCGTAGTCGAGCAGGGCGCCGTAGCGCACGCCCGACGGACACGTGGTCTCGCAGGCGCGGCAGCCCAGGCAACGGTCCAGATGCGTGCGCGTCGTCGCGTTCGCCGGTTCGCCTTCGAGCAGCTGCTGGATCAGCACGATGCGTCCGCGTGGACTGTCGCGCTCGTCGCCGAGCAATTGGTAGGTGGGGCAGGTGGCGAGGCAGAAGCCGCAGTGCACGCAGCGCTGCACGATGGCTTGCGCGTCGAGTGCTTCGGGCGAATCCTGCAGGGCGTCGGCGAGGCGCGTATGCATGCACTACAGCTCCGGGTACAGGCGGCCGCGGTTGAACAGGCCGTGCGGATCGAACTCCGCCTTGAGGCGCCGGTGCAGGGCCAGCATCGGCGGCGGCAGCGGATGGAACACGTGTTCGACGGCGGTGCCGTCGGCGCCGGCACGGAAGCGCGTGGCGTGACCGCCGCCCGCTGCGGCCGCGGCGCGCAGGCGCGCCGGATCGGCATCGGATGTCAGCCAGCGCTGCGCGCCCTGCCATTCGACCAGCTGCGGGCCGCCGAGATCCGCGAGCGGCGTCGCCGGAGCGACCGACAGCCGCCACAGCGGCCGCGGGTCGGCGAAGAACGCATGCGTCTGCTCGCGCAGTGAGTGCCAAAGGCGCGCGCCGTCGCCGACCGTCTCGCCGCCGATCTCGCTCGCGGCGGCGCGCACGGCGGCGTCGGCGCCGGAAAGACGCAGGTGCAGCCGGCCGCCGTCGATCGCCGAGGCCGAGATGGGCAACGGGCGCTGCGACCAGTCGCGCAGGCGCTCGAGCGCGGCATCCGCGTCGAGTTCGAGCGCCAGCGTGCGTTCCGCGCGCGGCCGGGGCACCAGCCGCAGGCTCGCCTCGAGGATCGCGCCGAGCGTGCCGAATGCGCCGACCATCAGGCGCGCGACGTCGTAGCCGGCGACGTTCTTGATCACCTCGCCGCCGAAGCGCAGCACCTGGCCGCGGCCGTCGAGGACGCGCACGCCGAGCACGAAGTCACGCGCCGCGCCGGCGCTGGCGCGGCGCGGCCCGGACAAGCCGGCGGCGAGCGTGCCGCCGAGGGTGGCGCCGGCGCCGTGGTGCGGCGGCTCGAAGCCGAGCATCTGGCCGTGCTCGGCCAGCGCGGCCTCGATCTGCGCCAGCGGCGTGCCGGCGCGCGCGGTCAGCACCAGCTCGTCCGGCGCGTAGCGCACGATGCCGGCGTGGTCGCGCAGGTCCAGCGGCACGCCGTTCGCGGCATGGCCGAGGAAGTCCTTGCTGCCCGAGCCGCGCAGCTGCAGCGCCGTCGCGTCGGCGATCGCCTCGCGCACGCGTTCGGCGAGCACCGCGCTGCGGTCGGCGTCGCCCATCAATAGCGCTCCAGGTGCGCGAACGGCAGCGCGCCGCGATGCACGTGCATGCGGCCGAATTCGGCGCAGCGACGCGGCGTCGGCACTGCCTTGCCGGGATTGAGCAGCCCGTGCGGATCGAACGCGTGCTTGATGCGATGGAACTGCTCGATTTCCGGAGCGAGGAACTGCGCGCACATCGCATCCAGCTTCTCGACGCCGACGCCGTGCTCGCCGGTCACGCTGCCGCCGGCCTCCACGCACAGGGCGAGGATCGCCGTGCCCAGGCGCTCGGTGCGATCGCGCGCGCCGGCGTCGGCGGCATCGTAGAGGATGATCGGATGCAGGTTGCCGTCGCCGGCGTGGAACACGTTGGCGACGGCGAGGCCGTACTCGCGCGACAGCGCGGCGATGCCGCGCAGCACGTCCGGAAGCCGGCCGCGCGGAATGCTGCCGTCGATGCAGTAGTAGTCCGGCGCGAGGCGGCCGAGCGCCGGGAACGCGGCCTTGCGTCCGGACCAGACCGCGGCGCGCTCCTCGGCCGAGACGGCGACGCGGACCGAGTCGGCGCCGGCTTCGCGCAGGATCGCTTCGGCGTGCGCGGCTTCCTCGAGCACTTCGGCGTCCACGCCGTCCAGTTCGCACAGCAGCACGGCTTGCGCATCGGCCGGATAGCCGCAGGGCGCGTAGGCTTCGACCGCGGCGATCGCCGGGCGGTCCATCATCTCCAGCCCTCCGGGCACGAGGCCGGCGCGGATGATGCGGGCGACCGCGTTCGCCGCCGCGTCGACGCTGGCGAACGCGGCGAGCAGCAGGCGCGCGTCTTGCGGCTTGGGCAGCAACTTCACGGTGACCTCGACGACGACGCCGAGCAGCCCTTCCGACCCGGTCATCAGGGCGAGCAGGTCGTAGCCGGGCGCGTCGAGCGCGTCGCTGCCGAAGGTCAGGCGTTCGCCGTCGATCGTGATCACGTCGATCTTCAGGAGGTTGTGCGTGGTCAGCCCGTACTTCAGGCAATGCAGGCCGCCGGCATTCTCGGCGACGTTGCCGCCGATCGTGCAGGCGATCTGCGAGGACGGATCGGGCGCGTAGAACAGGCCGTACGGCGCGGCCGCCTGCGAGATCGCCAGATTGGTGACGCCGGGCTGCACGCGCGCCAGCCGGTTGCGCGGATCGATTTCGAGGATGCGGTTCAGGCGCGCCAGGCCGAGCACGACGCCGTCGGCCAGCGGCAGTGCACCGCCGGAAAGTCCGGTGCCGGCGCCGCGCGCGACGACCGGGACGCGGTGCTGCGCGCAGGTGCGCAGCACCGCCTCGATCTGCGCCACCGTGCGCGGCAGCGCCACCGCCAGCGGCAGGCTGCGGAACGCGGTCAGGCCGTCGCATTCGTAGGGCTTGAGGTCGGCGCGCTCGTGCAGAAGCGCATCGGCGGGCAGCACGCGCGCCAGCGCCGCGAGCAGGTCGCCGCGGGAGCCGGTCCCGGCATCGGGTCGCGCATTCATCGATGTCCGCCTGCGTCGCCGCCGTTCGCGCCAGCGTAGCGCACTCGCCGGAGCGCGCGTCATGCGACTTGCTTATACTCGGCCATCGTCATCCAGGAGGGGAGAACATCATGGGTCTGAGCGGCATCGTCACGATCGCGGTCTTCGCGGTGATCCTGATCGGCCTGTCCAAGCTCGTGCGCATCGTGCCGCAGGGCTACGAATGGACGGTCGAGCGCTGGGGCAAGTACACGCACACGCTGACGCCGGGCTTCCATCTGCTGGTTCCTTTCATGCAGAACGTCGGCCGCAAGATGAACATGATGGAGCAGGTGCTCGACGTGCCGTCGCAGGACGTCATCACCAAGGACAACGCCGTGGTCAAGGTCGACGGCATCGTGTTCTTCCAGGTGCTCGACGCGGCCAAGGCGGCCTACGAGGTCGCGCAGCTGGAGCTGGCCATCATCAACCTGGTGATGACCAACATCCGCACCGTGCTCGGCGGCCTCGATCTCGACGAATCCTTGAGCAAGCGCGACCAGATCAACGCCGCGCTGCTCAAGGTCGTCGACGAGGCGACGCATCCGTGGGGACTGAAGGTGACGCGCATCGAGCTGAAGGACATCCAGCCGCCGCGCGACCTGGTCGATTCGATGGCGCGGCAGATGAAGGCCGAGCGCGAGAAGCGCGCCAACATCCTCGAGGCCGAGGGTTTCCGCCAGGCGGCGATCCTGAAGGCCGAGGGCGAGAAGCAGTCGGCGATCCTCGCCGCCGAGGGCCAGAAGGAAGCCGCCTTCCGCGAGGCCGAGGCGCGCGAGCGTCTGGCCGCCGCCGAAGCGAAGGCGACCGAGGTCGTCTCGCAGGCGATCGCCGGCGGCGACGTCAACGCGCTGAACTACTTCGTCGCGAACAAGTACGTCGAGGCGCTGAAGGCGATGGCCGATTCGCCGAACCAGAAGATGCTGCTGCTGCCGGTCGAGGCGACCGGCGTGATCGGCTCGCTGGCCGGCATCGCCGAGCTGGCGAAGAACGCGCTGTCCGATCAGGAAACCAAGCGCGCGGCCGCACCGCGCGGACCGGCCCCGCCGCAGGTGCGCTGAGCGAACCACGCCGAGGCGAAATCGCATGGACAACCTCGTGAACAATTACGGCTGGTGGCTGCTGGCGCTGGTGCTGATCGCGGCGGAGATGCTCGCTCCGGGCTATTTCCTGCTGTGGATCGGCATCGCCGCCGGCGTGATGGGGCTGGTCACGCTGGTCGTGCCGGGACTGCCCGGCATCGCGCAGGCGGTGCTGTTCGGCCTGCTCGCGATCGCGGCCTGCCTGGTCTACTGGAAGTTCATCCGTCCGGTCGCCGAGCAGCGTGACGACCAGCCGCTGCTGAACCGGCGCGGCGCGCAGCTCGTCGGCCAGCGCTTCGTGCTGGCCGAGGCGATCGTCAACGGTCGCGGACGGGTCAAGGTCGGCGACAGCGAATGGCTGGCCGAAGGCCCGGACCTGCCGGTCGGCAGCGAAGTCGAGGTCGTTTCCGTTTCCGGCACGACCCTGCGCGTGGAATCGCGCAACGGATGACGCCGGTCCGCCTCGACTACGTCGCCGACGACTACGTCGCGGCGATGAAGCTGCACGGTCGATGGTCGACGCGGCGGTTGCTGGTCAGCGTCGGCACCGGCGCCGTCGCGGCGATCGCGCTGTTCTTCCTGCCGCCGGCTTGGCCCGCGGTCGCCGCTGCCGGCGTGCTCGGCGGGGCGATCGGCATGCTGGTCTGCTACGCGCTGTCGTGGCTGTTCTACCTGCCGTGGAAGGCGCGCCGCATGTTCGGCCAGCAGAAGTCGCTGCACGAAACCTACGAGCTGGCGTGGGACGACGAAGGAATGTCCATCCGCGGACGCCTCGGGCAGGGCACGACGCCCTGGGATTCCTACCTGAAGAAGAAGGAGAACGAGCGCATCGTTCTCCTCTACCAGTCCGACCTGCTGTTCCAGATGCTGCCCAGGCGTGCGTTCACCGCCGTGCAGATGCAGGCGCTGCAGCCGTATCTCGAGCGCGTCGGCCGCGCGGCGTAGATCGTTTCCGGTCGTCGCCGCGCCGGGCGATCCGGCGTCCCCTCCGTGGAGGACGCCGCGCCGTTTCGTCAAAGGCGATGCGGCGCGTGCCTTCCGCGCCGCATCGCGCCACCGCTCAGGGCTGCTTGTAGATGTACACGGTGCCCTGGCCGCTGTTGTTCAAACCCTGCGGAGAGCCGATCAGCACGGCTCCGGCACCGGCGATGGCGATCCTGGCTCCGAATCCGTCATTGGCCGTGCCGTCGCTGGCTTCCAGTTTCTGGATCTCGCTCCAGCTGCCGTTGCTCAGCGAGAACGCGTAGGCCGCGCCTTTCGAGGCGGTCGGCCAGCCGACGCCGGTCGCGCCGACGATCGCAGTGGTCCCGTTGAGCGCGATCGAGGCGCCGAAGCGCCAGTTGCGATACGAATCACTGGCCAGCAGCTGCTGCGTCTGCACCCAGCGGCCATCGGTCTGGGTGAACGCGTACACCGCGCCGGAGGTCAGCTGGAGCGGCAGGCCCTCGTCTCCGGTGAGTGCCCATTGCGCGCCGACCAGCAGGGTCGTGCCGTCGAACGCGAGCGCGCCGCCGAACTCCATGCCCGTCGAGGTGGGGCTTCCGATCAGCTTCTGCTCCTCCCGCCAGGCCGGATTGCAGCGGCCGTCGGGGAAGCACTGCTTCTTGTAGACGTACACCGCGCCGACGCCGTAGTAGCCGAACTGGAACGCGCTGGAGGCACCGATCATCGCCGTGTCCGCGGTGATCGCCACGGCGCCGCCGAAGCTCTCGGCGAAGCCGCCGTCGCTGGCGACGATCTTCTGCGCGATCGTCCACACGCCGTCGGTGCCCCTGCGGTAGCGATAGACCGCGCCGTGGCCGTTGAGAACGTAGTTGGTGCCGCTGCAGAACGGCGCGCCGACCAGGGCGTCGTCGCCGGCGACGGCCACCGACCTGCCGAAGCAGTCCTCCGGCTGGCCGTCCGGAGCGACCAGCTTCTGCACCTGTCCGAACGTGCGCGTGTCGCCGCGCGAGAAGACGTAGACGGCGCCGCGGTTCAGCTGTCCGTCGACGGTCGCCGCCCCCGCGCCGACGAAGGCGGTGGTGCCGTCGAACGCGACCGCGCCGCCGAACTGCGAATAGGGCGCGGCGTCGCCGGCCACCAGCCGTTGCTTCTGCTCCCACGCGCACACGCCCGCGATGCTGCACAGGCTCGAGCGCTGGTACACGTAGGCGACGCCCTGGTAGCTGCTCGTCGACGGCGCACCGATGAAGACGATGTTTCCCGACGCGGCGATCGCGGCGCCGAAGGCCGTGCCGTCGGTGACGCGGATCGCCTGCTCGTTCCAGGCGAACGGAACCAGCGGCGAATCGGTGGCGGTGCGATCCTGGCCGGCGGCTTTCGGAGCGGCGCTCTGGTCGCCGAGATAGCTCTGGCGAGTGCTTTCGCGCATCGCCTGCGCCGCCTCGGCGGACGAGGCGGACAACGACGCCGGAGCGGCGGGGGAGTCGCCCGCGGCGTGCGCCGCGGCGACGAGGGAGAACGAAAACGCGAGACAGACATAGCGGAACGTCATGACCATGCTCCCGTTGCGATTGCAGAGGAAGTTCTGCGTCGGCGCTTATAGCGCAGTCTCGCGACAGGGGTCTGCTCGCCGGTTCGCATTGCCGCACCGGCGCGGCCGTGGGCGACAAAAGGTGGTCCTTCCGAGGATAATGCGACCCCTTTTTCCGCAAGCGCCCGACCGATGACGCAGAAGACCATCCTCAACGACAGCCACCGCGCGCTCGGCGCCAAGATGGTCGACTTCGGCGGCTGGGACATGCCGCTGAACTACGGCTCGCAGATCGAGGAGCATCATGCGGTGCGGCGCGACGCCGGCATGTTCGACGTCTCGCACATGACCGTCGTCGACCTGCGCGGTGCGCGCACGCGCGAGTTCCTGCGCCACCTGCTGGCCAACAGCGTCGACAAGCTCAAGGTTCCGGGCAAGGCCCTGTACTCGTGCATGTTGAACGCCAGCGGCGGCGTGATCGACGACCTGATCGTCTATTTCCTCGCCGAGGATTTCTTCCGCGTCGTCGTCAACGCGGCGACGCGCGAGAAGGACCTGGCGTGGATCCAGGAGCAGGCGCGCGCGTTCGAGGTGGATGTCGCCGAGCGGTCGGAACTGGCGATGATCGCGGTGCAGGGCCCCAACGCGCGCGCGAAGGTGTTCGGCCTGCTGTCGCCGCAGACCCGTGCCAAGGCGGAGAAGGTCGGCAAATTCGCGGCGGTCGAAGGCGACGGCCTGTTCATCGCGCGCACCGGCTACACCGGCGAGGACGGTTTCGAGATCGTCGTGCCGGAAGCGCAGGCGGTCGACCTGTGGAGCCGCCTGAAGGACGCCGGCGTCGCTCCGGCCGGGCTCGGCGCGCGCGACACGCTGCGCCTGGAAGCCGGCATGAACCTCTACGGCCAGGACATGGACGAAGCGGTGATGCCCTGGGAGGCGAACCTCGGCTGGACGGTCGCCCTCGACGAAGGCCGCGACTTCATCGGCCGCGATGCGCTCGAGAAGCAGAAGGCCGCCGGCGGTCACGCCGTCATGGTCGGCCTGGTCATGGACGAGAAGGGCGTCCTGCGCCACGGCCAGCGCGTCGTCACGCCGGCGGGCGACGGCGAGATCCTGTCCGGCAGCTTCTCGCCGACGCTCGGCAAGTCGATCGCGTTCGCGCGCGTGCCGGCCGGCGCGAGCGGAACGCTGCAGGCGGACATCCGCGGCAAGCTCGTGCCGGTGCGCGTCGTGAAGTACCCGTTCGTGCGCGACGGCAAGGCGATCGAAGGCATCTGACCGGCCGCGATCCTTCCCGGATCGCCGCGCCCCGGACGTCCGCAGCGCCTGCGGACGTCCGTTCCGGAAGATCCCCCGCGGCCGTCCATCGCCGCGCTTCTCAAGATAGAATCCGCGCCGAGCGGCGCAGCCGAACCCAAGGACCCCAGCCATGCAAGAGATTCCCGGCGATCTGAAATTCATGAAGTCCCACGAGTGGGCGCGCGTCGAAGACAAGGGCACCGTCACGGTCGGCATCTCCGACCACGCGCAGGGCCTGCTCGGCGACCTCGTCTACGTCGAACTGCCCAGCGTTGGCGACACGGTCAAGGCCGGCAACGCGGTCGCCGTCGTCGAATCGGTCAAGGCCGCTTCCGACGTCTACGCGCCGGTGTCGGGCGAGATCGTCGCGGTCAACGATGCGCTGCCGGACAAGCCCGAGACGATCAACGAGGACGCCTACGGCGACGGCTGGATCTTCGTGATCAAGCCGGACAACCTCGCCGAGGAGCAGGAAGAACTGCTCGATCCGGACGCCTACGCCGAGCTGATCGAAAACGAAGATCACTGATCCGCCCGCTGCACGGCGGTGACGAAGGGCGCGCCTCGGCGCGCCCTTTCGTTTGTGCATGATCACGCACGCAGCGGTCGGCGCGTCTCGCGCGCAGCGACGTGCAGACGCCCGTATCGCGAGCGCATGCGCGACGACCCGCGTCCCCTTCCTCGTCGTCGTCGCGAAGGCGTCGTTGCGATCGACGCGAACGCGAGACGTGCTTCGTCGTCGATCGAAATCCGTCGACGCGGCGATCGTTCCGATCTCCGGTTTTGCGCGAGCGACGAGGCGGCGAAGGCGAGGTCCGTCCGGGCGGATTTTCCGGCGAGCGCGATCGCGCGCCGGTCCGCCGGCAAGATTTTTTTCTTTCGTTTATTCGCCGTTGCGGAACCGCCGGCGCCTCCGCCGTGAGGTGCCCCGTCGCGACTTCGATCACGCGATCCGTCGCGATCGCGTTCGCGCGCGTGCATTCGCCGATGCTGGAGGGAAGTCCGGAAAACCGCGCCAGGACTGGGTTTTTCGGGGGTTTTGCCGATTCATGTCAATGAATCTATTTGGACGTCCATACGTCTAAACGTCCCGGGATAGGGTCCCGGCTGAAGTGGTTCCGGAGGGGCCGGGAAGGGCATTTTCGGACCGCTAGCAGTCACGTAGGAACTGCTTGTTTCCCCTCAGAAATTTGTTGACACGCGCGAACGACAGTAATAGCTTCTGCGCCGGCGTGACAAACGAATAAAGGAATCATGACTGCAACTCGCTTCATCGACCCTTACATTGAGCACGGCACCAAAGCCGGGGCGGTGAAGAAGATTACGGTGTCGGTTCCTTTCCACGTGTTGAAACTTTTGTCCGACGAACGGACCCGGCGCCAGGTAGCAAATCTGCGCCACGCCACCAACAGCGATCTGCTGTGCGAAGCATTCCTTCACGCTTTTACTGGGCAACCACTGCCAACTGACGAGGAGCTAAGACGCGATATGGCTATGAAGAAAGCAGCTGCAAAGAAGAAACCCGCCGCCAAGAAAGCCGCCAAGAAGGTGGTGAAGAAGACGACGGCCAAGGCGAAGACCGCCACCGCTCGCAAGACGGGCGCCGCGAAGAAGCCGGCCGCCAAGAAGGCTGCCAAGAAGGTCGTCAAGAAGGCTGCCAAGAAGGCCAAGTAAGGCCTGCCTTCGAATCGGCCACGTCGTTGGTGCGCCGATGATCGCTGCGGCTCCGCCCCGGAGTCTGGTGCGGAGCCGACAGCAGCAAGCAATGCCGTAACACGTTTCAATCGAGCAATACGTAGTCGCTTCACTCAAGCAACACGTAGTCCGCAATCCGAATTTCTCTCCCTGCGGTTGCCCAGCGCAGGGAGAGTATTTCGCTCCCGCCGCGGCTTCCTCTCCCCGAAATCCCCTTCCGAACGAATCCGTCGAGCGCGTGCGCCCGGCGCGGTCAGCGCGTGCGCGTCGCGGCGTCGGGATCCGCGTCGTCGGGCCGGCGCTCGATGTGTCGTGTCGCCGCCTGGATCAGCATCGCGCCGAGCGGCGAGCGCAGCGCCAGCGCCGCCGCCCCGTTGAGCAGCCGCCACGCGCTGGCCATGCCGCGCAGCGGCAGCAGGCCGGCGACGAAGCCGGCACCGAAACCGCCGCCAAGCAGCCAGGCTTCGCGATGGCGCGCGACGCGTTCGCGCAACGCCTGCGTGCGCGAGCTCCAGCGGTCGCGCGCCGATTGCAGTTCGCGTTCGGCGCGCGCGGCCGCGCGCCGGCGTTCAAGCAGACTCATGTCGCCGATCCGTCAGTTGGCCGAGCACGCGGCGCGTGCGCGGCATGGTCAGGTCGCGCCAGCAGCCGCGCATCGCGAGCAGGACCAGCGCGATGCCGATCAGATTGGCGAGCGCGACGCTGCCGATGCCGTAGAACAGGTTGCCGGTGAGTTCGTAGACGCCGGCGGCGATCGCCGCACTGGTCGCGAGCCAGGCGCCCACGCCCAGGAACACCAGGGCGAACCCGAGCCAGACCAGTGCGAGCGCGCTGCTGCGTGCGAGCCGCAGCTCGGCACGCAGCAGCGCCAGCGCCGCTTCCGCGACGCGCATCGCCTCGGCGAACGCGCCGCTCGCCGCGGTCAGCACGTCCGGCTGCGGCGGCGGCGCCTGGGCCGCCGCGGGATCCGCAGCGTCCGGGGCGTCCATCAGCGACTGCGCAGCAGGCGCGAAATCACGATGCCCGCGGCGAACGCGACGCCGAACGCGGCGAGCGGATGTTCGCGGATCTGCTCGGCGGCGGCGGCGCCGAACTGCTTGGCTCCACCGGCGAGGCGATCGCCGGCATCGCGCAGTTCGTCTTCCAGACGCGCGCCGTTCGCGCGCAGCTTCTCGCGCAGGCGATGCAGCTCGCCGCGCAGATGTTCGACGTCTTCCTTCGCGGCGTCGACGGCGTCGGCGCCGGCTTCGTCCAGCTTCTGCTTCACTTCGCGTACGCTAGCCATGGACTCCTCCTCGATCGTGATGGCGGAACTCGAACCCTTGGCGCCGTCGCTGCCCGAGAAACACGGGCTCGCACAGGCGGCGCCGAATCGAGCTTAGTCGCGCCAGTCTGAACAATCACTTCCCTCATTCGCCCCGGAGCCGGCCGCCCGCCGCAGGCAGACCTGCTGCGCTTTGTGTGATCTGCGTTATATTTCTGTGACCGAACGGGGGCGTCGTGCCGATATACATCCAGCCACAGGGGGCGAAAGATGTCGGGGAGCAGCAACAAGCCGTTTGAATCGCAGAAGCGGGGGAAAGGGGCGGATTTCGATCGTGGCCGCATGCGCGGTGCCATTTCGGCGCTGCAGGCGGTGCTGATCCTGATTCTCGCGGCCTTGATCGCCGCCGGCGCATGGTGGGTCATCCAGCAGCGGGGGGCATCGCAGTTTTCGCCGGCGACGGCTCCGGCCACTCCGGAGGCGGCGGCGAGCGGCGACACCGTCGCGCCGGTCGCGGCCGAACTCAGCGTCGACCAGCTCTACCGTGCGGCGCGCGGTGCGATGAGCGAAAACCGCATGGTCGCGCCGCCGGGCAACAACGCGCTGGAGTTCTATCTGGCCATCATGGCCAAGCAGCCCGACGACACCGGCGCGATCGAGGCGGTGCGCGAGCTGTTCCCGTTCGCCACCGGCAGCGCCGAGGATCAGATCAACCAGGGCAACTACGACGAGGCCGGCCGCATCATCGGCCTGCTCGCCAAGGCCGATCCGAGCAACTACAGCCTGACGATCCTGCGCAGCAAGCTGGACGCGAAGAAGAAGCAGGTCGAGCGCGAGCAGCAGCTGCAGGCGCAGCAGCAGGCGGCCGCGGCAGCGCGCACGCAGACTCGGGCGGCACCGGCAGCAGCGGCCACGCCGGCGGCGGGAACGACGCCGCCGGCCGCCACCGCGCCGGCCGCGGCGCC
>NZ_JBHSHD010000014.1:0-3664 GCF_042652785.1 Dokdonella ginsengisoli | reverse complement strand
GCCGCCGGAGGGAATCGACAGCGACTGGCCCGGGTAGATCACGTCCGGATTGCGGATCTGCGGATTGGCGGCGAGCAGGTCCTGGACGGACACGCCGTTCTGGCTCGCGATCTTCGACAGCGTGTCGCCACGCTGGATCGTGTAGTCGTTGCTGCTGCTGTTCTGCGCGGCGAGGGCGCGATTACCGGAGACGGCACTGACGGACATGGCGAGCCTCTTCAGAGAGGAAGCGGATTACGACATCCGTAATGTCACCACCTCCTTTCCGCAGTGCCCATCCGTGCATGCCCTAGCTAGGGTCTGCCCTAGCTAGGGTTGGGGGTCTCAGGGTCGCGCCGGCGCCGCGGCCGCGTCGACGGCCTCGATCGCCGGCGTGCGCCAGCCCGAACGCATGCCCCAGAAGTAGAACGCGGCGCCGATCGCGGCCACGATCAGCAGATCCCAGCCGAACGGCATCCAGCCCAGGCCGCCGAATTCGGTGCTGCCGACGTAGGACAGCGCCGCGATCACCGGCAGGTAGACGATCAGCCACCAGGCTCCCTGCAGCTGGCGCCGGATGTCCGGCCAGCCGGCGCGCGCCTGGTAGTAGACGTAGATCGGCAGCGCCACCGCGACCAGCAGGATGATCTCGCCGGTCAGCGGCCACTTCGCCCAGTACAGCAGTTCGGTCGAGAACACGAACGCAAGCAGGGCGATGAACGGCAGCCCGCGCAGGCGGAACGGACGATGCAGGTTCGGCGCGGTGCGGCGCAGCGTCATCACGCTGATCGGGCCGGTCAGGTACGAGATGATCGTGGCCACCGAGATCACCGCAGCCAGCGTCGCCCAGCCGCGGAAGCAGAACAGGAACACGAACGACACCGCCAGGTTCAGCCACATCGCCGGCCGCGGCACGCCGTAGACCGGATGGATGCGGCCGAACACCTTCGGCAGCGTGCCGTTGCGCTCCATGCCGTAGATCATGCGCGCGGTGGTGGCGGTGTAGGTGATGCCGGTGCCGCTCGGGCTGACGAACGCGTCGGCGTAGAGCAGCAGCGCCAGCCAGTTCAGGTTGATCGCCAGCGCCAGCTGCGCGAACGGCGAGCTGTAGGACAGGCCGGCCCAGCCGTGCTCGGCGATCGCGGCCGGGTTCACCGCGCCGAGGAAGCCGATCTGCAGCAGCACGTAGACGACGGTCGCCAGCGCGATCGAGCCGAGCACGCCGAACGGCACGCTGCGGCCCGGATCGCGCGCTTCGCCGGCAAGATTCACCGGGCTCTGGAAGCCGTTGAAGCTGAACACGATGCCGCTGATCGCGACCGCGGTCAGGATCGCCGACAGACTGATCGCGTGCGTGCCGCCGGTGGCGCCGACGTGGAAGTTCTCGGGATGGAATTCGGTCGAGATCAGCGCGATCGCGGTCGCCGCCGGCACCACCAGCTTGAACAGCGTGATGGCGCTGTTGGTCTTGGCGAACAGCTTCACGCTCCAGTAGTTGACCAGGAAGTAGACGATCACCAGCACCGCCGCGATGCCGAGGCCGGGCGGGGTCAGCTCGTGGTTCACGAACAGGCCCTGCGCCCACGCGTACGGCCAGGAAGCCATGTACTGCACCGAGGCCTCGGCCTCGACCGGAATCACCGAAACGATCGCGATCCAGTTCGCCCACGCCGCGATGAAGCCGACCAGCGAGCCGTGCGAGTAGTGGCCGTAGCGCACCATGCCGCCGGATTCGGGGAACATCGCGCCGAGTTCGGCGTAGGTCAGCGCGATCGTCGTGATCACCGCCGCACCGATCACCCATGCCCAGACCGCGCCGGGGCCGGCCAGCTGCGCCGCGTGCCAGGCGCCGAACAGCCAGCCCGAACCGATGATCGAGCCGAGGCCGGTCAGCATCAGGGCCCAGGGGCCGACGTCGCGGCGGATCGCGTAGTGGTCGGACATGCGCACGGTTCCTTGCAGCGGAAAGCGGCGATGGTCGCAGGTCGAACCCGGCTTGTCAGGCTTGCGTGTGCCGGCGGGTCGAGTCCGCCGGTGAAGCAGGGAAGTCGCTCAGCCTTCGCCCGCCTGGTCGGCGAGCGCGAGCAGTTCCGCGGCGAGGCGGTCGCGTTCGGCCGGGCTCAGCACGGAGAACTCGAAGATCTCGCTGAAGTAGAGGCCGTCCAGGGCGAGGCTGACGATGGCGGCGAGCGGAAAATTCCCGCCGGCCTTGCGCAGGCGTTCGAAATGCTCGCCGATCTCGCGGCGCGGCCGCTCCAGAAGGCTGGGGAAATTCGCCGCCGCCGCCAGGAACGAGCGCGACACGGCCGGCGAGTGCAGGTCCTTGCCGCTCATCTGCATGGCCGCTTCGATGAAGGCGCGCAGATAGCTCGACGGCTTGCCGCCGAGCCTGGCGTGCAGCTCGGCGACGCGCGCGGCTTCCTGGTCCATGTGGCGATCGACCATGCCCTTGAGCAGGGCTTCCTTGTTCGCGAAGTGGTAGAGCAGGCCGCCCTTGCTGACGCCGGCGGCGAGCGCGACCGCATCGAGGGTCAGGTTGCCCGCGCCAACCTCGATCGCGACCTGCTCGGCAGCTTCGAGGATGCGTTCACGCGCGCTGGGCTTGGGGGACATGCGAAAGCCGGGTTGACGGAGAAATTCGGAGTATATACTGTACCGTCCGGACGGTATAGAAGAAGACCATGAATACGCCCATTCCGATTCGTTCCCTGCATGCTCCGGACCTCGAATCCACGCCCGCCGCCGATCGCGGCACGGCTTTCGCCGCACTGATCTGGGTCGAGGAATTCGTCGCCCTGGCGCAGCGCGCGCTGGCCGCCGAGGACGACGAACACGAACGCCGCCTGTGCGAAGACGAACTGCTGCGCCGGGTGCCGTACCTGCGCGCGGCCGGCGTATTCGAGGTGTTCGAGATCCGCCATCCGGCGCTGCGCGCGATGATCGACGACTGCGCGCTGCCGGAATTGCGTTCGGTCGCCTGAGCCGGCGACCACGCGTCGTCGCGGACGCTGCAAAGAAGAACGGCCCGATCACCGCAGTGATCGAGCCGTTCTCCCGACACGCGACGGATTCGCGTCAGAGCGGCATGAAGATCTTCAGGCCGGTGCGGCTGGCGTCGCCGGCCAGCGTATTGCGCTCGATGAAGTCCGACGCCGAGCTGTGGCCGTCGCCGAGCGTGATGGCGGTGTGGCCGTACTTCGCTCCGAGCGAGGTCGACGTGTGCTCCCAGGTCAGGACCAGGCCGGGGATCTTCAGCGCTTCCGACAACGGGATGTTGATCTGCTTGAACTTGTCGCGCGGCAGGTTATCGTCGATCTGGTTGCCGTTGCCCCACACCTTGATGCCGTAGGTGTTCTGGATCGCGCGGCTCACGCCGGTCGCGCACAGGCCCTGCGACTGGTAGCCGCCCATGCCCATCGCCGCCGCGCGGGCCGAGTCCGCGAGCCTCTGGCTGCTGTTGACGCCCTTCACGTCCGACGGGCCGTTCACTCCGCTGCTGCCCGGCGTTCCCTGCGAGCCGGACGTCCCTTGCGAGCCCGACGGCGAAGCGCCGCCGCCCGGGATGTGCACGGTCTGCCCCGGGTAGATCAAGTTCGGATTCTTGATCTGCGGATTGGCCGCGATCAGCGAGGACAGCGAGACGCCGTTCTGCGCGGCGATGCCGCTGAGCGTGTCGCCGCTGCGC